>JACPRZ010000013.1 GCA_016193485.1 Bacteroidota bacterium | reverse complement strand
TTTTCGGATTTTTTTCCTTCCGGTTCAACCGTGCCGGAAGTATCTTCCATAAATAATATATCGAGTGACTTGAAAGGGTCCGCTTCTTCCTCCCGCCCTGACTTTTCTTTTGCCTTCCGTTTTTTTTCGGTCTCTTTTTCAAGTATCCTCCTGTACGCGGTTTCCGGTGCTCTTATTTCAGACAATTCAGATGCATCTCTTTTTTCATGGATATAAAAATTAAAATCATCATCATGCCGGATCAGTTCGGTTATTGAATTGCTGCCGTCCGGCACATTCTGGTCAAGGATATTCCTTGCATAATTGGTCATCGGAAGGGTGGTCAGTGTTGCCCGGTAATGGGCTATGGTATCAATATGACTGATCACGCTGTCGGTTTTTACCAGGTAACGGTTAACAATGCCGTTCCGGTCAGAAAGATACGTGTACAGGCCGGGTGAATATTCTTCGGGGGCGGATTCATCAATATCGTGCGATCCGGTAAGCCGGCCAAGCATGCGCGAACGCGATTGAGAATTATAAATAAAAATATCCTTATTGCTGTTTGGAACCGGGAAGGTTGCCGAATCGGAAAAGTGATCCGTTTTCAGGGTATAAAGGGTATCGGCAGAACGATTGGAACTGAAAATAATTTTTTTCCCGTCCGATGTAAATTGGGGTTGGCGGTCGTCAAAAATATCATCGGTGACCTGCTCTATGTTGTTTGAAGAAATGCCATAAACGAAAATATCGTTCTGCGACTGTTTCACAGCCGACATGACCAGTTTATTGCCGTCAGGGTGGTATGAAAAATCAAATATGTTGTTCAGTTGGTGCATTTCCCTGGTCAGGATGACCGGGTTTTTTTCACTCTCAGGATCTATCATCCGGATCCACAACCGTCCTTTTTTTTCAAAAAAAATTGTGAGGATATTTTTGGAAGGATGCCATGCGGCAACCGGATAGTTATCATTAATAATTTCCTCACGCTTATATCCGCCCTTAAAAAGAACGGATGAACGGTTATTATTCACATCGTACAATAACAATTTGAATTTTCCTCGATTATTGGAAGTGTACACCGCATACTTTTTATCATGGTTCAAACGGAAATTACCGTACAGGGTTTGCTGTCTTGATTTTACCAATATGGGTTCGGTGGGAGGTGATGAGCGATTGCCGTCATCGGCATCGGCACGGGCAAGATAGTAGTCAAGACAATCATACGTCAGCGTTGACAGCGAGGTTCCCAATACATAGAGAAACCCGCTTTCAATATTCCTTGAAAGTTTAGTCATATAAAGGATTCCGGGAATAACGGAATGGCCATATCTTTCTGCAATATAATTCCAGATGGCATGGCCGGTGAGGATGGCGTCAGCGCCTGAGAGGTTATTGAATTTGCGGATCTTCCCGGATTTAACGCCATCTTTAATATAGTTATCCATTTCAGTACTCCATCCTTTTGCCGCATAAGAGACGAGTCCTTTGGTGTACCATTCAGGCAGTACAAGGAGAGTGGAACTTTTGAGCCGGTCACGGATGGTTCCCCCCATGAGCATCTGGTTGATGACGGTTTCGGCAATCCCGGAGCGGATCTGTTCCCTGAGGTTTGTATAACTGCCTTCATGCTGCAGGAAAATTTTGGTTCCCACAACCCGTGTGATCCCACCGGTATTGTACATCTGGTCGGTCACAAAGCCGATATTGCTCTGCTGCAATTCCCTCAGGTTATTAAATACAATAAAGAAAATTTTTTCATCAAGCGTATAATCGAGGAAACGTTCCATTTCGCTGATGATGCTGTCGGCTGTTTTAACCACATAATCTGCCGGTTCCTTGCAGCCGGTGTAGAAATAAACGTTGAATTCCCGGAAACGGTAGAAATACCAGAAAAATTTGCGGTGCTGCACCCTGCTTTTGCCGAAATCAGTATGGGAACCGTTGTAGAACTGGGCTATGGAACGGTAACATGGAACGGATTGCAGGATAAATACGCCAAGGCAAAGGAGGATAATTTTCCGGAGTGTTGAATGATTGGAGAAGAGTGTTGAAAACATGGGGCTAATATATGGAAAATATCAATCGTAGGATGAAGAGGGATAAAGGGATGATGACAACCTACAACTATTCCCTATTTGTCGGATTGAGGGAATTTTTCACTATTTTTGGGGCGGAGAAATTGCCGCAAGCAAGCCGGGAGATAATTACATTAATTGTTACTGTTCACCCCTCACAAAAATACCTGCCACAAAGACACCAAGCCACTAAGAAACACAAACCTGCCTGCCGGTAGGCAGGGAATTTCTTAGTGAACCTTTGTGTCTTTGTGCCTTTGTGGCAAGAAATTTACATATACTAATTGGGGAGTGAATAGTAACAATTAATTACTATATTTTTTTACCAATGATACAATTCCCGCTACCCATAGCCGTTTCAAACTCTCATGTTCACCTGTCGGAAGAGCATTTCAAAAAACTATTCGGACAAAGAGAAACCAATAAAACTGATATCGGGCATCCCAAATGCTTTCTGTCCAATCTTACAGTCACACTCTCTGGTCCAAAGGGCAAACTTGACAATGTTAAAGTGCTTGTTCCCTGTTCAATGGAAACCTGGGTTGAACTGAACAGAACACACGCCTGCATGCTTGGCGTTAACCCGCCTTTAGCAGACGGGGAACTTACCGGTGAATTTATTACTGCCTCCACACCGTCAGGTAAAATTGAAGTGAGAAAAAATGTGGTCATTGAACGCAGGCATATTGAAATTACAAAAGAACAGGCGGAAAAATGGAAATTGACTAACGGACAATCCGTGAAAGTATTCATTGATGGTCCGCGTTCCCTGACCTTTAACGAGGTAGGGGTTAAAATTGTTAAAAAGTTAAATTCTTCATTTTCCGGCCGCCTGGAACTTGACCGTGACGAAGCAAATGCAGCGATGGTAAACCAAGGGGATATGGCAATGATCATTGTGGATTGATCGGGCTTCCCCCCTATCGCAACCAAATTGGCTACCTTTGCGTCTTACCTTAAATTTCAAACCCATCTTACGGCAATGCACGGCCTTTATTCAAAACTGATAAAACCCATTCATTTCAGCGGGGATATCGTTGCGGTAAACTTTTCCTTTTTCATCAGTTATTATCTTGTTTATGGTTCCCATGACAATTTTGTGGACAATCACTATTTTTCGCTCCTGATCTTTTATAATGCCGCATGGATTGTCCTTACCTTACTTTTAAAGCCCTACCAGTTCGGACGCACCCAACCCTATACATCTCTTCTCAGTTCCATTTTCAGGTTTCTCTTCTTTTTCATCCTTGCACAGGAAATTTTCAACCGATGGGTAACCGTTTTTAATTACCCGCATTCCTTTTTCATCTACACTTATATTTCCATCGCATTGCTCCTGCCGTTGTGGCGGCTGACCACCATTCTCGCTTTGAGAATTTACCGCAAACGGGGTTTTAATTTCAAAAGAGTGGTACTGGTCTGTTCCGACAGCAATTCATGCTCCGAACTGAAAGAATTTTTTGACAACCACCCGGAACACGGTTACCGGATATTAAGAATTTTTAACATTCGAAAACATTATTCCGGAACGAATGACCTGATGGGGGAACTCAAGGATTATTGTACGGAGAAGGATATTGATGAGATTTACTGTTCCTATTCACCTTTTAACGGTAACGGCATAAGCGACCTGATGGATTTCGCCAACAAGAACCTTATCCGCGTCAAATTCCTGCCTGATGTATTCGGTTTTACGATGAAACAATTCAATATTGAATTTTACGATTATATTCCCGTTTTTGCCGTTAAACCCACACCGCTTGATGACCCTCTGAATAAAATTTTCAAGCGCGCTTTTGATATTACATTTTCGTTTGTTGTTATGGTTTTTCTCTTTTCCTGGCTCGCCCCCCTCATTGCCCTGTTCATAAAACTTGATTCAAGAGGCAATGTTATTTTCAGGCAAAGGCGGAACGGACTTGATAATAAAGAATTCTGGTGCTACAAGTTCCGCACAATGTATAATAATCATGAAGCGGATATCACCCAGGCAACCGGAGATGATTCGCGAATCACAAAAATCGGGTCTTTCCTGCGGAAAACAAGTTTGGATGAACTTCCCCAGTTCATCAATGTCTTCCTCGGTGATATGTCGGTTGTGGGACCCCGCCCGCATATGGTGTGGCACACCGAATATTATTCAGAGATAATAAAAAAATATATGCTCCGCCACTTTATCAAACCGGGTATCACCGGTCTTGCCCAGGTCAAGGGATACCGCGGGGAGACAAGCGATCCGGCTTTAATGGAAAGGAGAATAAAAATGGATGTTTTTTACATGGAAAACTGGTCATTCTTCCTTGATCTGAAGATCATTTTTCTTACCTTGTTCAAATTGCAGGATGATGCACCCGGCATAAAAAAAATTCCTGCTAACGGGAAACCGGCTGCAAAACGGTCAAAGCAAATTGACTACTCAGCATCCCAGGAATTTCATGCCACAAAATCACTAAAACACAAAATTTCACTAAATTTTTTTGTGTTTTTTGGTGCTTTTGTGACTTTGTGGCAGAAATTTTTATGTTTTCGGATACCCACCTGAATAGTTACAAAAAATTTATTATCGTAACGATCATTTCCTTTTTTTCAATTTCCGCCTTTGCATCAATTGATACTATAAATGTCGGTACAGGCGGTTCCAATATCTTTACTCCTTCATCAATAACTATCTGCCTCGGTGACAGTTTGCTGTTTGTATGGAACAGCGGATTCCATAATGTTCACATAACGAACCCGGTGGACACAACATCAGGTAACCTGACCGGGCCGTTAACTTTCTTTTTCTATGTCCCTCAAAATACCGGAGTGCATAATTATAAATGTGATTATCATTTCGGAATGACCGGTACTTTTATGGTCAATGATGTGCCCGCGGCATCGGTATTATCGCAGCAGGATGTTTCATGCGCTGGCGGAAGCGATGGCTCCATTGATATTACCGCTTCCGGGGGGGGGCTTTCATATTTATGGAATACCGCTGCCACCACCCAGGATGTTGCAGGACTTACAACAGATACCTATAGTGTTGCGATCTCCAATACCTGCGGCAACTACCTCCTTGACAGTATCATTATCCCGGAGCCAGGTGCACTTTCGGTAACTGATTCCGTTACCGATCCAACCTGCTTCGGTGCGGCAGATGGGATGATCATTATCAAGGTGACTGGCGGTACTCTGCAGTATTCTTTTTTATGGAATACCGGGAACAGTACAGATACGCTGCAGGGTGTCTCTGCAGGCGTCTATACTGTTACCATTACGGACAGCAAAGGATGCCAGGTGACCTTTTCTGATTCTGTTTCAGAACCCGTTGAACTCGTAATATCCTTTTCATCCATTGATGCAACCTGCGGGCAGAATGACGGGTTAGTGGCAGTGACACCGGCAGGAGGCAGTACCCCATATTCGTATTTATGGGAAACGGGGAATATTACCGATACCCTGCAGGGGGTATCTGCAGGTACTTATTCAATTACATTAACTGATTCGGATAACTGCACTGTTACGGGTGCTGGTTCAGTTTTGAATGCAAACGCACCGATTATCTCTTTTACCGTTAACGATGTAAAATGCTTTGGAATATCCAACGGGTCCATCAACTTAGCCGTTACCGGTGGTACACCCCCCATATTCTATGAATGGTCAACCGGTGATACCATTGAAGATCTGATTGGATTATTCAGCGGTGATTATACCGTGACGGTGACAGATTCAGCAGGATGTGAAATTACAGATTCTGTAACTGTCAGCGAACCGGCACAACTTTTCACTTCACTATCGGGTAACAGTCCATCATGCAGCGACTCATGTGACGGCACCGCGACAGTAACGGTCACCGGTGGCACATCGCCTTTTACCTACTTCTGGAGTGACGGGCAAAGCGGTACCACGGCTACCGGTTTATGTGCTGTGACGGTTAGCGTTACCGTTGCCGATGACAACGATTGTTATGCGGGCTCATCAGTGGTTATAACGGAACCACAGCCCGTTGCCATATCATACAGCGTAACCAATATTTCCTGTTTCGGGGGCTCTGACGGGTCCATTGATATTTCGGTTACAGGAGGTACCCCCCCTTATACCTATCTCTGGCAGGACGGAGGGAGTAATGAGGATACCGCATCCCTTGGGGCTGATGCGTATGGAATTACGGTCACTGATGTCAATTCATGCACCGGTTCTTCACTGATCTTCCTCACAGAGCCGCCTGTAATGTCGGCAACGGCTGCAGGTACGGATGTGCTTTGCTACGGTCAGTCAAGCGGTGCCGTTAATCTGACCGTTTCAGGCGGAAGCGGTTTTTTTGATTTTATGTGGTCCACAGGTGATACCTCTGAAGATTTGCTGGGCGTGGATACCGGCTTTTATCCGGTGACGGTTACGGATTTTGTTTGCGGAGATACGGTATTTGCTTCAGCCACCGTAAATCAACCTTCAATCCTTTCAACATCCCTTCAGACAAGTAATGCAACATGCTACGGCTTGAACAACGGTTCGGTCAATCTTACTGTAACGGGCGGGTCAATGCCCTATAATTTTTCATGGTCAAACGGATCATTTAATGAAGATATCGGCAATCTTTCTCCCGGAAATTATTATGTCACCGTAACCGATGATAACGGTTGCACTCTGGCTGACACGGCAATAATCACAGAACCGCCATCTTTATTTATCCTGCCTTCCAATACGCCTGCCAATTGTTACGGATTTTGTACGGGTTCGGGAACTATTACCGCCAGCGGAGGTACTCCTCCCTATACTTATTCGTGGAACAATAGCCAGACAGCCAGTACCGCAACCGGATTATGTGCCGGTAATTATTCAGTCACTGTAACCGATTCAAAAGGTTGCACTCTAAATGCGTTTTTGACCGTCACACAGCCGGCTCCGATACTCATTTCATTCGTGGTCTCAGATCAATCTGTTTGCGGTGGTCCGGCTGACGGTTTTATCACTGCTTCCGCTTCCGGTGGCGCTCCTTCCTACTCATTTCTCTGGAACACCGGTGAAACCACACAGGCGCTCATGGGAGTTGCTTCCGGCACCTATTTACTTACTGTTACCGATGCCAACGGTTGCACGCAAACCGGCAGCGATAGTGTTGATTGCACCACCGCTAATGAATCCCGATCTATTGTTTTATCGCCTGATTTTAATGTCTATCCCAACCCTGTGAAGGATGGAAAAATGTCGGTTATCCTTTTCCTGCAACCCGGGGAAGAATATCTTTTTGAAGTGTCAGATATAAATGGGAAAATCATTGGTTCAATTACAGGCGCCCTGTTATTTACGGAAATCCCTGTACGCCACCTATTCAATTTGGACAATGGAATATATTTACTCCGGCTGCAGACGCGGAATGGAAAATCAGTAGAAAGGATTTTGGTTTATTAATAATGAGGTCTATTGTTACCAACATTTTACTTGCCGGATATTGAAAGAAGACAAAGCGACTGCGAATAATTGGAATGCTTACCGGTAAGGTTTTGAAGACGCCCCTAAGGAGCTATTCCTACTGTTTTTAAATACAGGACATGTGATTTAAGCGCCATGAAAAAAGTGGAATATTCTATGTAACGGACATTAAACCCGCGGCATGCATCTTTCACGATCTTACTGACGGCAGGGTAATGGATGTGGCTTACCTTCGGAAACAGATGATGCTCTATCTGGAAGTTCAATCCCCCGGTAAACCAGGAAATAATTTTGCTTTCAGGTGAAAAATTGGCCGTAGTGGCAATTTGATGCCGCGTCCAATCCTTGACCAATTTTATGGAGTTTGGATCGGGCACAGCAAATGAAGTATCCTCTACCACATGCGCAAGTTGAAAAACCACGCTTAGCACCCAACCGCACACAAATGATATAACCAGGTAGCCAGTTAGTGTTTCCCAAAAGCCAATCTGCAACACCGGCAGCCCGATGAAAATAAAGAGGTAAATGGCTTTGCTTCCCCAAAAAATAAAATGTTCCCTAAGATTCATCTTTTTTACCGGAGTGCACCCGATTTTACCCGTAAAGTATTTCCTGAAATCCTGGACAAATACCCATAACAGGTAGGTAAAGCCGTACAATGCAAGGCAATAAGCGTGCTGGTAGCGATGGTACCATAACCTCCGCTGGTTGGTATTAGTTCGTATCCACGGGCGAAGGTCAATGTCATCATCCAATCCTTCAACATTGGTATAGGTGTGATGAATCTGATTATGTTTTTGTTTCCAGAAGAAAGCCGATCCACCCATCAGATTAAGTGAATATGCCATTAGGTTGTTGACCCATCCCTTGCCAGAATAACTTCCGTGGCTGCCGTCATGCATAACATTAAAGCCGATGGAAGCCAGGTTGATTCCCATCATAGCGCAAAGCAAAATTCCCATCCAGGCGGGAACAGAAACAAACAATAAAATGAAATACATTCCGGCAAGAGCGGTGAATAACAAAGCACTCTTAACATACAATTTCCGGTTACCCTTTATGGAAATGTTCTTTGAAGTGAAATAATCGCTTACCTGTTTTTTCAATGCGATGGTAAATGCTTTGTCAGACGTACTTACCGATTTTTTTTTCGGACTCAATGTTTTCTCTGTTGATTTGTTACTACTCAGCATCCCAGGAATTACTACTCAGCATCCCAGGAATTTCATGCCACAAAATCACTAAAACACAAAATTTCACTAAATTTTTTTGTGTTTTTTGGTGCTTTTGTGACTTTGTGGCAGAAATTTTTATGTTTTCGGATACCCACCTGAATAGTTACGTTGATTTTTATTTCATTTATAAAAAACCTTTCGGTCCTTCCCGGCAAATTTTCTTTCGCCCGGTTTATAGGAATGGTCTTTTTTGAAGCGGTCAGGTGTAAATTTAGAGTCCCGCTGATGGTTTTGGCCAAACCTCTGTTTTTGGATGAACTGCGTTTGGTTGTTTTCCCCGGCAGGTTTGCTGTGGAAGGTATGCTCTATGACAGGAATATTTTTACCCGTGTACCGGTGAATATTCCTGAGCAATCCTCTTTCTCCCGAACTGCAGAATGATATGGCAATGCCGCTTACCCCCGCACGTCCCGTTCGTCCGATACGGTGTACATAGGAATCCGCCTGATCAGGAATATCAAAGTTGAATACATGCGAAAGTTCTTTCACATCTATTCCCCGTGAAGCCACATCGGTGGCTACAAGCAAGGGGAACTTCCTGCTCTTGAAATCTGCCAAAGCGCGCTGCCTGTTTCCCTGGGATTTTTCTCCATGAATGGCTTGTGCTTTTATTCCTTTTCCGGCAAGCGATTTAACCAGACGGTCAGCGCCCCTGCGGGTACGGGTGAACACCAGCGCCTGGAGAATGGAATGTTGCCGGACCAGATGACACAGCAGGTCATTTTTATTTCCCCCCTCCACGAAGTAAACCGACTCGTTTACTAAAATCTTATCATGGCTGGCGGGTCTCACTTCCACGAACTCAGGGCTGCGAAGAAGGGAAGATGCCAGTTTCCTGATTGCGGGTGTGGGTGTTGCACAGAAAAATAAGGTTTGCCTGTTGCGCGGAACCTTCGAAATAATACGTTTAATGTCATCTATGAATCCCATGTCGAGCATGCGGTCTGCTTCGTCAAGTACCAGGAATTCAACCGTTGAAAGATTGACATGCCCCTGGTTCATCAGGTCGAGGAGGCGGCCTGGTGTAGCAATGATAATATCCACTCCCCTGCGGATGTCGCTGGTTTGTTTGTACTGGGAAACACCGCCATAAATAACGGTGCATTTCAACCCGGTGTTTTTTCCGTAATCGCGGAAACTCTCTTCAATCTGCAGGGCGAGTTCGCGGGTGGGAGCGAGCACCAGCGTTCGTACCGCATGGTGATTATTTCGGCTGTCATTCATCAGTTGCAAAAGCGGCAGTGCGAAAGCGGCTGTTTTGCCGGTTCCTGTCTGGGCGCTTCCGAAAATGTCACGGCCTGAAAGAACAACCGGAATGGACTTTGCCTGCACTTCGGTGGGTTTCATATATCCTTTGTTGCCGAGTGCAGTGAGAATCAGCGGGGATAGGTTCAATGATTCAAATGTTGTCATAAAAATGATTTTAGTGCCGCCCGTTTCCAGGACAGTACATAATTGTTAACAGCGAGATGGTGAAATAAACTGCGGTGAAATGAAGCAAAAAATTACCTGCGGACAGGCAGATTTCTTCGGCAGGATAGACCCAACTCAATAATTGGCGGTAAAGGTACGATAAAAAAACGGATTGGGAACGATCCCCGCTTTATCGCATTGGCGTCAACATAAGGTCAATTATTTATGGATATTTTGTTACTCGAGAGGGGGACGATAATTTCCGTATCTCCAGTCACCCCCTCTCTATTCGTAGAGAGGGGGCCGGGGGGTGAGTAAAAAAATATTATTATCTTTTTGATATTTATATTTTTAAATCCAATTATTGTCTTGTTAAGTTAAGGCCAATGCGCTTTCTCGGGTACAAAATGCCCTTAAAAGGGATGCCATCCCTTAGAGGGAATACGTGTTTAGCGTGGGGGTTCCATCATTGCTTTGTCCTTGTGTCCCATGGAACAAAAAATAAATCAAGCACCCCAATAATGGTGAATATATTTATGTGCTTTATCCCGTAGGGATAACATATTGGTAGAAACAATTGTAACATCAATCTAATTGTCCCGTTAGGGACAAAATATTGATAAATTTATTATTCTGTCCCTACGGGACAGTATTTTCTTTGATTCATTACTCCTACCGATATATTGTCCCTTACGGGACACATACCCGCTAAACACGTACTGTGGAGGGATGACATCCCTAATGTCCAAAAAGTGCATTTTGTGATACCCCCGCATTCTCATGTTACACTATGAGATTATGATACCGAAGGGTTCTTTACCTTTGCGCCTCTTTATTGATATATGATCAAATTCCATATTGGCATCATCCGTGAGGGTAAAATTCCCCATGACAAAAGGGTTCCTTTTACCCCTGCCCAATGCAGGGAACTGAAACAAAAGTTCCCGGGTATCGGCATTACGGTTCAACCATCCCCATACCGGTGCTATCCGGATGATGAATTCACATCTGCAGGAATTCCGCTTATAGAAGATTTGTCGGATTGCGATATCCTTATCGGGATAAAAGAAGTGCCTGTTGATATGCTAATCCCGGAGAAAACATATATTTTTTTTTCCCATA
Organism: Bacteroidota bacterium; assembly: GCA_016193485.1. GTDB lineage: Bacteria > Bacteroidota > Bacteroidia > JACPRZ01 > JACPRZ01 > JACPRZ01. The sequence continues at coordinate 7,926 of JACPRZ010000013.1, read as the reverse complement.
CGATAAAAAAGCAGCCGCACAATCAAAAAATGTTCATGGAAATTGTGCGTAAAAGAATCAGGTTGATTGATTACGAATGTCTGACCCGGCCCGATGGCCTTCGAGTTCTCGGTTTCGGAAGATTTGCCGGGATAGTTGGCGTTCACAACGGATTACGCGCCTATGGATTGCGGCACGGGTTATTCAATCTCAAACCTGCACATCACTGTTTTAACCGCGAGGAGATGAACCGGGAATTGCGATCTGTTACCCTTCCTTCCATGAAAATTGCAATAACAGGTGAAGGAAGGGTGGCAACCGGGGCAAAAGAATCGCTGCAGGTTGCAAATATCAGGCAGGTAACGCCCGAAGAGTATCTTTCAAAAAATTTCAATGAACCTGTTTTTTGCCAATTAGGAGTAACGCAATACAACCAGCGGAAGGATGGAAAACCGACAGACGAGCATGATTTTTACAAACATCCGGAAGATTATGAAACTGCATTTTCACCTTATTCAAGAGCGACCGATCTTTTTATCTCATGCCATTTCTGGGATCCAGGGGCGCCACGGCTGTTTAGCGTGGAAGAAATGAGAAGTGACGATTTCAGAATTAACGTCATTGCAGATATTTCCTGTGACATAAACGGCTCAATTCCTTCAACGATCCGTTCCACAACAATTGAAGATCCGCTTTACGGGTTCAATCCGTTTACCGGAAAGGAAGATCAGCCGTTCGGAAAAGGTAGTATTACTGTTATGGCAGTTGATAACCTTCCCTGCGAACTTCCCCGTGATGCTTCGGAGGATTTCGGGGACCAACTTATGAAAAATGTAATGGAGCGGCTTTTAGGAGATGATCCTGAAGGAATGATACAAAGAGCGGTAATTACAGAGGGGGGGAAGTTAAAAGAAAAGTATAGTTATTTGGAGGATTATCTATGCGCATAATGGTTCACTTGTATCAACGTAATTCAGATTTTTAAAGTCCCAAGTTACAAGTCCCAAGTCCCAATTACCAAGTAAGAAATACCGTGGGTTTGGATCCTTTAGTCCCGATAGATATCGGGATGGAATTTGTATTTCTTGGGACTTGGGTCTTGATGTTTGGGACTTGGTTCTTTTTCATATTCTTATTCCAACCACCGTAACATCATCCTGACGCTCCCCCGATATTTATCATCGGGGTCGGTCAGGACAAATATAGTTAAATTCTTATACCTATTACAGTTACATCGTCCGTCTGCTCTCCTCCTCCTTTCCACTCCTCAAAGGTTTTCTGAAGGGCTGCCTTTTGTTCATCAATCGGAATCCCGGATATTTCCGAAAACAGTTTCACAAGGTTCTGGGTCTTGAATTTCTTTTGCTTAGGTCCTCCGAACTGGTCTGCATATCCGTCTGTCAGCAGGTAAAGCATATCGCCTTTTTCCGGGGAAAGGGAGTGGCACCGGAAAGGCGTTTCCTCACCTGCCTGCAAAACACCTACCGGCATTGAATCTCCAACGAATTCTTTCAATCCCTCTGCACCTGCAACGAAAAACCTGTGATTGGCAGTTGCGATTCTTATTCCTGTCCCGTTATCATTCCCCATACCTGTTGGAAATCTCCCTGTCTCACTTTCACCTTGTCTCCCTGTCTCATTCATTATTACCAGGTCAATGGTTACTACCGTTGCATCCATCCCGTCTTTTATTTCACGCAACTTCTGAGGGTTTACGGCATGAATTATCTTAACGCGCATCATGTTCAGGATTTCATCCGGACCGGTAATACCCTGTTCCACTACAATCTCATCAAGAATGTTAATGCCGAGCATGCTCATCATCGCACCGGGAACGCCATGCCCGGTACAATCGCCAACGACCATAATAAAATACCCGTTCTTTTCTGCCGCCCAGTAGAAATCCCCGCTCACAATATCCTTCGGCCGGTGAAATATGAAGAAATTATTTCCATTCTTCCCTGCCTGTCCGGCAGGCAGGCATCCTTCCATTTTTCCATCTTTCCAATCTTCCCGCAATTTACCAAGTGCATTTCCAATATAATCCCCACTCGTAAACATTGACTTCTGTATTTTGCTCGCATACTCCATGCTGTCCGTTATATCCCTGTTTTTTTCCTCAACAAGTTTTTTCTGCTTCTCAATTTCATCTTTCTGCAAAGAAATTGTCACATTCTTCCTCTCCAGTGTGATATTCGCTTTTTTCTTATTCAGGTAACCACGGTAAATAAAAAACGCAAGTACTGCCACAAGCATGAGAAAAAGAGCAATAAAAACGATAAAATAACGCTGGCGGTTTATTTCGCTTTGCTGAAGTTCTTTTTCTTTTCGCAGGAGTTCATTCTCTTTTTCTTTTTTTTCGGTCTGATACTGGGTCTGCAATTCGTTGATCTGCCGCTGGCTCTGCCCGCTGTAAAGAGAATCGCGGTAATCGGCATAAAGTTTATGGTATTTCAGGGCGCTGTCCGCCTTGCCGGATGATTCAAATGAAGCGGAAAGTCCTATATAAGCGAATTTGATATATTCGAAATCCTTACGCTCATGGGCAATATCAAGAACTTTTCTCTGGCAGAACATTGCTTCAGAAAGCCGGCCCATCAACCGTAAAACATCGGCAAGATTGAGATAAGAAGTCATAACTCCGTACGTGTCATTGTTAAGTGAATCCATAACCAGTGATTTCCGTGTAAAATCCAGGGCTTTTTTAAAATCCTTTTTTTCCTTATAAAGTAAAGCGAGGTTAGAGTAATTCTGCGAGATACAGGGTTGTTCTCCCAACCGTTCGCAGAGGGTCATTGATTGCAGCCAGCATGATTCAGCCGAATCAAGGTTTTTATTTTCAAAATAAATCACCCCTATTGCAGATAAACTGTAAGCGATTCCTTTGGTGTCGTTAATCTGTTGCTTCAGGAAAAGCGATTTCCGGTAATACTCAAGTGCAGTTGAAATTTCGCGTTGTGAATAATAGACCGACCCGACATTACTGTACCCGGCAGCCATTCCTAAAGTGTCGTAGATTTCCTCCCTGAAACGCAGAGACCTGAGGTAATATTGAAGGGCTTTTGGGAATTCTCCTTTTTCATAATATGCCGCGCCAAGTGCATTGTTTGCCGAGGCAGTTAAATTTTTACTGCCTATTTTTGCCGATAGTTCCAACGCTTTCCGTCCGTAATCAAGCGCCTTATTGAAATCATTATTGTAATAAGTCCAAACCAGTTTGACCAGGATTTTAACCCGTGCAGTATCGTTCCTGGCATAGGCAAGTTTTTTTTCAAGAGTATCGGCATCTGACCCGATGACCAGAAAAGGAAGAAGCAGAAAAGGCAAAACCCGGTAATATTTTATGAACATCATATTGTTAATACAAATTTGCAAAAAAAAGATATACTGAACCTTGTATGACAATGTTTTTTATATTTGTGCCGTTTTTTCCGAAAAAAATATTCAAATTCAATCAAATCATCATGAAAGCAAATTTTTGGTCAGTTCTTGCGATTCCTGCCGTTGCCCTTCTTTTATCCGGTTGCGGTGGCCTGGGGAAAATGGTAAAAAAGTATAAGGATGTATCGTACAAAGTGACACCCGAAATACTCGAGGCCCACGGAGGCAAAGTGGGAGTGAAAGTTGACGGCACATTTCCCGCCAAATATTTTAACAAGAAAGCAACCCTTACATTAACACCGGTAATAAAATATGAAGGCGGTGAAACCCCGTTAAAACCGATTACCGTTGAAGGGGAAGCCGTTAAAGGAGGGGGAAAAGTAATTGCCGTTTCCGGTGGCAGTTTTTCTTATGTTGATACCGCCATGTACAAAGATGCCATGAAAAACTGTGAACTTGTCGCAAATGTAAAAGTCGCTATCGGAACCAAATCGGCAGACCTTGAAGTAAGGAAACTGGCTATCGGAACTATTATCACATCCACCAGAGTTGCAAAAGAAGAAGTTCCGTTGCTTGGAGGCGATAAATACGAGAAAGAGACCTACTTTAACCAGGATGCTGAAGTTTATTTCCCGATTCAGCAATCTACAATAATGGAAAAGGAAAAAAACAGCCAGTCGGTTAAAGCCCTGCGGGAATTCGCCAAAAAGGGATACCCTACCAAAAGCATCACGATTACTGCCTATGCCTCACCTGACGGACCTATTGACCTGAATGACAACCTGTCCAAAGGCAGAGGCGATAACAGCGTGAAATATGTTCAGGGTGAACTGAAGAAACTTAAAATTCCCGGAGCCGATAACAGCGCTTTATACAATGTTCAGTCCAAAGGAGAATACTGGGATGGCTTTACAAAACTTGTATCGGCATCAAGTATTGAAGACAGGCAGTTGATCATTAACATTGTCAATTCCCATACTGATGTGGATAAACGGGAACAGGAAATTAAAAACCTTGCCGTTGTTTATACTAAACTTGCACAGGATATCCTGCCTAAACTAAGAAAATCCGAAATTTCGGTCACCGCTTTGGAACCCAAACTTACCGATGCCCAGATGGATAGTTTGGCCATAGCCGATCCCGATTCCCTTAAACCGGAAGAACTCCTCTATGCCGCTACATTGACCACTGACCTGGAAAAGAAGAAAAAGATTTACGAGTCCTTTACATCCCTGCATACGAGTGACTGGAGAGGTCCGAATAATGTTGCATTTATCCAATTGAAGCAGAAGAACCCCGCAGGTGCAAAAACAAACCTTGACAAAGCAAAAGGGCTGATTGCAAATAATGGCACCATTCTGAATAACGAGGGTGTTGTAGCCACTTGGGAAAGTGACTTTGAGGGCGGAAAGACATTCTACCAATCGGCAAAAGATAATGGTGCTGATGTAAGCCGGAACATGGGTTTTTATTACCTGCGTAAAGGCCAGTACTTAAGCGCTTTACAATATATGGGGGCTGAATGTTCGTACAATGTCGCCCTTGCTCAATTACTGCAAAAAAATTACGATGAAGCAGGCAAAAAACTCAATTGCGCTGATCAGAATGGCGCCACCCATTACCTGAAAGCGGTATTAGGCGCCAGGACCAATAATGTGGACATGGTAATCACCAACCTGAAAAAAGCAGTTGAACTTGATGCCTCATACCGCCAGGAAGCGCTCAATGACCTTGAGTTTGCAAAGTACAAGGATTCGGCTGATTTTAAGAATGCGGTACAGTAAAAACAGAACCTGTTGGTCGGGATTTAAAATCCCGACCAACAGGTATTTTATTACCCCGCCCTGTTAATCCCCGGTAAATAAGGCCTTGCGATAAGTTCTTTCATCAGACGGTAATCTGCCTCCTTTTCGGCAAAATTAATACGGTTTACGTCCACAAGCAATACCGTCAGTTCAGGGTGGCTCCTGAAATAAGCCATATATCCTTTATGCAGGTCGGATAAATATGATATCGAGATGGTCCTTTCATATTCCCTGCCTCTTTTAACGATATTGTTCCGCAGGTTTTCAAGGTCGTGATAGAGGTAAATAATCAGGTCAGGCGAAGGAAGGTGTTTATCAATAATTGAAAAGAGGCGAAGAAACAAATTCATCTCATCTCCCGCTAAATTCACATGGGCGAAAATGTGGCATTTCGGGAAAAAATAATCTGAAATTACCAGGTTCGAAAACATATCGGGTTTTACGGTGGTTTCTTTCAACTGCTGGTACCGGTCGGCTAAAAAAGATAACTCAAGTTGAAAAGCGAATTTTTCAGGGTCCCTGTAAAAACCAGGTAAAAAAGGATTTTCTTCAAAACGTTCAAGTATCAGTTTTCCTTTCAGGTCAACGGCAAGTTTGGTGGCAAGAGTGGTTTTACCTGCTCCTATGTTGCCTTCAACGGTAATATAGCGGTATGGGAAGTTCAAAGTATTTCGTTTTTCCCTGGATTGAGAGGGTCATATTTGTAAACCTTTCCGGAATCTTCACATTCCTCCAGTAAACGGGAAACGGTTTTCATGAAAACAGGGTGTACTTTATCACCTGCTATTTCAGCCATAGGAACCAGTGCAAACCTGCGCAGGTGAAAATGCGGGTGCGGAATTACAAACTCTGCGGTTTTAATTACCCGGTCATCGAAGAATATGATATCAATGTCCAGGTGCCTGTCGGAGTAACCGTTGCGGGTGCTCACCCTTGAGTAGTTTTTTTCAATTTTCTGAACTTCTCTGAAGATTTGACTGTGATCAAGTGCAGATTTGATCCATACCGCCCGGTTAATAAATTGATGAGGTGAGGTAAACCCCCATGGTTCAGTTTCATAAAAGGATGACAAGCAGTGAATCTTTCCCACTGTCCGTCCCAAATTACCGGTAGCAATATCCAGGATTTTAACCCTTTCGCCAAGGTTACTGCCAAGAAGCAGAAGGAGATTTTTCACTGTAAATTATTTCGGCAAAGTTAGAGGGATTTTTGCTAATATTGCACTTTATTTCAATAGAAAATCCTTAAATTTATGAAATCATTCCTCAAAACCGTTCTTGCCGTAATAACCGGTATCGTTGTTACCTCCTTAATCGGATGCCTGATACTGGTTGGTGTTATCGGAGCGCTGTCATCCCTTTCAGATAAAAAAATAAAGGTCAAACCAAAATCGATCCTTCATTTTAAATTAGAAACGGAAATAACCGATCGGGCGCCCGATAATCCGTTCGAAGGATTTAACCCGTTTTCAATGGAATCAAAAAAGCCCATGGGACTCAAAGAAATCACTGACAATATCGCCAGGGCTAAAGAGGATGAAAACATTAAAGGTATTTTGATGGAAATTTCTTCGGTTGAAGCGGGAATTTCCACGATTGATGAAATAAGAAATGCACTCATTGACTTCAAACAATCCGGTAAATTCATTATCGCGTACAGCGATGTCTATATGCAGCCGGCATATTACCTCGCATCTGTTGCCGATTCCCTTTTTCTCAACCCGGAAGGGTACCTTGAATTCAGAGGAGTAAAAGGACAACTTGTTTTTATCAAAGGGCTGCTCTCAAAACTGGAAATTGAAGCCCAACTCATCCGTCACGGCAAATACAAAAGCGCAGGTGAAGCGCTCTACCTTGATAAAATGAGCAATGAAAATCGCGAACAGTACACTGCTTTCATCGGTGCAATATGGAACCATATTCTGAAGGGCATTTCTGAAACAAGGAAAATACCTGTGGATGAACTTAACGCAATAGCCGACAGTTTGCGGCTGAGGAACGCACAGGATGCACTGAATAATAAATTCGTTGACGGAACTGTTTATTATGATGAAATACTATCGCTGATGAGAAAAAAGATTGATATCGGAGAAAAAGATAAACTGAATTTTGTAACGCTGGCAAAATATTCTAAGGCGCCCGATAAAAAGGACTCCAAAAAAATTCCGTCTGAGAAAATCGCAATCGTCTATGCCCAGGGCGATATTGTGGACGGTGAAGGAGATAAGGACCAGGTGGGAGGAACTGCCTTTGCGAAGGCGATACGCGAAGCGCGTGAAAACGAAAAGGTAAAAGCAGTTGTATTGAGGGTAAATTCTCCCGGGGGCAGCGCCCTTGCTTCAGAGATCATTTTGCGTGAAGTACTTCTGACCAAAAAAATTAAACCTGTGATTGTTTCCATGGGTGATGTAGCCGCTTCAGGCGGTTATTATATCTCCTGTGCGGCTGATACCATTTTCGCCCGCCCGACAACCATTACCGGGTCCATAGGCGTTTTTGGAGTAATTCCAAACGCCCAGGGATTTTTTAATAATAAACTCGGAATTACCTTTGACGGAGTTGAGACGAATACTTATTCGGATTTTATGTCCACCGTGCGGCCGCTGGATCAATTTGAACGGAATGTTATTTTCCAGGAGATTGAACGTATTTATGAAACATTCATCGCACATGTGGCAAAAGGCAGGAATAAAACAAGAGATGAAGTGGATAGTGTAGGTCAGGGACGCGTATGGAGCGGTACGGATGCAAAACAGATCGGG
>JACPRZ010000012.1 GCA_016193485.1 Bacteroidota bacterium | reverse complement strand
CTTCCAACGCGCGTTTGATGATGGCGATACCGGTTTGTTCATCTTCATTGGCGCCCTTTAGTTTTTCAAGCCCTTCAATAGCGCGGATATAGGCGACCCCGCCACCGGCAACAATACCCTCTTCAACGGCAGCACGGGTGGCATGAAGCGCATCATCCACGAGGTCTTTCTTTTCTTTCATTTCAACTTCCGTAGCAGCGCCAATATAGAGAACAGCAACTCCACCCGAAAGTTTTGCAAGGCGTTCCTGCAGTTTTTCCTTATCGTAATCGGAAGTAGTGCTTTCAATCTGTGCTTTTATCTGGTTCACACGGGCGGTAATGTCACTTTTCTTACCGGTGCCCCCTACAACGGTCGTATTGTCTTTGTCAATGGTGATCTTTTCTGATTTACCAAGATAGGAAAGATCGGCATTTTCAAGTTTATACCCTCTTTCTTCCGAAATTACATGGCCGCCTGTCAGAATGGCAATATCTTCAAGCATTTCTTTTCTGCGATCGCCAAAGCCGGGCGCCTTTACGGCAGCAATTTTCAGAACGCCCCTTAGTTTGTTCACCACGAGCGTAGCGAGCGCTTCACCGTCAATGTCTTCTGCAATAATAAGCATCGGCTTTCCGGTCTGCGCCACTTTTTCAAGAATCGGAAGAAGGTCTTTCATGACCGATATTTTCTTGTCATGAATAAGGATGTAAGGATTATCAAGAACCGCTTCCATTTTATCGGCATTGGTTACAAAGTAGGGAGAGATGTAACCCCGGTCGAACTGCATACCTTCAACCACTTTTACTTCGGTCTCCGTACCTTTTGCTTCTTCAACCGTGATGACGCCTTCTTTCTTTACTTTGTTCATGGCATCGGCAATTAGTTTTCCGATATCCTTACTGTTGTTTGCCGAAACAGTTGCAACCTGTTCAATTTTTTCGTAATCGCTTCCAACGGTCTGTGAAATCTTTTTTATGTATTCCACAACCGCTTCAACGGCTTTATCAATACCTCGTTTGAGATCCATCGGATTTGCACCGGCAGCCACATTTTTTAGTCCGGTTGTAACAATGGACTGGGCGAGTACGGTCGCGGTGGTTGTGCCGTCACCGGCAACATCCGATGTTTTGGATGCCACCTCCTTCACTAATTGGGCGCCCATGTTTTCCATGGGGTCGGAAAGTTCAATTTCCTTAGCTACGGTAACCCCGTCTTTTGTGATTTGCGGGGATCCGAATTTTTTATCAATGACCACGTTGCGGCCTTTCGGTCCAAGGGTCACTTTTACGGCATCACACATCGCGTCAACACCACGTTTAAGTGCGTCACGCGCTTCGGTGTTATAAATAATTTGTTTAGGCATGGTTTTAAAGATTTAGGGTTTAAGAATTGAGATTGTTTTGGTTACGATTATTTTTCAATATTCCCGAAAATATCATCCTGGCGCATAATGAGATACTCCTTCCCGCTGATTGATATTTCGGTGCCGGAATACTTTCCGTAGAAAATCTCATCACCGACTTTAACGGTCATGGGTTCATCTTTTTTCTTGCCGGGACCAACCGCCACTACCGTACCCCGCTGGGGTTTTTCTTTTGCGGTATCGGGAATAAAAATTCCTCCGGATGTTTTCTCTTCCGAGGCGCTCGGTTCAACCAGAACCCGGTCGCCTGTTGGTGAAAATTTTACTTTTTGTGTTGCCATAAGTGTTTAGTATTAAAGGTTAATTGATTGAGTGAATTGAATGATAATAAAAAATTACAAATTGAGGGTTTGCTAAAGGTCATAAATTGTGCCAACCGAAATAAATTAAAATCGTAAGACAATTTTTCAGGTAAAATATTTTGCAAAGTAAAATATTGCCATTTGTAATTCTCTCCGTTGTCAAAATGGCATAAACCTGTTTATTCACTTCCCTGCCGGTCCTGCCGGAACCTGTTGCGGAGCGGGTATTTCCTGCTGCATGGGCGGAACATTCTGAACCGGTTGAGCACTTTGAATGTCCTCTTCAATTTCACTTTTCCCAACGGTATCTCCGCCACCGGTTCCCATAAAACTTGTAATAAGAAGGGAGAGTACCAAAATTACTCCAATCAATATCCAGGTTGTTTTTTCCAGGAAGTCGGCTGTTCTTCTGACACCGAAGAACTGGGATGACGCACCGAATGCCGCATCAATCCCTCCTTTGGGACTCTGGACAAGCACCACCAGAACCAACAGGATTGAAACCAGAATGATAAGGATTGAAAGAAAAGTGGCCATAGTAAATATTTTCAGATTTTGTGATTTTTAAATTTTAAGATTTTTAATTCAATAGTCCGGTACTTTTTTATCTCTCCAAGCCAAAGACGGGGTAAATCCAGCAAGGTTTTAAAATTCAATTCTTTACGTACTTGGCTTCCGATAGTTATCGGGATTGCGAGTAATGAATTTGTATTATATTGATTTTTAAACACATAAAAATTTTTACCGGGGTTTTGTTAATTAGCAAAATCTCTAACTTTCCAAATCCCTAAATTAAAAGGGGTGCAAAGGTAATAATTTTCAACGCATCTATGACAACTTCCTGTTAAAATTCCCGGTTTTCCGGAAAAAATCACCATGTCATTCGCAATTTCGTAATTTTGTGACCTTTTAACCAAATTTTTTAAAATGGCGAACTCGCCCGAAGTCAAACAATTCATCAGGGAGAACAAGGATCTTTTCTGGTATATAAAGGAAAGCGAAAAAGAAAATATCAGCCACGAAGTGCTGGTTGAGTTCATTTTGAATTACGGCAATGAAAAGCAGGTGAAAAAACTTTTTGACCTGCTTGGGCTTGACCATGTGGCTGAAATTTTTTACCGGCAAACGCATAAAGAAGATCCGATAGTTGCGAAAAGAATTAATTATTTACCCCTTGTGCTTAATTATTTTGATTTATATTTCACTAAACATGTTGCATCGGCATATACTAAGCGATGAGCAAAAGCATCTGCTGCCCCTGATTAACCTGTTCCGGAATAAATTCTATCTGGTGGGCGGAACGGCAATTGCCCTGCATCTCGGACACCGGAGATCAATTGATTTTGATTTATTTACAATCAAAAGAGTAAACCGGATTCAAATAAAAAAAATTCTATCCGATAAATCTCCAGGCAACATTGAATTTGGTTACGAGGACGTAAATCAGATGCATGCAAAAATTAATTCTGTAAAAATCACTTTTTTTAATTATCCGTATTCTGTTCCCGCTACTATTGATTTTGACGGTATTATTAATTTACCGTCTTTGCCTGACCTTGCCGCCATGAAAGCATTTGCCTTCGGGCAAAGAGCAAAATGGAAAGATTATGTTGATATGTACTTTCTTTTAAAAAACAATTTGAATTTTAATGACATCTGTAAGCGAACAGAAAATCTTTTCAATATCAATAAAAGTATTGTATTTACCGAAAAACTTTTCCGGCAGCAGTTATCATATTTTAAAAATATTGATTACAGCGAACCGGTTGAATTCATCGGCAACCCGGTTCCTGATGATGAAATAAGAAATTTTCTGACAGAGGTGGCGTTAACGCCATTTTAACGGTAATAATAGAAATTATGAACGGCAAAGAATGGACATTAGTCATCCGCCCCCAATCGGCCTGGTGGGATATTAATTGGAAGGACATCTGGAAATCACGTAACCTTTTACAGATGTTCGTATGGAGGGACTTTGTTTCGGTTTACAAGCAAACTATCCTGGGACCCCTGTGGTTTTTTATTCAGCCGGTAGTTGCAACCATTATCTTTACCGTGATTTTCGGGCGAATTGCAAAGATACCCACGGATGGAGTGCCACCCTTGCTGTTTTACCTCAGCGGCCTTATCGGGTGGAATTATTTTGCCGACTGCCTGACCAAAACTTCAACTACGTTCACTGCCAATGCCAATATTTTCGGCAAAGTATATTTCCCCCGTTTGATCGTACCGTTGTCAATTGTAATTTCAAACATGGTAAAATTTTCAGTTCAGTTCTGCCTTTTTCTCGGTTTCCTTATTTTCTATTATTTTAATGGAACAGACATTCATCCCAATTATTATATTTTTCTTGTACCTGTTTTAATAATCCTTATGGCCGGACTTGGACTTGGATTCGGAATCATTATCTCATCCCTGACCACCAAATACCGGGACCTCCAGAACTTAGTCGGTTTTGGAACCCAATTGCTTATGTACCTTACCCCCGTTGTTTATCCCTTATCGTTTGTTACCGGTACGTACCGCTGGCTGCTCCTGGCAAATCCGATGACTGCAATAATAGAAGCGTTTAAATATGCTTTCCTTGGTGTTGGAGAGATAAATTTTTTTCATCTTGCTTACAGCGGAATATTCATGGTTTTCGTCCTGATAACCGGGATATTGATTTTTAATAAAATTGAAAAGAGTTTTATGGATACAGTGTAGCATTGGGATGTGTCGCGCCTATACCTTTCATTTCTATGGAATTTTGCGAATTACAGAATAATCACTTTTGATATATAATTTTTGGCCTTGCAATATCTGACAATATAGAATATCTCTGCCAGATGAGCGACATCGTAATAAAAGTAGAAAACCTCAGCAAACAATACCGCCTCGGCACGGTTGGCACCGGAACGCTCGCCCATGATTTGAACCGCTGGTGGCACCTCATAAGAGGGAAAGAAGACCCCTATCTGAAAGTTGGCGAAGCAAACCGCATTGATTCCAATGGCAGTGAAGAATATATTTGGGCATTATCAAATATTAATTTTGAAGTAAAGCAAGGCGAAGTTCTCGGAATCATTGGTAAAAACGGGGCGGGAAAATCAACCTTATTAAAAATTCTTTCGCGGGTAACCATGCCCACTACCGGTGAAGTAAGCATTAAAGGCAGGATAGCGAGTTTGCTTGAAGTGGGAACCGGCTTTCATCCGGAACTCTCCGGCAGGGAAAACATATTTTTGAATGGTGCAATCCTCGGCATGACAAAACAGGAAATAAAAAGCAAATTGGATGAGATAATAGAATTTTCAGGCGTTGAGCGGTATATTGACACCCCGGTAAAAAGGTACTCTTCCGGCATGTATGTGCGATTAGCGTTTGCTGTTGCAGCGCATTTAGACCCGGAAATTCTTATTGTGGATGAGGTGTTGGCGGTGGGGGATGCTGAGTTTCAAAAGAAATGCCTTGGGAAAATGAAGGATGTGGCGGGACAGGGGAGAACGGTTTTGTTTGTGAGCCATAATATGGAGGCAATATCAAATTTATGCCAAAGAACCATTTTATTAAAAGAAGGAAATCTTATTTCTGACAATGAAACGGATACCGTAATCAGGAGTTATATTGAAGTACAGGAATTGAATACTGTTTATCAAAGTAAACACCAACCTGTTGGAAATAATTCAATTTTTTTAGAACGGATGTTTATCTCCGTGAACGGCACCCAAAATCCGGCAAAAATGGCTTTTTATTCAAAATCTTTTGATGTTATTATGGAATATATAGTTCCTCACGAAATATCTCATTGGTTCGTTGGCGTAAGTTTCAGAACCTTATCCGATGTGGTGGCTTTTACAACCACTGATTTTGACGAAAATCCGGAACTTCTGGGCACAAGAAAGCCGGGTAAGTACAGATCCTCTTTTACTATTCCTGCCCAATGGTTAAATCCCGGTAAATACAAGATTTTTATCGTTTTTATTAATTCAGCAACAAAAGAAAGAATTGATTCATTTGATACGATCGGTTTCGAAATATTTGATGACGGATCTCCGACAATTAAATTTAAAATGACACCTGTGAGAAAAGGGATATTACAGCCCTATATAAAATGGAATGTGGAAGCAGTGCTCATGCCCTGATTTTTTTGATTCTTTTTTATGAATATCACAAACTCACACCCGGCCACGAATGCAGAGTGGGATGAAATCTGGAAAAATTGCGACCACGCAACCTATTTCCACTCCCGTGAATGGGCTGAAATATGGCAAGAATATACGAAGGTCAGCGAACAACCCTACCAATATGAACCTCTGATAGTATCTTTTTCAGATGGAAAAAGAACCCTGCTCCCGATTTCTTCATACGCCAACAGAAATGGAGAGCAAAAGGAATACATTGCCTCGCCTGCCGGTACCTTCGGGGGTTGGATAAGCGTGAATGAACTGACCGTAAAACATTATCGGTTATTGATTTCTTTATTAAAAGAAAGATACCGCCCGCTGCTATGGCGGATGAATCCTTATAATGAGATGGAATTAAGGGCAACTCCTCCGGATGTAAAACCTGAAACCACATCCGTACTTGCGCTGACTGGCAATTTTGAGGATATATTCAGACGATGGAGCAAGGGACATAAAGCGGCAGTAAACCAGGCAAGAAAAGCGGGAGTGTTGATCAAACAGGCGGAATCCTTAGATGAGTGGCGAGGTTATTATGAAGTATACTGCGATTCCATCAGGCGATGGGGCGAAACCGCTACCATGCGCTATCCATGGAAAATTTTCGAAGTGATGCAGAATTGCCATTCTTCAAATATAAAATTATGGATCGCCCTGAAAAACAATAATCTTATTGCTGGCGCTTTATGTTTTTATGCAAAGTGCCATGCAGTTTACTGGCATGGCGCTGCACTTGATGAATATTTCAGTTTAAGGCCTGTCAATTTGTTATTATATGAAGCGATAAAAGACGCCCATTCCGCAGGTTTTAAATGGTTTGATTTTAATCCGAGCGGACATCTGGAAGGTGTGCGAGCGTTTAAAAAAAGTTTCGGGACTGTGGAAAAGCTATGTCCTGCAGTGGTGTTGAAACCTGTTGTTAATCTCAGGCAAAAAATCCGCAAAACAGTTGGTTCCGCCCTGTACAGGGTACGAAACAACTTTTCAAATGCAATTCATAATATTGTACCTCAAAATCATTCATAAATTACAAATAACCACATTTTATTTATATTTGCTTTCATTTCGGGATTATTATCTAAGATTTTTATTGTTAAATCATCTCTATTTATCTACATGAGTTCAAATATTGCACAAAATATCAGTAACGCAATACCACCGGTAATCAAAAATGCCGTTCCGGGTTTCGTTAAAAAGTTTTACAGAGAGGTGTTTTATGGTCCTCCCGCATCACCCTCCTATAAAATTAATGGAACCCATTCCTTCAGGAAAGAACGTCTCCTGATGGAAAAGTTGCACAAAACAGGTGAACGATTTATTCCCACCGTATTGGATTTTCCACCTACCATCCGTATCGAAACCACCACGCGATGCAACCTGACCTGCACTCATTGCCCTAACAGCGTATTATCGGATGTGGAGGGTTTCTTAGAAGACATTGATACCGGTGTTTATAAAAAAATTATTGATGAAGTGGCAAAGGAAGCCCCGCATATTCGCGTACGGCCTTTTGGAGGAGGTGAACCTCTTTTCAGAAAAGACATGGAAGATCTGATACGGTATGCCCATGAAAAAGGACTGACCAACCTCTCGCTCAACACAAACGGAACCCTATTAGTTAAAAGCAGGAGAAAAAAACTGATAGAGGGCGGGTTGAATCACATTGAAGTAAGTATTGATGCGGCAACACCCGAAACCTATTTAAAGATCCGGCAGTCAAAATTATTCAACCGGCTTGTGGAGAACACGCTCTCATACATAGAAGAAGCAAAGGCGCATGACTCCGATAATAAGATAGACGTAAGTTTTGTTTATCAAAAGGATAATCAGCATGAACTTGAAATGTTCCAAGAATTCTGGACCGGAAAAGCCGATGTCGTATTGATCCGTGATTATCATCAGCATAATAACCTGGTAGATGATCATGGACGTCATAATCAACAGTCGTTCAAATACCGTCATCCCTGCCCTTATCTCTGGGACCGTTTTATTATCCATACCAACGGATTGGTAAAATTCTGCGAATACGATTGGAAAGGAGAGCATATATTAGGCGATATACGCAAAAATACCATTAAGGAGATCTGGCAAGGGGAAAACTTCCGGAAGTTGCGGCAAATGCATGTTGACGGCACGTTTGATTATCCTTACTGCAAAAATTGTGTCGATTGGGCTGAACCGAAATGGTGGTGACCAACAGAATCTTTCCGTGCAGGCAGAAATTCTAACGAAAATCAGGGACTTTTTTCAATGCAAGCACCTCCTACCTGTTGGCAGCGGAACGTCTGGTCTTTACACGTGCCTCAGGGCCATTGGTGTCCGGAAAAAAAAAGTAATTCTTCCTGTATTGACTTGCCCGAATATTGTCATTGCTGTCTATGCGGCCGGAGGAATACCCGTAGTGGTGGACGTTTCTGAAAATGATTATAATATTTCCCTGCCTTCCCTGAAAAGAGCCATGGATCATGATGTTAAAGCGGTAATCGCTGTGGATTCTTTCGGTTATCCTGCGCCCATCCGGGAAATAAAAAAAATAACAGCACCCTATCAATGCTTTGTTCTTGAAGATGCCTGCCATGCCTATGGCGGCAAATCGGGTAACGAAAAAATCGGTACCCGAGGTGATGCAGGCGTGTTGAGTTTCGGGTATTCAAAACCCGTTGATCTTCTGGGAGGAGGTTTCCTGCTGACACAGTCAGATACCCTTGCTCAACGGTTGAAACAAATCATATCCCAGTGGTGGTTTTACCAGGTGAAATCCAAAAGAAATGAAATCGCTCTCAACCTGATGATGGAAAGTAAATATTCCTTATTCTCATATCTTGCCCGCTATTTTTTTTTACTGGATTATAACTGGCCTTTGCGCCAGATTCAATTATTGCCGGAAAAGTGGACTATGTTCATTAACCATCTGGAGAAAAATTTAAAAAATATGAGTCAGGTGCATGGGATTATTTCTGAGTGCAGGGGAATAAACACCTTCGGCTATGACCCAGGCGTTAACTGGCTGCCCTGGCGATATAGTTTCAAAATTCCTGATGGGACTAACCGGATGGTTTTCGAAAAACTGGCCCAGGAGAATAAAATTGATTTTACCCGGTTATATCCCCCCCTTGATCGTCATTTTAAGAATCTGGTAATCAACTGTGACCTGGATCATGCCCGCGATCTTGCTTCTACGGTCTATAACCTGACGTATTCCCTCGAAAATGACAATACCGCCATCCTTACTGAAAAATTAAGCGTATTTTCTCATCAATGGAATTCAATGATTGCGAAAACATGATTTTAGAGACAGACACTTTACTCATCGGCAGCGAAAATCCCATGATGAACCAGGCGGCATTGGATTTTTTACTGAACCGCAATATCCGTTTCGATTATTTTATCAATAAAATGGGGGGGGGAAACAAGGGGGAAAGAATCACACTAGCACAGGTGCCGCCCATTAACCATCCGGAACCGGTGTGTATCAAAAATTACGTTGAAATATCCTGGAAAAAATATAAACAGGTTTTTCAGGTACATTACAACTATTCCGGTGTTGAGAAAATCGCTATTGATCTGAAACTGGCGCTTCTTCCGGGTTCAGTTAAAAAATATTATTTATACCATAGTACATCTCTCCGAAGTGCCATTGATCCACTTTTACAACGGATGAACTATTCCGAAAAGCATGAAAAAAATTTAATTGATTTAGCCGTAATGAAATGGCACCCTTTAATTGCCATGAAGGTTAAATTTTATACTCTCTCCGCCATGATCCTTAAATCCGCAAGACCTCTGGCAGGGTTCGTTTTGATAATAATATATTATGGCTTTATTCTATTGCTCTACATACGTCACTTCTTCAGAAAGGGAATAAAACCAACAGGTACTCATTCTGAGATGTTTAAAAAATTTCTATGGACAAGATATGTAACGGCTCCCCAGAATGCCGCCTCAAAAACCATAGAAGCCGGTTTATTCCGTAAAATGGAATATCGCTCTCCTTCTCTCGAACTGGGTTGCGGAGATGGAATTTTTTCTTCTATTATGCTGGACGGCAAAATCATTGATATAGGCAGCGATTATCTGCCGGAAGTTGCTGAGCGGGCCAGAAAATATCCGTGCTATAAATCCGTTCAGGTGGCGGATGCGACCAACCTGCCCTTCAGCGATAATTCATTCAAAACGGTTTTCTTCGTCCATGGTATCGATCATATTCAAAACAAAGAACCGGTGATCCGGGAAGCAGCAAGAGTGCTGCAGTGCGGTGGAATTTTTGCCCTGTCGGATGTCAGCGAATACTGGGAAATGAACTATGTAAGTGACTTTTTTGAAACGTTCGGGCTCGTAAAACCCTCCCATCGTTACAAAAAATACCGGATGAAAACCAGTATCATTGAAAGCATCTGGACTGAATCGCAATACCGATCGGCATTTCAGGGATCGGGATTTAAAATATTGGATTTTTCTTATTTTGATTCCATACCCTTTCATAAGGTAAGGGCTTTGATGCGGATGTTTACCCTTGAATTGATGCCTGTGACACGAATGTGGCTTCTTTACATTGAAAAAATAATCAAAAAAATTTCTCCTCTCAAATCTATATATAAACATGTAATGGAAAAATCATTTTTGCCCTTTATTGAAAGCGATGAACCTGAATGCCTTAAAACAAAAGGCGGTAATCTCTTTATTATTGCACAGAAAATCGCATAAGCATGTTATTCAATTCTCTTGAGTTTGCTCTCTTTTTACCATTAGTGTTTTTTCTCTACTGGTTTGTAACGAATAAAAACCTGACAGCCCAGAATTTCTTATTGCTGGTTGCAAGTTATTTTTTTTACGGCTGGTGGGACTGGCGTTTTCTTTCACTTCTGTTCATCAGTTCAGTTATAGATTATTTTGCCGGGTATTTTTTGGATAAAACAGGGCATCCTGTAAAAAGATTGCTTCTTTTAATCCTAAGTTTGTCAACTAATTTAGGTCTTCTTGGTTTTTTTAAATATTACAATTTTTTTGTTGACTCGCTGGTTACTGCAATGGCATCGGCTGGCGTCACCTTAAACACTCGTTCACTTAATGTCATCCTGCCGGTCGGCATCAGTTTCTATACTTTTCAGACCATGAGTTATACTATTGATTTATACAGGAAGAAAATTGCTTCCACAAAGGACTTTATCGCCTTTTTGACCTTTGTAAGTTTCTTTCCTCAATTGGTTGCCGGTCCTATAGAAAGGGCGGCAAACCTGCTTCCCCAGTGCCTTAGAAAAAGGGTGTTTGATTACGGGAAAGCTAAAGACGGAATGAGGCAGATAATATGGGGACTTTTTAAGAAGATAGTCATTGCCGATACCTGTGCCGGGCAGGTTGATTTAATCTTTTCAAACAGCACTACGATGCAAAGCAGCGATTTGTGGCTTGGGGCCTTCTATTTTGCATTCCAGATTTATGGTGATTTTTCAGGATATTCCGATATCGCTATCGGTACAGCCCGGTTGTTCGGCTTTGAATTAATGCGCAATTTCGCCCTCCCCTATTTCTCAAGGGATATTGCAGAATTCTGGAGGCGATGGCATATTTCCTTGTCAACCTGGTTTAAGGATTATGTTTATATTTCACTGGGAGGAAGTTATGGAGGTAAATGGAAATGGATACGGAACATCATTATTACTTTCACCATCAGCGGATTCTGGCACGGAGCCAACTGGACATTTATCGCATGGGGTTTTCTTAACGGTTTGTATTATTTGCCCTTGTTACTTTCCAATCGCCAGAAACAGCATACCGGTATAGTCGCTGAAAACAGGTTTTTTCCTTCTTTACATGAACTCTTTCAGATTGTCCTTACATTTCTGATGACCTTAATTGCCTGGATATTTTTCCGCGCTGAAAATATCCGCCATGCAATACAATATATCACCGCTCTTTTTTCACGTACATTATTTCAACTCCCGTCTGCCGACCTTATACCTTTGTACCTGGTCATCTTTTTGGTCGTTGTTGAATGGCTGCAAAGAAAAAAGCAATTTGCACTTCAGATTCATGACCTGCCGTTTACGGTAAGATGGATTTGCTATTATGCCGTTGCGCTGATGGTGTTGGGATTTTACGGTGGCGAGAAAACTTTTATTTATTTCCAATTTTAAAATTATTTACCGTGAATACCTTTCTTGTAAAAACGCTTCTGTTCCTGCTTCCTTTTTTTTCCGTTACCGCGACATTTTTTATTTTTGACCCTTTTAAAATATGGTACGCTTATGACGATTATTTCAGCGATTATTCCATAATCATTAACCGTGATTATGCGGGAACGGAACTGTATATGCAGAACCGCAAAAAAATGCACTACGATTCATTTATTTTCGGAAGTTCAAGAACCCTGGCATTTAATACAAAGGACTGGAAGCCATACCTGCAGAACAATGCATCACCCTTTGTCTTCTGGGCTTCCGGTGAAACATTATTCGGTATGTGGTCTAAAATAAAATTTCTTCATTCGCTTAACGACACGATAAAAAACTCCATACTTGTAATGGATAACGGGGCTACCCTTAACAGAACCGGAAATTCAAAGGGACATATTTTCATCAAACACCCTCTCTTGTCCAACGGATCACGTTACGAATTTTACAGTTCTTTCGTCTATGCTTATATGGCGGATTTCTTTTTCGTCCGTTACCTGGATTACTGTTTTTTCAAAAGGTACCGGCCATACATGAAGGGATTCATTGATGAACGGATCGTCAAAAGCGACCCGGTTACCAATGATTTCTACCGGATTTCAAACCAGGTTGAACGTAACAGGAATATGAAAGATTATTATTCAAAAAGAGAGAAAATGTTTTATGCGAGACCGCAAAATCCGGTGACCAGTAAAGCCATAATCAGACCCCCCCAACTCACCATGCTTAAAGATATCGCAGAAATATTCGGGAAGATGGGAACGCAATACAAAATCGTCATCGGGCCGATGTACGACCAGAAAAAATTTAATGCAGGTGATCTGGAAATTTTGTATGAATTGTTCGGTAAACAAAATGTTTTTGATTACACGGGAATAAATTTCATCACGGAAAGCCGTGAAAATTATTATGATGATAATCATTATATGCCTCATGTGGGGCAAAAAATCTTAAAGGAAATATATTCCCGGGAAAATCTGAACCCGGATGACAAGTACGATGAATAAAAATCCGTTATTACGCTATTTCCGTATTTCGGAATGGATATCCCGGAAAACCGGAACCGACAAAAAAATGGTTTACCGGTTGCTGATCCGGTGTATGGCACCGGATAAAAAGAGAGCGCTGAAAATATTATCCGATTGTAACTTTTTCCTTGTCCTGAGCACCGGGCGGACAGGTACCATGTGGTTAACCGACCTGTTGAGCAATGCTGCGGGTGCATGCGTCATGCATGAACCGGTTCCTGAAGAGCAAATAGCGAATGTGCGGGCTTTCAGGGATAAGGATTTCGCAAGAAATTATCTTATCAATTTCCGTTTAAGAGAGATGGCATTGCGGTGTCGTTTGACCCTCTCTTCGGTTTACGGTGAAGTAAACCCTGCACTGAAATATTTCGCCCCCCTGTTCAGGGAATTTATACCGACCGTTAAAATCATTCATGTAATACGGGATGGCCGCGATGTGGTACGCTCTGTGTTTTCAAGGGACCCCTTTACTGAAAAAGACAAACGCAACTATCTGCCTCCACAGGAATGTATTGATCCTCTTCAATGGAATTACATGGATCGGTTTGAAAAAATCTGCTGGGTCTGGTCCTATGAAAATGGATTTCTCAGGGAAAATTCCGATCTTTCGGTAAAATTTGAAGATATCATCCTCAGTTATGAAAAATTCAATGATTCCATTGCATCACCTCTGAATCTGAAAATTCCGTACGAAATCTGGCAAAAATCCGTTCCAAATCCCAGGAACAGAACTGAGGATTATTCTATTGGTAAATGGGAGGATTGGAGCGAATTACAAAAAAATAAATTCATTCAATGGTGCGGTGAACAGATGAAAACGCACGGATATACCATTTAGATATACTGACGGAATTTGATTTTGCAAGTTTGCAAAATCAAATTCGTCAGTATATGCTGATCTGAATGATTTGCAAAATCATTCAGCATCAGTATAAATAACTCCTTATACCGTATCGCAATTAATAATAATAAAGATCATGCTCCGGCAAATTAATACTATTTTCAGTTCGTTTAACAAAATTACCTGGAATGACATCCATGTAAATATTATCGTTTCCACCGGAAGGACCGGCACAGAATTCCTTGCCCGGTTCTTTAATGAGGGATTTCGTGGAGTTTATGCACTTCATGAACCGGTACCTGACCTGTACGACCTCGGGGTTGATTATATTAAAAAAAAGATTGTGGGCAGAAGAGCCGTAATGGAATTTAAGAAAGACAGGGAAAAGATATGCCATGAAGTCCATAGGCGAAATTGTAATGTTTATGTCGAATCCAATACCAATTTATGGTGCCTGATTCCGCTGTTCAGAAGAATATTCAAACAATATAAAATTGTATGTGTAATAAGGGATGGCAGGGATTATGTCCGGTCTTGTTACAGTAAAATTGTGGAGTCAAAAACCGGTGGAAAAACTTTATTCATAGAAGATGATGACAGCCGGACCCGCATAAAAGCGATTGACTTTAAAGATGACCCATATTATTCCCAATGGGGCGATATGGATCGTTTTGAACGGCTGTGCTGGCACTGGGTGAAAAAAAATACAATTATGGTCAATCACCTGGAAAACGAAAAAAAAGTTCTGGTTGTTAAATTTGAAGAAATTTTTAACTCTGCTTCCGGCTTTCCGGGTTTGAACCGTATAATCGATTTTTGCGGGATTCAGGACCGGAGGTTCCTCACATACACTGAATATGCAAAACGCATGAGTTCCAGGGTTAATGCTAATTCTTCTTATGAGTTGCCTTCCTGGAAAAATTGGGATGAATCTTTAAAAAAGAAATTTGATCAGATAGCCGGAAAATCAATGCGGCAATTAGGTTATTTATGAAAATATTACACTGCTTTTGGGCTTATCTCTACCCCAGTGAAAACTGGATCTACCGGTTATTAACCGGAACAAGTAGTGTAAAAATCCATATTGCAGCGGAAAATTTCCTGAAAAACGCATTTTTAAATCCTGATTTCACCTATTTTAAATATCCATTCCAATATCTTTCCGGAGGACCGGCACCGGTTTTGAGATTATCCAATAAAATTCTTGACCGCATCAGAACCCATTATCCCTATCAGCGATACCTGAAAGATGTGGCACGGATTCACCGGATTAATATTCTCCATGCTCATTTTGCCCACATGGGTTGGGAATATCTTCCCCTGGCCAAAAAATTAAGAATTCCTTATGTAATTTCCTTTTACGGTTTTGATTATGAATCCCTGCCCAATTCCCAACCTGAATTTAAAGAACGGTACCAAATGCTTTTTAAAGAAGCGGACGCTTTCATCTGTGAAGGAAATCACGGAGCCGGTATTTTGTCAAAAATCGGTTGCCCGCGGGAGAAAATCCACGTGGTAAAATTAGGCGTGGATTCAAACTCAATTCCTTTTTTTAAAAGAAATAAAAAATCCGGGGAACTCAAATTGGTGCAGGTAGCCGCTTTCCGGGAAAAAAAAGGACAGTTGGATACCCTGAAGGCATTTGAAAAAGCATTACCAAAGTGTCCTGGTATCGAATTAACCCTTGCCGGCTACGGAGATGAACCATACAAGCAACAAATCCTCGAATATATTCACAACAGTATTTTCCTGAAAGGCAGAATGAATTTTATTGAATTTCAGGAGGGTGTAAAATTTGATTATTATCGGTTACATGGTTTCTTAAAGGATTTCCATGTTTTTATTCATCCGAGCAGGTATGCCGGAGACATGGATTGCGAAGGGGGAGCTCCGGTCGTTTTGCTTGATGCGCAGGCAACAGGAATGCCGGTTATCTCTACCCGACACTGCGATATTCCTTCGGAAGTGATCCATGGTTGCACAGGTTTCCTTGCCCAGGAGAAAAACGTTGAAGAATTATCGGAATATATTTGTGCCTTTTACCGGATGAACAACGAAAATTATCAGAAATTTGCAGGGGAAGCAAGAAGCCATGTGATGCAAAACTATGAATCCGCAAAAAATTCAAACGATATTTTACCGGTATATAAATCACTTATTGAATAATATCTGTACCTGATATCTTAAAAACCGATTTAATGACTTTAGCGGCTAAATATAAGACAATCCGGGAAAGTATCAAAAATTCATTGCTGGAAAAGTTGCTTGTTCGCGAGATAAAAAAACTGCCCATAAAAGCATCCGGCATATCCGAAGATAAACTTCCATGGATTGAATTGGAGAATGGCTATACGTTTTATGGATTTCTGCCCGTTTCAAATGAATGGAATTACAAAAAACTATATCAATACCTGCCTTCAGAATATAAGGCAAAGATTGAAGAGAACGCCATGTTGGTTGCCATTGATATTGTTTACCGGTATCTTTATCCGCATATGATACCCGGTAAAACCAGCAGGTACCTCTTGTTAAGGGGCGGTGTTTTTCTCGATAATTCCTTTGACCTGAATACCTATTTTCCACGAATTTCAAATCGCCAGAAGCAAACCCTTTATACCTTATTTACCATAAAGGAAGGGGATATTTTTATTGATGTGGGTCCTTATATCGGATATGGGGCAATAAAGATTTCCGAACTGGTTAAAAATTCGGGCAGGATTATTGCTGTCGAAGCAGACCCCGAATGTGTACAACTGCTGGAAAAAAATATTAAAGAAAATAATATAAATAATGTGACCATTGTGCATAAAGCGGTGTGGAACAAGAGAGGGAAAATTTCCTTCTATAAAAAAACATACCAGGAAAATAGTATCATTCAGGATATGATCCCGGCAGGCGATAAAATTGATGTAACCAGTGATACCCTTGATAATATTTTGGCTGACCTGGATATTGACAGGGTTTCTTTTATAAGAGTAACCATAAATGCCGCAGAACCGGAAGCGCTTGAGGGGATGTCAAAAACACTTGAGAAGCATAAACCCAGGTTGGCTGTTGTGGGGATCTATAAAAGAGACGGAATTCAACTTTGGAAAAAAATTACCGCGATCCTCACCGGTAAGGGATATAAATGGGTTGTTGTTGATCAGAAAGCCATTTATGCCTGGTTTGATAAATAACTCTGAAAATTTATTACCCTTAAATTTATGATAGGCACTTTAATCAACAGGATTATCGGTAAAGCGGGTTACCGTATGGTAAAAATGGATCGTGGCGGTGAAAAGAAAAAAGGAACTTATATAGATTGCCGGGAAACGTTGTGGAATGCCCGGAAAAATAACCTGTCAGTCGGTGACTATGTTGAAAAAATGTGGAACCAGGTTGGCGCAACCCAAAAAATAATCGATAACATCTCAAGGATTGTAAATCCTGCCTCCCTTGATAATATCCTGGAAATAGGGCCGGGAACCGGTCGTTACCTCGATAAAATAATAAAAAGGTATTCTCCCAAAAAATATGTCATTTATGAAACCGATGAGGACTGGTCAGAGTGGCTTGGGCAAAATTATTCCATTATTGCAAGGCAGGCCGATGGCAGAACCCTATCCTTCGAGGAAGATGATGAATTTGACCTGGTACAAGCACATGGTTTATTTGTTTATCTGCCGTTTCTTCATTCATTTGAATATTTTAATGAAATGATGCGGGTTACAAAAAAAGACGGGATCATTGTCTTTGACTTTTTTTCATCCGAGACCTTTGACAAGGAATCCATTAATAAATGGTTATCCTTTAAGGAGCGCTATCCTGTGGTGCTATCAGCCCATGCGGTTAAAGATTATTTTGCAGGGGCGGGTTTATCGTTGATCGGTAATTTTACAAATCCGTATGGCCATGGCCTTTCTACGTACCATGTTTACAAAAAAAATGAATGACGAAAAAAATATATTATGGGATGTATTTACTGCAAAATCCGAATATTCTGCTGCCGAAAAGGATGAATACGGTCGGGTAAGTTCAAAATTTACTTCCAATAAAGAACTCCTGTATCCTGTAGTATCAAAATATCTGCACAAAAGCGGGTTTCAGCCAACTTATCCGGGTAACCGGAAGTTTGCCGTCTGCCTGACCCATGACGTTGACCTGCTTGCAAAATATGACCCGAACTATAGGTATGTTCCTCACTCATTTGAAAACAAAGTCAGGCATACTGCTAAAAAAATACTCGGCATTAAAGAACCGGTTCAACTCAATCCTGACTGGAGACTGGAAAAAATGATTTCACTTGATAAAAAGTATAACGCAACAGCCACCTATTTTTTTCTCGCATTGAAGAAAAATGAAAAGGATTTTAATTATGAACTTGAACAGATCAAGTATCTTTTTCCCCTGCTGGTGAATTCGGGCTGTGAAATAGGATTGCATGGCAGCCACGAGGCGTACCGTAACCTGTCCGGAATGATCCGGGAGAAAAATACCCTGCAGGAAATAGCGAAAACAAAAATTGCCGGGTATAGAAACCACTTTTTGCGATTCAGCATTCCTGAAACCTGGTCACACCTTGCCTCTGCCGGTTTTGTGTACGATACAACGTTCGGTTTTGCCGACCATATTGGATTCAGGAACGGCATGTGTTATCCTTTTAGCCCTTTCAATGTCAAAACCGGTAATTTTTTTGATCTCCTCGAACTGCCCCTCGTTATTATGGATGTCTCTTTGTTTCATTATATGCGCTTCTCTTACAGGGATGCCCTGGAGCAATGTTGCCGTTTAATTGATGAAGTTGAATCCTGCAGAGGTGTCTTGACTTTTCTCTGGCACAATAATTATGTAACAGGCGAAATGGGTGAATTTTATGAATCAATTCTGAAATATGTTTATAATAAAAACGGCTGGATGACATCCGCTATTGACCTGGTAAAATGGTGGCGTGAAAAACAATACTCCCAACTTATGCAGGAACTGCTTCATACGCTGAAACAATGATAACCGTCCAAAAAGATTTGGTTTCTTTCATTATCGCTGCTTACAATTGCCGGAAGTATATCCTGGATTGTGTTGAATCCTGCCTGCGCCAATCCTATTCCAGTATTGAAGTGGTAATAACGGATGATGGTTCTTCCGATGGTACATTTAATAGCCTCAACGAAAATTATTCCGGCAACCCGAAGGTTAAACTGTTCCGCTTTGAAATGAACAGGAAAAAAATCGCGGCTTTTAATAATTCATTTGCTTGCGCATCGGGTGAATATATTGCAATCGTTGGAGCCGATGATGTGAACGAACCCAACCGGATTGAAGAACAGTTAAAATACATGAATACGTATGACCTGACCTACTGCAACCTTAAACAAATCAACAATGAGAACGATATTGTAAAGGAAAACTGGCTGGAAAAATTTCATGATTCCGAAATTTCTTTTGAATCCATGCTGCTGACCCCTTCAGGAGTAGGCAGCATCTTAATGAAAAGAAAAATTGCCGAAACCATCTTCCCCATGCCTGAAACCCTTCCCCATGAGGACTGGTGGATACCCCTCCTCGCTTCACATGAAAATAAAATATTCTTTTCCTCCAAACCTCTGTACAGGTACCGGATTCACGGAACCAATCTGTCCGGCTTACATTCGGATTATTCTCACAATAAATTATTGCATCTCCGGCAGGAAATCAGGGATTTGCCTTATTATATTCATGTGAGGAAATATCTGGAGTCAAAAAATGAAAAGAAATATTACAATTGGATGGATTTTAGGATCGCTCTTTTGAATGCATTGAAAGAAAAATTAAACAGAAAGAATCGCACCTTTTCTGTACAACTTCAGCAGGTTTTCCGGCAAATCAATATAACTACCCAACAGGATATTCCGGTTCAGGATTACATAAGGGTTTTGTTATATTTCATTGATAAGTTCCTTTATTTCGGTCTGTGGCGGGAAGCAGGTGTACTATTAAGGAATGTTCCAAAAACCGGATTAATTAATATCAAAGAATACAAATTGGCAATACTTCTGCGCTATCATTCGGTCATTGAATTCCGAAAATCATACTTTTGCCGTCTGTTGAAGTTTCTTGCTTATATCAAAAGAAGGTTTATTCAATGATTCACCGCATAATTCATAATGGGAAAATCCTCGCCATTATCATCCCGCGTGATTTTTTAAAACCGGGTATTGAATTTTTCACCCCCGATAATTTCTCTCAGCAACTCGCCTATATGAACCGCCCTGAAGGATATAAAATTGAACCCCATGTCCATACCCCCCTGCCGCGTGAAATTACCTATACACAGGAAGTACTTTTCATCAAAAGCGGCAAAGTACGGGTTGACTTCTATGACGATGAAAAAAAATATCTGCGGAGCAGGATCCTTAAGAAGGGCGATGTCATCCTCCTTGCCCATGGAGGCCATGGCTTTGAAATGCTGGAACCAACCGAAATGATAGAAGTTAAGCAGGGTCCCTATGCAGGCGATGGCGAAAAAACACGCTTCCCCCCTATTGACCCGGATAAGTTGAATTTTGAATGACGTATGTGATTTTTTTCACATTGTCCGAACAAATTATTGATAACAACGCGGAATTGTCTGTTAATACCCTACATATTTGATACAAATTTGTATATTTACACCATGCAATACAGAAGGACTATCTTAAAACATATTGATTCACAAATTAATACTAAAGAAATTATTGTGATTACCGGTATGCGCAGGGTAGGAAAGACCACCCTGTTGCGAATGATATACGACTTAATTCCAGGTAAAAACAAAGTATTCCTTGACCTTGAAAATATACTGGAACAAAAGATTTTTGAAGAAACCGACTTTAACAACATTCTTAATAATCTTAAACCCTACGGAATCAACCAAAATGAAAAGTCATATATATTTTTAGACGAAATTCAGGTAAAACCGGAAATAGTAAACGCATTAAAATATCTTTATGATCACCATAATATTAAATTTTTTGTTACCGGTTCAAGCAGTTTCTATCTCAAAAACCTTTTCCCGGAGAGTTTGGCCGGAAGAAAGGTGATATTTGAACTCTTCCCGCTTGATTTTGATGAATTTTTAACCTTTAAAAATGTGGAGCATGAAACTTCTATTGAATCGGATTTTATGCAAAAAGAACAAAATAAAAACTTCATTAAATGTGAAAAACTGAAAAAGTTTTATGATGAATATCTTACGTATGGCGGTTTCCCGCAGGTTGCGCTTGCCGATAACAATGAGCAAAAAAAAATATACCTGAATGATATTTTTAACTCCTATTTTGAAAAGGAAGTAAGAGCGTTGGCTGATTTCAAAAAAATAACCGTTTTCCGTGATATGCTTATCCTCCTGATGCAACGCACAGGTTCAAAACTGGATTTTACAAAGTTATCTTCAGAGTTGGGAGTTACCCGTGAAACCATTTATTCTTATATTGCCTTTTTAGAGGGCACTTATTTTATTTTTCTGCTTTCCCCATTCTCTAATAATGCAGATAAAGAAGTAAGCGGAGCTAAAAAGGTCTATCTGTGCGATACCGGATTTTTAACACACCTAGCAAAAATTCCGGAAGGCAGTTTGCTTGAAAACTCTGTCTTTCTTAATCTTAGAAAGTATGGCAAGTTAAATTATTACCAAAGGCGAAGCGGTCCCGAAATTGATTTTATTTTACCCGAAAAAAAAATTGCCCTTGAGGTGAAAAGTAAAGCGTCCGCCAGGGATTATTTTAATCTTGCAAAAACGGCCGGTTCCATAGGAATAAAAGAATTCTATGTAACATCCGGAATGTTTTCTTACGAAACCGGAATTATTCCTGCAATGGATTTATAAAATGCTAATAGCAATTATTTAATAAAAATTCACCGGTATGTTTATACCCGTTAATGAGCCGCTTCTGAACGGCAATGAAAAAAAATACCTTGCCGAATGTATTGATTCCGGCTGGATTTCAAGGGAAGGGTCTTTCATTTCAGTGTTTGAAAAAAAATTTTCGGCTCATGAGCAACGAAATCACGGCATTGCTGTAGCAAATGGATCAGCTACCTTAGATAGATAAAAATAATTATTTGTACAATATTTGTTTCAATGAATATTTTATCTAATGAATCATTTCTGAATTCTTAATATTTTTTCATTAGTCAGTAAAATTTGAATATCGGAATTTTGCAGGAACTACAATTAATATACTTTATTTTTTTGATGAAGTGAAAAATCCTAATGAACAATCTATTATATCTGTTAAAAAAATATCTATTGTTTGTTATTACTATTGTTTTGAATTATCTCCTGTTTTAAAAAATATTTGTACTTTTTTTTATGATAAATTTCATTTAAAAATAGATGTATTTGTTGAAAATATATATAGAGATAAACTGGTAAAGGTCAAAGGTGCAAATATTTTTAGCCTTTCGGATCATTATCCTTTACGTAGTTTTTTTTATAAAAATATTTTACAATTATCACAGATTAATTCGTTCAAATATTTTATTAAAAATAAAATTCGGAGATATGATTTAATTTTTGCAGTTGATTTTTTATCGTTATTATGTTTATATGATGTGGGTTTTGATTTAAAAAAAGTAGTTTTTCTTTCATTTGAAGGTATTGATTTCATGAAAATTTCTACTTTAAAAAAATCTCATATTTATGCTCTATTAGAAAGTTGTAAGATGCGAATTATTCAGAATAAAGAAAGAGCAGAAGACGTATCAAATTATTTAGAAAAAAACTTGGTATTTAATTTTTTACCGGTTTCTCAGCGTCAAGAAAAAGTTATCAGCCGGAAAGGACTTCAAAACAGGATTCAGATTATATATTCAGGATATTTTGCCGAGTGGTCTGGTTTGCGAGAGTTTTTATATGGATATAAATTGTCGGGATCATTTAATATGTGTGATTTAGTATTACAAGGTCATTCCATAGCAACTGAAAAATATTTGGCTGAACTCCATGAAATAATTCTATCTATTTCCGGATGTACGATTGATGAATGTTTTTATTCTGATGCGGAACATCTGAATCTTTTGGCAGATAAACATGTTGGTTTGGCTTTTTACAATAATATTGGCAATAGTAGTAATTTTGAAAATTTGATTACCTCTTCCGGAAAAATAGCTTCGTATTTGAAAAGTGGATTAGCCATATTGACTAATATTAATGAAGACATAACAAAAAAACCACCCTTTATATATATAGAAAACTATTCACCGGAATATATACGAATTGCATTAGAAACAATTAATGCTAATAGGGAACAGTATGCACAAGCGGCATTTGATTTAGTAAGTAGATTGTATGATTTTGATAGATATATAAGTTCGATTTTAGTTCAATTAGGTTTTAAAATTAATACATGATTTGCAATGATTAAAAAAGTAATTAAGAAAATATTAGGTATTTCAGAAGTTAGCATTAATAAAGTTGGCACCTATAATGAAAGTACGCGTATAGCTTGGCTTGAGAATACGTTAAAAAAAATTCCACAAGGCCTTAGGATATTAGACGCAGGTGCAGGAGAACAACAATTTAAGAAATTGTGCACTCATTTGAATTATGTTTCACAGGATTTTGCCCAGTATAAGCCTGAAGAATTGCCTGAAGGTTTGCAAATGGATAAATGGGACTACGGGGCTTTAGACATCGTTTCTGATATCGCTTCCATTCCGGAAGCAGATTCATCTTTTGATGCAATCATGTGTACAGAAGTTTTTGAACATATAATAAATCCTATTGATGCTGTAAGGGAATTTTCGCGCTTGCTAAAAAAAAACGGGTACATAATTATTACCGCTCCTTTTTGCAGTCTTACTCATTTTGCCCCCTATCACTTTTATAGCGGTTTTAATAAATATTTTTATGAAAATGCGTTGAAATTAAATGATTTTGAAATTATAGAGGCCACACCTAATGGGAACTATTTTGAGTATATTGCTCAAGAGATAAGAAGGTTGCCTTCTATAGCTGAAAAATATAGTTTAAAAAGATTGTCCGGAAGTGAAAAAAAAACATTAAATAATATTTTGAAAATGCTGGATAATTTTTCCCGCAATGATCAAATATCTTCGGAGTTACTTTGTTTCGGTTATCATATTTTAGCAAAAAAGAAATGATACTTGTGACAAAATCTTCTACCCTCTTCTCTGTAAACCTAAGAGGTTTATGTCGCTATGTCAGGTTATATATGCAACACCAGTTATTTCTCTCTCCCAGAATGTAAATCTTCAAACCGCATCTTTCATCTACTCAAAAAATATCAGGGTTAAGAACTATTCTGTTAAAATCATTCTTTTTATCGCTACTTCTTTACCATCTACAATAAGAGAATAAATAAACATACCCATGTATAATTCTCCTCCATTGATAACAATGCTGCTTTCTCCTCTTTTTAAATTCTCATACTTCTTTAATTGCTTGCCTTGCATATCAAAGATTAAGACAGATGCTTCATTCACTGTTGAGGGAATCTTGTATTGGATGACGGTGTTTTCGGTAAACGGGTTCGGTTTGTTTTGATACAGAACTATTCCGTTTTCTTGTTTTTTGTCTGTTGTCTGGAGAGTTTCACTGTAAAAATCATCCGCTTTATTTGATTGTGTAGCATAAGTTTTTATTTCTTCTATGTGTCTTGAGTGTTCCTCTATTTGTTTTGCCTGTTTTTCAATAATTGCCTGTTGTTCTTTAATGGCCTCAACTAATAGAGGAGTAATTTTCATATAGTCCAATGACTTATACCCATCCTTGTGGGCAATAACCAATTCAGGCAGCACTTTTTCTACTTCCTGTGCAATGAATCCGATTTGTTTCTTGTCGCTGAAATGGTATTTAGGAAATTTTTCGGTATTCATATAATAATTCACACCTCTTAGCTTTAACACCTTCTCCAAAGAATTCTCCAATCTATTAATATCCTTTTTAAACCGCTGGTCTGAAAAAGGAGTAATGCTGCCTGATGCTAAGATGTTTCCAAGAACATGCAGGTTTTCTGTTGGAGTTGTCGTTCCGATACCCACGTTGCCGATATTGCTGTTATAAATATCGTTGCCGGAAGTTGTCCATTGCGGAGATCCGCTTGCTGCTGTAGTTTGCACCGTTCCGTCCGGAAATTTAAAGCCTCCGGTGGTGGAAAAAACTGTGCCGGCAACGGTCAATTTTTCGGAAGGAGCAACTCCAATACCGACATTACCGTCAAATCTACTATTACCGCTTCCTATTAATAATGTGTATCTTTCTGATATAGTTGTTCCTGCACCGGCTAGTGGAGAGCCATTGAGGTAAAGAGCTGCTGCTTTCGTAATTACTGTTGTCTGAACAGATGCGAATGTCGGAGTTCCAAGAGAAACAGCTGCTGCTGTATTTAATGGGTTTGTATTGTTATAAAACAATGTTACATCTGGTATATGAAGTATGACGCCTCTTTTTTCATTTCCTGCTCCCTGTACAAAGGAGGCCTCACTGTTTCCAAGAACGACATTTGACCTTACTGGACTCTCAATTCTTAAAGACCATGTTGGGTCGCCAAGAATCACTAGATTGCCTGTTCCCTGATTGGTCAGGTGCAATCCGATTTTGCCTACATTATTCTTCAATATAATTTCTCCCTGCATATCTATGCCGTTATTACAAAACATATTAACTGTTCCAGTCCCACCGGGAACTCCCACCTGAATTGCCCCGTCATTCCGGACGCTGAATAAATTGCCTCCGGAGCCATTCTGTATTTTAAGTCCGAAATCAGAGGAGGAATTGTTAATTCCCATAACATGCAATCGTGCAGTTGGAGCAGTGTTTCCAATGCCGACATTTCCATTGGCTCGGTAAACATCATTCCCGGAAATTGTCCAATCCCCGTCATCTGCAGTTGTGATAGTAGTGGGATTAGTCCATGTCATTACTCCATTGGCATCGGAAACAGGAATAAAACCACTAATGCCTCCGGTACGCATACGGATTTTGCCATCAACATCGAGTTTTTCTGTGGGTGTTGTCGTACCAATACCGACAATACCAGAAGTAATTGGAGATAAATACAACTGGTTTTGATTACCATTTGCTCCAAGTTTTACAGGTACAGCAATACCTGAGTTTGTACCAAAAAAATTGTTAGTGGTGTCTACCACATCATTGGTGACTCCGGTTATTGGATTACCTCCTAATTTCCAATAGTTTAATGGTGGTTGAGAATAACCCGAAAAGCTTATTGTCATTAAGAAAAACAATGACAAGAGCATTTGCAGTGTGTTGGTTTTAATATTTTTCATAAGTTTAGAAGATTAAAGGTTTAAAAACATTTTGAAAAGTCAAAAATATACCCATGTAAAAGTAAAAAAAATTCATATCAAACACTCGGTAAAAATTTCTTGTTTGCTATACTGTGAATTTTATCACATTATCGAAACAAATTATCATCAATTAATTTCTATGTTACTACTCAACAGTAAAGGTATAATTTTTTTTGATATAAACCGCAGTCGGTTGAAAAATATTTTAATGCGTCATTTTCCGTATGGATGAAATGATTTTTCTTTGCTAAAAAATTTTTCACATCGAAACAGCCACTATAGATATGGCCGAATACGAGGCGTTAAAGCAAATGATACTTGACCAGCAAGCAACCATATTTTCCTTGCAGGAGCAGAATCAATCTTTACAGGAGCAAATACAACTTTTGAAAAATGGGTGCAATAGCAATAGCAGTTCTACTCCACATTGAATTTCAATAAATTTCCATTTATTATTTTTTATCCTGATCCCATCTGCTTCAAAATTACCTGTAATTTTGCTTTATGCAGAGGTTTATCCCCGTTAATGAGCCGCTTCTGAACGGCAATGAAAAAAAGTACCTTGCCGAATGTATCGAAACCAGATGGATTTCCAGTGAAGGGCCTTTTGTTTCAAAATTTGAAGAACAGTTTGCGACACGGGTGAACAGAAACTTTGGCATTGCAGTAACCAACGGATCCTCAGCGCTTGATGCTGCCGTTCTCGCACTTGGAATAAAACCGGGCGATGAAGTGATCTTACCGGCATTTACCATCATCAGTTGTGCCGCAGCCATTGTAAGGGCAGGCGCGAAACCTGTCCTTGTGGATTGCGATTCCACCTGGAATATGGATGTAAGCCACGTTGAAAAAAAGATCGGCAAAAGGACAAGAGCCATTATGGTCGTCCATATTTACGGGCTGCCGGCCGATATGAACCCGATTCTCCAACTTGCACGTAAACACGGCTTAAGGATCATTGAAGATGCAGCCGAAATGCACGGGCAGACCTGTTACGGTAAACCATGCGGAAGTTTTGGCGATGTGAGCATCTTTAGTTTTTATCCGAACAAATTAGTAACCACAGGCGAGGGGGGCATGATCGTTACGGACGATAAAAAAATCGCTGAAAAATGCCGCTCCCTGAGAAACCTCTGTTTCCTGCCTCAAAAAAGATTTTATCACAGGGTGTTGGGCTTCAATTTCCGGATGACCAATCTTCAGGCAGCCCTCGGTTTAGCGCAACTGGAACGAATGAATGAATTTATTCAGAAAAAACGCAGGATGGGTAAATTGTACCATGAATTGCTTCGGGAAGTACCCGGTATTGAACTTCAACCCGTAAAAACATCTTATGCTGAAAACATCTGGTGGGTTTTCGGAATTGTCCTTGATAAAAAAATACCATTTAATGCCTTTGCGGCAATGGAAAAACTTAAGCGTATGGGAATAGGCACACGGCCCTTTTTCATCCCAATGCACATGCAACCGGTGTTCCGGAAAATGGGGTTGTTCAAAAATGAAAAATACCCTGTATCTGAACGCCTCGCACGAAAAGGTTTTTACATTCCCAGCGGGCTTGCATTAACCGAAGAGCAGATAAGGGGGTCGGCAGAAGCGGTCAAAACCATTATCGCAGAATGAATCCCTTTAGCAACTACGCCCTTTACTATGATCTGCTTTACAGCGATAAGGATTATAATGCGGAATCTATTTATATTGACGGCTTGTTGAAAAAATATGCGCCTGCTGCAAAAAATCTTTTGAGTTTAGGGTGCGGTACCGGTAAACATGAAGTGATCCTGGCCCGGAACGGCTTTTCCGTTACCGGCATAGATAGGTCTGGCTGAAAAAAATGGTGCGGGGGTAAAAAATGCCTGCTTTTTTACAGGAAATATTTTACGCTTACAACTGGGTAAGAAATTTGATGCTGCCGTTTCCCTCTTTCATGTGGCGAATTATCAGAATACCGATGACGATCTCCTTCTCTTCTTTAAAACCGCTGCATCCCATCTCCATAAAAATGGAATCTTTATTTTTGATTCCTGGTACGGGCCGGCCGTCCTTGCCGATCCCCCCTGCAAACGCACAAAAAAATTTGAAAATGATCGCTTCCAAATCGTGCGGAATGGCGTACCAAAGCATATCACAAAAAAAAAATTTGTCCATGTATATTTTACCCTGAACATCACCGATAAACATACCGGTGAAAAGAGTACTATAGAAGAGACGCATTCGATGAGATATTTATTCACGGATGAACTGGAAAAATTTATCCGCCCCAATCACATGGCTCTCATTCACCGGGAGCAATGGATGACCGGGTTCCCCCCCTCTGATAAAACCTGGTACGTAACCTATGTGGTAAAAAAACTATGAGCAACGGCCGTAATATTGCATTGATCCACCATCCCCATTATCCGAAATCGGCAAGGATCAATACGATGCCTTTTGTGTATAACTCCTGCCAAAAAAATATATGATCGTCATAAAACTCCAGGGGGGGCTCGGAAACCAGATGTTCCAGTACGCGGCTGCCCAATCGCTGGCTTTGATTCATGATACACGGGTGTGCTTTGATATTTCATCACTGGAGGGCCAATCAAAAAAAAATATTACACACCGTACTTTCAGTTTAAACATTTTTGGCCTGGGCAAAAACATTTGTGCCAATCCTTACCGGAAAATGATTGAATTGCCCGTGAATCCCGCAAAAAGATTTTTTACGAAAATCAAAAGACGGCTGATCCGCTTTTCCTATTATTGCGAGAGTTCCCTCGCCTTTGATCCTTCGTTTTTCAATCTTGGAAAGAATAGTTGCCTTGAAGGATATTTCCAGTCGGAAAACTATTTTATCAGGTTTGAGGACTTTTTCAGGCGGACATTTATCTTCCATTTGTCTGATGATTTCAAATACCATGGAATTCAGAAAAAAATTATTAGCGAAAATTCGATATCTTTGCACATCCGGTATGGCGACTATGGCACAGCAGATGCTGCAACGCATGGCTTATTGAATCCGTCCTATTACCTGAAAGCCGTGTCATTCATTAAAGAGAAAACCGGAAAACCGTTTATTTTTATTTTCAGCGACCATAAGGTTCCGGATGAATTCCGCAAACAACTGAATTGTCCTAATGCAGTGGTTCCCACTGAAAAAAACGATGGACAAATTACCGATATGTACCTGATGAGCCAATGCCGTCATCATATCATTGCAAACAGCACCTTCAGTTGGTGGGGCGCCTGGCTGAATAATAAACCCGGAAAAATCGTTATTGCTCCCGCCCGCTGGTTTTCCGATCCGGTTAAACAGGGTCAGGCAGGTGACATCGTACCGTACAGTTGGACTAAAATTTAAGGCTCTATTCTAAAACAGGATTGTTTT
This sequence comes from Bacteroidota bacterium, assembly GCA_016193485.1. Taxonomy (GTDB): domain Bacteria; phylum Bacteroidota; class Bacteroidia; order JACPRZ01; family JACPRZ01; genus JACPRZ01. The sequence continues at coordinate 134,649 of JACPRZ010000012.1, read as the reverse complement.
TAAAGACTTAACATATTACCAAATGATCAAAAAGTTCAAGGTTCAAAGTTCAAAGTTCAAAACGTGCATGGGATTTATTTTGAACTTTGGATTTGGAGGTTGGGATTTATTTTGAACTTTGAACTTTGAGTTTTGGGCTTTACTCACTGATTTCTATACTGCCGCTAAATGATTTTGTCCAGACGCTTACGGTCTGGATACTGATATTTATCGTCAGCACAAATCATTTAGGTCAGCATATACTGATGAATTTCACTTTTGCAATTCGCAAAATGAAATTCCATCAGTATAAAAACACAATTTCTTAAATCTTTCATCCATTTATTAGAATAGAGCCAAATTTAATTCTGTATCCCATGAAAACAAATAATAATCGTTTAATATTTTATCTCTGTTTTTCGCTGTTTCTTCTCCCACCCTTCACCCCGCACATAAATTTTGCAAAGAGATTTATTCAATTGTTATTATTCCTGATTTTATATGCAGGGTTCGGGGGACAAATGGGGGCTGCCCAGCACTGGGACTGGGTTGACAATATCCGGATGGAACCGCCTTGGGGTGGAAATAATTACGGTTGGTCTGTCGCCACGGACCAATGGGGAAATGTTGTAGCGACAGGGCGCGTAAAAGGATTTGTGCATTTTGGTTACCCCCCCTATGATACGATCACCAGTGCAATAAATTCAGCGCCTTATGGTTCTCAATCAGATGTTTTTATTGTCAAATATGATAATGCTGGTAAAGTCAAATGGGCCCGGCAGGAAGGAGGATTTGCACCCGACTGGGGCAGGGCGATCACAACCGATTTATCAGGAAACGTTCTGGTGACAGGCGACTTTTGCGATTCTGCATGGTTTGGGAATTTTAAATTGTATGCCTTGGGCACAAGTGGCGCTAGCATACCCCCCTACGACTTGAACCGGAACATTTTTATTGCCAAATATGACTCAATGGGTAACTGCCTGTGGGCAAAAAGCGCTGGCGGTGCCGAGCCCGTTGCGCGAGGTTATGGCATTTGTACCGATGAAGATGGTAATATCTATGTGACAGGGTATATCACAGGTGTTTCTTATTTTGGTTCCATTACCTCCGGAAGTGCCGGAATTTCTCAATGCTTCATGGCGAAATATTCCGCTGATGGAACATGTTTATGGGTAAAGACCTTTTATTCCCTTTATGGCAGTGCCGGAAATTGTATCCGGTACAAAAACGGAAAAATATACCTGACCGGTATCTTCAGGAATTCCATTATTTTTCCGGCAAGTGGCGGACAAACGGCAATCGGCATCAATCCTGGATGGGATGATATTTTTCTCGCAGCGTATGACACCTCTGCCGGTTTTCTCTGGGCTTCGGCAGCAATCGGAGATTACAGCCAGATCAGTCATACCCTTACAGTTGATTCAAGAGAAAATATTTATATCGCAGGGCATTACTATTATCAACTTGATTTCGGAGATACCATGCTCTACAATCCAAACATTTATCCTTCCCCCAATGGATTCCTCTTCCTCGCCAGGTACAACTCCGGGGGTGATTTTCAGTGGGCGCGTTCTTTTGGCGATTCCGGTGTCGTAGGAACATGGAATATCGGAATGGATTGCGATAAATATGATAATATTTTTGTTTCCACTCACTTTGGTGACACGCTGAAACTGGATTCCGATACGATCGGTACCTCCACCGGGACAACATCATTTGTAATGCAGTTGGACTCAAGCGGAAAATACCAATGGGTAAAAACCACCCGGACCCTTAATGGCGGCTGGTGTTTTTCAAATTCAATGGCTCTTGATAAGGATGGCAATATTTTCTGTGGCGGTGAGTATACGGACTCCATCTCTTTCGATTCAACTGTTTTGTGGGATGGCGGGGGGGGTAAATATGCCTTTGTCGCAAAACTCTTCCCGCCACTTAACGGTATCGTCATGACAACTGCAGATTCCCTGTGCACCGGGGATTCACTATTATTTACCTCTACTTCGCCCGGCTCGCCTCTTACTTATTCCTGGACATTCAGCGGTGGTTCCATTGCAGGGGCCACGGCCAAAAGCGCATGGGTCCGGTTTGATACTCCAGGTATTTTCAATTATTCGCTCATCGTTTCAAATCCTTATGAAACGGATACCATATCCGGAAGCATCACTATTTTTCCGAATACCCTGCCCCAGGTCGTACTGGGTCCCGACACTGCTGCCTGTTATGGTTATTTGCTCGATGCCGGCAGCGGTTTTATGCAATATCTCTGGTCTGACGGCTCTGCAAACCAGCAATTGTTCCCGGATTCTTCCGGCCAGTACTTTGTGGTGGTTATTGATTCAAATTACTGCAAGGGAAGTGACACAATTAACCTCATTATCCATCCTGTTCCTGATATTTATCTGGGTCCCGATACTTTTTTATGCGGCAATACCATTATGCTTGATGCCGGCAATGGTTATTCATCTTATATGTGGTCAACCGGGGAAACTACCCAGTCCATTATTGCCATGAAAAAAGATACCTACGTGATTACGGTAACAACCGCTGATCTTTGTTCCACATCCGATACCCTGTTCCTTGATACCTGCACCATTATTTTGGATCCTGTTGCTGCAGGACAAAACCCCGTTAGAGTCATTCCGAATCCGGTCAGCACATCGGCATTATTTTACCTGGCCGACCAGGCATCTTCACCCTCTTCCCCCATCAGGATCGTCATCATGAATGAACTTCAGCAAAACATTTATGAACTCCGTGTTAATGATCCCGCTAAACCGGTTATTTTTCACCGCGGCAAACTGCCGCCCGGATTTTATTTTTACAGGGTCATTTCAAGAGACACGGTTGCCGCAACCGGAAAATTAATTATTGAATAACCTCAAAGCAAAAAGACAAGAATTCAAAAATATCCGCCATAGGACGGATCCGTTTACCCGCCTATGGCGTGGCCTTTGGCGGACAAGATGTCAAAGAATGCAAAAGTGAAGATGCTATTGACATTGTCCTTGTTTAACTTCCATCCTGAATAAACTATCAATCATTCTTCTATACGTCTTCACATTTTAATATCTTTACATCTTGGTATCTTTATACTTTACATCTTTACCTGAATGAAGCCGAGGATTACAGTGCTTATGCCGGTTTTTAATGCCGCTGATTACCTGCGCGAAGCCATTGAAAGCATCCTTGGACAAACATATTGCGACTTTGAATTTCTCATTATCAATGATGGCTCCGAGGACCGGTCAGAAGAAATTATCTTATCTTATAAAGATAAACGGATCCGGTATTTCAGGAATGAAAAAAATGCCGGGATAGCAGCAACACTCAACCGGGGTATTGAACTTGCTGCAACAGAATATATCGCCCGGATGGATGCTGATGATATCGCTCATCCCGAACGGCTGCACTGGCAGGTTGATACAATGGATAACCATCCTGAACTTGGAGTAGTGGGAGGGTATATGCAAATTATCGGGAACAAAAAGGAGATATGGAAGGTTCCTCTTTCCCACCGGGAAATCCTTGCCTCCTTTCCTTTTCAGAACCCGTTCTTTCACCCGACAGTCATGATCCGCAAAGACGTTCTGATCCGGAATAAACTTTACTATAATCCCTCCTGTTTGCACATGGAGGACTACGAATTATGGTACCGCATGCGCAACCTCACCCGTTTCATGAACCTCAATAAAATTATTCTTTTGTTCCGTTATGCAGGCCAGAACATTACCGTTCGCAAGAAGGATGAGAAAGAAAAAAAAATAAACTCATTTATCAGGGAAATCCTGACCGGGATGAATATACCCTGCAGTAACCGGGAGGAAGAACTGCATTTTGAATTCGCAAATAAAATTTTGCGGAAACCGATCCGTCAGACACTTGATCGTTATAAAGAATGGTACCTGGCGCTTTTGAATGCCAACCGGCAAAAGGGGGGTTTTCCTGAACCGGAATTTTCAGGAAAATTAATGCAATTATGGTTAAATACGTTTTATCTGCTGCTGGACGAAAAATATGGACCTGAGATCATTGAATATTTTTTTTCGCTCTGCCGGCAGTTACAAGTTCCCTGGCGGCATTTGTGCGTGATGGAATACCGCCATTTAAAACACAGATTATTCTAAATATTCGGCAGGCGCTGAAAACCTGCCGGGTACTATAATTTGCTTTATGGCCCAAACCTGCGATCTGCTTTATCTCTTTACCCAGCATTATCCCTACGATTCAGAATCAAACCATTGGCAGGATATTGAATTAAGGATCCTTGCCCGGAGGTTCAAAAAGGTATTGATTTTACCCTACCGGAAAAAAGAAAACCAACTCCCCCCCCTGCCTTCCAATGTTGAAGTGATTGACCTCCCTCAGGCCTGTCCCGCCAAAGGCGGGGAAATGTATTCTTCCCGCTTCGGCCGCCTGCTGTCCTGCATTAAATTCCTTGTTCCTTTTTTCAGGGTAATGTTTTTTGAATTTTTCCATTGTAAATCAAAAATAAAATTTCTGAAGGTACTTCCTTATGCAAAAAGTTTTTTGCTGCAGATAATGGAGAAAAGCGTACGCCTTGAGGAGATCATCGGGAGACATGCCGGTCAACGGGCCGTCTTCTACGCTTCCTGGTTTGACGAATGGGCTACCATGCTCGCTTTGATAAAGATGAAGACAAAAAATTACGGATTTGTGAGCCGGGCTCATGGATATGATGTGTACGAGGAGCGATGGACTCACGGCATCATCCCGTTCCGCAATTTCCAACTGGAAATGGCCGATAAGGTTTTTCCCGATTCAAAGCGGGGGACTGAATATTTGAAAGAGCAATATCCCCGCTTCAGTAAAAAAATAAGTTGCGCCCACCTGGGAACTCCTGATATGGACACTAACCCGTTTAACCCGGACGAATGTTTTACGCTGCTTTCATGTTCTGCCCTCATTCCGCTGAAACGGGTTCATCTGATTGCAGAAGCGCTGCGGCACTGTAATTTTCCGCTCCGGTGGATTCACATTGGCAAAGGACCTCTGCTCGGTGATATCCGGTTAAAAACAAAAAATCTTCCCGGCAGTATAGAGGCAGAATTAACCGGTTATATTACCCGCGATGAAATTCTCGCTATCTACAGCACACGTTCCGTCAACCTCTTTATACATACCAGCGAAACTGAAGGATTGCCCGGTGTTCTTATGGAAGCGGCAAGTTTCGGGATACCCCTGATGGGATGTAATGTTGGTGGAGTACCCGAGATCATCAATGATGAAACGGGAATTTTGTTGCCCAAAGAAATTACACCGGAAGAAATCGCTGGCGCTATCGCTTCCTTTAAGAACAGCCGTAAAAACACCGGTGAATTCAGGCGGGGGGTGAGGGAATTCTGGAAGAAGAATTTCAATGCCGAAGTCAACTACAACAGGTTCATTGATGGAATATTGATCTCTTCGTGAATCATATATCAGCAGTCCATCAAATCTCTTTTATTATGAAGGACTTTCATAATCCTCTCCGTTGCCTTTCCATCCCAGAGCGGAGGAATTTTTCCTTTTTTGTAAAGGCCTTTTTCAATGGATGAGATTTTGCGGCATATTATATCCTCATCAAATTGAATCAGTTCATTCGTACCCATTGAAACGGTAACCGGCCTTTCGGTGTTTTCCCTGAGCGTAAGGCAGGGAATTCCCAGGAAGGTTGTCTCTTCCTGTATGCCACCGCTGTCGGTAATCACTGCAAATGATCCGCTGACCAGTTTCTGGAAAGAAAAATAATCCATCGGTCCTGAGAGAATAAGATTCTTATTGGCAAGAAGAGTGCCGAACAGCCGGTATTGTTTCAGGTTTTTGACGGTCCGCGGGTGTGCCGGAAACACAACCTTATACCCCCCCGTAATACGGGTAATTATCCTTACCAGTTTTCTCAACCCCTTCCGGCTATCTACATTTGACGGGCGATGCATCGTCATCAATAAATATTTCTCTTTTCCGGTATTCAATTTTTTAAGCACATCCGACCGGTCAATCTGTTTTCTAAATGCAATTAAAGTATCAATCATTGTATTACCGGTAAAATAAATATTTTCCCGTTGTTTTCCCTCTCTCAGTAAATGATCAATGCCGCTCTGTTCGGTCACGAACAGGTAATCCGATAAACGGTCCGTAATAATCCTGTTGAACTCTTCCGGCATAGATGTGTCAAAACTCCTTAACCCGCTCTCAATATGCGCCAGTTTTATGTTCATTTTATTGGCGGTCAGCGCTGCGGCAAGAGTTGAATTTACATCTCCGGGAACCATTATCAGATCCGGTTTATACCGGTCCGCGACTTTTTCGAGCCGCATCATGATTTCGGCAACCTGGGAGGCCGGGCTCCGGGAGGAAATATTCAGGAAAAAATCCGGAACCAGGTCAAATTGCCTGAAAAAAATATCCGATAACCTGTCGTCATAATGCTGGCCGGTGTGAGCGATTTTAAATTCCAGCAAGGGATATTTCAGCGTAATCTTTTTAAACCGGGTGATCTTGACAAAATTAGGACGCGTGCCGGCTACGATCAGGATTTTTTTCATGGGTAATAACTGTTATTCTCACGGATGAATGTTTTTTTCATTACTTTGTTTAGTGAACATCGCCATAGTCACCTATACTTTTTACCCGGAAATCAATGCACGCGCATTACGGGTAACGGAACTTGCCAGGGAATTCTGCAGGAGAAATCATCGCGTAATTGTTTTTATACCCGATATAAACCAGTATCTGGGGGATATAGAAAATACACATGGCCTTGAGATCGTAAAAGTCAGCCCCGGCTTTTTTCTCAACCGCAAAGAAAGGATTCTTGCAAAAAGTCATCATATCACGGGTGATTCCTCGAATAATAGCGCTTTGCCCCCGGAAACCGGTAAACCCTCTTTTTCAAAAATAGTCAAAAAAAAGATTGTTGAATTTTTTTATATGGGTGCATTCCCGTTTGAATTTTCTTTCACCTGCGCCAGGGAACTCGGCAAACCGGGTTACCGGTTTGATCTTTTGATTTCTTCCGCGTTGCCCATCTGCGCTCACCTGGCGGGAGGCATGGCAAAGATCAGGAATAAAAACCTCGCAAAGGTAATGGTTGCCGATTATGGGGATCCCTACAGCGGTAATGACAACATCAATCCTCCTTTTTTTCATAAATGGGTGGAAAAATATCTTGTGAACCGGTATGATTATGCGTCTGTTCCCCGTATTAATTCATATTACTGCAAAATACCTTTTAAACGGCAGGAGAGGATACTGGAAATTCCCCAGGGAATAAAAATATCCGATTATAAAAGAGCCGGTTATGTACCCGGTAAAAATCCGGTTTTCGCCTGTGCAGGAACTTTTTATGAAAGGATCCGTAATCCTTCCGCTTTTCTCGATTATCTCTGCAGTTCATTTCATCTTCCTTTTAAATTTTTTATGTACACTGATTTCAATAACAGGGACAGTTTTGATTTACTCTCACCCTATATCTCAAAACTGGAGGAGCGGTTGACCGTATCACCGCTTATTCCGCGTCAGGAATTAATCTATGAATTGAGCAAAGCCGATTTTCTTATTAACATTGCCAATAAAAATGACGGACCTCTTCCGAGCAAACTCATTGACTACAAAATCTGCGGAAGGCCTGTTTACTCTTTTAAACAGGAGGAGTTTTCCCCGGAAATTTTTAATGAATTCATCACCGGAAACTACCGGAATGATTTCTGCCGGGTCATGGATATTGAAAAATACAAAATTGAAAACGTGGCGCAAAAATTTCTTGATCTGGCCAGACAATGATATTTTGAAGGCACATAGTTTCTCATTATGAAAAAAAGGATTCTTATGGCTAACGCCAACCCGCATTTTTCGTTCTCGGACAAAAATTCTGCCGTTGCCAATTACCTTAATTCGGTGAAAGAGTTGCTTGATGGTGCAGGATATGAAATAACGCTGTTTCCTCACCGGTCTTCCGGTACTACTTCCCCAGTTCAAAGCCGTACGCGCGGCCTAATCCGGGTCGCAAAAAAACTTTTGAAAACCAACCTTCCTTTTTTGTACCATTCTCTCGTTGATTATAGTAACCTGCTTAAAACTAACCGGGCTCACAGGAAAATTATTCAAAATTGCTCTCCTGATATTACCCTGGAGTTTTTAAGTTTCTTCGGCATGGCCGGATACCTTTTGAAAAAAAATAATAACATTCCTTATATTCTCATCTACGATGCGCCTTTAGCCGAACAATACAAGGAAATGTCCGGAGCAGGTTCATTATTGCTTGATGCCATCCGCCAAAGAGAAACATTATCGGTTCAGCATGCCGATGCAATCATCTGTTATTCCAATGCTGTAGTCAATTATCTGACTCATAAATATAATATTGATAAAAATAGATGCACGGTCTTACCCACCATAAGTCACCATCGGCTGACAGTAAAAAAACGGAGCGCAACCGGGTTTGTTATTACGATCGGTTTTATCGGATCATTTCTGAAATATCATAAACCTGAAATTCTCATCGCTGTTTTTGAAGATCTGTGTAAAATATTCCATAATTTAAAACTTTGTCTTATCGGTTATGGCGAATGTTGGCATGATATTGATGCTGTGGTAAGGAAATCACCCGTTAAGGATAAAATTTTTCTGCCCGGATTCGTCAGCGATTCAGAACTGGAGGATTTCAAGCAATTATTTGATATTGCCGTTATTCCTTCAAGCAACTGGTACGGCAGCCCGATGAAACTATTTGAATATGCGGCCCTCGGGATACCCGTTGTGGCACCGGCTACTCCCACCATAAAAGAAATTTTTAAAGATAAGGAAGAGGTCCTTCTTTTTACGGACAATAATTCCCGCCAGATGATTTTTAACTATGTAAGAGAGTTGATCGAAAATGACGCTTTACGTATTCAAATAGGAAAAAATGGCTTCCATGCATTAAAAAAACGATATTCAGAAACCGTTTATCATGCAACTTTGCACCAGACCATTTCTTCCGTTCTTAATCAGAGAATCTCTTAAACATCTATATTTATCCCCGGATATGGGTAAAAAAATAGTCATCACCGGTTCGGATGGTTTTATCGGGCGGGTATTAACGTCAAAACTTATTGAGAAAGGATATGCTATTACGGAATTTAACCTGAACCATGGCGATATTACTAAAACCAATCTTGACTTTCCGGGTATTGATCATATTTTTCACCTTGCCGGTAAAACGTTTATCCCCGAAAGTTGGGTAAACCCGGTGCCTTTTTTCGAAGTCAATGCACTGGGCACATTGAGAATACTTGAATTTTGCAGAAAGCAGAATGTTTCACTTACATACATAAGCGCTTATGTATATGGCATACCACGTTACCTCCCGGTAAACGAAGATCATCCCGTTTCACCTTTTAATCCCTATACCCATAGTAAAATAGTTGCTGAAGAATTGTGTGAATTTTACCGTAAAAACCACAAGATGAAAATTGCTGTTATCAGGCCCTTTAATATTTATGGCCCCGGCCAAAGTGATTTCTTCCTCATCCCGCTCATCATCGGACAGTTACTGGATAAAAGCAAAAAATTTATTGAATTGCAGGACCTCTCTCCGAAAAGGGACTACCTGTATATTGATGACCTGATTGATGCCCTTGTTCTTCTGTTTGAGAAGAATAAATTTGATACCTATAATATCGGCAGCGGGATTTCGTACAGCGTGAAAGAGATTGCCGATTGCATTTTTAAACAGGCAGGCATCTCAAAAAAAATAATTACGGCAAATAATATCAGGAAAAATGAGATTCCTGATGTAGTGGCGGATATTACAAAAATAAACCGCGACACGGGATGGAAGCCAAAAATTTCGTTTGAGGAAGGGATCAGGAGAATTTTACACCGCTACAGTGCAACAATCCTGTAACCTCTACCTTACTTCATCTTTGATATGTCACAAAAGTTAATACCCCGAATCAGCAATTATTCTGCCTGGATTCTGATTTCCCTCATGATAAAAAGTATAATTCTGTCCTATTTTATCGTGCAATCGCATAACCTCTATCAGGGAAAAATTACTGGGCTGATAATGCTTATCCAGAACGATTATTCCACGTACATTAGTGTAGCAGACAATTTTCACTCGACAGGCACCTTGTCATACCGTGAAGGAAAGCCCTTTGCCGGCCGGATGCCGGGATATACTCTGCCTTATCTTCTTCTCCGGTTTCTTTTTGAAAGAGAAGCAGCGCTTTTACTCCTTGGGTTATTACAGATTTTTCTTTCCGCCCTGTCGGTTTACCTGTTGGGGAGAATTGCCTGCGATCTTTTTAAAAATGAAAAAATATTTTATCCTGTATTTTTTCTTTCCGCTGTAAGCATACAAACTTCGCTGTTTGATTTTTTCACTTTACCCGAGAGTTTTTCAGTTTCAGCGCTCATTGTTTTCCTTTTTTTCCTATACAGGGGCAGGTCAACCGGAAAACCATTTGATTGGTTCATTTCCGGTTTCTTTCTCACCTGGGCAATTTTTCTGAGACCTTTTCTCGGACTTTTGATTGCCCTTGTGCCGGTTGTCCTTACGGCAACAGAATGGAAAACCTGCCGTCTGAAAAAAATTTTATTCCGGTGCTTTTTGTTTCTTTTGCCTTTTACGCTTTGCGAGTCCGCCTGGATCATCCGCAATTATATCTCCATCGGGAAATTCATACCGCTTGAATCGGATCCGCAGGAATCGTACGGATCCGATGGGATGTACCGCACATCGGCCATCGCCATTGAAAACCTTGTGGCGGCATGGGGGGGCGAAACAAGATGGTTTTATGAGGGTTCGGAAGTATGGTGGTTCCATTTTGCGAAAGACGGAGGACAAGAAGGCGCTCACCCGTTCAAGCCGCATGTCTTCTGCGCCTCTTTTACCTTTGATTCATTAATCCGCCTGAAAAAAATATTCCAGGAAAGCGGTAAGACCGGCCGGCTAAAAAAGGAACTTGATTCCCTGAATCTCCTTGCAGAGAGCACAGCAACCCGTTACCGCAATGACTACATCGCAAAAAATCCGGTCCGCTACTACGGGGTAAATTTCCTCGTTTATTTTCAGCGGCTTGTTTTTTCCAGTCCAACCTACCTTCTGCCCCTTCCCGCCTTTTCCTCCATGACCCTTTTTCAGAAAGGGGTAAAGTTATTCTACACGGGTATCTATTTTATTATCCTGTTATCCGGCATTGCAGGAATAATTTTATACTTCCTGAAAAATAAGGCAGATTTTTTCTGGTTCGTGCCGGTGCTGATTCCCATAGTTATCATTTATACCATTATCTTTTATCCGCATGCGAACCGGATCATTGCCGGCCGCTATTTCATAGGGGCGTATCCGGTTTTTCTTCTTTTCGCTGGGTTTGTCTTTGAGTATATACTGGAAAAATTTATCCGGAAAAATAATCTCCCGAAGAAAAGTTTCATTTCACCGGATTAATCAAAAACCGTACATAAGAAAACCCTGTCCTCATAACCTTCATCTTCGACTTCCCTTTTCTTTTTGATGAGTGCAGTTTCATAGGAATTTCAATGATCTTTGCTTTGCACCGGATGGCTTTGACAAGAATTTCGAGCATTGAAATAAACCCCGGTTCCCCGATAATGGTTCCGCCATACCGGTTTTTTATTTCCCTGAGAACAGGCATTGAATAAACCCTGAAGAATGAACTGAGGGTAAGCACTTTGAGGTCAAAGAAGAGACGGAAAAGCATGTTGGCAGCGAAAGAAACCAGTTTGCGCAAAAGGGATGTCCTGTCAAACCCCCCCCCTTGGGCATAAACCGAAGCGAGCACCAGGCCGTAACCGAGCCGGCCTACCTGAATCATATCCCGTAATATCCCTATGTCGGATGTGCCATCCGCTTCCATGGTCACTACGGCATCATCCGGAGAGGAAGAATGTTGCAGTATCCACTCAAAGCCGGTATTGAAAGCATGACCGGGTCCGTAATTCTTTCCGTCACCAAGTATCATAAACGTTCCGGAAGGAAAATATTCTGCAATGAGCCGTACGGTTCCGTCCGTTGATCCGTCATCGGAAAAAACATAGAACTTCTGAGCCATATCCGGAAATGCGGTTAACTCCCTTGCCAGAGCGGGGATGTGATCCTCTTCGTTAAAAACAGGGATGAGGAAGTAAATCATTGAGTAATATTTACTATTTCGTTTCTGCCCGTATGGTATCAACAGTAACTTTTATCGCCTCTTCAATTCGTACCCGGGGTTCATAAGAGAGGATTCTCCGCGCTTTGGAGAGGTCGGGAATCCTTCTTAAAATATCCCTGTACTTTCCGAAGACCTCCTCCATGGGGATAAATTTCAACTTCAGTTCTTTTCCTGTGCCGGCAATCCGGTATATCAGGTACGCGGTTTCGATAACGGAGAGTTCCTCATCGTTGCCGATATTGATGATTTCGCCAAGTGCCTTTTCCTGCTGCATGGCAAGGACCGTTCCCTGTACAAGATCACTGACAAACCCCATGGAACGGGTTTGAGTGCCGTCACCGTGGATGGGCACCTCCCGGTCATTGAGTATCGCCTGGATAAAAATGGGAACATGGCCACCGCTCCAGGCAAAACTGGACCGCGGGCTGAAGGCACCGAAATAACGGAGTATAACAACCGGAACGCTATAATCGCGGTAATAGGCAAAGGCGAGTTGCTCCCCATACAATTTTGAGACCGCATAACTCCATCTCCGGATCATGCTGGGACCAATGAGCAGATCTCCGTCTTCTTTCAGAGGAAGATCGGGTGACATTCCGTAAACATCGGATGTGGAAGCAAAAATTACCTTGTTGCCCCACATCCTTGCAACTTCAAAAACATTTTCTGTTCCTTTTGCATTTACCCGAAGCGTAGGCATACCGGAATCCTTTTCGCTGATTTTTTTAACGGCTGCAAGATGAACAATGGTATCGGCATCTTTGCCAAGTATCTTCAGCGTTTCAAAGTCGGAGATATCCACTTTGTAGAATTTAAAGGCAGGATGCGAAAAATTGTGTGAAATGTTCTGCTCTTTTCCATAGGAAAGATTATCAATCCCGGTAACCTGGTAACCCTGCCGTAAAAGTTCATCCAGCAGGTGGGATCCGATCATGCCTGCAACACCGGTGACGAGGACATTCTTCATAGGTTTTTCTGTTTATGAATTTGGTAAAAATGAAAATATTTTGTGGTATAAACCTCCTTTAAATCCGGTTCACCGAGCGGTTGCCGCGAAAGAATGTAATCAATGTTTAATTTGTTATGCCGGACAAATTTGATATCTGCCGGAGCGTCCGAAGGATTAAGATTTGTAGTATATAAAACCGGCAGATTCTCTTTGGTGGAAAGGGGAATAAATGCCTCGGCAGCGTTACCGAGTTCGTGATATTCATTATAAACCCATAAAACGGTATTTTTTTTCATGGGATCCATATATTCTTTTATACCCGAAAAGGATGAAATTAATTCCCGGTTGTCCGCCAAACGTACAGCCGATTCCTTCCGGTCCAGAATATTTTTTAATGCGGTTCCAAAAGCGAATGGTGCGGAAATTAAAAATAAAATAATGATTATCGCTCTTCCGTTCATAAGCCCGGCAAGTCCGGTTCCGACCAGTAATGGTATCAGAATGGCTGTCTGACGGGTGAACATGAGGGGATGAGTCGTATAAAAAGTCATCAACACTGATATCAGTACAGCCCCGGTAAGGACAGCAGCCTTCATCAGCCGGTTTCTCTCCATGAAACCACGGTACAGGGTCAAGGACAATAAAAAAAAGAGCAGTATTGATGCCGGCCTGGCTGTATGGGTTAGTTTAAAGAGATTAGTTGCGAGTTTATCCATTGCCTTTTGAATAAAAGTCCACCATTCAAAAGAATAAAGATATTGAAATGCCAGTTGCCCTTCTGCATAAGGCGGTGCCGTAAAAAAACGCAAAAAGAGCATGGCGAAGAGAACTCCTCCAATAAAGATAAGAAAATTAACCATGACTGACATCCGGTTTCCTGAATAGGGGATCAGTGCGGCAAGCCAGAAAACCGAAGTAACCCTGCACAGGGTAAATAAAAAAACCAATGCCATAAAGATAATCCTGTACCTGTTGAAATTTTCCGACCCGTAATGTGAATCCAAACGGATCAGCGCAAGAGTCATCAGGACACCGGAAAACAAATGAAATGTCTCCGGATAATACGTAAACGCGAATCCCACGGTGGCTTCCGCAGACAAGAAACATAAGACAAGGAATATCCTTTCGGGAAATCGCACGGGAAAAAGAAAAAAGAGAGAAACGGCAGCAACAAGGAATAGAAAATGAATATAAATAAGCAGGTGCTGACGGAAACCGAAGATGTCAGCAAACGAACCGTAAAAAATATTATAAAAAGGACCATACCAGTTGCAACTTCCTACAAGAGCCACTTTCTCCTCAATGATTGAAGATGCCTGGATGGAACCGGTTTCAGTAAATACCCGTGCTGCATTATAAAAGATGGTTTCATCTTCATGAGCGGGGAAACTGCCGGTACCCGAAACGGCATACACCAACAGGATGGCCAAAGCCAAAGCATAAAAACAGGCCAGAACCGGTAAAATAAAATGATTCCCGAAATAATAGTCAGCAAATTTCCGGTTGAGTGACGATATCATTGCCATTCAGTAAAACCTTATTTTTTTATCCTGTTCTTATAAAATTCCTTTATGGCTGCGGTGATTTGATCCGTTTCTTTTCCGGTGAGTTCAAAGAAAAGAGGCAGCCGGACAAGGCAATCCGAATAGCGGTCTGCCATTGGAAGTGACCTCCCGTCATGCAACTTCCGGTAATATGGGCTTTGATGCAGTGACAGGTAATGAAAAACAGCATAAATCCCCCTTTTTCTTAAAAATCCAATCAGGGACGTTCTTTCCTCTGCGTTCCGGGAAACAAGGTAGAACATGTGGGCATTGTTGGTGGAATACTCTGGAATAACAGGTAATCCAAGCAATCCTGATTTTTCAAGAGGGAGCAGGGAATGGTAATAACGGTTCCATATTTCCCTGCGCTTTTCCTGGATCAGTTGAAGGTTTTCCAGTTGGGCATATAAAAAAGCCGCAATTATTTCAGAAGGCAAAAAGGAACTGCCTATGTCAACCCATCCGTATTTATCGGTTTCGCCCCGGAAAAAAGCAGCCCTGTTTGTTCCTTTTTCCCATATAATTTCGGCCTTTTCCAGAAACCTTTTATCATTAATTACAAGCATCCCGCCTTCACCTGAAATAATATTTTTTGTTTCATGGAATGAAAAAACCCCAAGGTGACCTATGGAACCGAGCGGTTTTCCATTATAAAAAGAATCAATCCCCTGGGCATTATCCTCAATGACATATAATTTGTATTTCTCTGCAATTTTCATTATTTTATCCATATCGCAGGCAACTCCGGCATAGTGAACAACAACAAGGGCTTTGGTCCTTGATGTTATGAGATTCTCGATTTGGCCGGCATCAACATTTGGATTTTCACTGCCGCTGTCGGCAAAAACAATCCGGGCGCCTCGTAGCACAAAGGCATTGGCAGTGCTTACAAAAGTATAGGAGGGCACGATGACTTCATCGCCTTCTTTGATCCCGATCAGTAAAGCGCACATTTCGAGCGCATCGGTGCATGATGTGGTGAGCAGACATTTTATCAATCCATACCGCTTTTCAAAAAAATTCTGGCATTTACGCGTAAATTCCCCATTGCCCGATATCTTACGCAGTTTAACTGCCTGGTGAATATATTCCAACTCTTTTCCGGTAAGGTATGGCCTGTTAAAATCAATCATCAGAAATATGAAATAATACCCCGCATTACGGGTTCAACGAATGCCTCCAAAAGACCGATAAAGGTAAATCAAAAATAACTTCCGGTAATTCTGATGAGGTACATTACCCCCGGCTACACCGGATATTTTTTCATATATTTGTAGTGTAAAGATAGTGAGCCCTCATACCATATTCGGGTTACTCCTTCGTAACATTATGGAAATTTATAATAGATTAATTCCCTTTGTTCAGAAACGATCGGATCTTATTCTGTTTTGCTTATGCATGGCAACAATTCTGCCCTATTTTTTAACCTGCTGGTACATTCATCCCTACTTTGATGATTATTTCTTTTCGGATCAGATAAGCGCCAAAGGAAAGTATTCTTTTATCACGTACTTTTATACCCATTGGTCAGGACGGTATTCAGAGGAAATATTGATGGCATTATTCAATATTAAAATTACAACAACCAATATCCAATATTTTCTCTTTGGCGTTTTTATTTTAACGGTCGTGTACGCATCATTTTATTACCTGGTAAATGTCTTATTGAAAGGAATCGTAACGCTTTCATCCAGGATTCTGATAGCCCTGGTTGCCTTTACTTTTTATCTTGTTTGTCTACCTGAATTATTCACATCTTTTTATTGGAATTGTTCATCCTACTACCAGTTGTGTCTCGCTCTTCTTTTGCTGAACGGTGCATTAATTATCGGTTATTTTAAGAAACCCGGAAGCCGGACTAAAAAAATCATCCTTCTTCTCTTAAATATTTTTATTGCCGGCTTCAGTGAAATTACTGTATTCACATTCGGGTTGCTTTATTTTGCCATCGTGCTGTATCAGTATTTCACAAATGGCAATCATCTCAGGTTCTGGCTTTTAATATTGCTCCTTTTCTGGTCATGCGCAATTTTAAATATTGCCGCACCGGGTAATCTTATCCGCATGAAGGCCGCAAATCCCGATAACGGCTTTTTGTTCAGTGCCGGAAGGGCTGCCTATGATTTAATCATCTTCCACATTGAATATACTTTTCTCAGAACACCCTATTTGTTTTTCCTGTTAATTTGCATTCCCTGGATTATCAGTTTCCTCAGGTCAAATTCACCGGCTCTGAACATTTTTAATGTGAATCCTTATTTTTCCGTTATCGTTACTCTTTTGATTTTTTATATTCATCACGCCCTGACTATTTACGGAGCGGGATATTCCTTACTGGGTCGTGTGTTTAATTTCAGCGTCTTACTATTCTGGATCGCCATCGTTTATAACTTCTTCGTCATTTTAAAATATTTTTCCGTGAATATAAACACGGATCAGGCGCTACTGCCTCCTTTTGCAGTAAAACCTCTGCTTATCACTGTGGTTTTCATGTTTGGTTTTTCTGAAAATAATCGTTTGCTTTGGGGCGATTTATTCAGGAAACTGCCGGCATTCAACAAGCAAATGCATCAGCGATATGCTCTGATTGAAAGCGCTATACAAAACCATCAGGCGGAAGTTGCCGTACCGCCCATAAAAGCCGTTCCAAAATTATATTTATTCCGCGAAGAAGATCATTGCGGAAATTCTTATTTTGTAAATGAAGAAAAATATCTTCGGGAAACCGGTTCGTATTTTAATATTTCAGTCAAACTCAGTGATAGAATAGTTGCCAATGAAGACCGAATCCAAAAACGCTGAACATCCCTTATTATCCGTTGTCTGTACTATTTACAGAGCAGAACAGGTGATTGATAACCTGGTCTCTGAAATTGTTGCGGCAACTGGGCAATTGCCCTGCAGGTTTGAAATCATCCTGGTTGATGATCACAGCCCGGATCTGAGTTGGGAAAAAATTGAAGAAACCTGCCGGAAATATTCTTTTGTGAAAGGAATAAAACTGAGCAGGAATTTCGGGCAGCAGATTGCCATGAGTGCCGGGATGCGGTATGCTGCTGGCGATTATATCCTGATCATGGATGGCGATCTGCAGAATCCTCCGTCTGAAATACCGCGTTTATACAATAAAATAATGGAGGGCTTTGATATTATTTACTGCGCTTCCAAAACAAGAAACGATTTTGCAGATGAATGGTCATCCCGCCTGTTCTGGTTTCTGCTCGCGCGCATCTTCAACGTAAAGATTATCAAAAACCAGTTAATGATGAAGATAATGACAAAAAAATTCGTGGAGCATTATAACATGTATAACGAAATAAACAGAACCGTTTCAGGAATTGTTCAGGATATAGGATTAAAATATGATGTCCTTGAAGTTCAGAACCGGAAAAGACATTCCGGAAAGAGCAACTATAATGTACTCAGAAGGTTCAACCTGATGATAGATGTGGTGATCAGTTTAAGCACCGCCCCGCTGAATTTTATGATTTATCTCGGGTTATTTATTTTCCTTTTTACCATAGCGGCATCGGCCTGGTATTTTGCCCGATACTTTTTTTATGATATTGCTCCCGGATTCACCTCGATTATCCTTACTTTATTCTTCTTCGGAGGCATTATCATTCTTATGCTTGGCTTTATCGGCAGATACCTTGCCAATATTTACACCGAAGTCAGGCAAAGACCGCTGTTCTTAATTAATAAAATGGTTAATTTTCAGATAGTCCCTTAAAACAAATATGAAGAAAAAAAATATCCTTGTTTTTGGTGCTGCTGGTTTCATCGGAACTTACCTGATTGAAGAATTATTATCAGACAATTATGCGGTTATTGCATCGGACATCAGCAGCATAGGAGAAAAATATTACCGTAAAATTAACGTCTCCTATATACCTGTTGACATTACCGATCAATCTGCTTTTAAAAAATTACCCAATAAATCTTTTTACGCGGTCATCCATCTGGCAGCGCTCCAGCCGGCTAATTTCAACAGGAAAAAATTCATGCCGAAGGATTACATTGATACCAATGTTAATGGAACGCTGAATATCCTGGAATTTTGCATGAAAAATAAAATCGGAAAAATAATTTACGCAAGTTCGCATAGAAACACGTCCGGTTTATGGAAGAATAAAAGAGTGGTAAAGGAAGCGGATGGAAGAGCCATACAGTATGGTGGAGAATACGCCATGTTCAGCATTTCAGAAAGCGCAGCCCAGGATTGCGTGGAATATTATCGCGCTAATTACGGTCTGCAGGGAATAATTTTCCGCCTTCCACCTGTATACGGCTTTGGACCTCACCTCGAAATATTTAAGAACGGCAAACCCGTAAAAACCGGTTTCCAGACATTCATTGAAAATGCCATGTCCGCTAAACCCCTTGAAGTATGGGGAGACAGCAACGTTGGGAGGGATATTATTTATGTCAGGGACGTTGTGGCTGCGTTGATAAAAGCCATAGAAAGTAAAACAGCGGGTGGTTTATACAACATCGCCTCGGGTTACTATCTGACCCTTAAAGAAGAGGTAGAAACCATTGCCAGGGTTTTCTGGAGTGCAAAATCAAAACCGGTTATTATTAACATGCCCGAAAAACCTCATCGGATGGATTCCTTTCTTTATGATAATGCAAAAGCCAGGATTGAATTGGGTTGGTACCCCCAATACGATTTTGAAGACATGCTGCATGATTATAAAAAAGAAGCCGCTAATAACAAGTTCGGTTTCCTGTTGGAAAAACGGAAAAGGATGTTCAGAGAAAGTTAGTGTTTTGGCACTGCGTTTACGTGTACTAAATGAATCGGCATAGATGTTCAGTCCGTATAAAAATCATATAATGTCATTTTACCCCGGTGGGTAATGCCGCTGAATTTCGACATTTTATGTACCTTTGTGTCTGTATTTGCGTTAAATCAGACAAAAAAAGGTATGTGTCCGCTTTAATAAGGATATTTTATGGAGGGGACTCATGTAATATCTGATAAAATTTTATTTTATGAGTACACTCAGACAACAGTTCATAACTGATGATCATGGCAAAAAGGTTGCTGTGCTTTTGCCCATTCAGGAGTACAAAAAAATATTGGATGAACTGGAAGAGATTGAGGATATTATCCTGTATGATGAAGCTAAAGCCGGCAATGGTCCTTCTATTCCCATAGATGAAGCATTTAAAATGATTGAAGCCAAACGCAGGAAAAAGGCATGAGATATAAGGTAACTATTGGCAAAAAGGCAATAAAAGCACTGGAAAAGATCAACGAACCCGATTACTCCAAAATAAAAACAACTATCTACAGTTTAACTGATAACCCACGACCGCAAGGATATATTAAGCTGAAAAATCGTTCAGGTTACCGAATAAGGCAAGGAAATTACCGGATTATTTACGACATATTTGATACTATTCTCGTTGTAGATGTAATTGCTATCGGGCACAGAAAGGATATTTATGAGGAGTAAATCTGAAGTTTCAGACTATTTTAAAACCCATCATCATGTACAAACTTGAAGGCATTGAATTTATGGGTGATAATGTCAGGGATAAACTCAGGTCCTGCGGAACGGGAGTAAAAATTTATCCCATGGCGAAAATTGCAAAACCCGAAGTCGTTGACCTGGGCGACTATTGCCGCATTGGTGATTTTGTTTTCATATTTGCAGGAGAGGGGGTGAAGATTGGTGAATATACCGATGTTCAACCTCATACGGTTTTTTGGGGAGGGGGGCTGACCATAATCGGCAGCAGGGTATCTACCGGCCCGGGAACTGTTTTCCTGTCCGCTACCTATTCACATGCAAAAGGATTGAAAATGGTGGATGGATTAGGTGAAGGCACGGCTAAAGCCATTGGCGGAAAATGTATTGTAGGTGATGATGTATATATCGGAGCAAGGAGCGTAATTATGCCCGTAATCATCGGAGAAGGCGCTGTTATCGGTGCCGGCAGTTTTGTCAATAAAAACCTTGATCCGTGGGGAATTTATGTCGGAAGCCCCGCTAAAAAGATTGGCGACAGACCGCGATAATACTTGCGCTATCTGAGAACTGTACCTGAAACTTGAAATAAATTCGTATCATTAGTATTTATTAGTATCATTCGCATTTTTTGTCTTTATTTACATATCTTCTTACTTCTGTAATACCTTTGAAAGTAGCCGTTATTCAATCCAATTACCTGCCATGGAAAGGATACTTTGACATTATCAACGATGCCGATGTATTTGTTTATTATGATGAGGTCAAATACACCAAAAACGACTGGCGGAACCGCAATAAAATATATTCTCCTAACGGGTTGCAGTGGTTAACCATCCCTATTTCAAGAGAGGCGGTAAAACTGAAAATAAGCGAAGTGGAGATACCGAACTCTTCTTGGCAGGAAGCGCATTTCAAGGCCATTTACTACGCATATAAAAGAGCCCCTTTCTTCTCACAGATTGAACCGCTCATTAACGAAACGTATATGGAAAGAACCTGGAAATCATTGATTGAGTTAAACAGGTACCTTATTGAAAAAATTTCAGCCAATATTGGAATTCAAACCGCTTTTACGGATTCAAAAAATTTCAATTTGTCCGGTGAAAAGGTGGAACGCTTAATGGGTATATTAACGGAGTTGAAAGCAACCGAATATATCTCAGGACCGGCAGGCAGGGATTACCTGAGCGGTTCAGAACATCTTTTCAGGAAAAACGGAATTAAACTGACATTTAAAGATTATTCATTCTATCCCCCATATAAACAGATGAAAGAACCCTTCACTCACCAGGTCTCTATCATTGACCTCCTGGCAAACATCAGAATTGAAGAAGTCAAAAATTATATCTGGCAGTATTCATTGTAAAGACGTAAAGATGTAAAGACGCTTTGTCTAATGATGTTTCTTGACTTCTTCAATCTTGACTTCTTATCCTCGTTAATCCGTATGATAATGATCAAGCGGTTATTAACCGGATTTAATCTTACCTTTGCAAAAAAATTACACAATCTCATGAAAACACAAATGCTCATTACCCTTACAGGTCTTTTTTTGTGGGCAGGCGGCACACTTTCCGCCCAAACTTCCAACCTCGTTTTTTACTGCAACGAAGGAGAACGTTTTTACGTAATTCTAAACGGTATTCGTCAGAACCCGGATCCCGAAACAAATGTTAAGATCACCGGCTGCGACCAGCCGTATTATAAGGTAAAACTGATATTTGAAAACCCCAATCTTTTACCTTTAGAAAAAAATCTCTCCTTCAATCCCGGTACTGAAACCGTCTTTGCCGTAAAGAAAAACAATAAGGGAGAATGGGTCATCCGCTGGCAGAGCGAGACGCCTATTGCCTCGATTCCTCCCCCCCCTACGGACCAACACATTTGCGTTTACACAACAACTCCCGCCACAACTACTACAGTTACGACAACCACTACCACGGTAACCGGAACCGGGATCACACCCCCCCCTACGGGTGGTGTATCCATTGACATCAATGCCGGGGAACAGGGTTTTGGCGTTAACATGAACGTGGGAACCACACAGGGTGTCCATACCCATGAAACAACCACCATGACCTATTCCACAACCACCACTTCGGGAAATACCGGAATAAATACTCCGGCAGAAACCGTTTATATTCTCCCCGGTTATAACGGGCCTACCGGTTGCCCGAGGCCCATGAACGATAATGATTTTTCAGGAGTAAAACAGTCCGTCTCCTCAAAATCGTTTGAAGACAGTAAACTGCAGATCGCCAAACAGGTTACTTCTTCCAATTGCCTTTTATCCTCGCAGGTTAAAGAAATAATGCTTCTCTTTACCTTTGAAAACACACGGCTTGATTTTGCCAAATATGCCTATTCCTATACTTTTGATACCGGCAATTACTACAAAGTCAATGATGCTTTCAGTTTTGAATCATCCATTGATGAATTAAATGAATATATCCAGGCAGTGAGAAAGTAACCTGAATCTGATGAAAGTCCTCTTTATCTCTTTTTTTTCAACAATTGCCGCAATTTTGTTCAAAACTATTTATCCGAAACTCTTAATATTTCTTTAATTGGAATACCTTTGCCCCGTTTTTTATAACGACATATTATTTCATACCCTCAATATTTCTTATATGAAAACCGATTCAATACATTCAAATGGCTCAGGGGAATCCGGGATTCTCGGCATCAGGACAAAAAAAATACATTGGAATCTTCCCCCTGCTAAACTTATAGAAGCGGCAATAAAAAACGGGCAGGGCGAACTATCCGATACCGGTGCGCTCATTGTTGATACCGGTGAGTTCAGGGGAAGAGCCCCGAAAGACCGTTATGTGGTTTGCGATAAAATGACCGAAAACAGCGTCTGGTGGGGTGATGTAAATATTAAATTCCAACCTGAAAAATTTGACCTCCTTTTCAATAAGGTGGTGGATTATCTACATGGCAAAGAACTATATGTCAGATATTCTTCAGTATGCGCAGACCCTGAATACCGCCTTAATCTGCGGGTGATAAGTGAATATCCGTGGACAAATCTCTTCGCCTATAATCTTTTTCAGCGGCCTTCCGGTGAAGAACTGAATGACTTCAAATTTGACTGGACAATCCTTTGCGCCCCCGGTTGCCTGAGCAACCCTGCTACCGATGGAACCCGACAGCATAATTTCGCAATCATAAACTTTACAAAAAAGATGGTTCTCATCGGAGGAACAGGTTATACAGGTGAAGTAAAAAAATCAATTTTTTCCGTTCTGAATTATATTCTTCCTTCCGATAAGAATGTTCTTTCAATGCATTGTTCGTCTAACATCGGGAAACAAAAAGACACAGCCATTTTTTTCGGGTTATCCGGTACCGGTAAAACCACTTTATCATCTGATCCCGACAGGGGACTTATAGGAGATGATGAGCATGGCTGGTCCGACAAAGGCGTTTTTAATTTTGAAGGCGGCTGTTATGCAAAATGCATTAATCTCACCCGCGAAAGAGAACCGCTCATCTGGGATGCCATACGGTTCGGATCACTGGTGGAAAATACCCTCTTTTTTGACGAAACTGTGACCATCGATTTTAATAATGCTAAAAAAACTGAAAATACACGTGTAAGTTATCCGCTCCATTTTATTTCAAATGCCGTAAATCCGGCTATTGGCGGTATTCCAAAAAATGTCTTCTTCCTTACATGCGATGCCTTTGGAGTACTGCCGCCTGTTTCACGGCTGACTATCGGCCAGGCAATGTATTATTTCGTGTCGGGATATACTGCAAAAGTTGCCGGAACCGAAGCAGGAGTTACGGAACCGCAGGTTGTCTTTTCGGCCTGTTTCGGTGCACCCTTTTTACCCTTACATCCGACCCGGTATGCTACTATGCTGGGCGAACGGTTAAAGAAATCAAAAGCCATTGTGTGGCTTATCAATACCGGCTGGTCCGGAGGCCCTTATGGAATTGGCAATCGCATTAGGTTACCATTTACACGCGGGATGATTTCCGCTGCCCTTAATGGTGAACTCAATTCCGTGCAGTACCGCGAACAGGAAATTTTTGGTTTGCATACTCCGGTATCCTGCCCGGGTATTCCGTCTGAATTATTAAATCCGAAGAATACCTGGACAGATAAAAATGCTTATGATGCGAAAGCGATCCATCTTGCCGGGGCATTTAATAATAATTTCAAGAAATACCAGGATTTTGCAACTGCTGAAATTCTCTCTGCAGCGCCCAAAATACCGGCAGGTAAGGTAGTACTGTAATTGATATTTGTCACAATTTGTATATTCGCATACTTTTTTCAACCAATTTTCCAATTATGATGAAACTGAAATTCATTAACATCAGCCCGGCATTACCCCTTCTTTTCCTTCTTGCCGGTTGCGGTGGGGAGGTACAGCAGGCGGAATCTATACCTCAGGCCGATAAAATGGTATCGGAATCCACAAATATTTATACTCTGGGCAATAAGGTGTTCATAATACCATCACCCGTTCAGACGATGCAACTATTCAAAAAAATAAATGTAAAATTTGATAAATCCCTGCTGAATAATACCGAGAAATCTGCGAGTTATAAATCAAAATTCGAGAAGGGAGTAAATATCGGGATATTCGGAGGCGACCTCGGATTTATTGTCCTTAACGAACAAAGCCAGGAAGCCATCGCGTACCTCGGTATCATAAAAAAACTTGCCGAAGAACTCGGTGCGGCAGGAATTTTTGATGCCGTCTTGATGGGTAATCTCGAAAAAAGCCTTGGCAACCAGAGTGAACTTTTAAAAGTTGTGACCATGGCATACCAGAAATGTGATGGATATTTTAAAGAGAACAACCAGGCCGATGTGGGCGCAATGATGATTGCGGGGGGATGGCTTGAATCGATCCATTTTACCGCCTTCCTGGCAAAAACCACTAAAGACCCCGAAATATTAAAAAGTTTAGGTGAGCAAAAACAATCGCTCGATAACCTGCTCATGCTCGTGAGTCCTTATTACAGTAAAAAGGAAGCCCCTCAATATTCCGCCTTTGTTGATGATCTGACTGCCCTGCAAAATGAATTCAAAGATGTTCACATTAAATACCAATATAAGGAATCTACCATTGATGCAGGTAAAAAAACAGCGGTTATCAACAGCACAAGCGATATTGTAATTTCAGATATGACACTTGAAAGAATAGTGCGGATGGTTGAAATGATCCGTACAAAAATTATTGAAAACAAATACCAGGTCGGTACACCGGAATCTGGCAACACTACCACAACGGCAGGAGCCGATACAACAAAAAAATAATCTCAACCCATGAAAAATTTTACTGCATTTTTGCTTGGTGGTCTTTTCATTATGATTGCCAATTTAATTTTTGCGCAGTGTAAAGACCGGAAACCATTTTATGAACTCGAAACCGAATGCGCAAAAAAGCACAGTGATCCTTCCTATCTTTTAGACGGTCAGCAGTACCGTGCCGTAATCAAGGGGAAAGAAAATGCAGAATTTTACCTTACCTTTTATGGCGGTAATTTATACCGCGTAGCGGCATGCTCAGACGTGGGGGGTTCAGTGGTCTATACCGTAAAAGATGACCCGCAGGGAAATGTACTCTACACCAATTCATCACAGCAATATGCGCCTTTCTGGGATCTTGAATTCAGTTCAACTGTGAATTGCAAAATAGAGGCATCTTTTGCACCTGATGTTTTCAAAGCATCTGCCGATTCGACCAGCGTGGAAGGGTGCACAGTATTGATTATCGGGTATAAGCAGAAATAAAAGTAACATCAGCAAAATCCGAAATTCCCTGTCTGCCGTCAGGCAGGGAATCCCGAAATCCGAAATAGATTCCATTATTAAATTTTTGATTTTAAAACATTCTAATTTCAATATTCGGATTTTTATATCAGTATTCATTTTCTTTCACTACCCTTCCTTCTTCGTAATATTCCTCTTTGATTAATTTTCCGTTCTCGTTGAAAAAACGCCATTTTTCAATGCGCTGATAATCCGACAATTCTTTATTAAATACAAGTTTGCCCTCCTCTTTTACCACCCCGCTGGCATAAAATTCTTTACTGGAAAAAATGCGTTTTTTGGGATCAAGCAGTTCAAAAATCATCTCCTGCTGGCCACCCGGGTAAAATGATTTTTTTACCAGGTAATATTCCAAACTCTTATGGAATTCCTCCATATACTCCAGTTTTCCGTCAGCATAAAAGTCCTCCCACATAACCGGGTATCCCTCTCTGTATTGTATATTTGATTTCACATTCCCGTTAGAATAATAGGTTATCAGGACGCTCCTGAAATTATCAATGGTTTTAAAATCCCGTTCCACCTGTCCGGGTTCATAAAAATTTTTATATGCTTTTAATTGTCCTTCAAAATAGTAGCCGCGGTGCAGTAATTTGCCGCTGGGATAAAAATCTTCAATCCATCCCCGTGCGGCATACCCCCTGCGGTCATTGCGGATTGAATCACCCCCCAGGGCATAATTCAACGGTTCATAAATAAGGATCCCGGTGGTGTCACTGATCGTACTAAGCAGCCGTTCATCAGGGATATTCTGCGCATTCCTTGTTTCGGCAGGCAGCAGCGATTGCGCCATGGCGAGAGCCGGCAAAAATAAAGGAACAAAAAGTATTGGAAAGAGAAAATTCATCAGTTGAGGTTAAATCATTAAAACCGGTTACAAATGTACAATTTATTCTTCGCAACTATTCAGGTATAGGGGAGAGAGGGTAATTCCGTTATCCCCCTTATCTCCCTATCCCTTTGTACCCCAAACAACCAGGACAATAACTTTTCATCTTAATATCAATCGGTATGATCGCGCACCTTCAAAGTGCCTTTCTCCCACATTTTTTCCTGCTGTTTTATTTCCTCCCAAAACTGCTCTGACCATTCTTTGTCGTAAAGCAGTTTCAGATCGGGCTGGCCTGCATTCACCCAGGCGGTGTACCATAAACTGCCTGTTGCAAGAATGGCTGATTTCATCCTGCGTTCCACCATGGTATTAAGCATCATGTGGTATTTTTTCGAATATTCTTCAGAATACACTTTCACGGTTGATGCTCCCCTGGTTTCAAAACTGAATTTAAGATCGGAAGGAAAATTTTTATGCAATTCAGCATCCATAATCAGCACTGAATCTTTTTGAAGAAAACTTTCAAGAACGGTTTCCCATGCAAAATCGCCCACCCGTTCAATATAGCGGGCCCTTCCGGTAAAGAAATCGTATGATCCCGAAAAAAGTTCAGGGAGGCGCGATTCCCAAAAGCCGTGAATGCCGTGCTGGCCGGTCATCTGACCGTTGTAATTATGAGTGGTGTGGAGAGGCACATGGGCATCGGCAATGTAATGCCCGAGGTCGGCTGAATTTTTAATTATTTTTTCACCATTCATTTCTTTGAACGCCTCCGTGAGCCGGAAAACCGCTCTTTCGATGTACCAGGGAAGAATACCGCGGGACATCAGTGTATCTTCGGTATATTTTGCAACCGCTTTTTTCCACCACCGGGGAACCGAATCAAACGGATATTCCCCGTATAATTCAAGATCAATATAATGACGGGGCGCTTCCTCTTTAACGGCATACCTCCTGCGGTCAGGATCTACCGAATGTTCGGTTATGAACTCAATATGTTTTTTGTAGAACCCGATCATTTCCGGAGGGAGAGTAAATACCGCCATCCTGTTTATTTTTTTATGCCCGAAAAAACCCCATGAAAAAATATTACCGGGTAAAACGACCAGCATGAGCAAGCCGACAGCAAAATATACAACCGTCCTGATTTCAGTTCTCACTTTTCGGAATATTGACAATGGTATTAACCGGTATTACACCGGCAGGAAAATTCATTCTGATAATCGCCTGATTTTCGAATACGGGAATGGTACCGGTTTTATCAATCTGGAGGCAGTATTTAATGTCATCTTTCAGATTAAGGCGGGCAAACCGCTTGCGATGTGAAGCATTCCGGAGAAATTTATAGGGATCTTTTCTTGCCGCCTGATATAAATATTTTACGGATAATGCGGCATCGGAAATATGACTGAAAAATGAATTTTTTGACAGTTCATGCGTAACAGCCCCGGCAAAAAGAGAATCCTCAAGGTTGTACTTATTTTTCCATCCGGCACATAACAATAAAACATTTTTTTTCTGCTCTGCAAGATAACGACACAGGGAAGAATAATTTAAAAATGACCCAATAACCACTTTATATGCTTTCTTGGCTGCTTCAATGGCAAGAGTACCGTTTGTAGTAGTGAGAATTACTGCCTTTCCCTTAATTTTATCGGTCATGTAGTGAAACGGGGAGTTTCCGAAATCAAAACCGGGTACAGGGGAACCGTCTCTTTCTGCTCCAACGAGATACCCCTGCTCTTTGTACTTTTGCGCTTCTTCAATGGTAGGAACCGGTATGATTTTCTCGGCTCCGTATTCCAGTGCGGTGCAAATGGCAGAAGTAGCCCTGAGAATGTCAATTATTACCACAACATTATCTTCATATTCATAAACCGGGTAAAGGAGCGGTGACAGGCAAACTTCAATTTTATAGGAACTATCGCCAGTGGTCATTCTGCAAATATCAGAAAAAATTTTTGTAGTGTAAAACCATGGTAAATATCAGTGTTATTTTTTGGCGCCCGGTAGTGCAAATAAAAAAGAAATTTCAGGCCCGAACCTGAAGTCGTTGCTTACCCCTATTACCTCCAACCGGCAATCGGGACCCGTTACCATAGGAAACCGGTTATCCGTTTGTCCTGCCATGGTACCGGTTGCGATCACGGCTATATCCGTTCTGAGCACCGTATCTTTAGCGGCTATGAGATCAAATAAATTACCCGGACGAAACTTGTTATTGATTTTTTTGACCTTACGCAACAGATCGGGATATTTAATCTGTGATGAGGAATTAATTAAAAAATACTTAAAGGTTTTTCCCTTTTTATCCGCGGGAACAGTTAAATCAAGTTTTTTCAGGTCTTTCTCAACCTGGCAGTCGACCAGGAATGGCGTAAGATCAGGTTGGTCAAATTTAATTTCACCCTGCTGAATGACCCTCAAATTTTTCCTGACGGCTAAAAAAGCGGTACCCAGGCGCCAGAAACCAGCCCATTCCACCAGCAGGAGTCCCCTTTTCCCGCCATCATTGGCACCTGCTTTGATTTTATTTAGCGATTCGGTGTCTTTTTCAATCATTGGAATCATATATTCCCCTCCCCGGACATTCTGTGCCGGGTACAATGCAACTACAGGCGCTTTTTCCTGGTATTTTGGAAATGTATACCCGAAGGTCAGAAGATCCCTGATAGAAGCAGTGGCCATTCCCGCTCTATCAAAATATTTTATAACGGTGTCCGACAGAACGGGTGAGCGGAATCTCCATATATAAATTTTTATTTTTTCTTTTTTCGGAACCGTCAGGAAGGAAAATGTTTCCTGCAGGATATCCTTATCCACATAACCGAATTCACATTGATCGATTAACTCTTCAAGTTGCAAACCGTAGTCCGGAGTGAGTTCAACAGAATCAATCATTGGTACATTCCTTACTTTGGTCATCTGACAAAAGACGACAGCAGGAGAGAAAAATAAAATTATTCCGGAAAGAATTCGTCTCATAAAATACTCGGAAAATAAAAAGTAAAAATAATGATTAAACACCGGTTTTGAAGAATGGAACTTTGACCAACCTTGCGGGTGAAACATTATTCCTGATTTGAATGGCAATTTCAGCGCCTGGCGTTTCATAACCGGTTTTCACATAACCGAGACCTATTCCTTTTCCTAACAAGGGAGCCATTGTGCCAGATGTAACTTCACCGATAATCTCACCTCCGGAAGATATTATTTTATAGTGTTGCCTCGGTATTGACCGGTCTGCCATTTCAAAACCGATAAGTTTCCGGCTGACACCATTATTTTTCTGAGCAAGGAGGTTATCACAATGGATAAATTTCTTTGTGAATTTTGTTATCCATCCCAGCCCGGCTTCAATGGGAGAAGTTGTATCATCAATATCATTGCCATACAGGCAGTAAGCCATTTCAAGCCGCAGGGTATCGCGTGCACCAAGACCGCAGGGTCTTAATCCGTATTTTCTTCCTGCCTCCATCACTGCATTCCAGATTGTTCCGGCATATTCCGCTTTGAAAAAAAGTTCAAAGCCACCGGAGCCGGTATAGCCGGTTGCCGAGATGATTACTCCCGGAATTCCCGCCAAGGTACCGGATACGAAGTGATAATACTTCATTAATTTAAGGTCTGTACCGGTCAGCGGCTGCAGTACTTCAGTTGCTTTCGGACCCTGAACAGCAAGGAGGGCGGTTTCATCCGAAACATTTTTCATTTGCGCGCCAAAAGAATTTTGCCTTACGATCCAATCCCAATCCTTCTGAATGTTCGAAGCATTTACCACAAGTAAATATTCCTTTTCTCCAAGCCGGTAAACCAAAATATCATCCACAATCCCACCCTTTTCATTCGGCATGCAGGAATATTGCGCCTGGCC
The DNA here is from genome assembly GCA_016193485.1 of Bacteroidota bacterium. Lineage (GTDB taxonomy): Bacteria > Bacteroidota > Bacteroidia > JACPRZ01 > JACPRZ01 > JACPRZ01. The sequence continues at coordinate 104,024 of JACPRZ010000012.1, read as the reverse complement.
GACCACCAGTTTTGAGGCGTCATTGGAACTTATATATTGTATCAGTTCAAGGGCTTTCTCACCGCTGATGATGAACTCACCCATATGTGATACATCAAAAATTCCGGCACCGTTTCTTACGGCAAGATGTTCTTCATTAATGCCCGAATAATAGACCGGCATTTCAAACCCTGCAAAAGGAACTATTTTGGCGCCAAGGGCTTTATGGAAAGAAGTAAAAGGAGTTTGTTTCATGTGATCGTTCATGGATGGCGAAAATACAAAGAATTGGCTGATGATAAGTTGAGTCGCTGGTATTGCCTTTTCAATTCCTGCCAAAAGTCATGTTTTCTTTAACACCCGGAGGTTGCTTTTTTTTCTAATCTTTGTCCCGCACATAAATTTGACCCCACTCATAAACCATGAGTGAAACTTAACCGTTATTCAGTACATCTATGAGTTTCACAATCATTATTCTTATGTGCGGGGCTTTGCGTATTAGGTTTTGAAATACTTATGACTCTCCCTTTTGGACCCAGGCGGGCGGAATACCATGTGATCTCATCTTCAGTTTCATTGCAGGAAGCCGGAATTACTGCTGAAGAACTGAAAAATTTTGAACGCTTTGACACCATTTACCGTTCTCTGTGTGCAGCGCTGTACAATTATGCGCCTCTGTCAGGACATCCCGGTGGTTCCATCTCTTCCGGAAGGATTGTTGCCGCACTCCTGTATGATTTACTTAAATATGATTTTTTAAATCCTGACCGTGAAGATGCCGATATCCTTTCCTATGCTGCCGGACATAAGGCGCTTGGATTATACTCCCACTGGGCTTTACGCGATGAAATAATCCGCATTGCCGCTCCTCAATTGCTGCCTGCCGATATTAAATACCGCCTTCGCCTCGAAGACCTCCCCGGCTTCAGAAGGAACCCTGTAAACAATACCCCCCTCTTCAGAAAATTTCAATCAAAACCCCTTGACGGCCATCCTACACCGGCTACTCCGTTTCTACGCCTTTCTACAGGCGCTTCCGGGGTTGGCATTGCCTCATCTATCGGATTGGCATTTGCTGCCGCGGATTATTATGGGAAAAATGCACCGAAAATTAATATTGTTGAAGGAGAAGGCGGTCTCACCCCCGGCAGGGTAAGCGAAGCATTGGCTGCGGCAGGAACCGCTTCACTTCATAATGTTATTTTACATATTGACTGGAACCAGGCATCCATTGATTCTGAGAAAGTGTGCAGGGAGGGTTCAAAACCGGGTGACTACGTTCAATGGGATCCCTGTGAACTTGCCTACATGCACGACTGGAATGTGATTTCGGTTGAAGACGGAATGGACTTTAATCAGATTTTTTCTGCGCAACGGAAGGCGCTTGCCATCAGTAACGATCAGCCAACTGCAATCGTTTACCGCACTGTAAAAGGGTGGAATTACGGCATGGAAGGAAAAAAATCACACGGTGCCGGACACCCGCTGTGCAGTGCGGGTTTTTATAATGCCATTAAACCATTGCTTGACCTGACAGGAAAAGATATTGAACTCTGCAAAGATGAACAGGAATGCAGGGGGGGGACGAATCTTGCAATGGTTGAAGAATGTTTCTGGGATGCCCTGCTCATTATCAGGGAAGTTCTTGAAAAAAATAAACAGGTAACATCATTCCTTGCCCGGCAACTGCTCTATTCGCAAACAGAATTGAACCGCATGGGAAGAAAACAACGAAATGGTGCACCTGATATCAGCAAGGTTTACCGCACATCCCCCATTCCCCTCCCAGCCCTATTATTGCAACCGGGCACAACAACAACCCTTCGCAACGAACTCGGAAAGGTACTGCATTTCTACAATAAAGAAAGCGGTGGCTCGCTTTTTACATCTGCCGCTGACCTTCTCGGTTCAACCAGCGTGAATATCATCGGGCAGGGATTCGGTGACGGGTATTTTAACGTCAAAACCAATCCCTCTTCCCGCACTCTATCCATTGGCGGTATCTGCGAAGATGCAATGGCCGGAATCATGTCAGGCATTTCTTCCTATGGGAAACATATTGGTGTCTGTTCATCTTACGGTGCGTTTATTGCAGCACTCGGGCATATTGCAGCCCGTCTTCATGCCATTGGCGGGCAGGCGCGCAAAGTTATCGCGGATGAACCCTACAATCCTTTTTTCCTTATTTGCGCACATGCCGGAATAAAAACCGGTGAAGATGGTCCCACCCACGCTGACCCTCAGCCGTTGCAACTTGTACAGGAAAATTTTCCGAGAGGAACGCTCATAACACTGACTCCATGGGATCCGCAGGAAATATGGTATCTGGTTTCGGAAACCTTCTGTAAACGCCCTGCAGTTATCGTACCGTTTGTTACCAGGCCCAATGAAACAATCATAGACAGGAATAGTGCCGGGCTGGAACCGGCAACTGCATCAATAAAAGGAGTGTATCAACTCCTTAAATCCAAAAAGAAGAATCCGGATTGCGCAATCGTTTTGCAGGGCAGCGAAGTCGCTTATGAATTCGTTTCCCGTGCACTGCCGGTTTTGCGAAGGAAAAAAATTGATGTTGCCGCCTGGTACGTATCAAGCGCTGAACTCTTTGACCTTTTGCCTGGGAAAGAACAGGAAAAAATATTCCCTGAAAAAATTGCGCGACAGGCGATGGGAATAACCGGTTTCACTTTGCCAACCATGTACAGGTGGATTTTATCATCCGCAGGAAGAAAGCATACGCTTTATCCTTTCAAAAAAGGTCATTTCCTTGGAAGCGGAAAAGCGGAAAGCGTGATAGCCGAGGCAGGGTTGGATGGAGAAAGTCAATACAGGTCAATAGTGGAGTTTATCAGGAATAAAAAATGAGGTGATATCAGGATATTATGATACATATTGCTGACAGAATATCACGTTTGGGAACCGAAACCGCCTTTGCAGTTTCTGCCGAAGCGGCCGCCTGGGCGGCAAAAGGAAACAAAATCTATCCGTTCCATCTTGGCGACATCAACATACCTACTCCGGCAACGGTGATTTACGGCTCATTTAAAGCAATAAAGGAAGGTAAAACAGGATATTGCCCGACTGCAGGCATTCAGAAACTGCGGGAAATGATTGCCGCTGACCTCAACGGTTCCCATGGTACCAGTTATACATTTGAAAATGTTGCCATACAACCTGGCGGGAAGCCGGTAATCGGAAAATTTCTTCTTGCGCTGATGAATCCCGGTGATGAAGTGCTCTATCCGAATCCGGGGTACCCGATTTACGAATCGCAGATTGAATTCAATGGCGGGGTGCCGGTTCCATACGGTTATATTGAAGGGAAAAAGAATTTCGCAATAGATGTCGATTCGATAAAAAAATCCATTTCAAAACGAACCCGGCTTTTTATTCTTAATGATCTTCATAATCCCACCGGTGCTGAATGTTCTCAAGAAGAATTAAATGAAATCGCGCGGCTCGCAATTAATCATGATTTAATTGTGCTGAGCGATGAGGCGTATTTTGACATCCGCTATAAGGGAAAAAGTTGTTCCATCGCTTCGCTTCCAGGAATGGAAAAAAGAACTGTAATCCTGTACGCTTTCTCCAAAAAATTCGCCATGGCCGGATGGCGGCTTGGCGCTGCCGTAGGTCCGAAAAAAATAGTTGATGTCATCGCCAAACTGAATGTAAATTTTGAATCGTGTACAAACCATTTTATTCAATACGGGGCTGTTGAAGGGCTCACCGGAAACCAGGAGGGTGTAAAAAATATTCTGAATATCCTGAAAGAAAGGCGTGATGCGGCTCATGAAATAATTCAATCCATTGAAGGAATCCGGTGTTACAGACCCAATGCGACCTTTTATCTTTATCCCGATGTCACCGAAGCCATGCGCGCAAAAGGTTTCAAGGATTACGATACCCTCCGGAAAGAGGTATTGCATAACACCGGGGTATCCTTCTGCACAAGACAGCATTTCGGAAAAATCATGCCCGGAGAAAAAAAGTTTTATATCCGTATCGCTTATTCAGGAATAAACCTCAATGACCTGAAAGAAGGGTTGACGAAGTTTAAGGAGTTCATGATTATCTGACGTTAACAAACCAGGTTTCAGCACGTTTCTTTTGTTTGTATTTTTACCCAAAATTTCAGGAAATTACCGGTGAAAAAAGTTAACGGAATTTTTATTATGCTCCTTTTCCCGCTTTGCATTTTTGCCCAGGAAAGTGCTTTACACGGGAAAATTGTCAGCGGTAAAAACCAGGAGCCGTTACCGGGAGTAAATATTATTGTTGATGATACTTCCGGAACCGCAACCGATATAAACGGTGAATACAGGATTACACTATCACCCGGACAGCACAATATATTATTCCGGTTTCTCGGATTCAAATCCATTCAGCGTACCGTCACTATCTCCTCAACCCAAAATACCGAACTGAATATTGAAATGGAAGAAAGTGTAACCGAGTTGGATCTGGTTGTCGTTTCTGCGGGAAAATTTGAGCAAAAGATAGAGGAAGTCACCGTTTCCATGGAAGTCATCAGACCGCAGTTAATTACCAATAAAAACACATACAATCTTGAAAATGTAATGTCGCAGGTTCCCGGGGTTCACATGGTTGACAGGCAACCCAATATCCGGGGGGGGGCCGGTTATACCTATGGTGCCGGCAGCAGGGTACTTGTTTTAGTAGATGATATGCCGATGCTGACCGCAGCCACCAATGAAGTGAAGTGGAGTTTTCTGCCGGTAGAAAACCTGGAACAGATTGAAGTGATTAAAGGCGCTTCATCAGCGCTGTTCGGATCATCCGCATTAAACGGAGTAGTCAATATCCGCACCGCTTATCCGAAAGATAATGAAGCAGGTGTAAATAAAAAACACACTTCGCTTACCTCAATAAATATTTTCCAAGGGTTTTATAGCGACCCTGTACGTATTGATACTATTACCGGAGCCAAGCGCGATACCAATGGGGATTTTTACAAGCCGTTAAAATGGTGGGGTAACGCCAATCCCGTTTATACCGGCATGAATATGATGCACAGCCGTAAAATTAATAACCTTGACCTGGTTGCAGGCGGAAATATTTTTTCAGATATGGGATACCGGGAAGGGGAAAAAGAACAGTGGGGTAAAGCATTTATCAATACAAGATACAGGTTTAAAAAAATTGAAGGATTAAGTGCCGGAATAAACGCCACAACGATCAATATAAGGGGGGGGTGGTTTTTTATGTGGGAAGATGCCGATTCGGGCGCCTACCGTCCTAAAGGAGGTCTTGATACTCCCAATACCACCATTACCGGGTTTACCCATGTGAATACAAATGTTGATCCGTTTATTATTTATCATACCAAAAAAGGCGGCAAACACTCCCTGAAAAACCGCTACCTGAATACCGCTGTTATCAATGAAACCGGCCAGAATACTTTTGATAATATTTTTTATTCGGAATACCAATACCAGAAAAGGTTTAACAACAATCTTACATTAACAGGCGGAATAGTTCGCACTAATACCATCGTCAGGTCTACCCTGTATGGAAAACGCGTTGGGAACAGTTTTGCGGGATACATTCAGGCAGATAAACGAATTAACCGGCTATCCATATCGGCAGGACTTCGCACCGAATATTTCCGTATTGATACTGCCGAAACTATATATTCATTCCGGCTGAAATCAAATACCGTTACTATACCCTTTTACCCGGTTATGCGCGCAGGATTAAACTACCGCCTCTTAGAAGAAACATATCTCAGATCTTCGTTCGGTCAGGGATACCGTTTTCCGTCAATAGCCGAAAAATATATTAACACCTCAGTGAGTAATATTAATATTTTTCCAAACATATCTCTTCAACCCGAAACCGGGTGGAGTGGTGAACTCGGTTTTAAGCAGGGTTTTAAAGTATCGGATTGGAAAGGGTACATAGATATAGCCGGATTCTGGACGGAATACAATGATATGATTGAATTCGTATTCGGATTGTATTACCCTGAATGGATAGACCTTGACAGCATGACAACTGATACGCTTATGGTTCCCTACTTATTAAGCCACGGTGTTCCTCCTGGAAACATTTTAAAAGCATTATATGATTCAGTAGAAAAATACTTTGGAGTGAAAGCGATGAATATAGGCAGGGCTCAGATCAAAGGAATAGAAATAAGCGCTGCCGGCACGGGAAAATTGGGGGGGGTTACTGTCAATCTCCTTGGGGGATATACGTACATGATTCCTGTAAATTTCAACAATGATTCTTTATATCTCACCACCTTGACGGATACTTCTTCAAATATGCTTAAGTATCGTTTTAATCACATGGCAAAAGCGGACCTGGAATTTGTTTATAAAAATTTCTCATTCGGATGGAGCATCCGGTATAACAGTAATATTGTCAATATTGATGCAACATTTGAGGAACCACTCGTTATCAAGGGAGTTAAAGAATACCGCAGGAATCACAATAAAGGCGATATTGTATCCGATGCAAGAATTTCATTCCAGGCATCAAAAAATTCAAAAATTTCCCTGGTGTCCGCAAACGTATTCAACAGTGAATATATGGAGCGTCCCGGAGATATGCAGCCGCCACGAACCGTTGCAATTCAATATTCCATGAAATTCTGAATCAATGGACACCGTATCAAATAATAACGCCAATCCTGCTGATACTTCCCAATCCGGCATTATACATTCGCAGCGTTATTACTTCAATTCAGGCGCAACAAAGGATATCCAATTCAGGATTAAGCAACTGACAACCCTTAAAAAAGCGTTTCTGGTTCACGAAAAGAATTTGTATGCCGCCATGAAAAGCGATCTCAATAAATCCGAAGCCGAAGCATATACAACTGAATTCGGAATAACCATTGCGGAAATAGAACATAATCTGAAAAATATCCGGAAATGGACAAAACCTGTCAGGGTATCAACCCCGTTGTTTTTCCTGCCTGCTAAAAGTTATATCCGCTATGAACCCTATGGTGTAGCCCTGATCATTTCCCCATGGAATTATCCTATAAAAAACCTTTTCGGTCCGCTCCTCGGTGCCATGACGGCCGGTAACTGCTGTGTGCTGAAGCCATCCGAACTTGCACCGGCAACTTCTTCCGCCATCTCCAAAATGATTTCTGAATTCTTCAAGCCCGAATACCTTGCCGTTATTGAAGGAGGCATTCCCGAAACAACCGACTTGCTTAAAGAGAAATTTGATTACATCCTTTTTACGGGAGGAACCGCCACAGGAAAAATTATCTATGAAGCCGCTGCAAAACATCTCACTCCCGTTACGCTTGAACTCGGAGGTAAAAGTCCTGCAATTGTTGACCGTGATATCAACCTTGATGTTACGGCAAGGCGTATCGTTTGGGGAAAATTTACCAATGCAGGGCAAACCTGCGTAGCGCCAGATTATATACTCGTACATAAAGAAATAAAAAACCGGTTTATCACCCGGGTTAATGAGATCATAACTGAATTTTTCGGAAAAGACCCTTCAACCAGTCCTGATTTCGGAAGAATTATCAATCAAAAACATTTTGAACGGGTAAAAAATCTTATTTCCGGGGATATCATTACCGGAGGGCTGACAGATGCTTCGCAACGTTACATTGCACCTACCATAATTGATAATGTGAAGCCGGGAGACAAAGTGATGCAGGAAGAAATATTCGGACCCGTTATGCCTCTTATTGAATATGAAAAAACCGAAGAAGCCATTGCATTCATCAATAAGGGTGAAAAGCCGCTTGCGCTTTATGTTTTTTCAAAAAATAAAAAGACCGTTGATAAAATTCTGAATGAGACATCATCCGGTGGGGTTTGCATCAATGACGCATTTGTTCACCTCGGCAATATGAACCTTCCGTTTGGCGGGACAGGCAACAGCGGCATGGGGGCATACAACGGGAAAACCGGTTTTGAAACATTCTCTCATAAGAGGGCGGTTCTGAAACGGTCGTTTCTCTTTGATGTAAAACAACGGTATGCGCCATATTCAGCCGGCAAACTCGGTTTTCTTAAATTTGCGATGAAGAAGTTACTGTAAAAGATATTTAATGAAATCCGAATAATTAAATCCCCTGTCTGCCGTCAGGCAGGGAAATCCGAAAAAAATAAAGTCAAAATAAATCCAAAAAACAATTTTGGTGTTGGGGAATCCCATTAATTCAATAAATAAGAACTGCACTTGTAACCGACACTGATAAACAGTAATTCATACACAGGTATATATGCGGAAAATTATATCAAAGATAAACACGCAATCCGAAGCATTTAAAACCAACTACGGTAAAATGCATGAAAAAGTGCTGGAGTTGGAAGACCTCATGAAGAAAAGCGTCTGGCAGGGAGAAGAAAAATATATTGAACGCGTACGAACAGCCGGTAAACTCTTAGCCCGCGAAAGAATTAAACTTTTGGTGGATAAGGATTCTCCTTATCTGGACCTTTTACCATTAGCAGGGTTTGGAAGAAATAGTTTCACACTTGGCGGCACCATGGCTGCAGGCATAGGGTTGGTGAGCAATAAACTCTGTATGATCGTTGCCAATATCGCAACCATCAAAGGCGGCTCCATAGACCATGTTACCCTGCAAAAAGCCATGCGGCTGAACGAAATAGCCATGGAAAACCGCCTCCCAACAATTTACTTAGTGGAATCTGCAGGCGCCAACCTGGAAGAACAATCAAAAATTTTTAACCTTGGCGGTACCAACTTCCGTGAAATAACGCGCAGGTCAAAAGAAGGAATACCTACAATCTCTGTAGTTTTTGGTAACAGCACTGCGGGGGGGGCTTATATTCCGGGCATGTCTGATTATGTGATTATGGTAAAAAAAGGCGCCAAGGTTTTCCTTGCCGGTCCGCCTCTGGTAAAAATGGCTACAGGGGAAGAGTCGGATGATGAGTCCCTCGGTGGCGCTGAAATGCACAGCCGCATATCAGGTGTTTCCGATTTTCTTGCCACTGATGAAAAGGAAGCCATAGCCATCGCCCGCGACCTGATGGAGATAACAAATGTTCGTCAGCAAACAGAAGAGTTCCCGCAAAAAGCCGAAGAGCCCGTATATGACGCTGAAGAATTATTGGGCATAGTTGCCGTTGACCTAAAACGCCCCTTTGATATGCGTGAGATCATTGCCCGCATCACAGACGGCTCAAAATTTCTGGAATTCAAGCCGGAATACGGTCCTACCTTAGTCACCGGCTATGCTTCCATTCACGGTTTCAAGGTGGGAATTCTTGCAAATAATGGCGTTTTGGTGTCAGAGGCAGCCAATAAAGGCGCGCACTTCATCCAGTTGTGCAACAGGACTAATACCCCCCTGATCTTTCTTCAAAACATAACCGGGTTTATGGTAGGTAAAAAATATGAGCAGGGGGGGATCATCAAAGACGGGGCAAAGATGATAAATGCTGTATCAAACAGTACGGTTCCGGCTCTGACGGTAATAATAGGCGCTTCTTATGGTGCAGGAAACTATGCTATGTGCGGAAGGGCTTTTCAGCCGCGGTTCCTGTTTTCATGGCCCAACTCAAAAACAGCAGTTATGGGTGCGCAGCAACTTGCCGGAGTGATGCAGATGGTGCAGCGAAAATCAGGACTCGTTAGAGAAGAAGATGTAAAAGCAGGCGCTACGGTTTTAGAAAAGCAGGTTGATGAACAATCCAGCGCTTTTTATGCAACGGGGCAACTTTGGGATGATGGCGTTATAGACCCCCGAAAGACCCGGCTTTACCTCGGAATGGGACTGTCGGTAATCTATAATGCGCCCTTTGAAGGAACTAAAGAGTTTGGGATTTTCAGAATGTAGTTATTGTCTATACCATGTTATACCCGGCAGATCAAACAGCCAAATTTAACAATCAAAAATTTGCTCATCTTTTAGTGGATGAGAATGACCATGTACTGACAATAACCCTTAACCGCCCGGAGAAAAAAAATGCGCTCAACCCTGTAATGTTAAAAGAGATATCCTACGCGCTTTCTTATGCTCATTACAATAATGCTCTATGGGCGGTGGTTATTGCTGCTAACGGTGATGTGTTCTGCTCAGGCGCTGATTTGAAGTCATTTTCCGGGCAAACGGAAGAAACTATTTCTACTGTTCCTGAACCGGTTTCTGAAATTGTTCTGGGAAATGTTTTCAACAGTTTGCACAAACCATGCATCGCAAAAGTTCATGCCCCCGTTTTTGCAGGAGGATTTCTGATAATCTGCGGTTGTACTCACGTTATTGCAACGCCCAATACAATATTCAGTTTACCGGAAGTCAAACGTGGATTGTTTCCTTTTCAGGTTATGCAGAATTTGCTGCAAATTATGCCGCCACGAGCCGCTTTTGATTTTTGCATGCGGGCAAAAGCAGTCAATGCAAGTGAAGCTGAAAAAATAGGATTAGTGAGTAAAGTAGTTGAGAAAGAAAAACTCAATTCGGAAGTTCAGGCACTGGTGGATGAGATTTTTCAATATTCACCTTCATCTATCCGGTTAGGATTGGAAGCATTAGATAACCTGAAAAATATTTCAGCATCCGAATCCCACCACTATCTGAAACAAATGCTTGAGCGTACAATTCAAACCGAAGATGCAACTGAAGGAATGAAGGCATTTATTGAAAAAAGAAAACCAATTTGGAAAGGAAGATAAGGAAAATTTGATTATCAGGCATTATGGCAAATAAAATTGTAATCACCGCATCATTAACCGGAGTCCTGGCAAAGCGCGAGCAATGTCCATACATTCCTTACACCCCCGAAGAAATTGCTTTAGAGGGCAAACGTGCAGTAGATGCAGGCGCAAGTATTCTGCACATTCATGCAAGGAACAACGATGGTTCGCCTGCTTATGATATTGAAACTTACAGAAGAATCGGTGAAGAAGTGCGCAAACTTTGTCCTGCCGTTATTATTAACTACAGCACAGGCGCAATCGCACTTTCAAAAGAAGAACGTATCCATCATATCACAGATCTCAAGCCGGATATGGCTGCGCTCAACATGGGTTCCATGAACTATGCCATCTATTCGCCAAAGAATAAACAGTTTTACCACGATTTCGTTTTTCAAAATTCTTTCAGCGACATAAAATTTTATTTGGAGAAAATGAAAGAGTCAGGGACACTGCCGGAGATGGAAGTATTCGACAATGGACACATCAACAATGCTATGCCATTGATTGATATGGGGATTTTGCAAAAACCGTTTGTTTTCAGTTTTGTGATGGGTGTCCTGGGCGGCATGCAAATCTCAACCCGGAATTTGTTGCATCAGGCAGCATCCGTGCCTCCGGGTTCACACTGGCAAGTGATTGGAATAGGAAGAAAACAATGGCAACTTATTGCAGCCGCCATCACTATTGACGGCAATGTTCGTGCGGGATTAGAAGATAATTTTTATTTGCCCGAAGGAGAAATGGCAAAATCAAATGGAGAACTGATAGAAGCGACATCTAAATTAGTTCGTATGCTTGGCAGAGAAGTATCTTCCATTGACGAAACACGGGCGATGCTCAATATGCCTTTTAAAAAATAGTGTTACTACTCAGCATCATTTGGTTTTATTAATAAAATAATACAAATATACGAATCCCGCCTTTGGCGGGACTAATAATACGAATAAAAATACCATTTTCACAAAGGACATTCGTATCATTAGTAAATATTTGCATTATTCGCATTATAAAGATAATATTATACCGGAGATCTGAACAGTAATAAAAAAGCTAATTATTAGTCCACTATAAAATTACGCAAAAAAAAATGCTCACCACAAATCCTTTCACCGAAGAACACGAATTATTGCGGCAATCCGTCAGAAAGTTCATTGAAAAAGAAATAACTCCCTATGTAGAAGAATGGGAAAAAAACAACATCTGCAGCAGAGATGTTTTCAGGAAAATGGGAGAGCATGGATTTTTTGGCGTAACATTCCCCGAAAAATATGCCGGAAGCGGTATGGATTTCTGGTCTGCCGTAGTCATTACGGAAGAAATGGCTCATGCCAATATTGCCGGGCTGGCGATGTCTTTATATGCACATACTTATTTACCGCTTCCCCTGATAAACGCACTTGGAACAGAAGAACAAAAAAATAAATATCTCGCGCCTGCTCTTAAAGGTGAAAAAATAGCTGCACTGGGAATCACTGAGCCGGGAGCCGGCTCGGATGTAGCGGGAATCATAACAACAGCCAAAAATATGGGGGACCACTATTTAATCAACGGGTCAAAAACGTTTATCACTAATGGCACAATGGCCGATTTTGTAGTTTTAGCCGTTCGTACAGGTGAGGATAATTTATCCCTGTTAATCCTTGATAAAGAAACAAAGGGATTTTCTGCAATACCTATCCATAATAAACTCGGCATGCATACTTCAGATACCGCCCAGTTGTTTTTTGAAAATTGCAAGGCGCCCAAATCATGCCTGATAGGAGAAGAAGGGCATGGTTTTTATTACATTATGAATAATTTTCAGGAAGAGCGATTATTGGCAGCGGTGACTGGTACTTTTATTGCCGATTGGGCATTAAAGAAGGCAAAGCAATATACCATGGAGCGGCAGGCATTCGGACGGCCCATAAGCAAGTTCCAGGTGATACGGCATAAATTGGCGCAAATGGCTGTTACGGTGGAAGCGTGCCGTTCAATTTCATACCGCGCAGTAGCCGAATTTATTGAAAAGGGAAGCAATGCAGTAGAGATCGTTACTATGGCAAAGGCGTTTACATCTGAAGAATGTATGAAAGTAATCAATGATGCATTGCAACTGCATGGCGGTGTGGGCTACATGGAAGATTACGGATTAGCAAGGGCATGGAGAGATGCCCGGTTGTTGACAGTGGGAGCCGGCACAACCCAAATCATGCACGAAATCCTGGGGAAACTGATTTTAGATGAAGTTAATTATCAGAATAACCTTCAAAAACGTCAGTAAATCAAAGAATTTATCATGGCAGAAGTACTTGACTACATCATCATCGGCTCCGGCTTTGGCGGCTCGGTTTCGGCTATGCGCCTTTCCGAAAAAGGTTATTCAGTCCTCGTTATTGAAAAAGGAAAACATTACCGGAATGAAGATTTCCCGAAAACCAACTGGAATTTTAAAAAATATTTCTGGGCTCCTTTATTCGGATGGCATGGATTTCAGAAGATAACCTTTTTTAAGAATACGATGATTTTGAGCGGTGTCGGAGTTGGGGGGGGTAGTTTGGGCTACGCCAACACCCACATGTTTCCACCGGATGAATTTTTCGGCAATCCCGCATGGTCGCACCTTTGTCCGGATAAATCGGGGTGGAAAAAAACCCTTATCCCGTTTTACGAAAAAGCGCGCAGGATGCTCGGCACAACGCGTAACAAAGCATTTTACCGGGCTGATGAAGTTTTACGGGAAGTTGCAGGTGAAATGAACCGCTCCTCAACTTTTAACGGTGTGGACATCGGTGTATATTTTGGTGACTGCGATAAGGAAACCGATCCCTATTTTAACGGACTCGGTCCAATGCGCAAAGGATGCACCGAATGTGCGGGGTGTATGGTCGGCTGCAGACATAATGCAAAAAATACGCTGGATAAAAATTACCTTTACTTCGCTCAGAAATCCGGTGCGCAGGTTATAGCCGAAACAAAAGCGGAAAAAATTGTATTCCACGAAGGAATATATTCCGTCCACACACGTTCAGGAACTTCATCTTTTAGTACGAAAAAAAATATCTTCCGCAGCAGGGGATTAGTCATTGCAGGTGGCGTACTTGGAACAATGGACTTGCTTTTGAAACAAAAATATAAATATAAAACCCTGCCTCATCTTTCAAAAAAACTTGGCGAAAATCTTCGCACCAATTCCGAAATGCTTTGCGGTGTAACCGCGGCATCGGAAAAACTGAATCAGGGTGTATCCATTTCATCGGTATTTAACCCTGACGATTCCACCCATATTGAAATCGTTAAATATCCCGATGATTCAAACTCCATGAAAGCATTTGCCATGATCGCCACCGGTCCCGGCAATCTGTTGGTGCGCCCCCTGAAATTACTTGGAAACATTTTTCTCCATCCCGTCCGCTTTGCAAAACATATTTTCGGAAAAAACTGGGCAACGCGCTCGGTCATTTTTCTGGTAATGCAATCCCTTGATAGTTCAATGAAAATGGTATATAAAAAGTTCCCGTTTTTCCGTATTTCCATTCAGAACAAAAAAGAAAACCGTGTTCCTTCTTATATTGACATCGGACAAAAAACAATGTTCAGGTATGCAAAAAAAGTTGATGGAATTCCTCAGAATGCAACCACTGAAATCCTGTTCAACATGTCATCAACAGCGCATATTATAGGCGGCTGTCCGATGGGAAAAAATGCTGATGAAGGAATGATAAACGAAAAATTTGAGGCCTTTAATTATCCGGGCATGTACATCCTTGACGGTTCGGTAATTCCCTGTAATCTCGGAGTAAATCCAAGTTTGACCATTACAGCGTTGTCGGAATATGCCATGTCGCTGGTTCCTGAAAAAAAAGGTAATACAATAATTTCACTTGAGGAGCAGATGAGGAGAGTTAAGCATTAAAAATATATTGAAAAGTTATCAAATTATGTATAATAAGAATTTCATCACATTACTGTTGCTGTTCCTGGTAATTTTAGACCTTGCACTTTCAACTATCTGCCTTTACTCTCCTGAACTGTGGTTTAAAATCATGCACGGCACCGGATATGCCGACTCACTCGGAATTATCAGGCGGCTTGGCGCTGTCTGGTTTGCTTTCCTGGTCTTTCAATCAGCAGCGTTGTTCCTTTGGAAAAAGCAGGCATGGTGGCTTGTGCTGGTTGCCGGTATCCGTTTTACCGAAATTTTTTCCGACTGGGTGTACTGGTACTTTGCCGAAAATCTCACCTGGTTCGGGTATTTCGGATTATTGATTTCACCTCCGGCAAATTTATTTTTCGGAATTATCCTGATAAAATCGTATTTGCAATTTCATAATGAGAAACCTCTCTGATCGCGAAGTCCGCACAATCACCGCTATTGCCGAAGTGCTCGTCCCGCAGGATGGCCCCTTTCCTTATGGTTACAAAGACGTTGACATCACCGGATTCATTGAAGATTTCCTTTCCCACACTCCTTTTAGGGTAAAATGGTTTGTATATCTTAACCTGTGGATTTTTGAATATTTTTCATGGATTGCATTGATGTCTCCGGGAATATTTTCAAGAATGAAATTTGAAAAGCGCAAAAAAATAATCCTGGCGTTCAGGAAAAACAAATACTTTGCCATACGGGGAATTTATCTGTTCACATCCATCGTCCTGCTTATGGCATTTTACAATGATGAAAAGGTGATGGACTCGATCGGATATTACGGGTATAAGGACGGAGTAAATAAAATTAAATAGCAAATGATTGTTGACTCATCTGCCCTCGCTACTGATTTCCATGAGACAGCCGATGCCGTGGTGGTCGGCAGCGGTGCCGGAGGCGCACCCATGGCTTTCGCCCTTGCTTCGGCCGGGATGAAAGTGTATTTGATTGAGGAAGGAAAGCAATATGATATTTCAGGTTTTAAAAGAAACAGTTGGAAAGTAATGCGCGATATGTATCGCGACAGCGGTACTGTTCTGACCCTCGGAGTCCCATCTATACCTTTACCTCTCGGAAATGCACTTGGAGGAACCACCATAATAAATTCCGGAACATGCTTCCGGACTCCTGAAAATGTTTTATCGCAATGGAAAAAACAATCCGGTTTAACCGGGTTGGAATATTCCCGCCTCATTCCGCATTTTGAGACGGTTGAAAAAATGTTAGGCATTTCCGATGCAACCGAAGAAACCGTTGGAGCGAATAATATTCTTTTTGCGGAAGGAGCGAAAAAATTAGGATTGCATCCGAAACCCCTTCCCCGCAACGCACCCGGGTGCAAAGGCGCAGGATTATGCGTTTTCGGCTGCCCTAATGGCGCTAAACAAAGCATGGAAAAAAGTTTTATTCCCGCTGCTTCGCAAAAAGGCGCTGCAGTCATCACCTCAGCAAGAGTTGAAAAAATTTTGATTGAAAATAAAAAAGCGAAAAGTGTATCGGGTTCATTCCGGGATGGAAACAAAAATAAGAGGGGAATTTTCAGAATTGATGCCCCGGTGATAATTCTGAGTTGTGGCGCAATTTATACGCCCTATCTGCTTCTGAAAAATAAACTTGCAAACAGTTCCGGTCAGGCCGGGAAAAACCTGCACATTCACCCGGCAGCAAAAGTGGTAGGGCTTTTTAAGGATAAAATAAATTCATGGAGCGGAATTCCACAGGGATATTATGTTGATGATTACGCTCATGAAGGGATCATGTTTGAGGGGTTTTTTCTTCCCCCCACTTTTCTTTCATTTGCACTGCCCGCCTTCGGAATGGACCTAAAAAAATACATGGCCGGTTATTGCAAAATGGCCGGGTTCGGAATTATGGTTACCGATACTTCTCGCGGTAAAGTAACCGTTGGAATTGACAATGCACCCATGGTCTTTTACAGCGTAAACCGGGCCGACACTGAAAAAATTAAAAAAGGAATTGAAATCGCTTCCCGCGTTTATTTCGCGGCAGGAGCCGAAAAAATTTTAGTTCCCCTGCTCGGTTTCGATGAAATAACCAGCCCGGAAGAACTTAAAATTTTACATGAGGCGGAAATTAAACCGTCACAACTTGAACTGAGCGCCTTTCACCCGATGGGCACATGCCGCATGGGCGATAATCCTAAGCAAAGCGTTGTTAATTCTTACCTTGAAACACATGATGTAAAGGGGCTTTATATTGCCGATGCATCCGTATTCCCCTCAAGTTTGGGTGTTAACCCGCAGGTGACCATTATGGCGCTTTCGCTGTGGTGCGCGGAAAATATTATTAAGAAATAATTCATTTTATGCAATTTTTTGATTTTTATAACACCTACTTGCCTATAACTTTTTATCTCCCGCAGATAACGCAGATTTTCGCGGATATTCAATAATAATCTGCGTTTATCAGCGAAATCTGCGGGAAAAAAGGCCATTTTCAAACTTATTGACTTATAAATTTTACAATTACCTATTTTTACTTACCATATGTAAATAAACTATCCTATTCGGAACAAATGTCAAATCAATCAATTTCTAACTTATCTTTAAATTATAACTTCAGCCGTTATGTCCGCGGGCAAAAACAAGGGCATTACGAAAGTTTTTTCCTGCGCGCCAACCATCCTTCACTTCCTCTCGCATTCTGGATCCGCTATACCGTTTTTTCTCCTCATAACCACCCCGATAAAGCGCTCGGTGAATTATGGGCGATTTATTTTGATGGGACGACCGTAAAGCATACTACAGTGAAAAAGGAAATTCCCATTGAAAAATGTATTTTTGATAATACAATATTCAACATCAAAATTGAAGATGCCGTCCTTAATCATGAAAAACTTTGCGGTTGCGCAGATTCCGGAAAAAACAGGATTGAATGGGATCTTAAATACCGCGGGAATTCAAAACCCTTACTCGTCCTTCCCGAAAGTTTTTACATGGGAAAATTTCCAAAAGCGAAACTGCTTGTGGGATTACCCCTGGCGGTTTTTAACGGAAAACTGAACGTTAATGACACCATCATTGATATTGAAAACTGGATTGGGAGCCAGAATCATAACTGGGGAATAAAGCATACGGATAATTATGCATGGGGCCAGGTTGCGGGATTTGACAACTCCCCTGAAAGTTTTTTTGAAATATCCACTGCCCGGTTGAAATATGGTCCCGTCTGGACTCCCTTTATGACGCTGATGGTGTTGCGGCACGATGGACGCGAATTCCGGTTAAACTCGCTTTTCCGGGCAATATTGGCAAAAGGTAAATTCAACCGGTTTAACTGGAAATTTTCTTCGGCAGGAAAAGGGGTATCCATTGAAGGTGAAATCAATGCCGGTAAGAGCAATTTTGTGACATTGCAGTATTACAACCCCCCTGGCGGAATCAAATACTGTTTCAATACAAAAATCGCTTCATGCAAAATAAAAATCAGGTACAAAAATAAAAATGGAGGTTTTAACGAAACTATTTTAGAAACTGCAAACAGAGCGGCTTTTGAAATACTGACGGATGATAGGGATTACGGGCATTAGTACCTATCACAAATTACGAAAGACCAGGAGGTCTGAAATTACAAAAACAGGAAAAATATCCACCAATTTCCATTAATTTCAAAAAATTTCTACAAATATATTTATAAAAAATCCTCAGGTAATTGTACAGATATGAGTTAATTAAGTTCATTACTCCTCACTCTCCAATCCCTTTTCCGTCATGATCCACTTTTTCCCGGGCATTTCCTCGTCAACGGTATTTGTAACATTTTCAATGTCATAAATGATTTCTTCCATTGAGCCATCCAGGTAGATTGATTTTCCCGGAGGCACTTTCAGCGTAAGTTTCAACTGCTGCGCACGCCACTTGCTTTTTTCGCCAATGGTAAAATAGGGTGAAAAGGTGATTGCCGAATCGCTCTGGCTGAAATTATATTGTACTTCATCAGCCCTCTGCTGCGCTTCTTTTCTGGTTTCACCGCGGGAAATTTTTCGTATCACAAGTTTAAAACTGTCGTTCTCACTCTTCTGAACATCCAACTGAACATACCCGAGATACACTTTCCCATCATTACGGTACAACAAACGGTGATTATTTATTTTGATACTTATCTGGTTCGTGTCTTCATCCTCATCACCGCCCAGTCCGTCATTTTTTACTGACAGGTAAATGGTTGAACCGGCCGGCTGCAGTAAGGGGATTTCCTTTTTTACAACTGACTTCACCGAATAATCTTTTACCATTCCGGCTGCAACAATAGCGCAAATCATCCAGCCGGCAATCCACAATGCAAATGCAGTAAAGCCGATGATGTGGGTTTTTGTTTTTACGCGGAAAAGGAGTTTTATTCCTTCATAGATAAACATGAAAACAGGAATGCCGATAAGAAGCAAAAGCCCACCTTTAAGCAGCGTCACCTGGAACGGGCTGTCAAAAAAGTAATTTAAAATCCCCGGAAAGGGTATGGCGCTGAAATCGCCTTCGGCAATGGTAGTGATGGTATAGCCACCGACAGCAGCGATTATTATCCAGATAAGAAAAATGATACCGATTGCAAGAAGAATAAAACCAATGAAACGGAGGAACCCTTTCATCAGTGCGGTAAAAAGTTCACCAAGGAAACTGAAGAAGCGTGAAAAAATATTTTCCGCTTTGTCAACTATCGGTTTTGTTTTAATGTTTTTTGCATCATCTTTTAAATCGTTCAACTTTTTTTTTAAATAGTCCATCTCTTCTTCAATGGATTTGCTGATGTTGCTGATGTTCACCTTCTCGCCTTTCATCTCAAGTTTTTCGGCTGCCGTGCGCGCCTGGGGAACAATTATCCAAAGCAGTATATAAAGGAGAACACCGGTTCCGAAGAAAAATAATGCTACGGCAAAGGCAAGCCGCAGCCATAACGGATCAAAGCCGAAGTAATGAGCGATTCCTGAACATACCCCCCCCAGAACACGGTCATCCGAATCGCGATATAAACGCCTGTATTTACGGCCGGAGCCGGTTCCTGCTGCCGCCTCTTCTGCAGAAGCGCCTGCTCCAGCGCCATCACCCGCAAAATCCTCCGGCTTACCCATCTGGGTGATAACTTCTTCCACATCTTTAAGGGTTACAACCTGCTTGCGGTCCCCTACCCTCTGCTGGAACATTTCGGCAACGCGTGCTTCTATGTCTGCCATGATTTCATCCCTGCCTTCCGAAGCGCTGAAATGGCCCCGGACTGCGCTGAGGTAATTATGGAATTTTTCATACGCGTCCTCATCCATATTAAAGATGATACCGCTGATGTTGGCTGATACTGTTTTTTTCATAATTGGATGGTTAAATGGTTAGATGGTTAAATGGTTAAATGGTTAAATGGTTAGATGGTTAAATGGTTAAATGGTTAAATGGTTAGATGGTTAGATGGTTAAATGGTTAAATGGTTAAATGGTTAGATGGTTAGATGGTTAGATGGTTAGATGGTTAGATGATAGTTAAATTTTGTTTTTCCTTATTGTATCAACAGTACCGGCAAGTTCATCCCAGCAATCTTCAAGTTCCTTCAGCACTTTCTCCCCAATAGGAGTTAACCGGTAATATTTTCGGGGTGGTCCTTGCCTGGATTCTTCCCAACGGTAGGTAAGCAGCCCGGCATTTTTTAACCGGGTTAACATCGGGTATATGGTTCCTTCAACGACAATTAGTTTTGATTTTTTCAATTTCTCAATTATATCGGAAGGGTATGCTTCTCCGGCAGTAAGCGCTGCAAGGGCGCACAGTTCCAGCACCCCTTTTCTCATCTGTGCTTTTGTGTTTTCAATGTTTATTGTTTGTTCCATAGTACATTCGTTAATAAGGTAATTGACACTGCAAAGATAAGTATTTAAATTAGTACCTTGTATTGCATATATTAAAAAGTTATTAACAAGTTATTAACAAAATAAGGCTGATTTCAAATCTGTAATAACATTTCCCGCTGATATCGCAGATACACGCAGATTTTTTTATTATTGATTTTAATTATGATACATAGGTTTTTTTTTGCGAAAATCAGCGAAATCTGCGGGAACCTAATACTATGGCGGCTTATAATGATTACTCATTGCAGAAAAATAATTTTCGTACACCCATTGTCAATTCGTTAATATTATATATCTTTGTACCCATTAACCTAATGTGTATTACCAAATATTATCGTATGGAAACATCAATAACAACTAATAAAGGGCAGATTGTAATTCCAAAGAGGATCCGAAGGAAATATGGCATAAAACCCGGGACAAAAATCGCCATCATTGAAAAAAACGGTGAAATAATTCTGAAAGCCATGACGAAGGAGTATTTTGAATCGTTTGCCGGAATACTCAAAGGCGAAGGAAGCATCCTGGAAGAATTAATGAAAGAAAAAGCCATAGAAAGAGAATTATGAGAAATATTGTCTTTGACACTTTTGCCATCATTGCCCTGCTGGAAAAAGAAAAGGGACACGAAACAGTATCGCAGTTGCTCTCTGATATTTCCAATGGAGAGAAGTACGGCTCAATGTCAGTGGTAAATTTGGGAGAAGTATATTATATGTCTTATAGAAAGAGAGGTCCGGAAAAAGCAGAACTGGCATTAAGTTCCGTATTGCATTTCCCGATAGAAATTGTAGATGCGGACTTTAATTTAACCTATGCTGCTGCGCAGCTCAAATCCCGGCACAAGATTTCCTATGCCGATGCCTTCGCTGTAGCATTAACCATAAAGAAAAAAGCAACGCTGATCACCGGGGACAGTGAGTTTAAAAATCTGGAAGCGGAGAAGGGGTTTAAGGTGGAGTTGATTTGAAACCAAAAATTATTTTCCATGAAAATACCAATTACAATTCAAAATCAGCACGAATTATTAAATCTTGTTGCGGGAATATATAAAACGCTTGGATGAATATAAATTTCCCTTTTATATAAATACAATTGATAATGAGATGTTGCGTGCAGTAAAATATAAATTCAAATTTTAATATTATGACAAAAGAACCAACATGGGAATTTGTTACTACGGGTGGAGGCCGAGAGGACGGTATTCACAATTCAATGATTGAACATTTTACGGGAAATTACAATTACCACCTTGCAAGAGAAATTATTCAAAACTCTCTTGATGCGAAGAAGGACGGAAGCGATGATCCTGTATTGGTTACCTTTAAACTTGAGGAGTTCACACGAAAAGAATTTCCAGGGCAAAGTGAATTACTTGAAGTTTTGAATGCTTGCAAAAAATATTACAAATCAGATAAAGATACTCAAAATTTTATGGATGATGCTCTCGCATGTATAAAGGGTGAAACTATTCCATTTTTAAGAATATCTGATTTCAATACAAAAGGTTTATTGGGACTTGATAATGATAAAAAAGGTGGTTGGTATAATTTAGTAAAATCAACAGGAGCAAGTTCAAAAGATCAGGGTGAGGGTGGTTCGTTCGGTATCGGTAAAGGTGCTCCTTTTGCTGCTTCTAACCTAAGGGTAGTTTTTTATTCTACTAAAACTGAAAAAGGATTTACAAAATTTCAAGGCATTGCTGAATTAGTAAGCCACGAAGTTGACAAAGATATAAAAAGAGGTGTCGGATCGTTTGGTATCGGACAAGGTTCACTTCAAAATCCAAGAGACATTCCTGAAAATTTTTGGCGAAAAGAAACGGGAACTGATATTTTCATTGCCAGTTATAAGAATGAAAAAGGGTGGCAAAAAAATCTGATAAAATCAATTCTTCGTAATTTTTGGTACGCTATCAGCAATAATGACTTAATTGTTAAAGTTGAAAATATTCAAATCAATCAGGATAACCTTGAAAAATTATTGACTGAACATTTTCTTGGAGAACCATTCAAAGCTTATGTAGAGCCAACAGGAAATCCATTGCAATATTACCTTGCTATTAAGAACGGGACACCATTTGAAGGAAAACTTCATACGCTTGGCAATGTGAAATTTTATTTTTACCAAACAGAAGAGCAACTGAATTATGTTTCCATGATTCGTAAGTCACATATGGTGATTTATTCTCGTAGATTCACCTTCCCTGGAAATTATGCGGGAGTTTTTATTTGTGATGATGACAAAGGGAATAAGGAATTGAGAAGAATGGAGCCACCGGCTCATGACAAATGGATTCCTGAACGCAATACTGAAAAAGGTGCGAAAGCAATGGAAGAAATAATTGTTTTTATCAGGGATTGCCTTGATAAAATGAAAATCACAAAATCATCAGGCGTTCTTGATATTCCCGAACTCCATAAATACTTGCCTTATGATGATGGCGAAAATACGGGGGAGGGAGATGGTGTTTCCCAATATACAGGTGAAGAAGCAGAAGAAGAATCTTCAAAAAAAATTCAGAAGAAGGAAATTTTTGAAGAACCCGTTGTCATAAGTCCTTTCAAAGTTACTGTTGTGAACACAACCAATATAGAAGGAAAAAAAGAAAGAGAAAGAGAAAGAAAAAGAAGAGAGAAAAAGAAGCGGACAAAATCAAAAAGAAAATTTGATGAAGATGAATTTCAATCAAGGTCATTTCTCATGAAGCGAACAAAAAATTTACTTGAATATATGATAATTCTCAAAGCAGAAATTAGCGAGAGGTGTAATTTAAAACTTACCGCTGTCGGTGAAGAAGGGTCTGAAAAATTAAAAATCTCAAAAGTAGTTAGTGCGGGCGGTCACACTCCGCATTTCACGGGCAATAACATTCATAGTATTAATCTGGAAGAAGGAAAAGAAATGAAACTCAATGTGACGATTGATTCTCCAATAAAATTTTCACTCAAAATAGACGCTTATGCTTTACAATAACAGATTATATCCGCACCCAGTTTTGGGAATCGGAGATGATGTTAGCGGTTTAATAGAAATTGAACTCCGGGTTTCTTCTTCCGGTAAAGAAATTGAAATTTCTCCGACATTTAAAATAGTAAATGATGTGTTGCAAAATTTGGTTGAGAAAAAGCAAGCGATGCTTGTTTCACATCTATATTGTAGAGGCACAATGTATAGAGAAGTTTTCAAGTCCGAAAAGAATATTACTGATGCAATTAAAATCAACTCCTATAAGTTAAACGGTGAAGTTGAAATTGATTTTTTCATTTGTGCCAATGAAAACATTACCCGTTACAGTAACAAAGATTTCAATTCTGATTATTCCGGCTATTCATTTTCCGTTGATAGGGGAGATATTCTTGCATATGCAGGCAAAGGAAGATTTTACGCGAATAAATCACCGGAAGAATTAAAGTCAATTTCTGCATTAATGAATATTGATACTACTGGAAAAAATAATCATCCGATGTATAATGAATATTCAGGTGAAAAAATAACCATAATGCTTTGTCAGGAAGATTATGAAAATTATCAGATTGTAAAAAAAGGAATATGGGTGAATTTACTTTTAAGCAGTATCGTTCTGCCAGCGTTGATCGAAGCGCTTCATTTTATTTCATCAGATGAAGCAAAAGATTATGCAGACAAAAGATGGTATAAGGTTCTTTCGGATATTAAAGACAAATCAAAGGACAGAACAGACATTGAAAGAGCGCAAAGAATATTAGACCACCCGAATAATCGGTCATTCAATACCCTTAAACAATTAATGGAAGAATAATGAAAAATAAAAATCAAATTGAGTTAAAAGTTTTTCAGCAAAGTTACATCGATAAACTTTTCAGAGATACAGTTGCTACTAACAATTTTGATAACTACAAATTGGACAGGTTTCCTTATGAAGAAAAGTTTCCAAGAGGGAATACCGGAATTTTTATTAGTGATGATTTAATTCTTGAAGCTGACAAAGGTGATTTGGAAAATAGTAAAATACTTTATGAGGCATTGAAAACTTTGAACGAAACACAAGCATCAGATGAACGCCTTTGGACTTATCTCACCCATTTTACATTTTGGAAATACATGAGGGCAAGGTGGCCTATGGAAAAAGCATCTGAAGGAAAGGAAATAGGAAGATTAAAAGACCGATATTTTCTGAGAAATATAAATATTGAATCATTAACACGAAATGGCATCTCAAGATTGTGGTGGTTTTCTCATCTTACTTATGATGAGAAGAGGAATAATCCACATGAACTCACAGAAATTTTATTGAGCAGAGCAGATTTGAGCACCGGAATTGTTGAACGAGGTTTTGGTAGCAATAAAAATATCAGAATTGCCTTATTGGAATTTTTAAAAAATAATCCGGAAATTTCTTCCAATGAAGATAAAACAAGAGAAATTTTCAAAGGATTAAATCTTGTTGGTGGTGTCCGCAATCTTCCATTTTTGGATGTCGCTGAGTTGAAAGAAGTTTTAGAGCAAGTAAAAATTTCTATTTCGTCAACTGCTTCTTAATTCCTCTGGCAATAGCACTTGCCATCAGCGGTGGCACCGCATTTCCAATTTGTTTAAATGCAGCAGTCCGTCCTCCTTCAAAATAATAATCATCAGGGAATGATTGAATTCTGGCTGCCTCACGAACTGATATTGAACGGACTTGATTAAGGTCTGGATAAATGTAGTAATGTCCATCTTTCGCGATGTGAGCAACCATTGTATGCGAACAGCCGAAAGGATCAATCACTTTAAACCTGTCAAGAAATACATTGGTATTTTTATGTGTCTGTAACCTTTTCGGAATATCGGTATATTTTAATCTTGTTTTATAATTAATCCATTTGTCAATAGCAATAGAATATATTTCTATGTCTCTCTCATTGTGCTGCCTGGCGATATGTTGAGTAATGAAATCTATTCCATTTCTGATTTCAGTTAGTTTCAAATACTCGTTTATTGGTTTGGTATAATTGGTTAATGGTAATTCATCTCCGGGGTTTAATTTCGGTAAATCAAAAAATAAGTCCTTTTTTATTTGCCATTTGTTCTCTTTTGTACTAACATGTGGAAATTCAAATTTCTTTTTTCCGCGTTTTCCAATTATGATTACCCTTCTTCTTTTTTGAAGAACCCCGTATTCCTGTGCATTTAACACAGTAGGGGTACCAACCGAATAGCCGATTGATTCAAAAAGCTGAATCATCTCATTGAGATATTTTTGATTTCCAGCGGTAAGTAAACCCAACACGTTTTCAAAGACAAAATACTTTGGCTTGTAACGAATCAGAAATTGTGCATAGTCCCTGAATAAATAATTTCTCTTATCTCCCTGCATTCTATCAGGGTCACGGCTTCTTCCAACAAGTGAATATGCCTGACAAGGAGGTCCACCTATTATTACATCAACCTTTTTGGAATAAAGTTGGTCATCAATCCGGTCAAAAATATTCTGCATACTCTTGTCAGATATTTCTTCATTAATTACTGACTTTAATAATTCATCTGGAATTGTATTCCAAAGACCATTTCTCGATATTTCATTTTTCAGATAAGAAAAATAGGTTTCTGATTTTCTATTTTGCCTGAGATAATGAAAAGCCAGCCTTGTTTGTAAGGTACAGCAAGCTTCTTTGCTCATTTCAACATGGGCTATTGGATTAAAACCTGCACGAATAAACCCTTCGGAAAGTCCCCCGGCACCGGCAAAAAGGTCAATAAAATTAAACTGCTTCATGTATTCTTTTCAGACGTTTTAATATCCTATTGAGAGTTGTTTGACGTTTGTCACTTTTCAATTCGCATTCAAAGATAGTTAAAACCCTCCATTTTTCTTTACTTATTTTTAAATAGTTATCCACATCTCGTTGTTTATTACTCCGGATTTTCTTCAACCACCAGTCAGTTCTGGTTTTTGGAATAATAAAGTATTTACAATTTTCATGTCCGTGCCAAAAACACCCATGAATGAATAATACCGTTTTAAGCTTTGGAAAAACCAGGTCCGGTTTACCCGGAAGTTTTTTATCATGCAATTTATAACGGAATCCCCTTGCAAAAAGAAATTTTCTTACCAAAATCTCCGGCTTTGTATTTTTGCCTTTGATTTGGCTCATATTGTAACTTCTCGTTTCCCTGTCGTGAACATCCGCCATTGAAACAAGGTTAATAAAAAAGGGTATGAAGATTTGGCACTTTTACTTTTGCTGTTCCGCTAAAAAAATCATTATTGTCCGTCAAAAGTAGTCAAATAAATGAGATAAAATATCAACAAAAACGCAATCCCTGCTAAATCTCCGGAAATTTGCTGAAAAATTCCTGAAACGGTATAAATTCAATATTGTCATTCAGTTTTATGCGTTCCCTGCCGAGATAAACCAGAACGGATTTCCTGATCTTTTTATTAAATATCCGCTGAAATGATTTAAGGTTTTTTGCAAGTTCGGGTTTTATGCGGGAAGTCAGTTTTAATTCCACCGGTATTAATTTTCCCTTCTCCTCAATGATGAAATCAACTTCTTCTCCATAGGATGTCCGCCAGAAGTATATCCCTGGCGGTTCGCCTTTATTATAATAATGCCGGATAATTTCGGTTAAAAAGAGGGTCTCAAATAATTGTCCGCCTCCCGGTCCTGAAAAAACCTGTTCCGCGAGGGTAAGATGGTTTATATGGCAAACAAGCCCGGTATCAAGGAAATATATTTTGGGATTCTGAATAATCCTCTTGCCCTCATTGTTGAAATAGGGTTTAAGATGAAATACCTGCTGGCTTGTTTCCAGCACGGATTCCCATTGTTTTATTGTATTGACAGCAACGCCAAGGTCTCTTGAAAATGTTGATAAGTTAATCAGATTGCCGTTATTTGCCGCAAGAAGCGCCATGAAACGCTGAAATTCCAGTAAATCACCCACCTGCCTGATATTACGGACATCTCTTTCAAGATACGTGTTCAGATAACTGTTGTACCACATGCGGATATCGGCTTTTTTATTCACATAAATTTCCGGAAAACCGCCTTTTATCACATGCTCCTGTAATTTTCTGTACGAAAGACCGGATAATTTTTTTACCTTTTCGGTTAAAGAGAAGGAGAGTAAATTCAAAACAGATATTCTTCCCGCAAGCGATTCCGTAACACCGGCCATTAAAGAAAAATTTTGCGAGCCGGTTAATATGAACTGTCCCATCCTGGACCGGTCATTATCAATAATCATTTTTAAATACGGTAATATGCCCGGTACATATTGTATTTCATCAAGGATTAATGGCGGAGGATTGTTTTCAAAAAAAATTTGCGGCTCGTTTGTCGCCATAAGCCGCTTGTCAGGATCATCCATTGTTACATAGCGGTATTTACCGGCAAAAAGATGCTTTAAAAGCGTGGTTTTTCCGGATTGCCTGGGTCCGGTTACAATTACACATGGAAATTGCCTGGCGGCTGATAATACTACACTCTCTATTTCGCGATGAATATATTTGCCCATGCTATTAATACTTGTATATTTGCATTTTGAATGCAAATATACAAAAGAACCGGTAACCCTGCACCGGGCAGATACCTGAATAATTCCTTAATCCCGTTCAGCATGGATATAAATCTCATAAATGTACACCCAACCTGTTTTGACCGGTACAGGTATTGGTTTTTTGATTATTTTGGCTGACTAAATGCTTATTGCTTTATGAAAAAAACAATGGTTAAAATTTTAATTGCCGCAGGAATTGCCTTATCGGGTGTTTTTTGCGCTTACGCTCAGCATAGCGACACCCTGTACCCTGCAGAGGATGTGTATGTAAAAACCTATGGTGGCGGTGAGGGCAAAAATAGTTTCATAAAATTTGACATTACCTCCATACCGCCAAACAGCGTTGTCATCGATGTAAGGCTGGAGGTTTTTGTCCTTGAGAAAGCGCTGAACTGGGATGGCGATATTAAATTTATGAATGTAAATAATCAAACCTGGATGGAAGGGGATACCGAAACAACACTCTGGAATTATATAAAAACCGATACGGTTTTTCAACTTTTAAACTTTGGAACGGCTCCCGGATGGACAGCATCGGAAAATCTTAAAAACATTTTTTTAAAAGATTACAATGCAGCAAACAACTTTTGTTCCATCATGATGAAAGACCCCGATGATCCGACCGGTTTCCCGGGAGGAAGCAATCCGGCTTACGATTCAAATGACAGTTTGATGGCCGGAAATATTTTCAATGATTTTATCATTTTCGCACCAAGGGAATTTTCAGTTCAGTCACAGGCGCCAAGGTTGATCGTTAATTATGTTATTGCGCCTTCATTAACATCACAACCCGGAAATTTAATCAGGTGCGAAGCAGAATCCGCTATATTCACCATTACGGCAACCGGTGATGCTCCTCTCGCTTACCAATGGCAAAAAGACGGAACGGATGTTCCGGGCGCTACTGCCGATTCAATGGTAATTGCTCCCGTTTCTTTATCTTCTGCCGGAAATTATTTATGTGTTGTTACCAATGCAGGAGGCACTGATACAAGCAGTGTCGCTGTTTTAACAGTCAATCCTCTTCCGGTAGTTAATTTGGGCACTGATACCAATCAATGCGGTGGTAATGTGGTTCTTGATGCCGGAAATGGCGGTTCAACTTTCCTCTGGTCCGATTCTTCAACCAATCAAACACTGACTGTTTCCTCATCAGGAATTTACTCAGTAGAAGTAACCGATTCCAATGGTTGCAGCAACAATGATACTATGGGTGTGACTATTAATACCGTGGCAACGTTGACTATGAATAGCACGGATGCAACTTGCGGAAATAATAACGGTTCGGCATCGGTAACAGCAGGCGGAGGTACCCCCCCCTATTCTTATTTGTGGAGTGCCGGGGCTACTACAGACACCATTAATGGCGTCCCTCCGGGAGCATATTCCGTTACGGTAACCGATTTTAACGGATGCGCTATAGCGGACTCCGCATTTGTCATCGCACCGGTGAATCTCGCTATTTCGGGTATTGTCACTAATGCATCAACTGTGGGTAACAATGACGGCTATGTTGATATAACTGTAACCGGAGGAACTCCTTCGTACAGTTTTAACTGGTCGAACGGGTACATGGTTGAGGATATTTACTCGTTAACTGCCGGTACTTATACCGTTACCATAACCGATGGCAATAATTGCACTCTGACCGATACATTCACGGTAAGTGAACCGTTATGCTCTTTAACGGCAGTGATTTCATCATGGAGAAATCCTTCATGCAACGGGTACAATGACGGGGAGGCGACTGTATCAGCATCAAATGGCGTAATACCCTATTCATTTCAATGGAGCAACGGGCAAACAGATTCAATTGCATCTTCCCTCTATGCCAATACTTATACGGTAACCGTAACGGATACTTTGGGATGCTCTGCGGTTGACCAGGTTACCATTACGGAACCCACATGGCCCTTTGCTTCAATTACCGTAACGCCTATAACTTGTTATGGCGGTTCGGACGGAAGCGGTGATCTTACGGTTACCGGTGGAACCCCCCCCTATTCTTACTTATGGTCAACCGGTGATTCATCCGAAGATATTGACAGTTTAAGTGCGGGCTGGTATGATGTGCAGGTTATTGACAGTTTGGGATGCAGCCAGGCATGGACATCTGCTGATCTGCCAGATCCACCGCAAATCTCTGTTACAGGCATGACGGCTCCATCATCAGGGAGTAACGGCTCGGTTGACATTTCAGTCAGCGATGGTACCTCACCCTACTCATTTCTCTGGTCAAATTCGGCAACCGGTGAAGATATTTCAGGTTTGAGTGCCGGCCAGTACACCGTTACCGTAACCGATGTAAACGGGTGCACCAATGAAGAAAGTTTTATTGTCAATGATTCAATCGCCTGCTTTGATTTCATGGTTTCTCTTTCTTCATCGGATATTACCTGTTACGGCAATAATGACGGCAATGCCTATGCTGCTGTTACAGGAGGTACCCCCCCCTATGTTTATTCATGGTCGAATTCTATGAATACCGATAGTATCACCGGTTTGCCTGCCGGAACCTATTATGTGACCGTCACCGATTCTTCCAACTGTTATTTCGATAGTTCTGTAAATATTACCGAACCCCCTGAACTGGCAACTTCAATTACCGGCTACGATGTAGTATGTTATGGCAATAATGACGGTAGCGCTGACCTGACCATTTCAGGCGGCACGGGTCCTTTTACCATTGCTTGGTATGATACCTGGCCTCCGACCATTCCTATTGCCACGACAGAAGACCTTTCAGGATTGGCTCCGGGTGATTATGGCGTAAATGTTGCGGATGCCAATGGCTGCACCACTCCGCCATTTCCTGTTCAGAATATTACCTATGTGATAATAAATGATGCCAATCCTCTTTCCGCTTCCACTAATGTGGTTTGTGTAAACTCCGGCAATGACGGTGCGGCCAGCGTCACGCTCATGAACGGTTCACTGCCCTACACTTACCTCTGGTCTACGGGCGCTACGACTGACACTATTACAGGGCTTTCTCCGGGTATTTACCTGGTTACCGTAAGCGACAGTTGCGGTTCAACTTTCAATTTTTCATTTACTGTCAATTCCTGCACCTGCAATCTTTCCGCCTACCTGAATTTTTATAATGTTTCCTGTTATGGAGGGAATGACGGATCCATAGAAGTGATAACCGATATGGGTACTGCGCCTTTCACTTATTCCTGGTCAAATGGGGAAACAAGTGAATTGAGCAGCGGCCTCACTGCCGGCATTTATTCTTTTACGGTGACCGATTCTTCCGGATGTATTTACTATGATGCGTTTACGCTTATGCAACCCGATTCACTGACGGCAACAATTAATGCAACCAACATTTCCTGTAATGGAGACGCTACCGGTATTGCGGATCTTTTGCCAATGGGGAGCACCGGTTCCTATTCCATTTATTGGTCAACCGGTGATGTTTCGGAAGACCTGGTTAATATTCCTGCCGGAACATATTCCGTTACCGTTACAGATGTTTCATGCAACGACTCTGCATTTGCTTCCGTTGTTATTACTGAACCAACGGTGTTAGACATGCTGCAGGCATCATTTGATGTGTCATGCTACGGATTGTGCGATGGATTCATTGTCATCAGTCCTTATGGCGGCATCCCGCCTTACGCTGTTGTCTGGAACAACTCAGCAACCGATACTCTCATCATGGGATTATGTCCCGGTTCCTACAGCGTAACCGCTACCGATGCCAATGGATGTACCGATTCGGCATCATTTACCATCAATGAACCGGCACTCCTGACTGCCGCTGCAACTTCTGCTCCCGCATACTGCTTCGGCAACTGTGATGGAACTATTACGGTAGTAGCAAACGGTGGTACCCCCCCCTATTCCGGTGACGGAACAACAGCCGGATATTGTGCCGGGAATTATGCAGTCACTTTAACCGATGCAAATGGATGCGTTGCAAGCGACTCTGTTATCATCAGCGAACCTATTCCCGTAAACCTTGTAACGAACAGCATTGATGTTACCTGTTACGGTACCTGCAACGGAAGTGTGGCAGCATCGGTTAGTGGTCCGCCACCGATAATTTACCTATGGAATACCGGAGCATCCGCATTTTTAATTGACAGTTTATGCCCTGGAGCGTATTATGTTACCGTTACCGATGCAGGCGGCTGTACGGCAACTGATTCCGCACAGATTACTGAACCAACTGTCCTCACATTGGCTCTTGACAGTATATCTGCGACCTTTCCAAATGGTTGCGCTGACGGGCAGGCAATTGCTTCTCCATCCGGTGGCACTGGCGCATACACTTATATTTGGAATGATTTATTTTCACAAACCACCGCAACCGCTACCGGATTATTCGTTGGACTATATTCAGTTACCGTTACCGATGCAAACGGGTGCACGATTACCGGGAGCGTAAATATAGATTGTGCTATGGGAAGTGGAGAATTATCGGAAACAGGAACCGGTATTCAGGTTTATCCGAACCCTGCAAATGATAAAATTTCAATTGAATTTTCCGGATTACCGGGTGGAATATCCTTTGCAATATTTGATATGATGGGAAGAAATATTGAGACGCCCAATTTAGGCGTTTCTAAAACGTTTCATGAATCCGGAAAAATTTTTGAGATCAATGTAAAAGGGTGGGATGAAGGAATATATTACCTGAAAATTGATGATGGCGCTTCAGGGAAATATACGAAACTGGTTATTTGCCGGTAGAGCGGATTACACGTGAACAGCCGATACTTTCCGCTTCTTTGGACTTGGAACTTTGGACTTGCGACTTGGGACTTGGTTCTTTTCATATCCACACCTTAGTCCCTTCGGAACAATTTTTACATATATCTATTTCCCTTCTTTTTTGAAGAATCCGGCTGCGAAAGTTATTGTACTCCGGACTTCGCCAAATCTCCCTAAAATATTTTTCTTTCAAAGTTCCGAGTTGATGACGTGCATCCTTGTCAAAGCAACATGGTACTACCCTTCCGTCCCAGGTAATCACGCAGGAATGCCACATCTTCCAGCAATGGCCCCCCCCCGATAGATATCGGGATCCGCCAAAGGGGGGAGATGAATACTTCAGATCATAAGTTCCGTCCTTTTTTCTTTTGTACCGTGAATTTTTTTCATTGGAAGGAATCAATGGATTCCCGTTTTCATAATCATACACCTGTGCCGTTTTTATCCATACATCATCAACTCCAAGTTCCTTACCGAGCGATTTAATGACCGGAACTTCTTCCTCATTATGCCTGAAAACAAGAAATTGAAGAATGATCCTCGGTGTGTGTTTTTTGAGTTTGTTTTTCCACACAACTAAGTTTTTAATTCCCGCAATCACTTTTTCAAAGTCACCACCGATGCGGTATTTTTCGTACGATTCCTGTGATGCGCCATCCAGCGAAATAATTATCCTGTTCAATCCCGATTCAACAGTCAACCGCGCATACTCATCATCAAGATAATGAGCATTAGTAGAAGTTGCTACGTAAATCTTTTTCTTTCCTGCATATTTCACCATCTCAAAAAAATTCAGGTTAAGATAGGGTTCGCCCTGGAAATAGAGAATAAGATAAAATAAATGAGGAGATAGTTCATCCATTATTTTCCTGTACATTTCCATATTCATCATGCCGGTCGGACGTGTAAAAGAACGCAACCCGCTTACACATTCCGGGCATCTTAAATTGCAGGAGGTTGTCGGCTCAATGGAAACGGCAAAAGGAGTTCCTGCCGCAAATGATTTACCCGCCAGCCGCGAAAAATAGAACGAAAAAAGCAATTTCAGGAAATTTACGACCCGTTGGAGAGTGATCGTATCTGCCATTGCAGCCAGATCAACAGAAAATGCTTTAGCATTCATCAGCGATATGGTTCAGATTGCTATATTTGTAAAAAATTTTTCACTATTTATCTCACTCCCATGTTACAAAAGTACTATATCCTCTTATCAGCGGTCATGCTTGCCGGTAATGTCTCCGCACAGGCGCCATCACTGACTTCCGCTATTCATAATCCGGATACAGGCGATATCTGGATTGTCAAACAGGGCTATGAATCAGGATCACCACCTGTTTACAGCAATACCGGAACCGGTTATGTATGGGATTTCAGCAATAAAATTATTTTTAACCCTGCAGCAGACACCCAATATACATTTAAAACGGTGGCATCAACGCCATACGCAAACGATTTTTCAACGTCATCGATTGCCGGATATAATAAAACCTTCAATAATTATATTTATTACAAAACAAGCGGTGGAAATCTCAGTATTGATGGCGAGGTATTATCGGGCAGTATCAAGATAAATTATTCCATCACCAATAATGAAAGGTTATTCAATTACCCGGTAAACTTCAATTATACTAATTCGGATAATTTTGACTGTGTTTATGATGACGGAAACGGTTATATTTGGGACAGGAAGGGAACCGTTGCAGTCAATGCAGACGGATGGGGCACGCTTAAAGTAGGGGGTAATATTTTTGACAGTTTACTCCGGGTAAAATGGATTGAAACCATAACAGATACATCCCTTAATCCGCCTGATGATTCTATTACGAACATAACGCGAACCGTTTATTCCTGGTATGAGGACTCTATGAAATTTCCGGTTTTTTATGTTGAATTAGTGTCTGTAAACGGAACGGCCTTATTTCCAAAAATCCTTCTGAATACTAAGGCGGTGGCAGGAGCCGATGAACTACAGAAAGAATTACCCGTTTTCCTTCTTTTTCCCAACCCGGTAATTGACTTTGTGCGGGTTGATTATAACGTTACGGGACAATCATCGGTGCAATTTAACTGCATCAACTCAGCGGGGCAACGTTTACTTGAGATGACCGGAGTCCATCCGGGAACGGGAAATTACTCAACCGTTTTTGATGTTTCGGGTTATGCGGAGGGAACCTATATCCTCTTCGTTGAATTGAACGGAACGATAAGAAAAATTCCTTTTATCGTTCAGTAAGAGTCACCGGATAAATTTCAGCGCTCTTATTTCGCCATCGTGACTCCATATCCTCACATAATATATTCCGGTACCGGCACCCGGTAGCGGAACGGACAGGTTATTGGCGGAAGTTCCCTGTGCAGTGTGAATTTTCATACCTGCACTGTTTATTACTTCGGCCTTGATTATTTTATCCTTTTGTGAGAATATAACAATCCCCTGCATTGCCGGTTTAATAATGAACCGGGTATCCGTAAAATCATTTTCTTTAATGCCGACCGAAATATCCACAGTATCGCAGAAAATACCGGAGCATCCTGCTCCGTCATCCACCGACAGGCAAACGAAATACGAACCGGTTGAAGAATAGGTATAAACCGGGTTGAACAGATTGGAAGTTCCCATAGCATCCCCGAAATCCCATGAATATACCGGGGGGGGAGTTCCTCCTGAAGTTGTATTGGTGAAAGTGCCTGTTGAACCGCTAATTGTAAAAGTAAAACCAGCAACAGGATTCGGATTGACCATAATAACTACCGGTGAACTCTGAGCAGTACACCCGTTGTCAGTACATACCACTGCTATTTCATCCCCATCCGCAAGAGAAGAAGAGAAATATGAATTACCTGCACCGGATTGAACCGAATTGCTGTTCAGGAAAAATTCATAATTATCATAACCCGCGGGCGCTGCATTAAAAAATACTGTGTCGTTTTCGCAGATGATATTACCCGATGATGTCAAGGTCACTGCAGGTGCAGGAATGGAATCCCCGATATTGACTGTAACAACACCCGATGTACATGATAAAGACATTACTGAAAGATAATAAATACCCGGATTCAAACTGTCAATATCAAGTGAATTTCCGGCAACATTACCGCTGCTGTCCTCCCATTCATAAGAAAAAGGTCCGGTACCGGATACCGTGATTCCTGAAATTGAACCGTTATTGCCGCTGCACACAGAGTGCTGGATAACCATCGCAGAAGTATTTATAATTGGTCCCGGGTAGATAATTATGGAATATGAAACGGAATCTGCACATCCGTTATCTGAAATTGCAGTCAGGGTGACTGTGAAAGTCCCGGTATCTGAATAAATATGCGAGGGATTCAACGTAGTGGAAAAAGTGCTGTCGCCAAAATTCCAGGACCACAAGGCAATAGTTCCGCTTGCGATAGTGGAAAGGTTGTTAAACTGAGTCGGACTACCCTGGCAGAAATTTGCAGCGGTGAAATCAGCAATAGGTACCGGGAAAACCGTTACCGGTTTTGTTACACTGTCCGTATCGCCCGAATTATTAGTTACAATAAGTGTAACATAATAAGTACCATAAGTTGAATAATAATAAAAAGGATTTGCAAGATAAGATGAGTCACCGTTGCCGAAATACCATTGCCATGAAATAATAGAACCGGTGACAGTTGTGGAATTATCGGTGAAATAAACGAAATCTCCAATACAAATATCTGTTGCAGAGAAGTCAGCGTTGACTAAAGGAGCCCCTGCAATAATCTTAATATTATCAACCCCATACTCATCCCTTGAACCGGAGCCGCCTGCATCATTGCCGCTCCACCGCAGATAAAAATATGAACCGTTTGCAAGATTTAATCCGGTGATGAGAGTCGCCATATAAGTCGAAACCCACGAAGCGGGGCTGTCAAGCGGTTGAGGGGTAGCAAAATTAAGTGGCGGCACCAGCGAGTACGTAATGTTATCCGATGACCACGAAAAGTTGAGGGAGTTTGACCGGTTCTGGTCATTGTAACACCATATTGCATATTCAATTTCAAAATCCGTGACAGGTACACCCGTATTGTTCTGAATTTTCAGGGTTACACTGCCAGGTGTGAAATCATTATCGGTTGGCTGAACACCGAAAATTGCATTCCCCCCCCCAACGTCAAAAGCATAAATGCCACCGGTGTTCACACTGCCGGTTGAAATGCCGCGGGCAAAATCACCGGTAGTTGCCGTTTCACCGAAATCAAGAAGGGTATCCTGGCTAAATCCGCGTACAGCCCAGTCATTTGAACTGAGTTGCCCTGCAGCAGGTGCCGGAGCGAACCCGGCTGCGGTAAACCCGGTAAAGTCAATGGTTACGGTGTCATTTATCCCTGTTATTGATATCTGGGCTTTGCAAAAGAATCCCGATAAGATAAACGGAATAAGTGGTAAATAGAATGTGTTTTTCATATAAAATGGAGATTGAGGATTTATAAATTTTGGGATTTTTATTTTTTTAAAGGTGGGCAATGCAGGAGTTGAACCTGCGACCCCTGCCGTGTGAAAGCAGTGCTCTGAACCAACTGAGCTAATTGCCCTGAACATTGCAAATTTACGGTAAACTATTGTTCACTGAGAATGTTCCGGTCTTTTCGTTTCCCATAAACAACAGGATTTCCTTTTTCAACCCATACGGTAAAATTGTCAATATGAACCGGTACTTTGCCCAGGTTCCAGACAAAAATTCTTATGTGATCGCTTTTTGAATGCAGCCGGGGAACAAAGGTACTGAGGTAGACATTATCCCATTTACCGGCTGAATCAATAAAGTGATATAACAGTATATCATGCCAGGAATATATTCCATTTGTATCCTCAAATGAAATACAAAGTTTCACTTCTTCCCGGACAGATGTCATCCGCGCAGTTACACGTGCGTACAGAATATCATCAACGGAATTAAAAATAGTTTCAGCATGGCAGGAAAAAGTGGGGCTGAAAGGAAACCGCGGATCTACCGATGCAGAGAATTTTCCATTAAAAGCAACTGAATCGGAACGTACCGAATCGGCAGGACTCCAGAAAGCCGGTAACGAATCAAACGTATTACAACTGAAAAATACAAACGGCTCGGAGACGTAATTTGCGGGTTTTTCACGGGAAAACAAATAAACTTCAGAGCAAAAGAATAAGTTCTTTGAAATTGTATAGGGATAAAATTCCCGGATCATGGGTATTACTTCCCAGCGATTCTGGAAATTAGTCCATGCATGAAGAAAAAACGGGGTAGTACTTTGCCGCAGAATTGCTTTATATGGTAAAAAACTCTCCTCCCTCTCATTCCGGTAACTTGCGAAAGATACTGCGCTTCCGAATCGTTTAAGATAGTGCTCAATATAAAACCGGTGCGAGACATTTACCGTCCGTGTCACATTTTTTTCACCCCTTTCATCAAGGTGTTTTATTATCCGGCTGGCGGCATTGCGAAACTGGTCAAAATTGAGCGGAATAAAATATTCCTTTTCAAGAATGGTACTGCAAAAAAAAACTCCACTGATCAGCAATGAAATTCCCGGAGTGAAATTCTTAATCCGGATATCCTTAAAAAAAGAAAAGAGGAATAAAAGAAGAAATGGAAACGAAAAAACCAGGACCTTTTCCTGTAGAATGGCGCTGCGGTAAACCGAATAGAAATAACCGGTAATAAAGGGAAGCAGGAACCATGCCAGGGAGATCATTTGAAATTTTGATATCCTCATGATCTGCCGGTTAAACAACAGGAGCACAAGGCAAATTATTCCGGTAACCGAGAGAACCGTGACAGAGGAATTAAAAGCATAAAAGATAAATTTAGGAAAAAAAGAGGGGGTGGGTTTTTGAAGCCATGAATGTAACCTGATTGACATTGTTTCACCGGAAGACATCAGCGCCATGTATTCATCACCGCCCGGAATTGTTGTTTCAAGTCCTTTCGCAATAAAAAAATGATGCCAGAAGATGGTAAAGGACGGAAGGTAAAGAATAATTGCCAGTAATCCCCCTAATAGATAATATTTAATGTTCTTCCGATTTAAGAAAATAAATCCCGTTAAACCGGTAATTAAAGCGGACAAAAAACTGAAATAATGGGAATACATACATAGCGCAGCGGTGACCCCGTAGAGAATTGCTGTTTTCCTTTTTTGCAGGCCTTCTTCAAAAAGCAGATTGGTCCAATAATATACATTCATTAAAAAAAAGAGTAAACCGGGGCTATAGGGACGGATAAGATAGGAAACATGCAGCGGAAATTCAAGAAAAGCGATTCCTGCCGCTGAAAGAAGGGCTGTTGCGGGATGAAACCATTTTAAACCGATCCTCCATGCATAAAAAATTGCCAAAGTACCTGCAACCGCAAAGGGCAACCTTACCATGAATTCGGAAGTCCCGGATATTTTCGTCCAGAAGAATAAAAAAACCAATAAAAGGGGGGGATGAGTATCCCCTTTTTTAATGCCCTGTTCAATCACTTCCGGGAGCGAGGCAAAATTCAGCCGCATCAACGACCCGAGTTCATCATTTGAAAAACTGAAATTGTAACTTGCATAAAAACGCATAAACGCACCCGCCACAAGGATGATTGCAAACAAAACATAATAGATGCTTGCCTGTAGTGAATAATATTCTATAGTTTTCCTGAACATTCTGGAGAAACGGAATCCATCGGATTCCAGCCATCATTCTAAAATATCGTGATCCAACCGTCTGCCATAGAGGATAGTATTTCCCTTTTCAACCCACACTTTAAAGTCATCAAGGAAAACTTCGCTGCCGTCAATGCTCCATACAAATATTTTAATAATGTCGTTTTTTGATTTTAATTCAGGAACCCGGGAATGAATATATGCATTTTTCCAAACTCCTGCTGAATCGGAAAACCGGTTCAAGGCCATGTCGTGCCATTCATAAACTTTGTTGTTCTCTTCAAAAGCAATGCAGATTTTTACATCCGCCCGGATATTCTCCATTCGGAACCGCACTCCGGCATAAATAATATCATCCACCGAATGAAGAATCTTATGCGCCTGCGCTGAAAATGTAGGGCTGTAAGGGTATTTCGAATTTACTTTGGCAGATTTAACCCCGCTCCAAAAATATCTTCCGGTCAGAGCGGAATCATCCCGGCTCCAGTTTTCAGGACCGCTTTCAAAATCATTCAGCGATACAAAAAACGGGGTGTCAGTAACATATCCGGGCGGTTCTTTTCTGCCAAAAAGGTAAATTTCAGAGCGGTTATAAAGTTCTTTGTGAACCGTAAAAGGATAATATTCCTTTATGACCTGGATGATTTCACATGGACTGAAAGTACTTGCCCAGGAATAGAGGAAATAGGCAGCGGAACTATTTCTGCATATTGAATCAAATCTCAGAAAACTTTCCTGCGCATCATTGCGGTAACTGATATAATCAACTTTCCGGCCCAACCGGTTCAGGTAATAGTTGATGTAATAGGGCCCGTGGACATTAACGGTCTTAACAATGTTCTGTTCGCCATACCGGTCAATGTACTCAACTGTTTTCCGGGCAACAGTATTAAACTGGTCGAAATGCTGGGTGGAAAAATACCGGTTTATGACTACTGTTGAAATTACAAAAACACCCATCGCACATATTATGATCCCTGTTTTAACAATGCGTTTTTTCCCGTCTCTGAAAAAAGAAAATAAAAAGAGCAGGAGAAAAGGAAAGGAAAAAAGCAGAAGTTTATCCTGCAGCACAGCGCTTCGGTAAATGGAATAATAGTATCCGATAAAATAAGGCAGGAGGAACCAAAGTATACACAGAAAGTGAAATCTTGAAAACCTGATCTCTTTAAGATAAACCGCAAGAGACGTCAGGGAAGCAAAAGTAACAAGAAAAGTGAGTAATTTTGAGTTATTAAAACATTCAAACAGGAACTTCCGGAAAAAATCGGGTTTGGGTTTTCCAAGCCAGCCCGTTGGTCCACCCAAACCGCCTATTTCGAAAAACTGGTGGTAAAATACTCCCAGGGCAGGAATAAAAAGAAGGAATGAGATACCCCCCCCTATCATGTAATATTTAAAAATGCTTCGTCTCAGGAAAAATAAGCCGGTTAGACCCGTAATCAGAGCAGATAAAAAACTGAAATAATGGGTCGCCATGCATAAGGAACCAGTAATTCCATAAAAAACTGCCGTTCTGAATTTCGGTGAATCTTTATCAAAAAGGAGTTTAGTCCAGAACCATGTATTCATCAGGGTAAACAACAAACCGGGGCTATACGGTCTTGCTATCTGGGTATACATAAGCGGGTATTCAAGTGATGCGAGAGCGGCAGCCGCAAGAAGTCCGGTTGCAGGATTGAACCAGAACGATCCTATGCAGTAAAGGAAATAAATGCTGATAATACCGCACACAATAAACGGAAGCCGTACGGATACTTCCGAAAAACCGAAAATTTTTGTCCAGTAATAAAGAAATACCTGTACGAGAGGCGGGTGTCCGTCAATTTTCACTCCCTTTTCAATCAGTTCTCCGAACGTATCATACTGAAGGCGGTTAAGCGCACTCAGTTCATCATTGCTGAGGGAAAAATCGGCAAATCCGTAAAATCGCAAACCAGCACCCAGGAGCAGGATAAGAAATAAAATAATATTATCTGATTTTCCAACAGATTGTTTCATGGTCAGACAGCGATTAATCAAGCATACCATGATCGGAGCGCTTTCCCCACAAAACCGGATTTCCTTCTTCAATCCAAACTTCAAAATCATCCAGGACACATTCATTACCACCCGCACTCCAGACAAATATTTTAATAATATCGTTTTTTGATTTTAGTTTAGGAACCCTGCTATGAATAAATGCCTTTCTCCAGACATCGCCAGAATCAACAAAGTTACTCAATGCAATATCGTGCCACCCATATATTCCATTCTTTTCCTCAAAAGAAATGCACAGTTTTATATCGGAATTGCCCGGACGGTTCATCCGCACCCGCACTCCGGCATAAATAATATCATCCACCGATTTAAGTACCTGCGTTGCTTGTGCCGAAAAAGTTGGGCTATAAGGATACGTTGCATTGACTTTTGCCGCTTTTGTTCCACTCCATGATAAGGAACTGGCCTGTGCAGAATCATTCGTACTCCACATAGGAGGGTTTGCCTCAAAATTATTCAGAGTGCGGAATACAATTTTATCGGGCAGCGAGGAGTTGGATTTTTCCTTCGCAAAAAGATATATTTCCGTACGTTCGAAAAATTCTTTATGAACCGTATAAGGAAAATATTGCCGGATTATTTGCAGAATTTCGCAGGGAGTCAATGTACCCCACCACGAAAAAAGAAAATAAGGAGTGGAACTTTTCCGGCATAGAGAATCAAAGCGCAGAAAATTTTCCGGACCGCCAATCTGATAATTGGAATATGTAACCTTGCGACCGAGGCGGTCGAAGTAATAATTTATATAGTATGGGTCGAAAACATTTATGGTACGCGTGATGTTTTGTTCGCCATATTTGTCAATATATTCAATGGTTTTATGGGCTACATCGGTGAACTCGTCAAAATGCCGTTTTGAAAAAAAACTATTGATACCTGCTGTATTGTATGAAAACACAGCAAGAACTCCTAAAACGATTCCTGAATAAATAAA
Source organism: Bacteroidota bacterium (assembly GCA_016193485.1). GTDB lineage: Bacteria > Bacteroidota > Bacteroidia > JACPRZ01 > JACPRZ01 > JACPRZ01. The sequence goes on along the minus strand of JACPRZ010000012.1, from coordinate 61,763 downwards.
CCTGTTTTCCTCAATGCGGAAAAAAGAGAACAGAAAAAGAAGAAGAAACGGAAAAGAGAATAACAGGAGTTTATCCTGAAGTACGGGATTCCGGTAAATTGAATAATAATAACCAATAAAACAGGGCAGGAGGAACCAAAGCAGGGAAATGGCATGAAACCGGGAAAATTTTATCCGTGTAGAGTTTATTACTAGGGAGGAGAGAGAAACAGTACCGACAAAATATGCAAGGAAAACGGAGTTGTTAAAGAAAATAAAAAGGTATTTCCAAAAAAAACCGGGTTCTGGTTTGCTGAGCCATCCCCATCCCCCTACAACAAAAAACTGGTAATAAAATACATCCAGCGCGGGAATAAAAAGAAGAAAAGCGATTCCCCCCCCTATGAGATAATATTTTATTGTTTCTCGTTTAACAAACAGAAGCCCGGATAATCCGGCAATCACGACCGAAAGAAAACTGAAGTAATGAGTGAGCATGCAAAGGGAAGCGGTTATTCCGTATAAAATAGCGCTGCTTTTTTTTTGTGATTTATCATCAAAAAGAAGTTTGGTCCAGAACCAGGTGTTCATCAGCGTAAAGAGCAAACCCGGTGCATAAGGCCGCGCAATCTGCGTATATATCAAAGGAAATTCCAGTGTGGCGAGAGCGGCTGCTGCAAGAAGACCTGTAGTGCGGTTAAACCAGAAGGCGCCAATGAGGTACAGGAAATAAATGCTGAAAATACCGCACAAAGCAAAAGGGAAACGTATTGCCGCTTCTGATAATTCAAATATTTTCGTCCAGTAAAAAAGAAAAACCAGCACCAGAGGAGGGTGCCCGTCAGTTTTCACGCCCTGTTCAATCAGATCCGCAAATGAAGAAAACCGGAGCCGGCTCAATGCGCCAAGTTCATCACCGTTCAGCGGAAAATCCGAGTAACCGCAGAACCGAAAAATTGCTCCGGTAATCAGGATGCATCCCAACAAAATACCGGTGAGCGTATTTGAAGAGATTTTAATCATTGCATTTTACAATACTCCGGTAAAAATTTTTATGTATTTAAAAATCAATCCCGATAATTATCGGGATAAAAATTCATTTCTCGCGACCCTGCCTGCCGGCAGGCAGGGTCGCCAAGCACGCAAAGAATTAAATTTTAAAACCTTGCGAACTTTGCCCCGCTATTGCGGGGAGAGATAAAAAAGTACCGGACTATTGATTTTATAGGTAGCAACATAAATCCGATAGTTATCGGGATTCGTATCATTTTCACTTCTCGCCCATTGCTTCCCGCTGCCTCATCGCTTCAAACAAAACGATTCCGGCCGCAACCGATACATTCAGCGATGCGATATGGCCTGCCATGGGGATTTTCACGTGGTGATCGGAAATTTTAACCAGTGCCGGCAGTAATCCCGATTCTTCCGAACCAAAAAGAATTGCGGTGGGTAATCCGAAATCGACATCATAAAAAGTTTTACCGGCCTTTTCGGAACAGGAAACAATCTGTAATCCGCTGTCTTTAAGTATCCGCGTGGCTATAAATAAATCGGATGCCCTGCAAACCGGTATCCTGAAAAGGGCGCCAGCAGAGGCCTTAACCGCATCGGCATTGATCTGTGCCGTTTCTTTTGACGGAACCACAACGGCATGAGCGCCCATACATTCTGCCGTGCGGATGATGGCTCCGAAATTCCGGACATCGGTGATGCGGTCAAGAACAACCACAAGGGGGATAATTCCCTTTTCAAATAACTGGGGCAGATATTTTCCAATATCCTGGTATATTACCGGTGAAATCAACGCAACGACCCCCTGGTGGATTTTGCCCCTGAACTTCCGGAACACTTCTTCCGGAACCTCCTGTACCCCTATTTCCCTCTCCCGCGCCAGTTTCTTAATCTCGGTGATCAACTCTCCTTTCACTTTCCGTGAAAGATAAATTTTCTGAATATCCATTCCGCCCTGAACCGATTCAAGAACCGGGCGGATACCGTAAATATATTGCAGGTCATCCATATTTCTTTTCTTTAATACACTACTCCCTGCCTCCACGCTTCCACCGCTCTGTACCACGTATTTTTATACACCGGGCTTCGTTGCAACTGGTAATCATTAGCGGAAAAAGGATTCTTAACTTTTACAAAAAGAAAATTAAAAGAGAGGAAAGAGCCCTCTTCACCGTACACCCAACTCTCGGTGTTAAGGGAGCGGTATACGGCATCGGGCGGTCCGAAAATAATGTAAATCATTCCCCGGTCGGTTTTCCATCCTTCCGCATGTGCGGTAAATAATTCATTGGCATCCTGGACGCGAGAATAATAACTTTTGATAAGGGACCTCGCCCGTTCCTGGCTTCCGCCAATTTTCAACCAGAAATTATCGAGCGCCTTTTTTTTTCCCGCTTCAAGCATCAGTTCATTATACTCCTGGCGCGTGGTGAAATAACGTATCGCTTCAAGGAGTTGTTCCGGTGATGTGCATTGCGGGAACTCATCGCTGAAGCGGTAAAGGGTAAGCCCTTCCCTTTGGGTCGTATCGGCTATAAAATGGTAAAAACCAGGGCGGACTAACCTGGGGTAAACCATGTTCTGGCTGTCGGGATCAAGAGAAAAAACCGAATCGGGCCGATATTCAAAAGGAGGTGAACCGTGTACGGAAAAAGGGGGGTGTGGAAGTTGAAACTTCCGGCTGTAATAATAAACTATTCCTTTACCCTGTTTCATTGCGGGAAACTTTACCGCTATTGCTTCACCGGGAGTAATCTGATTTCTGAAAAGCGGTTCCCCGCTCACGGCCGAGTTTACTCTGAAATTTTCCCTTGAAAAGGCACTCTCTTTATCCACCGTCATATACACGGAAGATTCCTGATTCCGGTTCAGGTCGGTCACTGAAATTTCAAGTACGCACTTTACGGGCCTGCGCAGTTTAAGATCGGCCATTGCGATAATTTTTTCCTGCCTGAGTTCACGTGAATTCATGTTCAATTCTGAAGCATGCACCACCCTGATTGTGCCGCTGTCGATGATCACCTGTGCTTCGGGTGATGGGTATGCTTTATACGTAACATTGAACTCCGCTGTGAATTCCTCAGCGGAATATTCCCTTCTGAACAGCAGTTCTTTTGATTCAATGGAAAGAAAGATACGGCTGGCAGAGTCGGAGAGATGATAGATAACCGCTTTCGGATGAATCGGGTTAATTTCCTTGCGGTATAAATAGGCAAGATTACGATTGCTGATTTTGGAAGATCCGTAACAACCGGCAATAAAAACCCCGGCAACGAAAATAAAGGTCAAAGGATTGCCGGTATTGAACATCGCTGCAGCAGTTCCTGTAAACTTTTCCAAAGTTAAGAACATTGGTAACGTTTACAGAGTTTTCATCTTTCCGATCATGCCTGTTGTTGAAAATCCGTCCAGCAATTTTACAATTCTGACTTCCCCCCCCCATGATCTTACCAGATCCGCGCCCACAATTGCATTTTCGGCATAATCACCGCCCTTTACAAGCACATCGGGTTGAATCCTTTTTATGATTTCATACGGTGTTTCGTCATCAAAGAAAAGAAGGGCATCGGTAACCTGCACTGAAGCGATGACCATCCCGCGCGATCGTTCATCATTTACCGGCCGGCCGGGACCTTTTATTTTCCGTACCGAAAGATCGGAATTGATTCCGACAACAAGTTTATCACCAAAAGAAGCCGCTTCTGCAAGAAGGTGGATATGCCCTGCATGCAGAATGTCAAAACATCCGTTGGTAAAGACAACTTTCAACCGGAACTTTTTCCAGCCCGAAACCCACCTTTCCACTATATCCAAAGGGGCAATTTTTGCCATTACCGGTTCAATGCGGTTCATTTTGTTTAATTTTTGTTTTTGAAATCAGCATCAGGTATCCTATGGAAATCGTTCCTGCAACGAGGATCATCGCTGTCTGTGCGGTCCAGAGGATCCAGCCGAAAGCAAAACCATATTCTCCCGGGATACCATAAAGGGACAATGTCGCCATCACCAGTGCAGGAAAAGCGCCAATGCCTCCCTGTACCAGTATGATGCCATAACCGCCCATAATAAAACCGGCTACCGCACCCCAGAAGGGGACCACCGATGTTTCAGGCAGGCAAAATAAGCAAATATGGAACATCGCATAATAGAGGAACCAGATAAGAATGCTGTAGATGATGAACCGGCCTTTATCATTCAGACGCGTAATGGACCGGATTCCCTGGATGATTCCCTCTAAAAAAAGGATCCCCCTTTTCCCTGCTGATGTCCGTTTCAGAATGAAATATCCAAGTGCAATCAAAAATAAAATTGTACCGGAGAACAGAAAAAAAAGCGCAGATGAAGAAGGTACTTTGTCTATAAAAGGGCCCAGCAATCCTGCCATAAAATTACCGATGACATCCAGTTCAGCAATAAAAAGTATCAGGGTAAGGATCAGGGTAATGCATAAATCCACGGCACGTTCAATGATCACCGTACCCACAAGTTTGTCAAAAGGAAGTTTTTCATACCGGCTCAGCACACCGCATCTTGCTACCTCCCCTATACGCGGCAGTGCATAGTTAGCGAGGTAACCCACCATGACTGCGGCTGTGCTTTTCAACAGAATTGGCTTTGTACCGATAGTTTCAATAAGCAAATTCCAGCGCAATGCTCTTAAAAAATGACTGATTATTCCGAGAATAACGGATAAGATTACCCAGGTATAGTCGGCACCTGAAAAAGAACGGTAAATCTCCTCTCTTTGTTCCCCGGTTAAATCCTTGTAAACATACCAGATAAGGAAAACTCCCAGTGAAATTGAAACTATAAACTGGATTATTGATATAACTATTTTACGCATGAAGAAATAGTTTTCGGATTATTCATTTCAACTGCTGAATCGTAAATTATCTATTAACCGTGTTGTGCCGAGGAATGTTGCTATAAATGCACGATAGGGTTGTGCATGATCCCAACCGGCAACCGGTTCCAGGGTTGTTTCCCCGGCAATTTCAAAATAATCAATCCTGAATTTCGGGTCGGAGGAAATTTTTCCGATGACCCATTTTTTGAGTTGTAAAACCGAAAGTGCCGGAATTTTCGCCTTTGCATCCAGCAGCGTCCTGTAAATCAATGGCGCTGCTTTCCGCTCATCAGGAGACAGGTTTGCGTTGCGGGAACTCATGGCGATGCCGTCCTGTTCGCGTAACGTGGGACATCCGGTAATCTGAACCGCCAATTTTAATTTATTTACCATTTCTTTTATTACGAGCAGTTGCTGAAAATCTTTTTCTCCGAAATAGGCGCAGTCAGGTTCCACAATCTCAAAAAGCCGTTTTACCACACGTATTACTCCGCGGAAGTGGCCGGGGCGGGAAAGACCCTCCATAACATTATTGAAAGGTATGGTATCAAAAGGAATTTTTTCCGGGGTACCCTGAGGGTATATTTCATCCGCTCCCGGAATGAAAACAAAATCGCAGCCGCTTTGCTCCAGCATGGTTACATCTTCTTTTTCCGTCCGCGGATATTTTTCAAAATCCCGCTTGTCATTAAACTGATCAGGATTAACGAATAAACTGCACCCGGTAACCAAGTGGTCCGTTTTGGATTGGCTGACAAGGGAGATGTGCCCGGCATGGAGCGCTCCCATGGTAGGTACAAATCCTATCTTTATTCCCCTGTATTTCAGCGATTTAATATATTCCCGGCACTCCCCGGCAAATCTGAAGTATTGCATAAGTCAATATTTTTCCGTACATTTGCGCCCCATTTGATAACCCAATACTGTCATGCTTATGAACCGGAATTTTCAAAAACCCTGTGTATTATTCGTTTCGCAGGAAATCTTTCCATTTGTATCCGAATCTGAGATCTCCATAACCAGCCGCCAGTTGATACAATTCCTCTATGAATGTAACATGGAAATCAGGGCGTTTATGCCCAGGTACGGAATGATAAACGAGCGAAAGTACAATTTACATGATGTCATCCGCCTGTCGGGGGTAAATATTATTATCAATGACGGTGACCACCCGTTGTTTGTTAAAGTCGCCTCTATTCCCAACACGCGGATGCAGGTTTATTTTACCGACAATGAAGAATTTTTTTCGCGAAAAACGCTGTACCATGATGAAGCCGGCAATTTTTGTCCGGATAACGATGAACGGATGGTTTTTTATGCGCGCAGCGTTGTTGAAACGGTAAAAAACCTCAAATGGATCCCCGACATTATTCACTGCCACGGATGGTTTACCTCGCTGCTGCCTGTAATGATAAGAAAAGCGTTTGTACATGAACCCCAGTTTGCCGAAACAAAAATTATTTATTCGGTATACAATGATGAATTTTCCGAAACCCTGAACAGGGATCTCCCGCTGAAACTGAAAATGGACGGGCTTGATGGCGAAGATATCAAACCGTACCGGAATCCGACTTATTCCCGCATAATCAAGGAGGCGATCAATTGGTCAGATGGAATCATCCTTGTCAGTGATAAAATAAACCGGGATATTGTCCGTTTTTCTTCCGGTACCAACAAACCGCTGCTTGAAAACCCGACCGCAGACGGATTTATTGATGCCTATTATACCTTTTACAATGAGGTGCTTGAAGGCGAGGCGGTGCTTGGTGAATGAAATTTTTGCAAGTGCCGTTATAAGACATCAGAAGTCTTTAAAACTTCTGATGTCTTGCTTATTTTTTTTCTTCCTCCAAACCTGCAAAGAACCCGGTCCCCTTGAAATTGGTCTTCCGTCAGGAAGCGAAAATCAAATACAATATTCCGTTTCCGACACAACGACCGTTTTCGCCAGGACTGTTCAGGAAGAACCATTACAATCTGATGAAAAACTTTACTCCCTGAGCGGAAGTTACAATGATCCTGTTTTCGGGCTTTCTTTTGCTGATTTCTCAACTCAGTTCCGGCTCTCCACTGCCGGTGTGAATTTTGGTGACGGTTTTGTTGCCGATTCGGTTGTTTTTAATTTTACGTTGAAAGGTTATTACGGAAATACATTGGGAACACATAATATTATTATCAGCGAACTTGATGAAGATATTTACGCTGATTCATCCTATTATTCAGACAGGAACTTCGCTTTTAAACCGGATTCCATCGGTTTTACCAAACTTTCACTGACATCGGCAGATGCTGATATCCGTATTCCGGCAACATCCGGGTTTATTGCGAAGTTCCAGGCAAACGGTTCCGGAGGTTTTGCCGATGATGCCGGTTTTCTTGCTTTTCTGAAAGGAATCCGCGTTTTTTCATTATCAGGAAATAATTCCATCCTCTATTTTGATCTTCTTTCACCGACAGTTAAATTAACTCTTTATTATCATACTTCTTCATCCGCAGCATCAAGTTATGATTTCATCATTAACACCGCTTGTGCAAGGGTTAATCATTTTTCTAATGATTATTCGGGTACACCTGTTGCTTCATCTCTTGCCGATACCTCACCGTCACAACAACTATTGTACATTCAGTCAATGGCTGGCGTAAAAGCAAAGCTTTCGTTCCCGTATTTTGACCAGTGGAAAAACAAAAACCCGCTGGCGTTGGCAAAAGCCGAACTCTCGGTAACCATTGATGCAAACAGCGGATCCCTCCAATATCCCCCCCCTGCAAAACTTTTTCTTGCATCGGTAAAAGAAGACGGCACGACACAACTCCTTGCCGATGTCCTTGAAGGTGAGGCATATTTTGGCGGGCAGTACAATTCCTCAGTCCGCACCTATACTTTCTCAATCACCCGATACCTCCAGCAGAAACTCAACGGTGATATCTCCGACTCCGGGCTTTACCTCTTTGTAGCCAGCAGCAATGAGGCAAGCGGCAGCATGAATAATGCCAGCAGGGGGGTGATGGACGGCAAGAAGATGAAACTGACGATGGTGTATAGTGATTTGTGACTGTAATTTTTACTTTCCGGAGGGATTTCCTGTAGGACAATTTTCAATTTCATTCTTCACACATTTCTTAAAAAACAATCTCCTTCTTAATCTTTCTACCTTTGCTTACAAAATATAGGTTTGTAGTTGTTGAATCGCCAGGCGAATCCGCCTGGCTGAATCTTTTTTCCGGCTCTTTCCATGAATCCTTTTGCCGACCGCAGGTATGTTTTTCTCATTCTCTTCGCTTTCGTGGCGATGATTTTCCTCGGCAGGTTGTTTTACATCCAGATAATAGACCGCAGTTACCGCATCTCGGCAAGCAATAATGTGTTGCGCTATGTGACCGCATATCCTTCCCGCGGACTGATTTATGACCGCAACGGTGAACTTCTCGTCTATAACCAGCCGGCTTATGACCTAATGGTCATTCCCCGGCAGGTGAAGAATATTGACACGGCAGACCTCTGCACCCTGCTCGCCATTTCAAAAGAAGAATTCATCTCAAAAATAAAAGAAGCGAGAAAATATTCATCCTTAAAGGCATCGGTTTTTCTGAAACAACTGTCGGCTGAAATTTACGGTGCCTTCCTGGAGCGCATGTACCAGTTCCCGGGTTTTTTCGTGCAGGTGCGCACCATGAGGAAATATCCGAAAAATATTGCTGCTAATGCAGTGGGATATATCAGTGAAGTGGATGAAAATACCATCAAAAAAAATTCGTATTACAGGTCAGGTGACTACATCGGCATGGGGGGGTTGGAACAGTCGTACGAGGATATACTCAGAGGCAAACGGGGAGTAAAAATTTTTGTCGTGGATGTCCATAACCGTATTGTCGGAAGTTACCTGAACGGATTGTACGATACTCTTCCGGTTCCCGGTTTAAATGTGGTGAGTACCCTATCGTCATCCCTGCAGGAATACGGTGAAAAACTGATGCAGAATAAAATCGGGAGTATTGCGGCAATTGAACCGGCAACCGGTGAAGTGCTGGCGCTGGTCACAAGCCCGACATACGATCCCAACCTGCTGGTGGGACGGGTGAGGTCGGCCAATTACAAAAAACTGCTTACCGATTCGCTTAACCCGCTATTTAACCGCGCGCTTATGGCAATGTATCCGCCCGGTTCTATTTTCAAAATAGTGGAATGTCTGGTGGGGCTGCAGGATGAAGTTCTTACCTGGAATACCGTTCTGCCTTGTAACAAATCGCTGGTAAATTGCCACAATCATCCTTCTCCTCTTGACCTGGATGGTTCCGTACAACATTCCTGCAATCCGTTTTATTATATGGTCTTCAAAAAAATTCTTTACGGTGGCGCAACCCTAGAATTGGCAAAAGGAGAGGGGGGTACTTCAGAACAGGGTTTGAACGCGTGGCGCAGGCATGTAATAAGTTTCGGGCTTGGCAGCCGTCTTGGAATAGATATCCCCAACGAAAAGGGGGGGTATATTCCCACTTCAATCTACTACAACAAGGTATACGGAAAAAACAGATGGAATTTCTATACCATCTATTCACTGGGCATCGGCCAGGGTGAAATCATGATCGTACCGCTGCAAATGGCGAATATTACCGCTATCATTGCCAACCGCGGATTTTATTACCTTCCTCACCTGATCAAAGGTTTTGGCGAACATAAAATGGTCCTTCCCCATTTTACCGTCCGAAATCTTACCACCATCAACCCGGAGCACTTTGAGCCGCTGGTTGATGCAATGGAAAAAGTGGTTCAGAGCGGTACGGCAACAAGAGCAAAACTGAAAGATGTTTCCATTTGCGGCAAAACAGGCACTGCACAAAATCCGCATGGCGAAGATCATTCGGTGTTTATCGCCTTTGCTCCCAAGGATACCCCGCAGATAGCGATTTCGGTTGTTGTTGAAAATTCCGGCTTCGGTGGCACATGGGCGGCTCCCATAGCAAGTTTAATGATCGAAAAATACCTGAATGACACCATATCGCGACCGGAACTGGAAAAGTATATTCTGGATGAAGATTTTATTCATCCGAAAGCAGAAAAAAAAGAGGTTAATAAACCTGAGAGAGTGGATTAAAAACCCTTGTTTCCCATGCGTCCCAACAGAGGCATATTCGGTAATGCCGACTGGATAATGATCTGGCTCTATCTTGTCCTTGTCTTTTTCGGCTGGATGAACATCTATGCCGCTGTATATAATGAAGATCACGGCAGCATATTCGATATTTCACAGAATTACGGAAAGCAGGCACTGTGGATCGTGACCGGGTTTATTCTCGCCCTGACAGTAATGCTGATTGATTTCCGATTTTACCTTACTTTTCCATACCTCGTTTACGGCATTGTCTGTCTTCTGCTGATTGCAGTGGTTATTTTCGGAAAAGAGATTGCCGGTTCCAAATCATGGTTCGAAATAGGTCCTTTCCGCCTTCAGCCCTCTGAATTTGCAAAGTTCGCCACCTGCCTCGCCCTGGCAAAATACCTCAGCGGGCTCCGGGTGAAAATTGAGGAAAACCGGACAAAAATCACCTCATCTGCAATCATTGCAATTCCGCCTTTACTCATATTGCTGCAGCCGGATGCCGGTTCGGCTTTGATTTATTCGTCCCTTCTGCTCGTACTTTACCGGGAAGGATTATCAAGCCGTTATTTATGGACTGGGGTTTTTATCATTATGCTTTTTCTTTTAGCATTGCTGTTCAATAAATTTATTCTGATTGGAGTACTTGGCTTTTTTGCCCTTTCCGGTATTTTCTTCTTTCGCAGGAGCAGGCAGAGTGTAGTGGTTATTCTTTTAGCATTAGCCATTTCTTCAGGATTAATTTATTCGGTGGATTATGCTTTCAACAACATCCTTGAACCGCACCAGCGTTCGCGTATCAATGTGTTGCTCGGAACGGAAAGAGATATAAAAGGGGTCGGTTATAATGTAAATCAGTCGCTTATTGCCATCGGTTCGGGCGGATTTACAGGAAAGGGATTTTTGCAGGGAACGCAAACCAAATATGATTTTGTGCCGGAGCAAAGCACCGATTTTATTTTCTGCACCATTGGGGAAGAGTGGGGCTTCCTCGGTTCATTGCTCACCATTGGATTGTTTGTGGCGCTTCTTGCACGCATCATTTTTATTGCAGAGAGGCAACGGTCAAAATTCAGCCGTATTTACGGATATTGTGTTGCATCCGTTCTCTTTTTCCATTTTGCGGTCAATATGGGAATGACCATGGGGCTTGCACCGGTAATTGGGATTCCATTGCCTTTTATCAGTTATGGAGGATCTTCTCTATGGGGATTTACCATCCTGCTTTTTCTATTCATTAAATTTGATTCTGTCCGGCTGGAGATTCTGCGTTAAGGGAAAAATAAAATGATGATCCTTCCCCTTCTTTTGCCTCGGCCCAAACCGTACCCTTATGCCGGGTTATTATCCGTTTTACAATGGCAAGTCCCACACCGGTTCCTTCAAATTCATCAGCGCCATGCAGACGTTGAAACACACCGAATAATTTACCGGCATAACGCATGTCAAAACCCACCCCGTTATCCCTGATGAAATAGATTATTTCGTCATTTTGCCGTCTGCATCCGATTTCAATTTCCGGGTTTGACCGATGCCGTGAATATTTTACAGCGTTGGATACCAGATTCAGCCATACCTGTTTTATCAGGGATGGATCGGCTAAGGCAGGAGTAAGGTCACTGATTTTCCATTCTGCATTACTTTCCCGGTATTGGGACCTGATTTCATCAATTACATTTTTAACAATTTCATTCATATCAATATCTTTCCGGACAATTTCTTTTTTTGACAGGCGTGAAAAAGCAAGGAGATCGTCAATCAGGCGACCCATTTTTTTCGCGTTCTCCGAAACGATTTCCAGCAGCCGCTTCATTTCCGAATCAACTTTCGCTCCGAAATCACCGAGTAATATCCCGCAATAACCGTATATGGCGCGCAGTGGCGCCCTCAGGTCGTGTGATACAGAATAGGAGAAGGAATCAAGTTCCTTGTTTGCTTCTTCAAGATTCCGGATATTTTTTTCGAGTTCCCTGTTCAATTCCTTTATCTCCCTTTCCGCTCTTTTTATGCCGGTTATGTCGAGCAATGAGGATAACATGCAGTCATTTTTCCCGATACGGATGATATCTACAGCAAGGAGAACAGGTACCGGTTCCTTTTTTGAATTAATGATTACAATCTCGATATTTCTCACCGATTTCATTTCCAGTACTTTTGTCCTGATCTGTTCCCGGTATTCAACTGAGATCAATCCAAGGTCAATGGATGTTTTCCCGATAATTTCCCTTTGGGTATATCCTGTCAGGTGCATATACGCTTCATTGACTTCAAGGAACTTACCGCTGAGCAATTCGGTAATAGCCATTGCTGCCGGGCTATTGTAAAAAAGTTTAAGGAATTTTTCATTTGATTCGCTGAGCCGCTGTTCAAAGGAAAGTTTCGCGGCATCACGCCTGTTAAGCAGGCGGGTATTATACCATATAAGTACCAGAAAAATAATGGTGATGAAAAGTACAAGGAGGGCAACGCCAAGTTCGGTGGAAAATAATCCGGTGCGGTATCCATAAAGACGAATAAAACCGAGAAGAACGGGTACCAGTACAGCCGCAGGGATAAGCATACGGGCAATAAGAGACCCCGCGAACGGTGTATTGAATTCACTGACGAAACCTTTGTCCGGATAGCAAATCAGGAGAGACAGCGCCATGAACAGAAAGCACAAAGCGGTATGAATTGCCATTGGTATATAGTGCAGCACGCCATAAAATTCTTTTACATCATATAAATATCCGAGAACCGATAACCAGGCAACCAGGGCAACCGTGAGAGCAAAGTATTGCGGGAGTAGAATTTTCCGATGTGAACTTGTTTTAAACGTCAGTAATCCAACCGCAACCAGTACAAAACAAAAAGCAGTGTTGGGCGCCATGCGGTTAGCCGGCTGGTTACTGAATTCTATGAGAAGTTTATCATGGTAGAGGGTACTGTCAATTAGAACATCAGTACCGGATATAATACCGGTCAATTTAACCGATCCGATTAAAAACGTAATAACAGCAAATAGAATTCCTGTAATCCCTGAAACGGATGAAATATTGTTTCTCTTTAGAAGCAGAAATGAAAGAGCCGAAGTAATAAAAGCGATGGCTGTTGCAGGGTTCATCGCTACTGTTCCGGGCAGAGGCCTTTTTAAAATTTCAATATCAAAGTGCCAGCCCAGGAGAACAAGAAGAGCGGTCAAAAAAACAAGAGCGGAGAACAGGGTGGAAAGAAATTTCAGGACTGAATGGGAGTACATAGGTAAGGAAGACGGTATTTTATCCCTCCGGTGAAGCGGAATTCATTCATCCGCCAGACAATTCTTTCAGATACATCCCGATAGTTCTTTCGAGCCCGTAATAGAGAGCGTCCGAAACAAGGGCATGTCCGATGGAGACCTCATGAAGGAAGGGAATATTTTTGACAAAGAAGTTCAGGTTTTCAAGATTCAGATCATGACCGGCATTTATCCCGAGGCCAAGTTGGTTGGCGAGATTTGCCGCCCTGATAAAAGGCGCAATGGCTTTCTTCCTGTTGAGATGAAAATTCCGCGAATACGGTTCTGTATATAACTCTACCCGCTGTGTACCGGTATGCCGCGCATGTTCTATCATTTTAAGGTCAGTACCGATAAAGATGGAAGTCCGTATTCCACAACTCTTTAACTGCTGAACCGTATCGCGCAGTAATGAAGCGTTTTTCACGGTATCCCAGCCGGCATTGGACGTAAGCGCATCGGGCGGGTCAGGAACAAGAGTAACCTGATGTGGCTTTATCTTTTTTACAAGGTTCAGGAATTTTTTTGACGGAAAACCCTCAACGTTAAGTTCGGTTTTTATGGCGGGTTTAAGGACCTGAACATCATGGTACCTGATATGTCTTTCATCAGGGCGCGGATGTACGGTGATCCCCTGGGCTCCATACCGTTCGCAGGCGCCTGCCGCCTTAATGATATCAGGAACATTCCCCCCCCTAGCATTCCGGATGAGGGCAATTTTGTTTATGTTTACGCTTAATCGCGTCATGAAGGTGCAAAGGTAAGAATTATGCGGGTATTTCCTTTTCACAAAGGAACATCCATTGCAACGGTAGTTCCTTTACCGGGTTGAGAATCCACATTAACAGCGCCTTTCAGAAAAGCAATCCGCGACAGGATATTCTTCCATCCGATACCCGAGGCTTCACCGGCAGCGGGTACATCGAATCCCTTTCCATTATCTTCAACCGTGACGGTTAATTCCCTTTCATCACGGGTCAGTTGTACAATGATTTCCGTTGCCCCGGAATGTTTAAGGCCGTTGTTGAGCAATTCCTGTATGATCCTGTAGATATTTATCTCTTTTGAATTATCCATTCTTTTCTCCAGTCCATGGGTAATGAGAATAACCTGCAGGTTGCCGGTATGATTGATCTTTTCAATGATCTCATGCAGGGCGGGAATCAATCCCGCTTTGATGAGAGTAGCAGGCATCAGGTTGTGTGAAACGGAGCGGAGTTCATTACACGCTTCATCAATCAGGTTCAGCGTTTTTTCTTTTTCCTCCGGAGGAACGGCACCGTTATCCGGCAGAACGGATGAGACATTCATTTTAAGGGTGGAAAGCATTTGCCCGAGGCCGTCATGCAAATCCCCTGCAAGCCGTCTGCGTTCATGTTCTTCCCCCTCTACCATTGCCCTCATGTGAATATCCTTTTGTTCCATAAGAGCCACCTCCCGGAGGTGCCTGCGCTTTAACCGTTGCTGGCGGTAAAATAAGAATCCCGAAAAAAACAACAGCAAAATTATACCCGACAGAAAAATCACTTCTACTTTTCTGCGGTTCAGCGCCAGTTGCTGGTGGCTGATCTGCAACTTCTGGACGGCAATCTCTTTTTCCTTCTTTTCTGTTTCATAACGAACCTGCATGGATGCTATCTGGTTATTTCGTTCTTCATTCAGAATTGAGTCGCGCATTGCTGAATATTCGATATGTTCTTCATATGCCTTCTCTTGCTCACCGGTGGTATTATACAAAAGAGAAAGATTCAGATGGGCGTTCATGATTTCCTGTTTTGCCCCTATTTCCTGCGCCATTTTCAGGGCATCCGACATATACTGCTCCGCCTTTAAAAAATGTTTCAGATGCAGATAGCAATTTGCCAGATTTATAAGGGTCGATGCCTCACCTTTTTTATCCTGTAATTGCAAACGGATGGGAAGGGCTTCGGTCAGGTATTGTAAAGCGGTATCGTACACTTGTAATTCAAGGTAACATGAACCGATGTTATTCAGTCCCTGTCCGATGTATAAGAGTTCGTTTACCTTTTTGGCATATTCAATTCCGGATAGAAGATAGGGTATCGCATTCCGGTAACTTCGCTTGTAATAAAATATATTCCCGATATTCAGCAGTGTTCCTGAAATGCCGTAATCATCTTTTTGTTTTTCCTTTATCTTCAGCGACTTAAAAAAATATTCAAGGGCGGAATCGTAATTCTGCTGGAGCATGTACACCACGGCAACGTTATTCAACATGTGAGCGATACCCTGTGTATGCCTTATCTTTTCATAAATATCAAGGGCGCTGATAAAACAAGCCAGCGCAGAATCCAACCTGCCCCTCTCTTTATGTATCATTCCGATTTTATTTAACACCGCAGCAATGCCTGTTGAATCGTTAAGTTCCTTACGCCACATCAGTGCGCGGTAAAATAATTTGACGGCAAGATCATAATCGCCTTTCATCATATAAACAACACCAAGGTCATTGCAGGTCTGAGCAATTCCTGCAGGGTAGTTGAGCGTCTCGGCAAGTTTCAGTGCTTTATGACCGAAAAGCAGGGAAGAATCAACGGATGAATAGCGGTATTCCCAGCACAGGTCGCTGAGAATTTTAACTTTTTCAGTTCCTTTGGCATCCGTCAAACGATGCAATAGAGAGTCCACAGACCCACTTTGCGCATAATAGTATGAACAGAGAAAAAAGACAAAGATAGTTACGCTCCGCTTCACCGGAAGGTTTTTGCGAAGGCACTGCTTACTTCCTGATCCGTTTATGCGGTTTTTCATCGGAGACCGTGAGTTTCCAGCGTCCCCGTTTTCTCCGGGCTTTGAGCACCCTCTTTCCCCAGTGCGAGGACATGCGTTTGCGGAAGCCGTGTTTGTGCCTTCGTTTGATGCGTGACGGCTGAAAAGTACGTTTCATAACTTCGGTTTAGGGTTGCGAAGGTAGAAATTTTCAGGGAAGTGCGATTGTGGTGTGATTTTGAAAAATTCCTGTTACACCCGGTAAAAAATCATCGTATCTTTGATTGACTCCAAATGAATTGATATTTAAAATCCATGCCATCTGCCCTTAATCTCTGCATCGATATAGGTAATTCCCGGACCAAATTTGGCATATTCAAAGGTTCCCGGCTCATTAAAATGAGCGTGAAGAAAAAAGTTTCCCTTGAAGGGTGGCGTTCCCTTTTGCGCAGGAACAAGCCAATCCGTAATGTCATCCTTTCATCTGTGGCTCATCATCCCCGTAACCTTGAAAAAATATTTGCCTCCCGTTGTCACTTTATCCGCATGACAGGATTAACACGGGTTCCTGTCAAAATAAAATATCAAACACCCCATACCCTGGGCACTGACCGGATTGCAGCTGTTGTCGGGGCTTCAGCGCATTTTCCCGGGAAATCCCTGCTGGTTATTAATGCCGGCACCTGTATCACGTTTGATTTCGTTTCAGATGATCAAAAATATTTTGGCGGAAGCATACATCCCGGGCTTGCCATGAGAACGGCATCCCTTTACGTTTTTACTGAAAAATTACCGTTGATTGAATCCATTCAGGAACCTGTTCCGCTTACAGGCCGATCGACTAAAGGTTCCATCCGGGCAGGTATATTCCATGGCGCCATATCAGAAATCAGCGGAATAATCGTTAACTATCTGAAAAACCATCCCGGACTGATTATTGTGATGACCGGAGGTGATCTGCCATTTCTGTTTAAAGGGGTGAAAAAAGCATTTTCGTCAAAAATACCCATCTTTGCGCGGCCCGGATTAGTGCTCAACGGGTTGAATATTATTCTGAATTGTAATTTTCCCGGTAAATTCTGATGAATAAAAAAAATTTTATCCCTATAGTTCTCTTTATATTTTTTCAGGTGCTAAATTGCGTAGCCCAGAAATCCACTTTTTCTCCTTATTCACAATATGCATTGGGAGAAATGAACCTTTCTGCCGGCAGCCAGGTATCGGGAATGGGAGGTGAAGCATACGGTCTTTATTCATCCGGACATATTAACTTTTCCAATCCCGCCCTTGCGGGAGCCATTAATCCCCAGTCGGTAATTTTTGAAACCGGCATTTCGGGCAGGCAAACTTTTCTGCAACATTCATCCGATACTGCTGTCCGCTACAATCATGTGTGGTTATCTCACCTTGCTTTCGGGTTTCCCGTTTTTAGATGGTGGAAAGCGGGAATCGGTTTTTTCCCATATTCCAGGATGGGCTACAACATCAGGACATCAGGGTCTTTTCCAAATACCGGCATTGTAAACTTCAGTTCTACAGGCAGCGGTGAAATGGACAGGGTATCGCTTGTGAACGCTTTTACCCACAAAGGATTATCGGCAGGTTTCACCACATCCTATCTTTTTGGCGATTATTACCGAATCCTTAAAACCCGGTTTGAATCATCCGGCTATGGAAACACATTCGGGTTATTGCGTTTCGACATGCAGAATTTCAGCGATGTGATGTTTACTTTTGGCGGTTCCATTACCGGTACATTAGGGGGAGGGACATCATCTGCCGGTGTTTTTTACGAACCAAGGACTCTCATCCGCAACGAATACATAAAAATAATTTATAGCGTGGATAGCCGGTATTTTGATGACCAGCAAACCTCATATATTAAAGATACGGTATATTACTCCGATAATATTTCCCGCATTTTGCTGCCGGAACGTTTCGGGGCAGGACTATCTTTTGAGAAAGATAACCGCTGGATTTTTAAAGGTGACTTCGCTTTTGTACGGTGGTCCGGGTTTTATACCCCGGTTATGTCATATCCCTACCGCGATTCCCGTCAATATTCAACCGGTGTCCAGTATAGCCCCGGTACATCCGGATCGGAATACGGTTTCTGGAAGGCGACCCAATACCGTTTCGGGATTTTTCTTAATGAAACTCCATACTCGCTCCATGGTATCAGGATCATGAATAACGGCATGACATTTGGAATGGGTTTTCCGGTAAGGCGATCCCGTTCAAGAATTAATTTTGCACTGGAACTCGGCAGAACGGGTACCTTCCGTAAAAACCTGTACCGGGATGATTATATTCGGCTGAATTTCATATTATCTATGAATGACAAATGGTTTATCAGGGAAAAAATTGATTAATCTATCATATATGAAAATATCAGGATTAATTTTTGCGCTTCAGTTCCTGCTGTCACCGGTTTTTTCGCAGGATAACATAAACAAATGGGGCGCTGACAGTCAGTTGTGTCTGCGTAATCTTTCACTGTATGGTGACCGGCTCAAAGAAAAAAACTTTACCGAAGCGTATATTTATTGGAAAAGCGCTTTTGAAATTTGCCCGCGCGCAAGCAAAAAAGCATACGTGGACGGTATAAAAATAGTTGAATATTTATTGAAAAATGAAAAAAATGCGGCAAGAAAAGAAATGCTCATTGATACCCTCCTGTTAATATATGACAACCGCATTAAATATTTCGGTGAAGAAGGGCTGGTACTCGGTAAGAAAGGTGTTGACATGTATCAGTATCGTAAAACGAAACTTGAAGAGATCAATCAGGTACTTCAGAAATCAGTGGAACTTCAGGGGAGGAAACCAGAAGCGGGGGTTCTTGTTGCCTGGATTCAAACTTCTGCCGAACTGGTGAATGCGGGTAAAATGACAAAAGAAAAGTTATTCGAACAGTATGACCTTGCTGGTTCTGTGATTGATTTTAATATCAGCGCCAATGGTGAAATCAGGCAATATTATGAATCGGCCAAAACCAATGTTGACGGTATAATTTCCCCGTTTGCCGACTGTAAAGACATTGTCGCTATTTATGAACCGAAAGTAAAACAAAATCCGAAAGATACATTGCTGTTGAAAAAAGCGGCAAAAATGTTAACCGCAAAAAACTGTAAATCGCTGCCGCTGTTTTCCGAGGTGAGTGAAGCGTTGTATGCGCTGGAACCATCCGCTTTTGCAGCATTTAACCTGGGGCAACTGTTTATTGAAAAAGGCCAGCACGGTAAAGCTACCACTTACCTTCAACAGGCAGCCGATAATGAAGATGACCAATCGAAAAAGGGTGAATATTTTTTTGAACTCGCGCTTCATTATTTTAAAAATCTCGGACAGAATGAACAGGCGAGGAATATCGCAAGAAGAACGGCCACTTTTTCCTCCGTGAGCGGAAAAGCATACCTGCTCATCGGGGATATTTATATCAGCAGCGCAAAAAGTTGTTTTACCGATGAATTTGAACTCCTTACCGTATATTGGATTGCGGTGGACAAGTACCAACAAGCCAAAAATGCAGAAGGTTCTGTGGCTGAAGAAGCCAACCGGAAAATAGCCACATACCAGCAATATTTCCCGAAAAAGCAGGACGCTTTTTTCCGGTCCCTTGCAGAAGGACAGGATTATACCGTGGGATGCTGGATGAACGAAACAACCAAAGTCAGGGTGCAGTGATCATCCGGAAAACCCCCTCTGTGAAACTCTGTTATCTCAGTGAACTCTGTGTTAAAAATTCTTCAACACAGAGAGCACAGAGTACACTGAGTTACACAGAGTTAAATTGCAATGACCAATAATAATTTGTAATTTGGGGTGAATAGTAACAAAAAAATTCCCTTAAATTTCAATTCATTGTTTAAGCCAGATGTATCTGAATATTCCTCTCCTATTTTGTTATTGTAATGTCTTATTATTATTCTCCTGTAAAAATGATCTGCAGAAGGTTACTGCGGTAACGGAACAACAAAAATTTCCTTCAGAAACCGCAACCGATGTCGAATTTCTTTATACCGATTCAGGGATCTTACGCATTAAACTTACCGCACCCGAATTATTACGCTTTGCGGGTGAAGAACCTTATAATGAATTACCCAAGGGTGTTCATCTGATTTTTTACAACGACCGGCTGACGGTGGATTCCTGGCTTTCGGCTAATTATGCCATCCGCTTTGAGAAAAAAAACCTGATGGAGGTAAGAGGTAATGTTATTGTTATCAACCGCAAAGGTGAGAAACTCAATACCGAACACCTTTTATGGGATGAAGCAAAAAAGATCATTTACACGAATGAATTTGTAAAAATCACCACTGCCGATGAAATCATTATGGGATACGGCATGGAAGCGAATGAGGATTTCACCAGGTTCAAAGTAAAAAATATTAAAGGCACGATTCGGTTGGAAGATCCGGATAACGGCATTAAATAAAAGTTAATTCTCATTTTTAATGATAATTACCCTTGTCATAATTATCTCACTGATATTTTCGGCATTTTTTTCCGGACTTGAAATCGCCTACCTGTCCGCTAATAAAATTCGCTTTGAACTGCAATCAAGGCAGGGAAGAATTTCAGCCAAAATCGTAATGCTGTTTTTCCGAAACCCCTCTTATTTTATAGGCACTGTTCTTGTCGGCAATAATATCACCCTTGTCGCTTATGGTATTGCAATGGCTGAACTGCTGGACGGTTTCATCGGCAGTTACTTTGATTCACCATTTGTTCTTCTGACTGTAAAAACCATTATCTCTACAATTTTTGTACTCCTGGCGGCAGAATTTATTCCAAAAGCCCTTTTCCTGATTAACCCTGACCGGATACTGAGCGCTCTCGTATTTCCGGCAATCATGATATATATTGCTCTTTATCCGGTGGTTTATTCGATATTATTCCTGAGCCGGTTTATTCTGAAATCGCTTCTGAACCTGAAGTTTGAGGAAGCAAAGCCCGTAATCGGGAGAATTGACCTTGACCATTATTTAAAGGAATTCCTCGAAAAAAGAAAAGATAAAGAAATTGATTCCGAAGTGCGGATTCTTCACAATGCACTTGCATTTTCAGATGTCAGGTTAAAAAAGTGCATGGTCCCTGTAACCGGTATTGCCTCTGTTGAAGCCGATGAACCGGTTGAAAATCTGTTGGGTACCTTCACCGATACGGGATATTCGCGCATTCCTGTATATGAAAAAAATCAATCCGATATTATCGGCTATATTCATTCTTATGAAATGTTCCGGAATCCCGAAACAGTCAGATCGGTGCTTCTGCCGTTGCCGGAATTCGGTGAAAATATGCCTGCCAAAGATGCGCTTACTGCCCTCATAAGAGAGAGAAAATCCATTGCCCTCGTAAAAAAAGAACAGGGGGAAGTTAGCGGGATTGTAACTATGGAAGATATTATGGAAGAGATTTTCGGGGAAATTGAGGATGAACATGATAGGTAAGCGATCCCACGGGTTATCATTCCACCGTAACGCTCTTGGCAAGATTCCTCGGCTGATCAACATCGCAGCCCCTCATCACGGCAATATGGTATGAAAGAAGTTGAAGCGGGATGACAGATAATATCGGCACGAGGGCTTCATCCACATCGGGTATCTCAATACTATAATCGGATAGTTTTTTTACATCGGTATCTCCTGCCGTAATAATGGATATTACTTTACCTTTCCGCGCCTTAACCTCTTCAATGTTGCTGATAATTTTTTCATACGCACCCTTCTTAGTGGCAATAAAAACCACAGGCATTTCATCATCAATAAGTGCAATCGGACCATGCTTCATTTCTGCTGCCGGATAACCTTCTGCATGAATGTATGAAATTTCTTTCAGTTTGAGCGCTCCTTCAAGAGCCACCGGGAAGTTGTACCCTCTGCCCAGGTAGAGAAAATTTTTTGTATTTTGAAAAATCCGGGCGATTTTTTTCACCTGTTTGTCGGTTCCCAGAACTTCATTTACCTTATCGGGTATTGATTCAAGTTCAACAAGCAATTGTCTGAATCTAGATTGCGGAAGAGTGCCCCGCTTATTTGCAGCCAGCAATGCCATCAAAGTCAGCACCGTGATCTGGGCGGTAAATGCTTTTGTAGATGCTACGCCAATTTCAGGTCCGGCATGAGTATAGGAACCGGCATTCGTTGCGCGGGCAATTGAAGATCCGACTACGTTGCATATACCGATAATAGTGGCGCCTTTTGCTTTTGCCAGTTCCACCGCGGCAAGCGTATCGGCCGTTTCACCTGATTGTGAAATGGCAATTACAATGTCGGTCTCGGAAAGCACCGGATTACGGTAGCGGAATTCGGAAGCATATTCAACTTCAACAGGTATCCGGGCAAGGTCTTCAAAAAGGTACTCTCCAACCAACCCGGCATGCCATGATGTCCCGCATGCGGCAATAATGATGCGCTTTGCATTAATCAGTTTCCGTTCATATTCCTTGATACCGCCCAGTGATACAATTCCTTTTGATGCGTCAATGCGCCCTCTCATGCTGTCGCGTATGGAGCGCGGCTGCTCATAAATCTCCTTGAGCATGAAGTGCTGGAACCCCCCTTTTTCAAGCAATTCAAGGTTAAGTTCAAGTTCCTGAATGTACGGGGTTTTTTCCCGGTTCTTTATGGTCCTGATTTTAATTTCCTGGTTCCGCTGCAGAATGGCAATTTCATCATCTTCGAGGTAAACCACATTGCGGGTATATTCAACGATCGGAGTTGGATCGGATGCCAGGAAAAATTCATCCTTGCCTATACCTATTACAAGAGGGCTGCTTTTTTTTGCCGCGATAAGGGTATCCGGATGGTCTTTTGACAAAACCACGATAGCATAAGCGCCAATGATTTCATTAAGGGCTATTCTTACCGCTTCAAAAAGATCGGTTTTTTCATGCTGGCGTATATCTTCAATAAGATGGGCAAGAACTTCAGTGTCGGTATCGCTTGTAAAAGAATGATTGCGCTTCAGAAGTTCCTTTTTCAGTGAATTATAATTTTCAAAAATGCCGTTATGAATAATAGCAATATTTCCTGATCCTGAAAAATGAGGATGGGCGTTAACATCATTGGGTTCACCATGAGTGGCCCACCGCGTATGACCTATGCCAATGGTGCCCGTCACCGGCACACCATTTATGTGGTTCTCAAGATCCGACACCTTTCCCCTGCATTTGAATATCCTGAGTTCCCTGTCCAATACCGCAATTCCGGCACTGTCGTAACCCCTGTATTCAAGCCGCTTCAATCCTTTAAGCAGGACAGGATATGCCTGCCTTGGTCCTATATATCCGATAATTCCGCACATGGTAAAGAAGGCACAAAATAACGAAAAAACTTACATCCGGTTGTGCATTAGGAAATATTTCGTATATTTACTGAAAATTTGAAATCTTTATTTTCAATTAACGTAAGCACGAAACCCAAAAATTCCGTTCTTATGAATAGCAAACTCTGTTTCATTACCGCTATAATGGCGATGCCTGCTTTGAATTCATTCGGGCAGGATCCGCAATTCACCCAGTTTTACGCCAACCCGCTCTATCTGAATCCTGCTTTTACGGGAACCCCGCGTTGCCCGCGGATGATCGTCAATTGGCGCGATGAATGGCCTGCAATATCAGGTACATTCGTGACCTATAACGGTTCATTCGACCAGTATGTAGACGTATTATCTGGTGGACTTGGTTTAATTGTAACTCATGATAATGCCGGTGAAGGAACCATTAACACTACATACCTGGGTGGAATTTATTCCTACCGGTTAAATGTGAGCCGCGCATTTTCAATCCAGGCGGCATTACAGGCATCCTATATTTATAAAACACTCGACTGGAATAAACTCACTTTTGGCGATATGATAGATAAGAGATACGGATTTATTTATGATACGAAAGAAACAAAGGGGATTGATTCAAGGGGTTCTGTTGACTTTTCTGCCGGTATCCTCGGCTTCAGTAAAACATTATTCGGTGGTTTTGCCGCACATCACATTACCCAACCCTATGAGGGATTTGTGACAAGTACAACCTACCGCTTACCATTAAAAATGACCGGCCACTTCGGAGGGGTTTTTCCCATTGATGAATCGGGCGAAACAAAAATTTCACCCAATATCCTTTTCAAGAGGCAACAGGATTTCTGGCAAACACTCCTTGGGTTATACGTCTCACGCGGTCCAATAGTGGGCGGGGTGTGGTTCCGGCAGGCGCAAAAGACATCCGATTCGTTTATCGCCCTCCTGGGATTCCAATATGAAATGGTAAAAATCGGCTACAGTTATGATGTGACCCTCTCAAAACTTGCTAACGCCACTTCCGGCTCACATGAAATATCGTTCCAGATACAGTTTGAATGTAAACCCAAAACACGGAAATTCAGGCCGATAAGCTGCCCTTCGTTCTGATGTGCAACCGGCCGATGGCAACCTGTGGGGAAATATGGTTACCTTTGCACCGCACATAATTTATTCGGTATTCATGTGAGCTAAGTTATGTAAATTAAAACTTATGTGCGGAACTTTGTAACCTTTTTTAAAATAATCCGTTTAACACTGTCCGAATTAAATTTTATACAGATGAAGAATAATTTTCGCGCTTATCTTCCGGTTCTTGCCGGAGTGCTCTTATTTTCCTGTGGCAAGGAAGTTTCGCAGACCACCGGCTGGGAATATAATAATGAAGCCAATGGCGGTTTCGAGGTCACTCCTTATGAAGAGCAGGAAACCGGTCCGGGACTTGTGCTGATTGAAGGCGGTACCTTTATGATGGGACGAGTTGAACAGGATGTCACCTATGATTGGGCGAATATACCGCGGCAGGTTACCGTCTCTTCCTTTTATATGGATGAAACCGAAGTTGCAAACCTGCACTACCGGGAATATCTCTACTGGCTCAGCCGTGTTTACGGTACCGATTATCCCGAAGTTTATAAAAAAGCATTGCCCGATACCCTTGTCTGGAGAACCAAACTGGCATGGAATGAACCCTATGTTGAACACTATCTCCGCCACCCTGCTTATGCATACTATCCTGTTGTAGGTGTTAACTGGATACAGGCGAGGGACTTTTGTGTATGGCGCACCGACAGGGTGAATGAATTTATTCTGATCCGGGAAGGCATTCTGGCAGTTAATCCGAACCAGACAGCCGATGACAACTACCAGACCGATGCTTATCTGTCGGGGCAGTATGAAGGAGCATTGATACAGGATCTTCCTGATCTTGATCCCAATAAGGATACCCGTAAAGTAAGGATGGAAGACGGGATTCTCCTGCCGAGATACCGGCTGCCTACCGAAGCAGAGTGGGAATTTTCCGCACTTGGGCTGATTGGAAACACTTTTTTTGAAAGGGTAGTGGAACGAAGGATTTTTCCATGGAATGGACACTTTGTAAGGAATCCTGATCCAAAATACATGGGTAATATGATGGCTAATTTCCAACGCGGCAGGGGAGATATGATGGGTGTGGCGGGACGGCTGAACGATAATGCCGATGTTACGGCTCCTATTTTCGCTTACTGGCCTAACGATTACGGCCTTTACAATATGGCCGGCAATGTGAGTGAATGGGTGATGGATATTTACAGGCCTTTGAGTTTTGAAGATCAAAGCGGATTCCGGCCTTTCAGAGGAAATGTTTACCAGACCCAGGTACGTGATGAGGAAGGAGCCATTGCCGAAAAGGACTCTCTCGGCCGGATACGATGGAGGGATGTTACCGAAGAAGAAAATCTCGACAGGCGCAACTATAAAAAAGCCGACAATATAAATTTCCTTGACGGTGACCAGATGTCAACTGTCGATTTTATGAGTCCTGCCGATACCACAAACGAACTGGATGTGCAATCAAAAATGATGTACCAGAACAAAGGTGAAGCGGCCAGCATTACTTCCATGATCGATAACAGGTCAAGGGTATATAAAGGCGGCTCATGGAAGGACAGGGCTTACTGGATGGGTCCCGGCACCAGGCGGTTCCTTGATGAAGACCAGGAGACGGCATGGATTGGATTCAGGTGCGCTATGGCGCGGGTAGGAAGCCCGACCGGATTGTCAAAGTAAAATAAGCATATGCCGAAAAATCCCCATTCGCCCGTTGCGGATGGGGATTTTTTATTTTTGGAACCGGTGAACGAATTAAGACAATGAACATAATTGAACTTTACGATCTTTTTCTCAAATCAACTGGCGTAACTACTGATTCAAGGGTCGTGAAGGGAGGCGACATTTTTTTTGCACTCAGAGATAAACAGGACGGTAATCAATTTGCATCCGGTGCGCTTGAAAAAGGATGCACCTATGCCGTAATTGACAACCCACTCTGTAAAAAAGATGACCGTTATATCCTTGTCGAAAACGCTCTTCACACTCTCCAGGAACTTGCCCGGTTTCACCGAAGGAGATTTAATATCCCTGTAATCGCCATTACCGGTTCAAACGGAAAAACAACGACCAAAGAACTTGCGGCACGGGTATTATCAAAACAATTCCGGACACTAAGCACGCGTGGTAACCTGAACAATCATATTGGTGTGCCGCTTACCCTTTTATCCCTGAAAAAAAGACATGAGATTGCCGTTATTGAAATGGGAACCAATCATCAGGGCGAAATACGCAAACTCTGTAAAATTGCAGAACCAAACTACGGACTCATAACCAATATCGGCACGGCTCATGCAGGTTTACTTGGGGGACATGAAGGAGTAAA
Source organism: Bacteroidota bacterium (assembly GCA_016193485.1). Classification (GTDB taxonomy): domain Bacteria; phylum Bacteroidota; class Bacteroidia; order JACPRZ01; family JACPRZ01; genus JACPRZ01. The sequence continues at coordinate 35,133 of JACPRZ010000012.1, read as the reverse complement.
AACCGAAAAGGGGGCTTTATATGAATTCATCCGCAAAAAAAGTGGAAAAATTTTTATCGACTATTACGATCCCGTTCTGAACGATATGGCGAAAGGTATGGATAAAATAACCTATGGTTTTATCCCGAAGAAACCTGATAAAAATGAATTTAGCCGGGATATACATGCGGTTGACGGTTCAGGCAAATTTCCTAAATCAAAGTATTGGTATAAAAAAAATATTTTTTGCATTGCTGAATTTGCAGATAATTTTCCATTTGTCAAACTAAAATATACGGGGATCGGAATCACAACTCATTTTTTCGGGAAACATAATTTCCAAAATATTCTTGCGGCAATATGTATCGGTAAATATTTCGGTATTCAGCCGGAACAGATAAGGGAAGCGGTTGAGTCCTTTATTCCGGATGATAACCGTTCAGAAATAAGGAAAACAAAAAGAAAAAACACGCTGATACTTGACGCATACAATGCAAACCCCGACAGCATGAAATCAATGCTTGAGAGTTTTTTTTCATTCCAGAAGAGAGGCATGACCAATAAGACAGCCATATTGGGAGAGATGAGGGAGTTGGGGGAATATGAAATAGATGAGCATATCAAAATAATAAAATTATGTCTCCAATCCGGTTTCCGGAAGATTTATCTTACAGGTAAAATTTTTCAATCGGCCATGGCAGAAAGCGAAATAAAAGATAACCGGCTTGTTCTGTTCGCTACTACAGCGGAAGTTATCGCCTATTTCAGGAAGAAACCCCTTGACCACACTGTAATTTTACTTAAAGGTTCACGCGCCATGCGCCTTGAGGAATTAGTGAGGGTGTTATGAGGGTTTTTTTTGTATTTTTTACCCCTTAACTATTTATTTTATGAAAAACCTTTTCTTTCTTTTTTTTGCAGCACTTTTTTCTTCTTATTATTTTTATTCTTTCTCTCAACAAACTTTAACCATTCAACCGGGTCCTGCAACCGGAAAGGATGCATTTATAAATGCATTAAGTCCAAATGTTAATTATGCAACACACGAAGATTTCATCTCTTACGATTGGACTTTTTCAAGCGTTGAAGGATTGGGTTATTCTTTACTTCAATTTGACTTATCTTCATTACCTGCAGGTGTGGTAATTACTGAAGCAAAACTTTCCCTTTTTTATAATCCCACTTCAACTTCCGGAGGACAAACTGGTAACAACGCCTGTTTATTGAAAAAAGTTGCTTCTTCATGGACTGAAAATGCGGTAACATGGAATTCAATGCCATCTTCAACATATTCAGGGGCAATTTACCTTGAAAAATCCTCTTCAAGTGACCAGGATTATTTAGGAATTGATATTATTGATATCGTCACGGACTGGTATGCAGCACCTTTAACCAATTACGGTTTACTGTTGGAATTGATTGATAAATCGCCATATAATAGTTTAAAATTCTGTTCAAGCGATTATCCTGACTCATTGAAATGGCCAAAATTAGTTATTACTTACTATGAAGTATCAAATGTTGATACCTGTAGTATTTTTCAACCCGGTCCTGTTACCGGAAAAGATGCATTTATAAACGAATTAAATCCGGATGTAAATTATGGAACTCATGAAGATTTCATTTCTTATGACTGGACTTTTTCAAGCGTTGAAGGATTGGGTTATTCCCTAATGCAATTTGATTTATCTTCATTACCAGCCGATGTGGTAATAGTTGAAGCTAAACTATCCCTTTTTTATAACCCTATATCAACTTCTGCCGGACAAGCGGGTAACAATGCTTGTTTATTGTCAAAGGTCATTACTTCATGGAATGAAAATACGGTAACATGGAATAACCTACCATCATATACATATTCAAATGCTGTTTATCTGGAACAATCTGATTATCCGGATCAGGATTATCCAGATATTGACATCACTGACTTTGTTTCTGGGTGGTATGCATATCCACTTTCAAATAATGGCTTGCTGCTTGAATTAGTTGAAAAGTCAGCGTATAATAGTATGAAATTTTGTTCCAGCGATTATCCCGATTCACTATTAAGACCAAAACTGACTGTTTGTTATTTAAATAAAACCGGTATATCTGAAAATAACAATACGGAATTTGAGGTTTATCCCAATCCAAATAATGGGATTTTAACTATGAAATTACCATCACAAGAATTCAGGTATTCTACCATTGAAATCCTTAATTTACAGGGGGTGATCCTATTCAGAGAAGAAGTTAATAATTTTTCCGCTGAAACTGAAAAGTCAATTGAAACGGGCTTTTTACAAAAGGGACTTTATGTATTGAGAATCGAAGGAAACAAAACAACGGGTTTCAGAAAATTAATTATTGAATAAGGTTTTTATCCATTACCTACTGCCTGCTTTCCCCCTACCCCACCACCCCCCTTGAAATTACTACCTTCTGTATTTCGGAAGTTCCTTCATAAATCTGGGTAATTTTTGCATCGCGCATAAAGCGCTCTACATGATATTCTTTGACGTAACCGTATCCGCCATGAATCTGCACCGCTTCGGTAGATATATCCATTGCCGCCTTTGAGGCATATAGTTTTGCCATTGAACTTGCCATTCCGTAGTCCTGCCCGTTGTCTTTCAGCCATGCGGCTTTTAAGCAGAGCAACCGCGCGGCATCAATGCGGGTGACCATATCGGCAAGTTTAAAGGCCACATCCTGGTGCTGTGAAATGGGTTTTCCGAACGCCTGCCTCTCCTTTGAATATTGCAGGGAAAGTTCGTATGCCCCTGATGCTATGCCAAGCGCCTGCGCGGCAATGCCGATACGCCCCCCCTCAAGGGTTTTCATGGCGAATTTAAACCCGGAACCGTCCTCACCTATGCGGTTTTCCTTCGGAACCTTTACATCGCTGAACATAAGCGAATGGGTGTCGGAACCCCTGATGCCGAGTTTGTTTTCCTTTTTGCCGATCACGAAGCCGGGCATTCCCTTTTCAACAATAAAAACATTGATCCCATGGTGTTTTTTTTCAGGCCAGGTCTGTGCAATAACAAGATAATAGGTTGATGTACTGCCGTTGGTAATCCAGTTTTTGGTGCCGTTAAGAAGGTAATAATCGCCCATATCAACGGCTGTGGTATGCTGGTGTGTCGCGTCCGAACCGGCTTCCGGTTCCGAAAGGCAAAAGGCGCCAATAACTTCACCGCGGGCAAGCGGAACAAGGTATTTCCGCTTCTGTTCAGCGTTGCCGTATTTTTCCAGTCCCCAGCAGACCAGCGAATTGTTCACAGACATTACCACAGATGCGCTGGCGTCAATTTTTGATATCTCTTCCATCGCAAGGACATAAGAGACGGTATCCATACCCCCCCCACCGTATTCGGGTGAAACCATCATGCCGAGAAACCCGAGTTCCCCCATCATGTTCACCTGGTCAGCGGGAAATTTCTGATGTTCATCCCGTTCAATAACACCGGGCAGGAGTTCATTTCGCGCGAACTGCCGTGCCGCCTCACGCACCGATAATTGCTCTTCGGTAAACTGAAAGTCCATCGTTATAATATTTTATTTCGTTCTTGCAAAGGGCTGGATGACAAATTGGACATTTATAACAATGGGCATGTAGAGACGAGACCGGGTCTCGTCTCTACATGCCGTCCAATTTGTCGTACGCCCCCGCAAAGATATGTATTATGCAGCATGCGGGTTTAAAAGTACCTTTGCAAAAAAAACCGAAAACATCATGGCATGGCTGAAAAAAATATCCGCTCTTTTATTTATTGCGTTCCCTTTTTTCGCTATTTGCGGTTCACTGCCGGATAGTATAACTCCACCCCGTACGGTTTACTTCAGGTTTGATGATTTTGATTTCTTTCCGGCTGCTCTGTCCATTCCCGATACCTCGCTGGCCGGTTTTCATAATTACCTGCGGCAGCCCGGTAATCTATTTAAAAATCTTGGCAATCCGGGAACTCCTGTGCAGGGTTATTTTTATTCCCCCCCCGTTTTTAAACCGGTTTACGGGAGTGAGGGTGGTTTTGAAGGGTATCGCTATTCCCAATCCGCGGCTCCGGTTTACGATACCCGCATTCCTTACACCGACCTTTACTATGCACTCGGTTCAAAACGGGTTGAATATCTTGACATCATTCATGCGCAAAACATCCTGAAACCTTTCGGATTCGGAGTGCATTACAACCGATTTGCGGGAGTCGGATATTTTCCCCGGCAGGGCACGGAATTCGTCAATGCAGTCGCTTATGATTATTACCGCACAAGGGATGGTTTATACGGAATACTGGCATCCTTTTACCTGGAAAACTATTCTGCAGAAGAAAATGGCGGCATTACTTATGATTCGCTTTTTGAAATCACCCCGGCATCTCAATGGACTACCGTGGAAACCAATATACAGGAAGCAGAGGGACGTATGAGATCGACCGGCTTTGCGTTGAAACAATACCTGAATCCCGGCAGGCGATTACCGACCGGTGATACGGTTCACGGTAAACCGCTGACCCTTATCAGTCCATTTTTCCGCATCGTCCATTCCCTGAATTATGAAAGGGTAAAACGGTCTTATTCCGATTTAATCCCCAACTTTGATTATTACCTCATTCTTTTCCCTGTAAATGATACGGTACCCGTTTGGGATACTTCCACCACCCGGAAGTTTGATAATGCTCTTTCTTTCATCATCCCACCGGTGAATGACAGCGGCAGGACGCGCTATTCGTTTTCAGCCGGTGTAGAGCAAAAAAATTATTTCCTGGTGCAGAATGACCTGCTGGACACTTCCCTCTCATCCATTCTTTTGAACACCCGTCTTGCGGCAGGTTCGGGTGAACGTCTTTCCGGGACTATTGATGCCCATTATGTCATCAGCGGAAGCGGCCGGGGAAGGTATTCCACCGGAGCGATTCTTGATTATTCGCTTCAACGGTTGGCGGCTGTCATCTCTTTATCAGGAGGATGGATGGAATATGCCCCCCCCCTTCAGGCACAGGTGTTTCTGAACGACAATATTTCATGGCGGAATTCCTTCCGTAAAATAACCTGCGGCAGCGGCTCAGTTTCCGTGAATTCCGCTACACTCAATCTGCACCTTACCGCTGCCGTTAATTCATTTTCCAACCCTGTTTATTATGCGAGTTATTCCGCCATTCCTGATCAACTTGATCAGGATATTATGGTAACCCGTATTACTCTGAAAAAGGATTTCAGTGCGGGACGATGGAATTTTCTGAATTTAGCCGTATGGCAGGACGTTGCCGGTCCTGAAATAGTACACGTTCCCCGCTGGTTATTCAAACAATCAACATTTTATGAGAACCGCATTTTCAGGGGGGCGCTTAACATGCAGGCGGGCATCGAATTATTCTGGTTCAGCGCTTATTATGCCGATGCATGGATGCCTTTCACTGGCGCTTTTTACCTGCAGAATGATACCAAAACGGGTAATTATCCGTTTTTAGACCTGTTCCTGAACCTGAAAATCAAAACGGCAAGAATTTTTCTCAAAGCCGAGCATATCAATGCCGGCTTAACGGGAACCAAATGTTACCTTGCCCCGCATTACCCTGCCCAGGGCAGGATAATACGGTTGGGAATCAACTGGAGGATGTATGAATAAAATCAGGAAAGCCGCAATTGGCATTTTACTAATCCTGGTTTTATTTATTATCATCATTTCGGCAGTTACATACATTCTTACCGCCCGCTATGAAAAGGAGATTACCGGTTATTTTACCTCGTATCTTAACAACCGGTTGAACTCTGAAGTCACTGTTTCATCTATTGAGTTCACGGTATTCAGGAGTTTTCCGTTTGCAGGAGTGACCATGAAAAATATTTTCGTCACGAGCGCCCTGTCAGAGAAGGATACGCTGCTGCAAGCCGAACGCCTTTCACTCAGTTTCCGCCTGCCGGATATTTTCAGTAAAAATTTCTCAGTGCGCAGAGCGGAGATTTCGAACGGTTACCTGAAAATTATTGTATCCGATGATAATCGCAGTAATTATGAAATATGGAAAAGTGGAGAGGCGCCTGGTGAAGCGGTGCGGTTTTCCCTGTCATCGCTGTTGCTGGAACGCATGAACGTGCACGTTGAACACCACCCGGCAGATGTCGTTCTGGATACCCGTTTTGCAAAAGGGATTTTTACCGGATTGCTTACCCCCCCCGATCAGCAGATTGAAATGAATTCCACCGGCATTATATTCCGCTTCGATGTAAACGGAGTTAGATATGTAACTGACAAGGAAACCGAAACTCATGTTGTTTTTACCATCCGGAACGACAAATACCGGTTCTCAGAAGGGAATGTGCAAACCGGTGATTATGGCCTGGATTTCAGCGGCACCTGCGACCTTTCCGGGAAAGAAGCGGTCACCGACCTACTTGTTTCCATCAAAAAATTCAATCTTGAGAACCTGCAAAAAAACATTCCGGATAAATTCAGCCATTCAATAAAAGATTATAGATTGAAAGGGCTTGCTGATATCCGGTTAAAAATAAAAGGCAAACTCTCCGGCAAGAGATTGCCTTCTGTTATCCTGAACTTTACCGCAAGAAACGGGACTTTTAACGTTGCTGACGATAACCGCACAAAATCTGATATGAACCTGCTGTATGATCATGTGTCCGGGGTGTTTACCGCTGCCGACCTGCTGAAGCAATCGTCAATGCAACTGACCCTTGATTCCTTTTCAGTAAGGTCGGAAAACAGCCATGGATCGGGAATCCTGGAAATAAGAAATTTCAGGAAGCCGCAGTTCAGTTTATCGGGTAATTTCAGCATCAGTACTAATGACTTTCCCGGCCTGGCGCCCGACTCTGTGAACATTCAAACGGGTATTCTTACGTTTATGGGTAATTGCTCGGGTCCGCTGAGACCGGTCGGTGAATTGACATCCGGTGAAGCAGGAAAGATAGATATTGCGGGCAGGGTCTCTTTTTCCTGCGATAAAATTACTCCGGTTCATCCCGCATGGCAAGTTGACCGGATGAATGTGCTATGTCACTTCGGAAGCGATACCCTCTATGTGGATGAGATGAGATGCAATGCGCTGGGGGGGGATATTTATTTCAACGGCACTATGGCGGGTTTCCCTGCATGCCTCCTTATACCAGGTTTTGAATTGCTGGTGGACGGGTTGTTACAGGCGGATATTCTTGAACTTAGTTATTTTTTCCCTGATTCGTCAGATGCAACGGGCGCTGGTTCCGGAATTACAATGCCACCGCAACTGGCGCTGAACCTGCGGCTTGCTCTGGACAGGATCGTCATGCGGAAATTTGAAGGTAAAAATGTTGCCGGGAAATTGAATTATTCCAATGGCGTTCTTATTATCAACCCGGTTTCTTTTACGACCCTTGATGGCGTTTTCAGGGGAAAATGGCTTGCCGATGCTTCAAATGGAGATCATACCGTTTTATCCTGCGATGCCGATATTCAGAAAATTGATGTCCGGAAACTTTTCACTACGATGAAAAATTTCGGCCAGGACTATATTACAGACCGGCACCTGAACGGTATCGTAACGGCTAAGGTTCAATTTGCATCGGTTTGGAAACAAGGAGCCGTTATCATTCCTGAAAAGATTTTTTCGACCGGTGACATAATCATAACCAAAGGTGAACTGAAGGATTTCAAACCCCTGGAACAATTATCCGATTATATTGCATTGACGGAACTGAAAGATGTAAAATTTTCAACCCTGAACAACCGCATTGAAATCAGGGACCGGAAAATTTTTATTCCGGAAATGGAGGTCAGATCATCGGCAATCAACCTTACAATGTAATTGATTACAAAATCAAGGTCAAAATGTCGGAAGTGATGGCGAAAAAAGCGAAGAATGCGAAAAAAGAAAATGAAGAATTCGGTTTTATTGAACCGGAAGAAGGTGGAATGACTCTTTTCATTTCTATGACAGGGACTGTTGATAACCCGGTTTTTAAATACGATAAAAAAGCGGCATTTGTAAAAATGAAGGAAGACCTCAAAGAAGAGAAACAGGAGTTAAAGACAATCCTGCATGAGGAATTCGGATTATTTAAAAAAGACAGTACGGTAAAAAAGGAAATTAAATCAGAAAAAAACAAAGACCCGTTTATCTATGAGTGGGAATGACGAATAATGGTAAATGGTAAATGGTAAATCAAGAGTATGCAAGGCATTGATGGGCATTAATAGGCATGTATGGTCGTATTCGTAATTCGTATATTCGTCCCGATAGCTATCGGGATTCGTTTTTCGTAGATTTATGAATGTGTACGAGCAAAAAAAAATCTGGAAGATTCTGCTGTTCATTGCAGCAGTTCTCATCGGTTTGTCCTCTCTCTGGTATACCGGTAAACTGGTAAATCAATTATCGGAAGAAGAGCGTAAAAAAGTTGAATTGTGGGCCGAAGCGACAAGGCAACTGGCTGCTGCGCAGGAAAACACCGATCTTTCTTTCATACTGAACGTTATTATCGGCAATAGAACCATACCGGTAATTCTTGCCGATGATTCGGGAAAAGCGCTTTCATTTGTCAATATTGATTCCGTAAAAGCGTTGCAGCCGGGATTTCTGGAAAAACAACTCGCCATTATGCGCAGTGAACATGATCCGATTGAAATCAATGTTTACGGAAATGTAAAGCAATATATTTATTATAAGGATTCATATCTCCTGGTACAGTTACGATATTATCCTATGGTTCAATTATTCATCATTTCGCTTTTTATCTTAGTCGCCTATTTTGCTTTCAGCGCCTCGCGCAAAGCCGAGCAAAACCAGGTATGGGTCGGGATGAGCAAAGAGACCGCGCACCAGTTGGGAACGCCTGTTTCATCGCTGCTCGCATGGGCGGATCTCCTGCGTGAGAAAGGCGAAAACCCGGCACTGCTTGAAGAGATGCGCAAGGATATCGTACGTTTGGAAAGTATCACCGAACGATTCTCAAAAATTGGGTCACCGCCTGACCTGGAGCATACACCCGTCAATCAATCCGTAACCAATGCCGTACGGTACATCACCTCAAGGACATCCGAATCGGCCAGATTTGATGTATCAGTACCTGATTCTCCGGTGATGGCCCTCTTACACCCCCCCCTGTTTGAATGGGTGCTTGAAAATCTTTTGCGCAACTCGGTGGATGCCATCAACGGCAAGGGCAACATCTCCATTGTTGTTTCGGAGGATACTCAGAACATTTACATTGATATTTCCGATGATGGAAAGGGAATTCCGTCATCTAAACATAAAACCATTTTCAAACCCGGATATACCACAAAAGAGAGGGGATGGGGACTTGGCCTTTCCCTTTCAAAACGGATCATTGAAGAATACCATAAAGGCAAAATCTTCGTAAAACACTCTGAACCAGGAAAAGGTACTGCTATCAGGATAATGCTGAAAAAGGGTTGAATGCAATTTACTTTATTTACTATGTTTGCAGTCCGTTTTTTTATCGGTTTTTTTAATGTTTTAAATTCTTAATCATTGAACCCATTCAACTTCAATACCAGGTTCCTTTTCTCCGTCCTCCTTTTTTGGCTTGCAATCCTGTTGCCCTTTTTCCTTCATGCACAAACCGCTACCCTGCGCGGATTTGTTTATGATAAATCCGATGGCGAACCTGTTATTTTTGCCAATGTATATTTCATCGGTACCGGCATCGGATCTGCAACCGATGCGAACGGATACTATTCCATAACCAATATTCCGCCCGGTGATTATTCTCTTACCGTCAGTTATCTGGGTTACGATACGTTGCGGATTCCATTTACATTCCGCGCAGGCCAGGTTATTACCAGGTCACTTTATATAACCAAATCTGCCATTGAACTGCAAGCCGTTGAAATTTCTGCTGAGAAGCAGGCAGCGCAAACCGAAGTGCGGACTTCCGTAATAACCATTACTCCAAAACAGATCAAGCAATTGCCCACCGTGGGCGGTGAACCTGAAATTGCCCAGTACCTGCAGGTATTGCCCGGAGTTATTTTTACAGGCGACCAGGGCGGACAACTTTATATCAGGGGGGGAACTCCCATCCAGAATAAGGTCTTGCTTGACGGGATGACGGTATATAATCCTTTTCACAGCATAGGGCTTTTTTCGGTCTTTGATTCGGATATCATCCGCACCTGCGATGTTTATACCGGTGGCTTCAATGCAGAGTATGGCGACCGCGTTTCTTCGGTGATGGATATAAAAACGCGTGACGGAAACAAAAAACGGTTTGCCGGGAAATTATCGGCAAACCCCTTTACATCAAAACTCCTTATTGAGGGACCCATCCGTAAATATTCTGAAGATAATCCTGGCAGCATTACTTATATTTTATCGGCCAAATCATCCTATCTGAAAGAGAGTTCAAAACTTTTTTATCCCTATAATTTCAATTCCGATGGAAAAATAATTTCCAGCCCGGGAGGATTGCCCTATACCTTTAACGATTTTTACGGTAAACTATCCGTCAATTCGGCAAGCGGCAGCAGAGTAAATTTTTTCGGTTTTAATTTTATTGACCGGGTAAATTACCAGTTTATTTCCGATCTCAGGTGGAATTCATACGGGTTCGGCTCCAACTTTATACTGGTTCCCGCGTTGTCACCTCTCCTGGTGGATGGAAATTTTTCCTATTCAAAATATGATATATCCCTGCAGGAAGCCGATGGTAAACTACGCGCAAGCAGCATAACCGGTTTTAATGCCGCACTGAATTTCTCTTATTTCTCATCAAAAAACGAACTTAAATACTGGCTCGAAGTTGCCGGTTTCAGCACGGATTTTGAATTTTACAATTCCGCCAACCGGTATATCAATGAACCCAATAACACGACTGAACTTGCCGGATTCCTGCGATATCAATGGACCGTTGGCCAGTTTATTTTCGAACCCAGTTTCCGGCTGCAGTATTATGCGTCATTTCCCTATACCTCACCGGAACCACGGCTCGGAATAAAATACAATGCCACTGACAATATCCGCATCAAATTCGGGGGGGGATTATATTCCCAGAATCTCTTCAGCGCAGTCAGCGACCGGGATGTTGTGAACCTTTTTTACGGCTTCCTGTCGGGACCTTTCCAGTCGCGCCTGCAGGATTCGGTTTATTTTATTGCCGGTGGCGATACCCTTGCCTATGAAAGGAAGCACGGGTTGCAGACCGCACGACACGCTATTCTCGGATTTGAATATGACCTCGGAACACGCATAACCATGACCCTTGAAGGGTACTACAAAAAATTCACCCAACTGACCAACCTGAACCGGAATAAAATTTTTGATGATATTGATCAATACAAGGATAAACCTTATTATCAGCGTCTCAACTTTATTATAGAAACAGGAGATGCCTACGGGTTTGACTTCGTTTTGAAATACGATTACAAAAGATGGTACGTTTGGGCTGTTTATTCCCAAAGTTACGTCACCCGTTTTGACGGCTTAATCCTTTACCCCCCCCATTTTGACCGCAGGCATAATGTAAACCTGGTGGCATCCTATAATTTCGGCAAAGACCTTACCTGGGAATTTGACGCCCGGTGGAATTACGGTTCCGGATTTCCATTCACTAAAACGGCAGGGTTCTATGAAAAAATATCTTTTGAAGATATCAACCAGAATTACCTGACTGCCAACGGAGAACTCGCTTATGTGTATGGACCTATCAATGACGGGCGGCTGCCCGACTATCACCGGCTCGACCTGACGGTTAAGAAGAAATTTTTTCCGTCCGAGAATTCAACCCTTGAAGTTGTCGCTTCGGTCGTTAATGCTTATAACCGGCAAAACATCTTTTATTTTGACCGCATTCGCTATGAACGGGTGGATCAACTGCCCATCCTGCCGAGTTTCGGAATAAGCTGGTCATTTTAATAATTGCCTTTGCCGGATTGTTCTGACCAATGATCTTACTATGAACCGCTCCGCAACCCCCGATCCCGCCCTTCTTTCACTTGAGTCCGACCTCAATGCCGCTATCACCAGGAATCTTACTCTTAAATCGAAAATTCTTGCTGTTTTTTTTGGAATCATTTTTCTTGCCCAACTAATCGGCTTCATGGGTACTTATTTCGCTCCCGGTTATGTGCCGGAAGCAGTTCTGAAAATGTTTTCAATTCCCGGCTTTTACCTCCTTCCTGCCGGGATTGCCTTTTTCGCCCTGTGCGAAACAGGAATGTATTTCGCCTTAAAGCGACTCAGGAGAATGAACCGTACGGTTCCTGTCTGGCTCAGTTACACCATTTCTATCATTGAAACTACTTTTCCCACCTTAGGGTTGTACTTCATGCTTGACCTTGCCCGCAATTCCGGCACCATAGGAGGCGCAGATATTCTTGATACCCCCCCTGCCTTTATTTATTATTTCTTTATCGTGCTTGCCGCCTTGCAAATGGATTTCAGGTTATGCCTTTGGACAGGAATCGCTTCTGCCGCACAATTCATCTTCATTAAACTTTGCATCGCTGATTCCATGCCGGATGCCGGCACCCGCACTCTCGATTTACAGGCGGAAAGGAGTTTTTTATTTATCGCTTTCGGAATCATTGCAGGATTCGTTTCCGCAAAGATCAGAGAATCGGTGATTTCGGCTCTCAAAAATAAAAACGAACTTATTTACAACCTTGATAACCTGGTTCAGCAGCGCACGCGTGAAGTGGTGGAACAGAAAAACCGGATAGAGGAACAGAATACCCTGCTCGAAGAAAAGAACAGAAATATTTCCGACAGTATTACCTATGCTCAGAGGATACAGAAGGCGATGATCCCGACCGAGCAATGCGTTAAAGATATTCTGCCCGGCAGTTTTGTGCTCTATAAACCCAAAGACATCGTAAGCGGTGATTTTTATTTTGCTGAAAAAGTTGAACATAAAATTGTTTTTTCAGTCATTGATTGTACCGGGCATGGTGTTCCCGGTGCGCTGATGTCGGTCATCGGGTTTAAATATCTTGAACAGGCGGTAAATGAAAAAGGGATCCTTTCACCCGCAGAAATTCTCGCTTTCCTCAACCAGGGCGTTCGTCACACACTGCGTCATTCGGCACATCTTTTTTCAGCAGGAAAAATCCAAAACGAAGTAAAGGACGGCATGGACCTTGCCCTTTGTGTTTTTAATACGCAAACTTTGGAATTGCACTATGCGGGCGCTTTTAATTCACTTTACTATATCCGCGATGGCATCCTGAATGAAATCAGGGGTGAACGTTACTCTATCGGGGAAACTGATCAGAATTTCACACAGCACACGCTGGCTATGCAGCAAGATGATGCACTATATCTCTCTTCTGACGGATATGAAGACCAGTTCGGAGGTCCGAAAGGAAAAAAATTCAAAGCGGCACGGTTTAAGGAACTGCTCAAAAACATAGCAGGCAAACCCATGGACGAGCAAAAATCAATACTTGAAAGTGAAATATCCTCATGGCAGGGTAAAGCCGAGCAGACCGATGATATTTGCGTGATGGGAGTAAGGATAGAGTGAACCGTACATCAGATGATTATTATTAAATCAGATATTAGAAAAAATCTGTTCCGTGTTCTTTTAATGCTGACTCCCCCCCTGGCAATTGGATTGGAGGGAGCGGCCCAATCCTCTGTATGGTTTACTTCGACACTGCAGATATCTTCCATTAACCAGACATTTCTGGATTTTACATGGACTACGAATATCGCTTCTTCAACTGCAATCCGCTACGGTACCACGCCTTCCCTTGAACTCGGAACTTTGAATGCAGGCGGCTCTGTTGTAAATCACGGCATTTCACTGACCGGGCTTTCAGCAGCGACCATCTATTACGTTAAAGCATTTTCCGTTGCCGGAACAGATACCGCTTTTTCACCTGTAAAAATTGTTTGCACTGCTTCAGGTTCTTCCGGTGAAATACGGGTTTACTTCAATCACCCTGTTGATAATAACGCTTCAACCGTTACGGACGCCATTTACACTCCCGCATTTGAAGATACTATCATTACCTATATTGATAAAATCCAGTCAACACTCGATATCGCCCTCTACAATAATACAAGAGCCGCTACGATCACAGCCATCAATAATGCTTATTCCCGTGGCGTTATTGTCCGCTATGTTGCCGATAAGACGACCTCTAATTCCGCCCTGAATAATCTTAATCCGGCTATAAATGTCCTTAAAGGAAATTCTTCCGGTATTATGCACAATAAGTTTGCAGTCATTGACCGCAGCAGCCCAAACGGTGCATGGGTGATTACCGGTTCGGTGAACTGGACATACCAGAGTTTTTTTGATGACTTTAATAATTTGGTAATTATTCAGGACCAATCGCTTGCCCGCGCATACACACTCGAATTTGAGGAAATGTGGGGGGGGATTGGATTTTCACCCGATTCTCTTAATTCAAAATTCGGTACTGCAAAATCGGATAATACCCCTCATGAATTCAGGATCGGGGGAAAAAATGTTCAGTTGTATTTTTCACCCAGCGATAATGCCACCGGTACAATCCTTAAAGCGCTTAATTCAGCCGGCTCCGATATTTCCTTCGCCCTGCTCACTCTTACCCGTAAAGATATTGCCGATTCACTCATCAGTGCACGCAACAGGGGTTGTCTGTCACGCGGAGCCATTGAGCAGATAAATGATGTTGGTTCAGAATATAACTACCTTCTTTCAAATGGAATTGATGTGCGCTCCCATCTTGATTCTGCCGGGCTGCTCCATCATAAATACGGGATCATTGATGCAAATCTTTCCTCCTCCGATCCCACAGTAATCACCGGTTCGCATAACTGGACATTTTCGGCAGAGGATGTAAATGATGAAAATATGCTTGTCATACATGATAACATTATTGCGAATATGTTCCTCGAAGAATTTGAAAAACGCTTTAATGAATTGCCGATGGGAATTCCGGAGATAAAATATCAAAGTTCAAAATTCAAAATTCAAAAAGGAAAAATCATCATTTATGATGTATTAGGAAGAATTGCAGCGATCCTGCCGGTAAATTCCATCTATGCTGCGGATCCATCATTTCTGATTCATCGTAATAACTTTCCTGCCGGAATTTATTTTTATAAAATTTCTTCCGATAGCGGAATATCCGGCAGCGGCAAACTGGTCGTTGAATAAATTTATTTTTTTTACATATTCTTTCAACCTGGTAACCTATGAAAAATTTATTATTACCCGCAGCAACATTTTTTATCCTATCGTGTACTGCTTACGCCAATTGGATTCCTCAGTCAAGCGGAACAACTAAATGGTTAGGATCCGTTTATTTCACTGATGCCAACACCGGTTATGCAGTGGGAGACAATGGCACTATTCTGAAAACAACCAATGCAGGAACTACGTGGACTGCTCAATCAAGTGGAACAGCCAACTGGTTAAATTCAGTTTATTTTACCGATGCCAGTACCGGATATATCACAGGTGGCGGAGGCACAATCCTGAAAACCACCGATGCCGGCTTAACATGGTCCGTTCAATCAAGCGGAACAACTTCCGATCTGAATTCAGTTTATTTTACCGGTGCCGGTACCGGATACGCTGTGGGAAGCAATGGCGCCATCCTGAAAACAACTGATGCAGGCGCTGCATGGACCGCCCAATCAAGCGGAACAACCAACTGGTTAAGTGCTGTTTATTTTACCGGGGTAAGCACCGGTTTTGCGGCTGGTGCCGGTGGGACAATCCTGAAAACCACCGATGCCGGCTTAACATGGTCCGTTCAATCAAGCGGAACAACCAACTGGTTAAGTTCAATTTATTTTACCGGTCCCAATAACGGATATACAGTAGGCAGTAATGGCATCATTTTGAAAACAACAGATGGTGGCGCTACCTGGACAAAGCAAATAAGCGGAACATGGCACTATTCCGTTTATTTCACGGATCCCGTTACCGGATTTACCGTGGGCAGCAACGGTACAATTATGAAAACAACCGATGCAGGCGTTTCATGGACAACCCAGTCAAGCGGAATAAGTGCCGATTTATATGCCGTATATTTTACGGATTTCAATACGGGTTATGCTGTGGGTGACAGCGGAAAAATCTTAAAAACTACCAGCGCAGGCGATGGCTGGGCTTCCCAGGTAAGTGGAACATCTAATGATTTATATTCAGTTTATTTTACAGATACAAATACCGGTTTTGCGGTTGGCGGCAATGGCGCCATTCTGAAAACAGCCAATGGTGGTGTCACATGGACATCTCAATCAAGTGGAACAACTAACTGGTTAAATTCAATATACTTCTCCGATGCCAACACGGGCTATATTGCGGGGGATAACGGGACTATTCTGAAAACCGTCAATGCCGGTGTGAACTGGTTGCCTCAAACGAGCGGAACAAGTAATAATTTATTTTCAGTTTATTTCACCGATGCCAATACCGGATATGCGGTGGGCTTGTTCAGTACCATCCGGAAAACAATCAATGGAGGAACGACATGGACCGGTCAATCAAGCGGAATCAGCGAATGGTTATATTCAGTATATTTCACTGATGCCAATACCGGTTATGCCTTAGGTGACGGGGGAACCATCCTGAAAACAACGAACGGGGGGGGAGTCTGGACGGCCTATCCAAGCGGCATAAATACTGATTTAAATTCCATTTATTTCACCGATGCCAATACCGGTTATGTTGTAGGGAATAACGGTACCATCCTGAAAACCATCAATGCAGGGGCAACATGGACAATTCAATCAAGCGGAACAAATAACTGGCTGTATTCAGTTTATTTCACCGATACCATCACCGGCTATGCAGTCGGGACCTGGGGTACAATCCTGAAAACCACCAATGCCGGTACTTCATGGATAGGGCAGTCAGGCGGAACAACCAAAAGATTAAATTCGGTTTTTTTTACCGGTGCCAATACCGGTTATGCCGTTGGCGAAGGAGGTACGATTCTCAAAACCATCACTAATGTCACCCCCACTATTGAAAATATAATCATATCAGATAATAACCTTTTCGTTTTTCCCAATCCATTCACAACAACCGCTACAATCAAATTAAACGAACCAGTACAATCCGGAGACCTTGTTATTTACGATATTTCAGGCCAAGAAATAATTTCAATGATAAACCTTACCGGTACTGAAATAAAAATCACAAGGGAGAATATAGACAGTGGAATTTATTTTTATTTACTTAAGGACCGTATAGGTATTATTGGAAAAGGAAAAGTTATAGTGGATTGATTTTGCAATGTGAAATTTATATTTCTTGCTTCCACCCTAAGGGGGGTTACTCCATCATCATCTCCTCCGCCTGTTCCCTTTGCATTTTTTTCTCGGCCATAGCGTAGTTGTTGATGCGGTAAGAAAAGGAAAGATAAATGCGCTGCGAAAGGCGTTTTACACGCGCATGAATAATGAACGTGGGATCGGATGCGTTTATCTCAAATCTTTTTGTGTTGAACAGGTCGCTCACGCGAACAGCAATCTCTCCCGATTTGCCGAGATCGCGCCTGACTCCCGCATCGGCAAAATACATCGGTTTAATATCGCCCTGTGCCGATTGCATGGGTCCCTGCCAGAAACCGGACACCATAAAGTCAAAATATTTTTTTATGGGTACGGTAACATTCATCCGTGCATTCCAGGAGTAAAAATCGCGCAGTGCGGTTTCCAGGAGGTTTCTTGCATCCAGGTTAATGCGGTAAAAATTGAAACTTGCATTATACCGCATGAATTTCAGTTTTTGTGAAACAGTCATTTCAACCCCGTAGGATTGCCTCCATGCTGCATTTTCAAATGCGATCTGCGAAACTTCCTCTGTAATCTGCCTGCGGAAACGGGTTACAGGGTCAACAGAATATTTATAATAGCCGCTTCCCTGGAACTGCACCCCTTTTATTTGAGGCATAAAATTCAGTTCAAGCGAATGGGTCAACTCCGGCTTGAGATAGGGATTGCCGCGATGGATATTCTGTGGATCGGAGAAATTAAAAGAGGGATCCAACTGGTTGTAGGAAGGCCGGGTAATCCTGCGGCTGTAACTGAACTGAACCGGTAGTTTTTCGGTGAAAGGATATGTCACCTGCAGGTTCGGGAAAAAATCAATATAGGAATTTTCATACGGTACCGAATCCTGTAATGCCTGCATGATTGAAATAACTGTTCCCTCACTACGGATACCGGCCATGAATTGCAGTTTGCTTATTGCCGCAGAATACGAAAAATATCCGGCATGAACCTGCTCGGTAAATTCAAGATTACTGCTGAAAAGGGAATCCTCAAAATACGCGCTTTCTGATGTGTCGTAAAACAAAACGGAATAGTTGCTGTTCAACTGGCGCATGTAGGATTTTATTCCGGTTTCTATTTTTCCCTTTGATTTCATGGGATGCGCATAATCCGCCTGAACCGTTCCCTGCTGCCTCGGTGTCTGGGTAAGTGAAAAATCTTTTTCGGTTATGCTGATCTGGGCCGATTTATCGGGAGTGAAAATAGCGCCCTCGCTTACCTGGCGCTGCTCATCACTGCCCTGCGAGTAAAAAATATCCATAGAGAGAAGTTGTCCCGGCCTGATAAATTTCTTTCGCATCATGAGAGAAGCGTCAAAGTTTTGCTTAACCGATTCATCCGTTGAAGAGCGGTCGCTGAAATATTCTTCATTCTTTGCTGAATCGAGCCGCATAAAGCCGGTTGACCTCTCCCCTATTTCGGGTTTGTACCTGTAAGAACCGCTTAACCCGGCAGAGAACTTTTCAGTAACCGACCAATCCACCCCCCCCGATATATTGTTCGAAAGTTCATCGGAAGCGGTTGTACTCAGGTAATTCATATAATAAGTTGAAGAATCGGTAAAAAACTGCCGTTCCGATACCATTTCACGGCTGTTCTTCTGGTATTTTGCATCATAACCGATAAATGATTTTATCCTGCCCCTGTTCATCCTTATCTGCAGCGATCCGGAATGGTCGTGGTAATAACCTGCGGTGAGATTGATAAAGCCCTGCATATCTTCCCCCCCTGTTTTTTTAGTTACAATGTTTAAAATTCCCCCCATGCCCTCGGCATCATATTTTGCGGATGGATTGGTAATAAGTTCTATCTTTTCAATGGAATAAACCGGTATCTGGTTCAGTGCCGACTGGTCACCGCCCATAAGCGCAGACGGCTTGCCGTCAATGAGAATTTTCACATCGCTGCTGCCGCGAACGGTTATCTGGTTATCCATATCAATATTGATGGATGGCACATTCCGTAACAGATCCGTGACCGTACCACCTACTGCAACAATATCTTTACCCACAAAATAGGTTTTCTTGTCCATTGACAGCAGGTAATCGGGCTTTTCACCCACTACTTCCACATCTTTCAGCAGTTGAACTTTCGGTTGAAGCCGGATTTGTCCCACATTCATTTTTTTATCATCGCCTGCAACGGAAATATTGGTGATTAAAGCATTTTCAAATCCCATAAAAGAAGATATCAGGTAATACGGTCCCCCTGCAGGCGCTGATAACCTGAAAATACCGGCAGAATCGGCAATACCCCCGGTCACCAGCGAAGAATCGGCAGATCGGTAAAGAGAAACAGTGGCATACGGTAACGGCTGCCCTGAATTTTTATCCGTGGTTTTGCCGGAAATATTGTGACTTGTTCCCCCCCTGCCCGGTTGAGAAAAGGCGCCTGATCCGATAAAAACGAAAAATATCGCCAGTAGGAAATACGCGATCCGTTTAATCATTTTTTAACAGTGAATTTCATACCGAATTCCGGTTTTCCCGCAGAATTATCTTCCTTGCCTGAAAATTGAGATTTTATGTTCCGGCAAGAAGGTAAGAATTGTTTGGTCTGTTTTTCCTGATGCCATTTGAAATAATAATACAAATATAATCATATTAGCGGTTTTATACTTCAAACCTTATTCCCTGAGCCAATGGAAGTTCAGTTCCGTAATTGATGGTATTCGTTTGCCTGTGCATATACGCCTTCCAGGAATCGGAGCCGGCTTCGCGCCCCCCCCCTGTTTCCTTTTCTCCACCGAACGCTCCCCCAATCTCGGCTCCCGAAGTGCCAATGTTCACATTGGCGATGCCGCAATCAGAACCGGCACAGGATAAAAATTTTTCGGAGTATTGGAGGTTTTTGGTAAAAATTGCAGACGATAATCCCTGCGGAACGTTGTTTTGAATAGCGATAGATTCCTCAATACTTTTATATTTCATCAGGTAGAGAAGAGGTGCGAATGTTTCCTGCTGAACAATTGAGTATTCATTCCTCGCTTCAGCAAGAGCCGGTGTTACATAACAGCCCGATTCATATTCATTTCCATTCAGTACTTTACCGCCAAAAAGCATTTTACCGCCTTCCTGAACAAGTGACTTCTGTGCATTGATATAATCCTCTGCCGCTTTGCGATCCACCATCGGACCGACAAGGGTACCGGGGTTTAACGGATGGCCGATTCTTGTACTTACCTGGTTATATGCGCTTAACAGTTTTTCAACAAACCTGTCATAAATTTTTTCATGGATAATCAGCCGCCTCGTGGAAGTGCACCGCTGGCCGGTCGTTCCGACAGCCCCAAATAGTACTGCACGCAGGGTGAGATCCATATCGGCATCTTCAGCAATAATGATTGCATTATTCCCTCCGAGTTCCTGTATAGTGCGCCCAAGCCGCTCACCGATTATCTTCCCGGCACGTTTTCCAACAGCCGTAGAACCGGTAATTGAGATCAACGGCACACGGGTATCGGCAAGGAAATTATCGCCAATTGACTTAGAACTTCCTACAGTTAGATTCACTACACCTTCAGGTACCTTGTTCCGTTGCAAAACGGATGAAATAATATTATGAACGGCTATAGCGCAGAGCGGGGTTTTAGAGGACGGCTTCCATAATACCACATCACCGCAAACAAGGGCTATCATCGCATTCCATGACCACACTGCAACCGGAAAATTAAAGGCACTTATGATCCCGACAATACCCAGCGGATGCCATTGCTCAAACATGCGGTGATCCGGGCGTTCCGAATGGGTTGTCATGCCGTAAAGCATGCGCGATTGCCCGACAGCAAAATCGCAGATGTCTATCATCTCCTGCACTTCACCCTGACCCTCCTGGTAAATTTTTCCCATCTCATAGGATACGAGTTTACCGAGCGGCTCTTTGAATCTGCGCAATTCATCTCCCATCTGCCGTACGACCTCACCTCGTTTTGGCGCAGGAATTTTCCGCCATATCAGAAATGCTTCCTGTGCTTTTTTTACCACCGCTTCATAATCCTCCTTTGTGGCCTGTCTTACTTTTGCGATTGCTTTCCCGTCAGCCGGAGATACCGACTCAAGGATTTCTCCCGATGTATTGAGCCATTGATTACCGTTGCTTGCACCGGGATTGTTTTCCCTAATGCCTAGGGTCTGAAGCGCATCGCGGACTCCGTATTGATCCGACACGCTACCGTTGCCGCCATGAACTGCCTGTTTTTTTATTTTCTCCATAGCGTTTTTTTCGTAATTTTGCAGTAAATTTACAATTAAATATCAAACGCCTGTACTCATTTTTGACCCTTAATTTATTATAAGCAATTCGCAATAGATATTTCGTATTTCGCCTGCCTGCCGGCAGGCAGGGATTGCCAATATTGCGGATTGAAATCATAAAATCCCAGAATGCACAGGAATTTGATTTTCCAATCCGCAATTTAAAATCCGTAATTCGCAATTTTTTTGTCCCGTGGTGTAACTGGTAACACGTCTGATTTTGGTTCAGAAGACTCCTGGTTCGAGCCCAGGCGGGACAGCAAAATATTTCGGATTTCTTTTTACAAATGTTGGTTTATCTTCAAGTCATTTTTCCCCTATCTTCGCTTGATTTTTTAAAGAACCTAAAATGAGGTTATATACTTTAATTCCCCCTTATTCCCTTATTTCTCTTTTTTCCCTTATTTCCCTTTTCTCCCTCTCCTGCAAAAAAGATCCCGGTGAAGGAGGCAAAGCATCTGTCAAAGGCAAACTTTTGGCCGGCAATTATCATTCACCTTCGACCCCTGTCACATCTGAGGATTTCCTTGCCGATGAAGATGTTTTTATTGTTTATGGCAATGAAACCGATGTTGCCAGCGATGATATCAAAACCGGCTATGACGGTTCTTTTATTTTTAAATATCTCCTGCCGGGAAAATACCGCATTTATGCTTATTCGCTTGATACATCAAACTCCTCTCCTTCGGTTAAGGTAACAGTCAATGAAATCGAAATTTCCAAAAAAGACAAGGAAATTATTGCTGATCTGATTGTCTATAAAGAAGCGGACAATAGCGGATCCTCCGCTATCCGTGGCAGGGTCTTTCTGAAGGACTATAATGCTAATTTTACAACAATCGAAAATTCATATTATGCCCCGGACCTGGATGTCTATATCATTTATGGCGATACGGTGGGCTTTAATGAACGAACCAGGACCGATTTCAATGGTTTCTATGAATTCAGGAATCTACGCAAAGGACAATATCTTATATATTCTTATTCAGAAGATTCAGCCAAATGGGTACAGGTGCCGACCCCGATTAATCCTCCCGATTTGGCAATTAAAAAATCAATAACAATTACCAGTAATAATCAGTTGGTTGATGCCGGAACAATAACTGTACTTAATTAAGAATGAATGTTTGAACAATAGCCGCTTACAAAATCAAACTTACCAATATGATGCCAATATTTAAGCCCCATATCTCCCTTATTTCCCTTATTTCCCTTATTTCCCTTACACTCCCCATCCACGCCCAAAAGAAAAAAGACATTAAAAAATACGGCATCAAATCGGTCACGGTGACAACGACCGAAAAAGGCGCTGACGGAAAAGAAAATTCAATAAAGGAATCGTACACAAAATTTGCTCCTGACGGTGAAATCCTTGAAGATGAACAATACGATAAAAAAGGCGCTTTTAAGAAAAAAGAAACATTCAGGTATAACAAAAACAAAGATATTGTTGAATATACTGAAAAACAGACAGATGGATCTTTTCGCAAAGAAGTTACCAAATATGATATGAATAACAATAAAACCGAAATGTATCTATATGATGCTGCGGGAAAACTTATTGAAAAAACGCTTTTTGTTTATAATGCATTCGGTGAAAAAACTTCCGAAGTTGTTTACGATTCGGGCGGGAAAATTATCCGCAAGGAAATGTTCACTTATGATAAAAACGGAATGAAGACCGAAAAGAAAACCTTTGACGATAAAGGCAACCTTATTTCGGTGAAGAAGTTTGTGTATGAATATTGAGTTCACTTGGAAAAGTGTCTCCCGCAGATTACGTTGATTTTCGCAGAAATATCATTTTTGAATTTTAGTACTTTACATTTGCGATAACCTGCGAAATCTGTGGAAAAATCGAAATTATGAATTTTTTGATGGGACTACAAATTAAATAAACCTGATAAACTGTCAATAACCCTATGAACATCGCACTTGATATAATGGGTGGCGATTTTGCTCCTGACACTACCATGAAAGGCGCTGTGCTTGCACGCGCAGAACTGCCACCTGACAGCGTACTGACGCTGATCGGTGATGAAGCCGTCATCCAAACTAAATTATCTGAACTTGGCGCTTCAACTAAAGGAATTCAGATAGTTCATGCTCCCGACATCATTGGTATGGGAGATCATCCGACCAAAGCGATCGCACAAAAACCCAACTCCTCCATATCTGTCGGTTTCCGGATGTTGAAATCAGGTAAGATTGATGCATTTGCAGGAACAGGTAATACAGGCGCCATGATGGTAGGAGGCATGTACACGGTAAAAGCGATAATGGGTGTAATCCGTCCGGCCATTATTTGTGCCTTACCGCAGATTTCCGGTAAGTTTAATTTCATTCTGGATGTCGGCTCCAATGCCGATTGCAGGCCGGACGTACTGTATCAATTCGGTATTCTCGGAAATTTATACGCCAGATATGTTTTTAAAATTGACAATCCGAGAGTAGCCCTGCTCAATATTGGTGAGGAAGAAAAAAAGGGGAACCTCGTGTGCCAGGCGGCTTATGAAATGATGAACGGCTCAAAAGAATTCAACTTTACCGGGAATATTGAAGGCCGCGACCTTTTTACCGATAAGTGCGATGTTGTAGTATGCGAAGGATTTGTCGGAAATGTGGTCTTGAAACAGGCGGAGGCATTTTACACTCTTATCCGTAAAAGAAAAATTAAGGATGAATTCTTTGACCGGTTTAACTACGAAATATATGGCGGTATGCCAATAATAGGCCTTAATTCAACGGTTGTCATAGGGCATGGCATATCCAATGAAACCGCAATTAAGAACATGATACTTCTTGCAGGTAATATTGCCGGTTCTGGGTTTATCGGGAAGATACGGGAAGTGTTCCAGTAGTTAAACCGGAAAAAATAAGGTATACTGACGGAATTTGATTTTGCAAGTATCCAAAATCAAATTCATCAGTATATCCTGATCTGAATGATTTGTTCTGACGAAAATGTCAGAATGCTGTACCAAAGCGTCAGCACAAAATCATTCAGCATCAGAATAATATAGTGTCTGCGGGATATACCATCGGGGAAACCGGTTAAGGTGATTTTGTTGTACTTTTGTTGCAAAATTAATATTCATGACTCACATAGTATCAATAAAAGACAATAGTCAAAACAGTAAACTGTTATTATCCATACTTCGCAATTTTTCAGCAACTTCAAAATCTGTTGAATTTCTTACTCCCGTTGAAATTGAAGAAATGGAAGATGAAATTTTTATTAAGATGATGGAAGCGGGGCGTAAAAGCGGTAAAGCCAACACAAAAGAGGTCATGAAAAAACTTGACCTCAAATGAAGGTATATTTCAGCAAAAAGTTCGAAAAAGAGTTGGATAAAATTACCGACCCTTCCTTAAAAAAAAATGTCAGCAAAGCAGTTAAAATTTTATTGGATGCCAATTCTCTTGTCGCTGTTCCAAACCTTAAAAAAATGAAAGGACAAAAAAATGCTTACCGTATACGGGTGGGAAATTACCGCATTGGATTTTATCTGGAAAAAAGTGAACTATTTATTGTAACTGTAGCACACCGGAGTGATATTTATAAATATTTTCCTTAAATTTTGTCAATTCCTCATATCCATTCGTTTTTATACTCATTTCATTTTTGCTTACTTTCAGTTTATACCGTGTAACTGTTGTCCAATGTAATTTAGCATACCCAATGAAACCGCCATTAAGAACATGATACTTCTTGGAGGTACTATTGCCGGTTCAGGATTTATCGGGAAGATACGGGAAGTGTTTCAGTATTAAAGAAGCGCTAAAACTTCACCCTCGGCACATCTTCTCCCCTGTTGCTTTTAGCGCCCGGAATGTAGGTTATTGCAATTTCTAATCCCCCCCTCCCTTTGCTCGCCACGCTAAGACCTGAGACGTTTACATCGTAAGCGATTCCAAACGAGAAGTTCCTGTACTGAATCTGCCCGGCAAGTATGAATGCATCCGATAATCTTGAATAAATTCCACCGGAAACCGATGTTTCGCTACCGGCTTCATCACCCTCCCCCCCGGCAAAATTCTGCCGCACCATAAGCCCGGTGATAATCTCCTTTGAAGGACCCTCTTTTACCGTCAAAAGCGAAGGAAGCAGAGAGGTGCGTGAACCGGAAATAAGAAACTCCCCGCTCCCGAGGAAAACAATTTTTGAATAGAGGTTTTTATAGTTGGTATAAAAATATTGCTTCGGCCTGTTGAGATGCAGCGCTGAAATACCGGCATGAACTTTTGTGTTCCGTTCATTGTTGAATGTCCACAAAAGTCCCCCGGAAAAATCGGCAAAAGAAAAATTCTCCGAAAAGAGCGGTTCATCCGGTGCGATGGTCTCATCATACCGGTTGCCGTTCCACTGGCTGCCCCACTGGAGTTTTTCCGGACTCACGCTCCGCTGCGCTACCCCCCCCTGCAAGCCGGCTGATACCAGGTGATAACTGTCAAAATGTTTGGAACTGGATAACGAAATATTCATCTGGGTAATGCCGAATTCCGAGTCACCGGCTTCATCCCTTATGAACGTTATACCGGCACCGAGAAACCCGCCCGAAATCGCTTCCTTAAGCGATAGCCATCGGGATCCCCCCCAAGGGGGGAAAAACAGAAAAATGCAAAGCGCAAAGCGCAAAATGCAAAAGGAATACCGGTATTTTTTATCTATCGTCATGGATTATTTTAAGAGGGTTATATTCCCTTCCTTTATTTCTTCGGGTTTACCTGAAAGTTTTATCTTTAAATAATAGACATATACATCGGGATTACAGGGCTTACCCCTGAAAGCACCATCCCACCCGGTTTTCTGATCGGATGTCTCAAAGACCTTTTCTCCCCACCGGTCATAAATAACAAGATACAGGGTTGCTATCCCGTTTCCATAAACGTAAAGAATATCGTGCTTACCGTCACCATTGGGAGAGAAAACATTCGGAATGAAATAATTTATTTCCGGTACGGGTTTTACTCTTATTTTCAGGGTTGCCGTGTCGGTGCAGGCATCGGATGAAACTATCCTCAATAAAACGGTAAAAGTGCCGGTATCGTCAAAAGTGTGCTGCGGATTTTGCTGAATGGATGTTGAACCGTCACCAAAATCCCACTGCCAGGTATTGGCTCCAATGCTCGTATCCGTCAGATTAACTTCAAGAGGAAGGTATCCGTCAATTGAATCGGCATAAAAACCGGCAGTTACAGGGGGGGGTGTTGAGATGAATACTGTTTGGTTGACTGCGCAATTCATAGTATCGGAAACAGTAAGGAAATAATTCCCTGAACATACCTGCGAGATCGAATTCTGCATTCCGGCAGTCACACCGGAAGAATCCTGCCATAAATAAGTATAGGGAGGAGCGCCACCGGTTACAGTGGTTGCAGCGCTGCCATCACAAACACCATAACAGGATACTTCGGAAGATGAGGAAGTGATGTTAATCTGTGTGGCCTGAGAAATGACCACCGTGCGGGAAGCTGAACATCCGTTGCCATCGGTGACGGTTACCGTATAAGATCCGTAAGTCAAACTGTCAAGAGTATATTGCAAACTATCCGCTGTACTCTCACCGTTACTCCAAATAAAGGAATAACTGCCGCTACCTCCGGTTGCGGTTACGATCGCAAATCCATCAGTGCTACCGTAACAAATGAATCCGTTGAATGAAACAACAGAAACAGAAGGCGTGTCATTTACGGTAACGGTTATCGGGTTGGAAGTATCGGAACAATTGTATGAATTTGTAACAATTGCCTGGTAAATACCGCTGCTGTCAACGGTAATGGTTTGTGCGGTTAACACCAGAGAAATACCGTTTTGAATCCAGTTGTTACCTGTTGATGATGAGGATTGTAATTGAACAACCGATCCTTTGCAGAAGATTGTAGTATCAAGGGCTGTAATCAGAGCAACAGGAACCGGATTTACGATCACCGTTACAGCAGACGATGTATCGAAACATCCGGAACTGTCCGTAACGACCACTGAATAATTTCCTCCGGAAAAAACCGTGAGATTTTGCGAAGTTGATCCGGCAGGTAACCCGTTCATAAGCCAGTTATTTCCTATGGGCGATGACGATTGCAGGATAACGCTGTCACCGTCACAAAATACGGTTGTATCCATGACCGTTACTGACGCAACCGGAGCCGGAAGGACGGTAACTGCAATAATAACGGACGTATCCGAACACCCAAACGAGTTGGTAACCACTGCCTGGTAATCACCAGAATTATTAACCGTAATATTCTGCAGCGTATCACCGGTAAATGCTCCGTTCATCATCCATTGATTACCGGTGGCAGATGACGATTGCAGGATAACGTTTTCATAGGAGCAGAATGTAGTGTTGCCAATGGCTGTTATCAGAACAGTAACGGCTGGATTAACAATAACGGTAACGGATGATGAAGTATCGGAACATCCGTTTGAATCAGTAACTGCAACGGAGTATGCTCCTGCATTCGATACCGAAATGGTTTGGGAGACATAACCTGTTGGCATTCCATTTAAGAGCCATGAATTTCCGGATGATTCCGATGATTGCAGCGTTATGCTGTCGCCTGAGCAAATTTTCGATATTCCGGGGGGGGTAATTACAGGTACCGGTGCCGGGAAAACCGTTGCATTGACAGCATCGGAAGTGTCGGAACAATTAAATGAATTCATGACAATAACTTCATATGTTCCGGAAGTTGTTACAGTAAGATTTTGAGTAGTATCTCCGGAAGGTAATCCGTTAAGGAGCCAGGTATTACTATCCGGTGATGACGATTGCAGAATAACGCTGTCGCCTGAACAAAAAGTGAGAACACCTGATACCGTGATAATAGCGGCAGGCGCAGGGTTAACTGCTACGGATACAATGGTTGAAGTATCAAAACAACCATTTGCATCAGTAACAACCACACTGTAATTTCCGGCAGAGGCAACGGTAAATGTTTGTGTATTAATTCCGGTGGAAGAACCGTTATTCAGCCACAGGTAAGAAAAAGAGGAGCCCGCCTGTAAAAGAACGCTTTCATTGCTGCAGATTACCAGAGGTCCGGGGGGAGCAACTGATGCTGTAGGGTTTGCAAAAACAGAAACGGTTACCGGAGCGGAAGTATCTGAACATCCTGTGGAATTGGTCACAACCACTTTATAATCTCCTGAGTTAAACAGGGTGACGGATTGTGTAGTTTGCCCCGTAGCCGTATCGTTTCTGAGCCAGAGGTAAGAATTTGCTGCTGAGGACTGAAGTATTATGCTGTCGCCATAGCAGAATGATACCGGTCCGGGGGGGGTGATATTTGCAGCCGGGACAGAATTGATGTTGACTACCGTTGGATTACTTTTACCCTTGCACCCCGATGCATCGGTAGCAACGGAAAAGACACTATCACCGGTGAAAACGGATGAAGGAGTAAAGATATTCCCCGCTCCGCTCTGTATTAGTACCGAGTTAATATAAAATTCATAGGTCTGATACCCCGGTGTTGCGGTAAAAGAAAGCGTATCACCGGTGCAGGGACTTTCCGGAGTTAATGCGATCATCACGCCAAGTGAATCGTTGCCGAGGGCAAACGGTTCCGGTGAAAAGTTATTCCATCCTGTTATTGTAAGAATACTTAGTGCCGGTGAGGAATTGATTACAGATGTAACCGGAGTGATCGTTTCCCACCTTGGAAAATTCTGCCAGTGGGTAATGTTTTTAAAAGAACCGTCAGCAATATTATCGTAATAAAAAGAGATATCGGCAGCATCGGATCCGGCAAGCCGGGATATGCGATGGTAAAAAAGTCCGTTTACATAGCACAATGAAGGTTCTTTTGTGTTCCGGTTGTAGCCGTCCAGCGTGGCATCGGTGTTTGCAAGCCGCACGGCAAAAGAGTTTGCTGACGATGAAGCGGGTTTAATTTTCAAAGGCCTGTAAATAACCGAAGGGTTGGATGAACCTGTCGGAAAAAGATATGGTTCAGTTGAATTTGTAACACGCGATAATTTTCCGAAAGATGTACTGCTCACAAAACCGGTTGTCCGTTTTATCGCTCCGGTATCACCGTTTGTAACGAATAAAAACGAAACATCGGTTGCCAGTTCCCGGTCATTCAGATCAAGTGTATTGGATACGGTCGTGTTAAGCGCGAGTTTTTTAACGCCTGTACCCGAAAGGATAAGATCATAGAATGAAGAAGATGAAATACCACCGATTGTCTGCGTATCACCGCTCATGACTACTTCACCGGTTCCAGCATTAAAAATACCATTGTTTGTCCAGTCGCCTGTGAGATCAATTATTCCATTACATGAGATAGTGGAACCATTAGTGACGAACCCATCAATAAAGGTCTGCCCGTTGTTATTTAACAGCCCGGATGCATTTACAACATCGCCATTCACTTTTATGATGGCTCCGGTATTGGTATAAAAAGTTGCACCGTTATTATAGAATAGTTGGGCAGTAACGGTATTATAAACCGCAAAGGAGGCAGGAAGAAATACCTGAAAAAGAAAAAGATATTTTTTGTTCATCTTTCATGTCAAAGATAGAAAATTTAGGAATTGTTGAAGATGAGGACTTGTGAAAATCTACGGGACAAATTGGAGAAAATGAATAAGACCTCCGGATATCCGGCCGATTATCTATCCCTGTCCCTTGACCGCCCGGATTGAAATCCTCTCCGGGGGGGGCCGGAGTGGCCGTTTCCCCGTGAAAAGGAACGTCCGGAGGGGCGCGGTCTTGGCTGATAGGTTTGACCGTCAGCAGCAGGCAGGAGCGCTTTTCGCGAAAGGCGATATCGTCCTGTAGGGTCAATTTCAATCAGTTTTACTTCCAACTCATCGCCTTCTTTAAGTACATCCGATACGGTTGCGAGGTGTTCCCATGAAATTTCGGAGATATGCAATAATCCTTCTCTATGGGGCAGAAACTCCACAAAGGCGCCAAATTCTTTAATGCTTTTCACCGTTCCCTTGCAGGAACAGCGGTAATGCCTTTGATTTTTGCTACGGCAGCATCAATGGATTCTTTATTATCGGAAGCGATATCAATTATGCCATAGCCGTTTTCTTCTTCAATCACGATAGTTGTTTTTGTCTCTTCCTGGAGTTTCTGTATTACTTTTCCTCCCGGACCGATTACCGCACCGATCATATCTTTCGGTATCTGCAACTGCACTATTCTGGGTGCGTGTGGTTTGAAATCGGATCGCGGCTGTTCAATTGCGGTATAGAGATGCGTTAAAATGAACATCCTGCCGATGCGCGCCTGTTCCAGCGCTTCCGCCATAACTTCATAAGACAATCCTTCAATTTTAATATCCATCTGGCAGGCGGTGACGCCCTGTTCCGTCCCGGTTACTTTAAAGTCCATATCGCCAAGATGGTCTTCATCACCAAGAATATCGGAAAGCACCGCATACTTTCCATCCGGACCGGTAATCAGCCCCATGGCTATCCCGGAAACATGCCGAGGGATTTTCACTCCGGCATCCATCAGGGCTAAACTTCCGGCACAAACCGTAGCCATTGAAGAAGAACCGTTTGATTCAAGGATATCTGATACTATGCGAATGGTATAAGGATTTTCCGCCTGTGGGGGTATCATGGGTTTCAGGGCGCGTAGTGCAAGGTTGCCATGGCCTATCTCCCTGCGACCCTGCCCGCGCAACGGTTTCACTTCACCGGTTGAGAAGGGGGGAAAATAGTAATGGAGCATAAAGGTCTCATCATGCTGTATTATCGGACCGTCAATGGTTTGCACATCCAGTTTGGTGCCCAGCGTCACCGAGGCAAGCGCCTGGGTTTCACCGCGCGTGAAGAGAGCCGACCCGTGAGTTCCGGGTAAAATATCCGGCTCAATCGTAATCGTCCTTATCTCATCGGTTTTCCTGCCATCAAGCCGGATACCTGTTTCAATGACCTGCGCCCTGCTTGCTTCATATTTAATTTCCTCAAAATAACGGTTGATGAATGGTTTTTTTGCTGCGAGTTCTTCTTTGGTAAATGTCTTCACATATTCTTCAAGGATCGCATCATAAGCCGATTTTCTTTCCTCCTTTGATTTTACTGCGGAACGTATCACACCCGCAACTTTTTCATATAATAGGTTGTTCATTTTTTCTTTCAGATCATTATCATGCTGAACATGGGAATAGGTTCTTTTTGTTCTGGATTTTTCAACCTGTGCCGCAAGATCATTCAACGCACGACATTGAATTTTTATGGCATCATGAGCGAATTTAATTGCCGAAATCATATCCTGCTCGGAGACCTCTTTCATTTCTCCTTCCACCATTACAATTGATTTCTCACTTGCCGCGACTATCAGGTCTATATCCGCATTCTTATTATCGGTAAGTGTCGGATTTATTACGAGTTGCCCGTTAATCCTTGCTACCCGTGTTTCGGACACGGGTCCATTAAAAGGAATATCTGAAACTGCCAGGGCAGCCGATGCCGCAAGGCAGGCGAGTGCATCGGGCAAATCATTTTTATCGGCAGAAACGAGGGTGATGATCACCTGTGTTTCAGCGAGAAAGTCCTCAGGGAAGAGAGGCCTCAATGCCCTGTCCGTAAGCCGTGAAACAAGTGTTTCAATATCTGAAGGTCTTGCCTCGCGTTTGAAAAATCCGCCCGGGAACCTTCCTGATGCGGCATATTTTTCCCGGTAGTCAACTGAGAGGGGAAAATAATCGAGCCCTTCCTTCGGATTCTGATTGGCGCAGACGGTTGCGAGGAGAATAGTGTTACCCATCCTGACCATGGCAGCGCCATCGGCCTGCCGCGCCAGTTTACCTGTTTCAATAGTGACATTCCTGCCATCGGGTAACTGAAACGAAACGGTTGCAACTTTTGTATCCATGAAATTGAAAGTTAAAATTAAATAATAATGATTAAAAAACTCTGCGAACTAAGAAAAGAATGAATTAAAAACAAGTAAGAATAAATGTAATGACCTTTCCGCCTTGTAAAATGATACTCCTAAATTAAATGATGGTAAGCCATTGACTGATAATTACGCACCGAAGTGGTCAGAATGGACTTATGCTAAACTCTTATTTCCTCAGGTTAAGTTTTTCCAATATTGCGTTGTAGCGATTATAATCTTTACCGTTAAGATATTCAAGCAGCCGTTTCCTTTTGGATACCAGTTTCATTAAAGCCCGTTGTGTACGGAAGTCCTTTTTATTGGTTGCCAGGTGGTTAGTCAGGTCAGTGATCCTTCCGGTGAAAAGAGCAATCTGTACTTCGGGGGAACCGCTGTCAGTTTGGTTACGGCCATGTGCTTTGATAATTTCCTGCCTGGTGCCGTTTTGACGGTTATCGCGATAGATCATATTTCTGAAATGTTCATCTGTATGATTATTCAAAAGGAGGGCAAAGGTAATAAAATATTAAATACAAAAGGGAATTAGTAAAAATAAGGGCGCACGAAAAACTGCACTAAATTGGAGAACACTCTTTCTTCCTACCCCCTAACTCCCTGAAGGGGGAAAATTTAAGACCCCTTCAGGGGATTTAGGAGTAATTAAGAAACGGTGTACTATTTTTCGTGCACACAAAAATAATATCAAGGACAGAGTTGGGTTAAATACTGTACCTTCTCAATAACCGGAAGTAACACAATTGAATAGAAACTAACGGAAATTGATTGAAATTAATGCCTGCCTGCTCTGACGGAGTCCGATACTCGTCAGAGTCATCGGACCGGTAGGCAGGGTTTTATCCCACTTTATGTATAAGTAAGATACAACAATAAAACGGCTGTTTAAACGTTTTATTGTTTAGTTTCGTCTTATTACTAACCAAAAATAATATTTTATCTTTATCACCCGTGTACCGCATGAAACATCCTACTGCGGGACATTAAATTAATCAGTACCCCTATGAAAAACAAATCGTTCATCCCGGCTCTTGCCATAACGGCAATTTCATTAACCGGCTGTCTTGATGATTCGAGGATCATCACTTATAAAGCCAATGTACCTGTTTACCTTGCCTACGACCAGGTTGAAAAGGTATATTCATCTTCACCGGCAGAAATAAACAAGGCAGGTAAAATTTACCTTTCAGGAAATTACCTTTTTGTAAATGACCTTGAAAAAGGCATTCATATTATTGATAACAGCAATCCTTCGGCTCCCAACACCATTTCTTTTCTCAATATTCCAGGCAATGTTGATGTTGCAGTAAAAGATAACATCCTATATGCCGACAATTTCACCGACCTTGTGGCGATCGACATAAATAACATTTCCTCCGCCTCGGTTGTTAAAAGAATTCCTGACCAGTTTCCCTATTCCATTCCCGAATATGACCCGCAATACCCGGTTGTTGAACTGGATACTTCAATCGGAATGGTTGTATCGTGGGAGGTAAAAGATGTTACCCGCAAATGCAAATCCAGGAACAATTGCCCGGAATACGTAAACACAGGAGGAGTTGAAGTTAATGAGTCGTATGAGGTTTACAGTTTTGGCGCATCAACTTCGTCATCCTCATCCGGTTCGGGCAAATCAACAATGCAGTTAAAACGCAATGTGGGTATTGGAGGATCGCTTGGCAGGTTTACGGTTTACAATGATTATCTCTATCTCGGAAGCAAAAATATATTAAAGGTCTATGATATTTCATCTGCAAGCAATCCTGTTTTTATTACCCAGGTTGTCGTACAGACCGGAGGTGACGGAATTGAATCGTTATTCAACTATGATGATAAACTCTTTATCGGGAGTCCGGTAGGAGTTTATATTTACAATCTGTCAAATCCTTCATCACCTTCATATATATCCCGGTTTGAGCATGTAAGGCGATGCGATCCGGTAGTGGTAAGCGGCAATTACGCTTATTCAACAATGCGGGGCGATGCGGGCTGCGGTGGTTTTGTGAGCGAATTGAGCGTTATAAACATCAGCAATATCAGCAACCCTTCGCTTGCTGAAAGTTACGATATGGATGATCCCTATGGACTTGGACTTGACAATAATACTCTTTTTGTATGCGATGGCAAGAGCGGATTAAAAGTGTACGACATTCAATCCACCCCGAACCTGACCTTAAAGAATCACTATACGAATCTGATTGCAAACGATGTTATTCCATGGGATAATGTACTCATCCTGATAGGCACCACCGGTCTTTACCAGTATGATTATTCCGATCCGCAGAATCTCACACTGCTCAGCCAGATACCGATAAAGTAAGGAAATAAAGGGATAGGGGAGATACAGGGGTAGGGGAAATTCCCTTATTTCCATTATCTCCCCTATCTCCTTTAACCCTTCACCCTTCAATTTTTAAACAGCGTAAACAAATCTGCGAGGGTTTTCTTCAACTCATTCCTCTTTACGATCATATCAATGAAGCCATGTTCGAGGAGAAATTCCGATGTCTGAAATCCTTTGGGCAGATCTTTTTTTATGGTTTCTTTAATGTATTTTTTCATGTGATTACCTCAGTCAGTTAATTATTAAAATTAATGCATTAGACTATTTAGTTAATTGTGGTCATTAATGATAGTCATTTTGAGATTATAATCAGAGGTATTATTAATATTTATGGAATGATTTTTACCAAACCATGGTTTGCCCTTATTTCAACTATTAATCCGTCTTTTAATACCTTCGTGGCAATCTTTGTTCCAATGACACAGGGTATCCCTAACTCTCGGGAAATAATAGCAGCATGACAAGTAATGCCTCCT
>JACPRZ010000061.1:109465-138818 GCA_016193485.1 Bacteroidota bacterium | reverse complement strand
CCAGAAAGCGGAAGGCAAGAAAGCAGAAAGCCTTCTGCCTACTGGCAACAGCGATTCCCCGGCAGAAGCTCTGAACTGAAGCCCCAGTGAACGGCGGCCGTAACTATAACGGTCCTAAGGTAGCGAAATTCCTTGTCGGGTAAGTTCCGACCTGCACGAATGGCGTAACGACTTGGGCGCTGTCTCAACGAGGGATCCGGTGAAATTGTAGTCTCGGTGAAGATGCCGAGTACCCGCAACGGGACGGAAAGACCCCGTGAACCTTCACTACATCTTAACATTGATTCTGGATAATGGATGCGTAGCATAGGTGGGAGACGCTGAAGTGGCGCTTTTGGGCGTCATGGAGTCATCAGTGAAATACCACCCTTCTATCATTCGGTGTCTAACCCCGATTAACATCGGGGAACATTGTTTGGTGGGTAGTTTGACTGGGGCGGTCGCCTCCAAAAGAGTAACGGAGGCTTCCAAAGGTACCCTCAGCACGCTTGGTAACCGTGCGTTGAGTGCAATAGCAGAAGGGTGCTTGACTGTGAGACCTACAAGTCGATCAGGAACGAAAGTTGGGTATAGTGATCCGGTGGTTCCGAATGGAAGGGCCATCGCTCATAGGATAAAAGGTACTCCGGGGATAACAGGCTGATCTCCCCCAAGAGCTCATATCGACGGGGGGGTTTGGCACCTCGATGTCGGCTCGTCACATCCTGGGGCTGGAGAAGGTCCCAAGGGTTGGGCTGTTCGCCCATTAAAGTGGCACGTGAGCTGGGTTCAGAACGTAGAATACGCTGCGTTGCTCCGCAGTAATGTGGAGAAAAATAAAATTGGCTCATATCGGTAAAACCCTCCTTCATATTCGAACGTATGAAAAGGGCAATACCGAGGGAAGTCCTCCGATGAAAATCGGAGTGACCCCGTAGAGACTGATCCAATCAAGGAGAGAGTCCCGCTGAAAAGCGGGACTAATACGCCAATCTCCCGATGCAAGATTGATCGGGATGAAGGTATAGTCCATGCCCGCAGAAATGCGGGGGTAAATTCTTGACCTGAATTTTAGTAGAATAAAACCAGGTAAGTATTGACATGCGCGAGACAGTTCGGTCCCTATCTGTTGCGGGCGTTTGAAGCTTGAGGAGTGCTGCATCTAGTACGAGAGGACCGATGCGGACAAACCTCTGGTATACCTGCTATGGTGTCAGCTGTATTGCAGGGTAGCCAAGTTTGGACGAGATAAGCACTGAAAGCATCTAAGTGCGAAACTCACTCCAAGATGAGGCTTCGTTTGAGGGTCGTTAAAGATTATAACGTTGATAGGTTGCCGGTGTAAGGATAGTAATATCTTCAGCCAAGCAATACTAATAACCCGAAAAGTTTCTTACAGAGAACGCTGGAAATAAATAGTCACTGCAATAAATAAAGCAATATGTCATCTTATTGAAAATCTAAGGCAACTTCAGCGGTGGGGTTCCACCTCTTCCCATTCCGAACAGAGAAGTTAAACCCACCAGCGCAGATGGTACCCCGATGAACATCGGGGGAGAGTATGTCGTTGCCGATTTTTTTAACCCTGATGATTTCTATGGAGTAAATCCCGTAAAACCAGTCAGGGTTTTTTTATGCGGTTATATCCGGCAGAAATTTAATTCATGGAATGAAGGGCTACACGGTTCCCTTCAGTATCGGTAAACATTGCCATAAACCCGTGCTCGTTATTTGCACCAATCCCTGTTTTAGGCATTAGTACTTTGCCACCTGCGGCTTCCACTTTTCCAAGAGCAATGCTGAGGTCATCACCGGCATGAAGGTAAACAAGGGTTCCTTTATCGCTTGGGACAAAGTCCTTCATTTTTACCAGAGCACCGCCTACGGATATGCTGTCTTTCATATCGGCAAAGAAAGCCATTGAATAAGCGCCACCACCCATTGTTGAATCAACACCTTCGAAAACCTGCATCTGTATGCCGAGAATTGTCTCATAAAAAATCTTCGCTCGCTGGAAATCATTCACCGGTATTTCAAACCAGTCAATTTTATGATTCCATTCCTGGGGTGCCATGGCTTTATTTTTGAGGTTTTCAAGGATGTTTTGCAGGGAATCAGCGCGCTGCTCAACACGCTTCAACCATTCACCTGTATTGCACGAGGTGAAAATAAGTGCCGCAAGGAAAATAATATTTATTTTCATGGTTCGGATATTGATTAAGGGTTTATGATGTAAAGGTAAAATCTTTTACACTTGCCGAAGAAAATCAATATTGAAGGGCTATTCTTGACCCGCACCTTCCTGCAAAGATTCCAAGGCCGTTCTCAATATTGGTATAAACCTGCACCGGTTCCGAAAAAGGATTGTTATGGGTCCGATAATAAAGATCCTTGGTAACGGAATAATAATAATAGGAGCTGCTCAGGGAATAAAAATAAAGAAAAACGGAATCAATTGAATTTTTATCTGTTTCTTCAAAATAAAAAATCGCACTATAATTCTTCCCGTTGAATAATTCATCGGAAAATTTAAGCATCTGTGTATATTCTTCGGTTTGCCCCAGTACCGGATCGCGTGTTGAGAGATTAAGGAAATAACTATTGACCCATACCGAGTCATCCCATGATGAATAAAAGGTATCTTCAGCATATATCTGTATCGCATAAAAATTTACCTCTGCGGCCTGGTCAGGAATTTCAATCGTGACCTCTGTAACGTATTGCTCCATTTGCGCCTCTCCTATTTTTACACTGTCTTTTACCTGCTTTATTATAATCATTTTTGCCAATGGAATAGTGTTTGTGGACGTGACAGCCGGATAATCCCCCGCAGAAACGCGGATTTCATAAGAGGCGCCTGCTGTGATTTTAATAAGCGGATTAGTGTAAAATCCAATAGGCAACCAGGAAAGCGATCCCAACGAAATATTATTTTCAAGAATTTCAATAGTTGCATTTTCAATATTTGTAATATCGGACGCATCTTCCTGTATCCCGATGGAATGGCTTACCGCGACCCGAAAAATGCTGTCGGAATTGAAAAGCGAATTGATAACCAGCACCGGCTTGTGATCGGGCATGTCAATATCAACAACCATCTCGCATGCCGAAATAATAATAGTTACCGCCAACAAATAAAGTATTGAAATATTTATTGTTGTCATAATTTTTAAAATTTCACCGAAAAACTTATTGACGGTATTATCGGGAACAAACTGACCTGCTTTAATTGCCGGTTGCCAAAATCATCATATCCGAAATAGTAAAAATATGGATTCTTCCTGCTGTATACATTATAGATACTTACATTCAGCCATAATTCTCCCCACTTCATCAGGTGTTTAAAATTTGCACCAAGGTCAAGGCGATGGTATGAACGCATCCTGAAACTGTTTCGCTCGCCATAATAT
This sequence comes from Bacteroidota bacterium, assembly GCA_016193485.1. GTDB lineage: Bacteria > Bacteroidota > Bacteroidia > JACPRZ01 > JACPRZ01 > JACPRZ01. The sequence goes on along the minus strand of JACPRZ010000061.1, from coordinate 135,429 downwards.
TCAACGGTGTTAAAGCCGAAATATTCATTGTACGGTTGGAACTCAGGGACATCCGGATATTGTGCTACGGGCAGGGTGATTGCATTTCCGGTTCCATAAACCCAGGTAGCCGCTACATCCATGGTCTCTGATATCTTCAGGGAATTGACAATGGAGATATCGTGCCTGCGGTCAAATTTATAGGGATACTTTAACCCCTTGTTCAGGTTGTTAAATTGCCGCCATGTCCAGGAAAGGGTATATCCTATCCATCCGGTAAATTTCCCCGTTTTTTTCTGCAGGAAGAGTTCACTGCCGTAAGACCATCCTTTGCCGGTTTCCACTTTATCTTCCCATACACCGCTCTGATCCATAAAGTCGGCTCCATAACCGTATTCAATCAGGTTCTGCATCCATTTATAATACCCCTCAACGCTTATTTCAAAGTCCTCATCTTTTAATTTAAGTGTGCGGGCCAGACCGCATGCAACCTGCTGTGAATTCATGGGTTTTACTTTTTCGGTTACAGGTAACCATAAATCAGTGGGAAGCATTGCCGTGTTATTTGACAAGAGGTGGATGTATTGGGTCATAGTTGCAAATGAACCTTTTAACGCAAGGTGTTCCGAAAGGTAATAACGCGTGGAAACACGCGGCTGGAATGAATAATAGAATGTGTCACCAACAAAAAAGCCGGAATGATGTAAACCAAAATTACCTTTCAGGAGAGCGTTAATACGCCAGTCATCTTCTAAATAACCGAAATATTCGGTTGCATAAGTTGGTGGCCTCCCCAATAATGTATCTTTTATTATGTTTTCACTTGTAAATTTAAATTGAAGAGCGCCCGTATTAAAAGTATGGTATGTATAATTTGTTCCGAACCTGATAAAATGATCGGGGTGCGGGAAATAATCAAAATCAAGTTTACCAGCCCAGTCATTAATACCTGAGAAATATTTCAGGGCGAAACCGCTTGTAACATCACCGGTAATTTTCTTTTCAATTTCCTCCAGTTCAATGTCGGTGTAAAATTTAAACTTAGACCAGGTAAGCGCGGCATTGGCGAAAAGTTTTTTTGATATGATGCGGTTCCATCGCAGGGTCGAGGTCTTGTTTCCCCAACCCAGGCGGAAAGTGGCATTAAAATCAATATTATTACCATCTGACATATATTGGTCAGTAGCCGTAACATAAAAGCGGTCATCTCCACCGTAAAAACTGGCATAAACCCGATCCTTATCGGAAAATTTATGATTTAATTTAATATTGCCATCATAAAAGTAGTATCCTCCATATCCCATACCGTCAGTTGCGGCCAAAATAAAAGGACGTGCGAGCAGGTCAATATAAGTACGCCTTAAAGAAACTAGGAAGGATGTTGTATCTTTTTTTATGGGACCTTCCACTGTCATTTTTGAAGCCACAATACCTACTGTTCCCTCCCCGGAAAATTTCTTCATATTTCCCTCCTTCACATAAATATCAATTACTGATGAGAGCCGGCCGCCATATCTTGCCGGGAACCCTCCCTTGATGAGTTCAATACTGCGGATTGCATCGGCATTAAAAACCGAAAAGAAACCGAAGAGGTGCTGGGCGTTATAGACGGGGGCTCCATCCAGCAGGATGAGGTTCTGATCAGGTCCGCCACCGCGTACGTAAAGCCCGGATGATCCTTCTCCGCCCGAATGGACGCCAGGCAGTAACTGCAGCGCTTTCAGTACATCAACCTCACCCAATAAGGCAGGTATGCTTTTTATCTGCTGAATCGGAATTTCAACCGCGCTCATCCGGGATTCTTCCTCTATCCGGTTCCCGACAATTACCACTTCTTTGAGTTGAATAACTGGCGATAAAGCGATATTGATATGCACATCTTTATTCGCATCAATTTCTTTTTCAACCGGGTTATATCCCACATACCGGAAAATAATTTTCGTTTTTCCTGCCGGTAATGTCAAACTGTAAAAGCCGTAAATATTGGTAGTTGTGCCTTTCATAAGGGTTGGCTCAAAAATATTCACACCAATAAGTTTTTCCCCGCTGGAGGAATCGGAAATGTAGCCGGTGATGGTGAACTGCTGGCTGATACAGTTCAAGTTAACAACAAATGATAATAAAAAAAACGGATAAATATGAAGGGTAAAGAATTTCACCGGCAGGATTGGAACGGGCAAAGCCCCGCCCCGCCTTTGGCGGGACGGGGCAAAGGTACGGTTTTATGTCCGGACGGGATAAAACGTTAAATTTGCAGAAATTATTTTTTCGTGTACATGGTATACTGATGCTGAATGATTTTGTGCTGACGCTTTGGTACAGCATTCTGACATTTTCGTCATAACAAATCATTCAGATCAGCATATACTGACGAATTTGACCCTGACGAGTAATCTGTCAGGGTCAAATTCCGTCAGTATACTATCCAACTATTTTGGTTTGTAAAGTAGAGACACGGTGCACCGTGTCTCTACTTTAGTGTTCCGTGACTATTGGCTCTGTAGCTCAATTGGATAGAGCATCTGACTACGGATCAGAAGGTTGTGGGTTCGAATCCCTCCAGAGTCACTTACAATGCTGTGACTAATTACTCCCGGTTTTCGTATAAAAGGCAGCATCAGTTTAGCAACCTACCCCCAAAAAGATCCGTCTTAATCTGTGATTCAGGGTTTACCCCATTGGTAACACAAGAATAGCAGCAGAATAATTCAGAACCGGGTATAAAACCTAAGGAAAAAGAAGTTAAAAACCGACATTTTTCAGGGTTGTAACTTATTGAGCGTTTTTGCGTATAAGCGGGAAACTGATTACCGCAATCATTTTAGATTAACCGCGATGAAAATTTTGGATTTGGAGATTTAAAATAAAGTTCTTACATTTGAGGCGGATTTTGAAATATGATATTGGTCAACAATTATGCCAATCTGATGCTTTTTGATTTTTGGCATAAGTGACTTTTTAAAAAGAATTGATTTGGATTTGATAAATCAGGATGAAACACAACGGAACATACAACAAACTGATTAAAGAAGCTGAGACCTTCTATACTCTTGCATTGAAAGAGTACAACACAGGTAAAAGAAAAAAAGACGACAAAACCATCAGGCAGGGCGCTGAAAAAGCATGGAATGCTGCTGTGCAGGCGACAAAAGCATTGGCAATTAAAAGCGGTAAAAACATACCCCGCAGTTTCAATGCTCAATTACTACGAATCAGAGAAATAGAAAAAGACAAAAAATCTATAATAAACGGATACCCTTTGTTATCTAATATGTTTAGCAATTTCGCAAGCCGTTTGCATGGCAATTGCTTTTATCACGGGGAATATAGAACGGATGAACTGGATATTCACATAGAAGATGTGAAACAATACATTCATATTATTAAAAATATTTAACAAAAAGAAGTAAAAACCGGTATTTTCCGGGGTTGTAACTTTTTGAAGGATTTTGCGTAAAAGCGTGAAAATAAATACCCAAAGTACTTTTGATTTACAGCGATGAAAATTTTGGATTTGGAGATTAAAAATAAAGTTCTTACATTTGAGGCGGATTTTGAAATATGATTTTGGTCAACAATTATGCCAACCTGATGCTTTTTGATTTTTGGCATAAGCGACTTTTTAAAAAGAATTGATTTGGATTTGATAAATCAGGATGAAACACAACGGCACAAATCAAAATAAAATTAAAGAAGCAAGACGGCATTTTGAAAAAATGCAAATAAAAATAACCATGAAAAACTTTGCAAAACCCTTAATTGTTTTTCTTATTGTACTTGCGGGTTTTGCAGTACTAAATCCTGTGATCCTTGCACAAACACAATGCGATACTTACATGGATGCAGGACCCATTAACAGGACTACAGGATACGGTGAGGAAAATGTTAAGAGCGGACTTTACCAGGGGCTTGCGCAGCGCTATAATAATTTGAATGGAAATATTGAAAAAATTAAATTCTGGGGAAGAGCCAATGCAACAGTAAATACAGTGAAAGTTATTGTTTATAATGAGCAACCCGGTTCCGGATTACCGGGAGTTATTCTTGGACAAACCACAGTTGTATTACCTGCCGATTCAAGCCCGGTAGAAGTAATTACCACATTAACCCCTTCGGTGAGTTTATCCGGCACCAATGTCACAATTGTTTCTGTGGAACCGTTTTTTACCAGCGATGATTTTTATATTCAGCATAACTTGCCGGGTGATGGATTAAATTTGTGGCTCAATTTAGCAAAACAGTCAAATAATTGGTATAAAAATCTTGCTAACGGAGACCCTTCATGGGATTATGATTTTTTGATTATACCTATGACCACTGCCACTATAACATCAAATTACTCTTTTTTTACCAATGGACTTGATGTAACATTTACAAATACAAGCACCGGGGCATCTTCTTATCACTGGGATTTTGGCGATGGAAATTCATCCGATTCAACCGCACCGGGGCATACTTATTCCAGTCAAGGGAATTACACTGTGGTACTTTATTCCTATGGAGGCGATACTTCATGCTTTGATACTGCATCACAGACAATAAATGTTATTCCTGTCGGCATTGATGGAAAAAAAAATCAAACAAACGATGAATTTATACACTTTACTTTAAGAGACAACATCTTATCAATTGTATCGTATAAAGTAAGTGGAATTAAAATTTACGATATTTTAGGTAAAGAGTCAGGTAAATTCAAAGTAAAAAAAGGAGAGATAACCGATATAAAAATTGACAATCTGGAAAAAGGGATTTATTTTATTATTAGCACAACCGAAATCAGTAATGCATATAAGTTTATAAAAACATCAAACTAATTCTGCAAATTTACCGTATAACATAAAAAACTAATATGAAAACATTAATATACAAACTAACCTCAATACCTGTTGTTTTGCTTTTTGTGGCATTTATTCCGGATAGATTATATGCACAGGGAGGCAACAATATATCAAAGTCAGAAATTTTAACCGATAAAGACCAAAAGCCCGGTGAAATGCCTGCCGAAATAAATAGTAATACCCGAACAGATAATGAAGAATATAACATTCAGATTATTGATGGCAGGAAAGTAATAGTTGTTGGCAATGGCGATGCTCATTCACTCATTAATCCGGATGATAGAACATTAAAAGAAAACGATTCTCAATTAAATAAACCCATAGAACTTAATCCCGAAAAATAATAATTTCCCCATTATTTATTATGAAACTCATATACAAAAACAACAGATTCACGGTAAAAGCATTCATGGTAAATATTACCATAATGCTAACCTGTTTTAGTTCTTTCGCAGGAACTTTTACAATAGGTGCCGGAGCTACCACGAATACCGCTACATCCAGCGGAGCCACACCATCTCCCTATGGAAACTACTTTGAAGCGAGACGGGAACAATTTCTTATAAGAGTTGCAGACCTAACAGGTGCGGGTGTAACTTCAGAAAGGGTTATTACTGAACTGGGATTTAATGTATCGGCATTAAACTCTTGCTGTGGCGCTAACGGATTAACCGGTTTTACCATCAGTTTGAAAAACACAGCAACCGCTGCTCTTACAACCACCTTTGAAACCGGCTATACCCAGGTATATGGACCTGTTAAGTATAACCCGGCAACCGGTTGGAATATGCATGCATTTGATACTTATTTTACATGGGATGGAACATCCAATATTTTAGTTCAGGTGTGTTTTAACGATGAGGGCACGGAAGGATTCTCTCAAAACGCTTCTACATATTATAGCGCTGCCGGATTTAACGCCACCAACGGCAGGTCAGTGGATAATGACGGAGATGCCTGCGGAGATGTTACAACAGGAACAATTGGAACCAATAGGGTAAATACACGGTTAGTAATGTACAATCCCGGTAATATGACATATACATCAAGCACTACTACCCAAGCCGTCACAAGTACCGTTGTTCAAGGCAGTTCCGGAAACCAAATTGTCGGTGTAGAAATAGTTACAAATGGAGTAGACAATGCACTTTCTGTTACTTCTTTTACCTTTAATACTACCGGTTCTACAAATCCCTCCACCGATATCAGCAAAGCCGAATTATATTACACTGGTTCTTCTTCAACTTTTGCAACAGCTGATGTTTATGGTAACTCACTTATGGTCGGTACAACAGCATTTAATCCTAATGGCGTATATACCATAACGCTTTCACAAACCTTAAAACCGGGAACTAATTACTTCTGGCTTACTTACAGTATTAAAAGCACTGCAACTGTTAGTAATGTTGTTGACGCCCAATGCACTTCTTTAAATGTGGGTGGCGCAAGAACACCCACTGTAACCAATCCTGCTGGTACAAGGGCAATAGTCGCATATTCGTCTGGTGCCTATGGTGCGGCTACAGGCGGGGCAACAACAAAAGTTGCCTATGTAACAAAAGTTGAATTTAATAGTATTCAAAGTAATACGGGAAATGACTGCAGTGGAACAAGTTATTATTGCGACTATACAGCTACCTCTACTACTATCAATATGGCGCAGTCATATACGTTAAACGTAAGTGTTTATTCTGATTTTGCATCTGCCGGACTTCGGTATGCAACAGCGGCTGTTTATATTGACTGGAATAGGGATGGCGATTTTTTGGATGCCAGTGAAACTGTTTTATCGGGTATATCAGGCCCTACTGGTTCAGCTGCATGGAACACTTTTAATTTAACCAAAGATATTGTTCCACCTGCAGGAACTGTTTTAGGCAGCACCCGTATGCGGGTTGGAGCAAATGGATCAACAGCCACTATACCTCCTCCAACCGGTTCTCTTACAGTTGGAGAATATGAGGACTATACTGTTATTATTGCAGAAAAACCAGAAATGATTTACGTAGGTTCCACTACTATACAGAATACTGCTGATGTGAATGCAGGAACAACAAATAATGATGTTATTAGCTTAAGGGTTGAAACAAGCGGAGAAGTTAATCCGATGGCTATTACCCAGTTAATTTTCAGAACTACAAATACCACAACCATTGCTGATATTTCTAATGTCCGGATTTATTCAACAGGAACAAGTTCTACATTTTCCACTTCCAATCTTATTGGTGGTCCCATTGCACCTGTTACAAGCCCTACCAATATGACATTTAACCCCGCTAATCAATCTCTTGAAACCGGGTATAACTATTTTTGGATAACTTATGATGTTAATTCTTCTGCCCCACAAGGCAATGTTATTGATGCCGAATGTTTTTCCACTACTATTGCCGGAGTTGTTAGAACACCAAGCCCTACTTCACCTTCCGGAAACCGACCTATTATAAGGGTTAACATGACATATTTATCTTCTGCAGTTACTCAAGACAATGTTTCCTATGTGGCGAAAGGAGATGTTAACCAGGTTATAATTGGAATTAATATAACAACAACCGGTTCATTAAACCCGATTAATGTTACTTCTTTTTCTCTTAATACTACCGGCACTTCTAATCCGGCTACTGATATTCAGAATGCAAGGTTATGGTACACGGGCAGCAGTTCGGTTTTTGCCACCGGAACTCAATTTGGTGCTACTGTTGCCGCTCCAAGCGGTTCCTATGCAATCGGTGGTACACAAACCTTACTTACTGGCACTAATTATTTTTGGCTGACGTACGACATTAAAGCAACTGCCGGATGCAATCCTAACAAAGTAGATGCACAATGTACATCAGTAACCGTTGGTGGATCGCCTTATACGCCTTCCCCGACAACAGTTCTTGGAGACAGAATAATAGATTGTAATACTCCTTATTATTCACAAGGCAATTTGGTTGCAAATACTTTGGCAAGTTGGAATTCTCAAAGAGATGGTTCGGGCGCTGCTCCCGGTTCATTTTCCGCAAGTTATTCTTTTTATATACAAAACGGTCATAGCATGACCACTACAGCAAATGCTACTATTCCTTATGTAATAATAGAGGGTGGCGGCTATATTACAGCAACAAATTTAATTACGATTACTGACTTGAGAATAAATACCAATGGTGTTTGGCACCAAAAATTTAAAGCAACTGCTGGCACATATATTACGAACTTTTATATATATAATGGAGGTACCTGGATACATGATAATAATGGTTACCTCCCGAGTGTGAACAGGTATTTCAGTCCTCTTTCTAATCAGTGGTTTTACCAGTGGGGTGGAGGTACATTTCCAGGAGGAACTTCATGGGGCAATGTTTTATTGAATGGGACTACCACCGGAAATTTTGAACTGGGCAATGTTTTTAATACAATTCAGGGCAGTTTTGAATGGAGGCGTATTGGGAACAATAATTATCTTTTTGATGCCCGTGACGAAACGCTGAACATTGGAGGAGATTTGATTATTTCTGGCGGCTGGTGGAAAATGAATGCGGGATATAACACGGCATTAACCAATTGTAATACGGTTAGAACCCTGACAATAAATGTGACAGGCGACCTGATTGTTTCTGCGGGCACATTAGAAGATAATTACTGTGGTCCTTCCGGTACAAAGGCATTATTAAATGTGGGCGGTAATGTTGATATAAGCGGTGGAACGGTTGATTTGGCTGTTGCAGCGGGTCAACTTTCCGAATTAAATTTAACGGGAGGCACGCCTTCGGTAACCTGGTCCCAAAGCGGTGGAACAGTTACTTTGGGAAGAACTAACATCAAAGCAGGAAAAACTGTTGCTATGACCGGTACAAAAATGGGAGATATTGATTTTGGTCTGCCTATAACTGTGGAGTCAGGTGCCACCCTTAACTGTAGCAACTATCCGGTTCAGGGTGCCGGAAACTTTACTCTTGCCAGCGGTGGCACTCTTGGTATTGGCAGCGCTGCAGGTATTGTATCGGCAGGCGCGTCAGGCAACGTGCAGGTAACGGGTACCCGTTCCTATAACTCCGGAGCGTCTTACCGTTATTACGAAGCACAGAACCCCCAGGCAAGTGGCAATTTCACTACAACCCCAACAGCAAATACTGTAACCAACTTGATAATGGATAAAACAAATAGCACCGATGTAGTTAACCTTACAATTACTCCTTGTTCTGTCATCACCTCATTAACTCTTACAAAAGGCATTCTCAACACCGATTTCTCAAGCACCTATGTTTTCATGCTTAGCAGTTCTTCAGTTTCACCTGCTGGCGGTTCAGCAAACAGTTATGTTGACGGATTTATTCACAAAGAAGGTTCTTCTGCTTTTGATTTTCCCACCGGTGACGGAACAAGATGGAGGAGAACTGCAATTGGCGCACCTACGGCAAGTTCAACGTTCAGGGCTAAGTATTTTTATTCCGGATTTGGAGATTACGACATTGACCCCGCCTCGGGTTTTACTGATATCAGTGCTATTGAATACTGGATATTGGACCGGCTAATCGGTACCGGTAATGCTACAGTGGGTTTATATTTTGAAGATGCTTCGGCAAGCAGCATTAACGATTGCCCCGATTTGCGCATCGCACACTTTAACTCAGGAAATTCCTGGTGGGAAAACAATAACGATGCGGTCACCACCACTTCCGCAGGATGTGCAAGCCCGACTACGCAAAGCGGTAATGTCGTGACCAATGCCAATGTAACTGTCTTCAGCCCTTTTACTTTCGGCTCAAAATCATTATTAGTAAACCCGTTCCCGATTGAACTTCTCAATTTTAACGCGCACTTCAACGGTGAAGACGTAGACCTCATATGGGTTACCGTAAGCGAAACCAACAACGACTTTTTTACCATTGAGCGCGCTTCTTCTCCCTCTCCTGAAGGAGATGGCTGGGGTGAGGTGATAATAATTGACGGTGCCGGCACAAGCAACGAAACAAGGAATTATGCTGCCATTGACCGCGACCCCTATTACGGTATTTCCTATTACCGTCTGAAACAAACCGATTTCAACGGTAGATACACATATTCAAATATTGTTGCGGTAAATATTGCGCGTACATATAATTTTTTCATTCATCCCAACCCGGCTAAAAACAAATTGAATATTTCATTTGCGTCAACAGATGAAACATCGGCTGAAATTCAGGTTACAAATATCCTCGGAAAACCCGTGATACACCTGAAATACTCCGGGCGTAAAGGGGAGAATTCCATCCCGGTTGATATCCGTTCGCTTCCGCAGGGGTTGTACTTCATTAAAGTTGCTTCCGGTAACGATACCTTTATGGAGAAATTTGTGAAGGAGTGAAATCTGCAAAATACGAAAATTATACGAAAGTACGAAAGAGAAAAAATGAAGAATGAGGATAATTAAAACGGAAAAACAAAAAGATAATCTTGCAAAATACATTTATGATATTTCAAAGGTTGTTTTTGCTGTGGCAGTAATTGGTCCTATTGCAAAGCCGGAGAGCACTGATAAATATACATTAATTGTTGGCGTTGCCTTTACCATAATAGTTTTTATATTTGCAAGCATAATTGATAGTAATAAATTCAAACAATGAGTGATTTAACAATTATATTTATTATAGGATCAATCATCGGCATTATCGGAATAATCTGGGCCCTTACCGCCAAAGAATTTCAAAGTCCGGATAAAAAATCTGAGTAAGAAACACATTCTGCCAAGCAGTATTATTTGACAGTAAAAAATACTAACCATGAACTCTGTATCAATAATTTTTATCGCAGTGTCAATAATAAGTATTATTGGCATTATCTGGCTGCTTACTACCAAAGAATTATATGGTCCGGAGAAAAAGCCAAAGTAGGCAAATCTGCAATCTTTTTATTTCTTCTCTTCCCCCATGGAGGAGTAATTACACCCTGAACCCCATCACCAGCACATCATCCACCTGACCGTAACTGCCTTTCCATTCAAAAAATTTCTGGCGGATAAAGGTTGCCTGTGATTCAATGGACATCCGGGCTGCCTGCCGGATTATCTCATAAAAACCTCTCCGGGTCAGTTTTTTACCCTTTGGCCCTCCGAATTGGCTGTAGTACCCATCGGTAGTCAAATAAAAATTAGAGCCATTGTTCAAGGGTATTGTATGTGTGGTAAAATTGAATCCGGCCGGAGTATTGCCTCCAACAGGTGTAAAATTACCGCGTATTTCGTTAATATTACCTTCATTTAAAATTACGAGAGTGTGATTTGCTCCTGCAAAAGATACAATACCCTTTTCAGAATCAATAACGCAAAGCGAAACGTCCATCCCTTCTTCTGCCTGGACGGCAGCGCCTTCTTTTTTTAAGGCATCAAGCACGTTTTTATTCACTTCCGATAAAATATCTCCGGGAATTTTCTTACCATGGTCAAAAACTGCCTGGAATAAAAGATTATTGCACAGTACCGAAAGAAGAGCTCCCGGCACGCCATGCCCGGTGCAATCGCACGCAGCAACCATTTTCTTCCCGTCCTGTTTACTGAACCAGTAAAAATCACCACTCAGAATATCTTTGGGTTGATAATAAATAAAACTCTCCGGTAATATTTTTTTCAATTGCCCTGCATCCGGTAAAACGGCTTCCTGCAAATAACGGGCATACTCAATGCTGTCGGTAATATCTTTATTTTTTTCTTCAATGACTTGTTTTTGCTTAACCACTACGGCAGTACGTTCCGCAACAATCGCCTCCAAAATTTTCTTTTCCCGTTGAAGGCGTACAGTATTTATCCTGATACCCGAATACAGTAATCCGAAAAACAGCAATATGTAACCTGAGTACGCCCATAAGGTCATGTACCATGGAGGAAGTATTGAAAATTCATAAATTCCTTCGGTGCTTTCCTGCTGATAAACATTTAATGCTTTGACCCTGAAATGGTATCGCCCATGAGGGAGGTTGGTATAGGATTTTTTCGATTCATAGTTCCAATCTGACCATTCACGGTCAAATCCATCCAGAAAATAACTGTATTGAATATGCGATTCGTTGTCGTAACTTGTTGCCGCAAATTCAAAATTAATGTTGTTATAGCGGTAAGGAAGGGAAATTATTATCTCATCCGGCTGCAATAACGAAGCAACATATTCAGTATCGTTTCCGGTAATAATTTTTGAATAAAAGGATCCCGAAAAAATCACGGAGTCCTTATCTATTGCCACTCTGCGGATAAGTGAATAAAAGGGAGCAGTATATAATTTTTCAACAGAGGGATTATACCGGAATATTCCCAAATCGCTGCCGAACCATGCGATACCGTTACCATCAAGGAAAATATCATTTATCGCAGTTTCCGGAATCCGTAGAAAAGGTTTGGATGTTACATTATAAACGCTTTTTTCATTAAGATGTGCAAAATGTATTTTTTCCCCTGCTACCATGTAAAAATTTTTATTTTTTATGCCACCGATTTTGAAAACATCATTGCTGCCGTCACAAAATATTTTACCAAGCATTGTATCCGGAATGATCATGTTTTTCGCTGAATCAAAAGTGTACAATCCTGTCCATGTGCCAAAAAGCGGTTTTCCTCCTATAACAGATACATAAGATATGCTTGGCAGCCCCATTGCGCTGTCAAATATTTCAATTTCCGGCTGCATTTCAAAATTTCCGTTAAAATCAAGCCGGTAAATTCTTTCAATATCGGTTCCTATCCAGATATCTCCATTCTTGTCTTCGGCAATCGTTCTTGCCTGTCCTTCAATTTTTACTTTGTTAAACACTTGAATGTCGAATGAACCTGTATTTTGATTAATCCTCATACATCCTAAATAACTATCATGCCCGCTGAAAATTACCGAACTATCAGCCGAAAAAGCAAGGCAGTAAGCAATATCAGGATTTCCAATCCGTATGCTATTTTCATCCTCAAAGACGTATACGCCAAAATCTGTTGCGACAAGAATATGATACCGGCACGGTAGAAGCCCGAGTATTGTGTGTCCTCTGATGGATTTATAGTGTAAAAATCTGGCATCAGAATTATTATGATTGTCACCGGTTTTAAGAAAGTAGAGACCGTTAGCAGTTGCTGCATAAATGGTTTCATTCAGAGATACAACCGCAAAAATGCTGCCGGGTAAACCATTTGCTTCTCCAAACCATGTGACCGGAGAAGGATATTCCAGACGGGATACATCATTGTCTGATGCAAGCCATAACCCGTTTTCCTGATCAACAAAAATCTTGTTAATGATGTTATCCTGAATTCCGGAACTCTTATTGAAACTATTAACGATATTACCTTTTATGTCAATAATTTTCAACCCGACATTTGAAGATGCAAAAGCGAAAGTTTCGTTATTTAATGCCGTGCCCGTCCCAATTTCACTTCTGCAGGAAGTGATAAAAGTGTCTATTCTACCGCTGTAATAATCATAAAGGTATATCCCGGTTTTTTGCGTTACGGTTAAAATTTTATTATTGTCGTACTTCAGCATTGCAGTAATATACTTGCTTTTGAAAAATTCACCTGCCGGGGCAGGGGTTATTGAATTTCCGGCAACTTCCATCAGACCGGTTTTATCCTGGATGACAAAGTGTTTTCCAAAAATAAAAAAATTCTCCGGGTAAAAATATGTTTCAGGTTTCACGATGTGTATTTTATGGTTGAACCATCTGAATAAAAATTGCTTGGATAAGAAATAAACACCCTCCGAATTAGCAATAATTTTTTTTACCGATCCGAAATTTCTTGCATTATCAGGTAATTCATTTACCAGTGAAACGAAATGCATATTCCCTTCAGTCCCGGGACTGAGGTATCCGAATTCATATTTCGCACCGACATAAACAATTCCGGAAGAGTCAATGGCCAGGGAAAAGACAAACGCATCATTAGCAGGAATATATTTGAGATTGATTCCGTCAAATTCAAAAATACCTCCGCCATTTGCAAAATAGATTATTCCCCTTCTGTCCTGCACAATGTCAAAGTACTGGGTTCCCATGGGAATCATGGGGTTTTCGCGGATATCAAGCAGCGTCCTCATAGAATAGTTCTTAATAAAGGGTACGCCTTGCTGGGGAAAACACCTCGTAACGGGCAGAGTAAGGTTGATCAAAAAAAAGAAATACAGAAAGAAATTTCTTTTTTGGGTAAACATGCCTGGAAATTGTGGGGATAAAAATAGTTATTTTACCGGGATGTAGAAATTTGTCTATTTTTGCTTTAAATTCAATTATCAATAAACGTAATCAATAATTATTATGGAAGAAAGAGAAGGCACAATTTTAACAAAAACCAGTGACGGATCATCCGGTCGTCTTAGAGATGCTTCAACGGGGAATGAATCCGATTTCACCAATCCTGCTAAGGTCAGTATTGATGTAGGTAATGGGGTGATTTATATCACTATTGTTGCCGGAAACGGCAGGATCATTAATGTCATCAAGGAAGTAAGGATTCACGTATGAGGTTGATGGATCGGTGGTGAAACCCAACCACCAGCACATCATCAACCTGTTCACTCGGCCCTTTCCAATTGTTGAATTCTTCTTCTAAAATTTTTTCCCGCATTTCCATCGGGTTGACGGCTGCCTTTTTGATGATCTGCCTGAATCCGCTCCGGTTCAGCTTTTTCGATTTAGGTCCGCCAAACTGGCTGTGATAACCGTCCGTAGATAAAAAAAGTTCAGTATTACCGTTAACAGGGATATAATGCGAAGTGAATCTGAAATTTTTATCGGTTAATCCTCCTACCGGTGTCATATCGCCCCTGATTTCTTCAAGATGTCCCGCATTGAGGATAGTAAGCAAATGGTTTGCACCGGCAAACAAAATTTTATCGCTATTTTTATCAATAACACAAAGTGAAGCGTCCATTCCTTCTTCGGCCTGAATGGCCGCTCCTTCCTTTTTTAAGGATTCAAGAACATTTTTATTCACTTCCGATAAAATATCTCCCGGCTCTTCTTTTCCATGATCAAAGACCGCCTGGAATAAAAGATTATTGCATAAAACAGATAAAAGGGCGCCAGGAACTCCATGTCCTGTACAATCACAGGCGCCTAACATTATTTTTCGGTTTTTCTCGCAGAACCAGTAAAAGTCACCGCTGATGATGTCTTTGGGTTTGTAAAAAACAAAACTTTCAGGAAGTAATATTTTTAGTTGTTTCGGATCGGGCATCACGGCTTCCTGCAAATACCGCGCATATTCAATGCTATCTGTGATGTCCCTGTTTTTTTGTTCAATGATCTCTTTTTGGTGAACAATGGTTTGGTTTTTTTGCGCCAGTTGAATATTTGCCCTTTGTTTCAGCCAATAGCCGCGGTAAAGAAGCAGGGCGATAATTACCGACAGCAATATTCCTCCCATAACGGACCAGATGACAATTTTCTGCCGGTTGATTGCCGCCTGCTGCAGTTGTTTGTCTTTGGTGAGAAGGGTGATTTCTTTTTCTTTTTTTTCGGTTTCATATTTGGTTTGCATTTCGGTTACCTGGCGGCTGATTTCCTCGTTAAGCAATGTGTCTTTAACCTGAATGAAGAGTTTATTGTATTCGTTTGCTTTGATAAAGTTCCCCGCCCTTTCATACTCCGCTGCAAGTTTTTCATAAATTTCTTTTTTTCTTTTTTTCTTTTCGCTTATTTCTTCTGATATTATCATCGATTTATTAAAATAATTCAATGCCTGTAAATGGTTACCCATTCTACCCGCCACTTCACCAGTGACCATGTAAATAAACGCCAGATCATCTTTTTCAGAAATATTTTCCATTTTTTCAAGTATGTTTAATGCTTCGGAATAATATTTCAAGGCGGTAAACAAACTGTCCTGCGATTTATATATTTCTCCGATATTGGAAAGGGATAAAGCGATGTTATCTTTCTGGTTCATTTTTTTATATTTAATAAGCGCCTGTTTAAAATAATAAAGCGCTTTATCATATATGTCTTTATTCAGATAAATGTACCCGACAGACATAAGAGTGGAGGCAAGAAAATTCATATCATTCACAGTTTCTGCCATCTTTAATGCCTTTTCATAATAATTCAACGCTTCATTGAATCTTGTTGTATCATTGATTATTTCGCTTTGTTTTAATGCCGCCAGGGAAAAAGAAATCGCCTTGCTGTAATCACCTTCCTTATTAAAGCAATTACCCAAACTGAAATAAGCCATACAAAGACCTTTTTTATAATTCAGTTTTTTGGCAAGTTTAAGTTGCTGGCGGGCATAGTATAATGCTTTACCCCGATCTTCATAAACAAACTGTTTCCATAACCCATAAAAAATATTACACTTCAATGAATCTTCCCGGCTTTGTTCCAGAGCATTTGTCAAACTATCAACCGCATATTGGTCAAAAGCGGGAGAAATACCAGGAACAACGGCAAGCAATATAAAAAGGGCTGCGGAAAACGCTCCTCTCAGGCAGAATCCAAAGACAGAGCGGTGAATTTCAGCGTTTGGCGCGCTTATTAACGGATTTGAAAACATTTTTTATCTTTGCACGCAAAATTAACAATATTTAAAAACCTCCTAATAAATAGTTTATGGCCAAAGGTAAAACCAGAGAGTACATACCGTCCGCTAACCCTGTAGTTGGGTTTATTGAAGAATATATAAATGATGTTCCGCAAGGGCAACCGCATTTTGTTTTCAAATATCCTGAAGGTCTTGCAGACAAGTCTAATCCGCCAGCAGTCAATGATATGGTAACGTTTACGAAGGGTAACGGTCAAACGGCTTCCAATGTTGCTAAAGAACAGGTTCCGCTTGGAATTCTTGATTTCCAGGCCTCCAGCAATAGTGACGGCTCTCATCTTCTGGCGTGGAGGACGCAGGGCGCTGTCTCGGCTAAAATTTTACCCGGGAATATTGATGTTACAAATAAGTTGCCTGACGGATCCATCACCATTACAAATCCGACCGCAACAACTTATACTCTTACCGTGTACGACAGTGCCGGTAATTCCAACAGCGCTTCTGATTCGGTGTGATATTCGGACAAGGATTGATTGGAGGTATTCCTTACCAGCGGTATAACTAATTTTACCATCTTACTTCACAATCGTCACATGCCCCACGTAGGTATGACGGTTGGTGAGAATGTCAACGGTTTGAATGCGCCACACATAAACGCCACGGATGGCAGGCCTGCCGTTTGATGTTTTACCGTTCCATCCTTTGTCCATATCGCGCGTTTCAAAAACCAGTTGCCCCCACCGGTTGAAGATCATGAAATCGTAATCGTAGGGCACCAGTCCCACAAATTGCGGTTTGAAGAAATCATTAACGGCATCCCCGTTGGGTGTAAACGAGTTCGGAATAAAGAATATATATTCCGGTAAAACCACTACCGAATCGCGGATTGAATCCCTGCATCCCCAGATGTTCTCAACACGCAACCAGACATAATATTTACCGGTGTCAGGATAAGTATGCTCCGGGTTTTGAGAATTATCAGAATATCCATCGCCAAAATCCCACCACCATTCTGATGTCTCATTGGTTGAAAGATCGGTGAATTTAATTACCGGATGAAGAATAATGGTCGGGTTGGGATATTCCGTAAAAAATGCTTCCGGTTTGGGCCACACATCAACGAGGAATTGTTTTATCAGGGTATCGGTACAGCCGTACAGGTTGGTCACCATCAAATCCACCGAAAAATTTCCAGTAGAATCATAAAGGTGTGTTGGCGATGGGGCAATGGAAGAATCTCCATCACCGAAACTCCAAGCCCACAGAACGGCATCAACCGAAAGATCGGAATAGGAAACCGTCTCATCAATACATATTGAAGTATCATTCTGATCATAATCTGCAACCGGTTTAGGATATACGGTGATATAATCATTCACGACTATCGTATTGTAACACCCGTAATTATTTCCTACTGTAAGCGTAATATCATAATATCCGGCAGCGGTGAATGTATTTGACGGATTTTGCAATGTTGATGTATTACCGTCACCGAAATCCCACTGCCATGAAGTAGCGCCCGATGACTCATCAAGGAATTGTGTGGTCAGCGGAAGGCAGGCAGTTCTGTCGCGTGCTGAAAGTCCGGCCAACGGTGAAGGCAAAACAATAATATCATTAGGATGCACGACAGTATCCCGGTAAATGCTGTTCGCCACAACAAGGGTGACCGTATAGACGCCAGGTATTGTATAGGTATGTGACGGATTTTGCAGTGCCGAAACTATTCCGTCACCAAAATCCCATTGCCAGGATGTTGGATTTCCCTTGCTGGTATCAATAAAATCCACGCTGGTCTGGCTGCATATTATTATGACATTGACAGTATCGAATCCGGCAATAACGACCGGTGGAACGGTAATATCAAGAGTGCCGCTGCAAACACCGCTGCACCCTTTTGCATCGGTGACCGTTATTGCATAATTGTACTGGCCGGTTCCTCCGTAAAGATGTCCGGGCGCTGCCGAGGTATCATAACTGCCGTCCCCGAAACTCCACAGGTAAGAGAGAGGGGGGGTGCCAATGACAATATTGGATGAAAACTGGGTCTCAGCGCCAAGGAACTGGCCGGTTGCATTGCACAGAACACCGGGAAGCGGGTTAATGGAAACCGTAATAGGATCGGAAGTTGCAGGAGAATTCACCACACACTGATAAGAACTGGTCATGGATACGGTCACCTGGTCGCCATTCATCAGTGTTGCGGTAGCGAAAGAACCTGTGGTTACCCCGGTCGGAATTCCGTTTACAAACCAGTTATAGGTTGGATTAGCGCCCCCGTTTACCGGCACTGCGCCAAATCCGATTGCACTGCCAAAACATGCGGAGGTTGAGGATGCGGTTGCAAAAACATCGGCAGTCAGATACGGAATTACATCTACATAAAAAGAATCAATTTTCGATTTTCCGCAGCAGGAGGAGGTGGTCTGTAGTGTTACAAGGTAATTACCGGGTGCATTGAAAGTGTGGGTTATAGTGGGTGAAGTATAGGATGATGTTGATACATCATAGACCTTCCAGTCATACGCCAGCCCGGGATAAGAACTTGCCAAAGAAGCAGAGGATGTGGGGCAAATAACTGAATCGGAAGATACGATCTGCGGGAGAAAAGGTGTTCCGTCAGTGAATATTCCGACAAAGTCAGTGAGTATATAAGGAACTCCGTCAACAACGAGGGTTACGGAGTGGCGGCCGGTACTGGTGTATTGAATTACAGCGGGGTTACCCGTGGCGGTGAGAGGAACCGCCCCACCGTCAAAGTACCATTGAATTATTCCGGTTGCGGTGGTGGAAAATTCAATGTCGGAGTAGGTGCACCCGGTTGATTTAACGATTATTTCGGGCTCAACGGATGTCCGCATGTCCGACTGGTTGGCTGCAACGGATGCGAGGTCTTCATATATTGGAAGGGAAACACCCATAGAACCATTGCCGCCATTTCCTCCGCTTCCACCGTTGCCGCCAGCGCCACCGTCACCTCCCGTGCCGATGTCGCAACCTGGTCCCCCCCCTTGTCCGCCTATACCGCCAACGCCTCCGTTGCCGCCAGGGAATCCGCCCACACCGCCATATCCCGGTTGCCCGGAGTTCACAAAGCAATCTTTAATATCCCCCGCAGCGGTATTTCCGTATGAAAAAATTCCGAATGTTGCTCCCCCCCCTTGTCCGCCCGCAGCGCCAATGCCGCCCTGTCCGCCTTCGCCACCGCCACCGCCACCGGGACCGGCTCCATTTGAATTTCCGAAACAGGTTATCAGGCATCCTTGGGAGCCGCCACCGCCACCGCCACCGCCACCGGAACCGTTGCCACCGTTCAGGCCATTTTGCCCGTTGCCGGGATAGAAAAAATTTGTTACTGTAAATACTCCATCAGTTCCATCGCCACCGTTCGTACCGTCACCGCCATTGCCTCCGTTTGTTCCCCAGTTTGCCGGACCTGCATCGCAGCCGATAGAAATCGCCTGGCAATACCCGTTTCCGCCATTACCGCCTGCGCCATTGGATGGACCCTGTCCTGAAATTCCGGCTGAGCCGTTGGGTGCATTGCCACCTGGAAAGGGGCAACTGCCGCTACCCCGCGGACCGCCATTGCCGCCATCCCCACCGTCAAAACTCCCGGGGAAAGACCCCCCCCCTTCGTTTCCACCGCCAGTGCAACAACCGCCATCCTCATCGCCATTCTGCCCGTTCTGGCCCGCCATACCATTGACGCCAGGCGTACCGGACATCCCGTCACCGCCATCCGAAGCGTTTCCGGGATTCACTTCGCACCGGACAATGGAATAACCGGAACTGCCGTTAAGGTAAATTCCATACGTGGAAACACCGCTTCCTCCGGCATCGTCCGTTTCAATAGTAAGGTCCTGTAACCGGAAGTTGCTGATGTTGATACAAGATATGGCTACGATGCGGTCCGGTGCAGGTGTGACATTTGTATTATCGCGGTGTATCACGGTATTATTCCAGTTCGATTTTTTCCATGTTCCGGGATCAAACCCCCCCTCCATGGTCACATCACTGATCATGGAAAGTTCAAAAGAGATATTATAGGTGCCGGTTGCAAGCCACAACTGGTTGTTTGTGGCGCTGGCAAGCGAAAAGCCGTACATGAGATTAGCCGGGTTGGAACGGGTGCCTGCCGCACCGCTGGAAGCGCCACTGGGAGTGATGTAGATGATGTTACATTCCTGGGCAGAGCCCCTCTGTCCCCCCAAAGGGGGGAAGATGAAAATCGAAATCCAAAATACAAATACCAAATAAAAACCTGGTATTTTTAATATACTTGACATACAACTGTATTATTCAATCACGATTTTCCCAATTCCAATCGTTTCATTTTCCGATAAAACCCTGTAAAAATACAAACCATTCTGTAATCCGTTTCTATGAATTTCTATCAAATTTTCTTCAGTTTCTATCAATTTCACTCTTTTTCCGAAAATATCATACATCATGAATGAGACATTTTCAATATGCGCTGCCGGTGGTTTATATATGACAATGTTTGCAACATTAGTGAAAGGATTTGGATAAATCCGAAATCCGAAATCCGAAATCCGCAATTCATCCATTCCTGAAGTTATCGTAATAAAATTCTGCTTGATGATTGTATCCGAACAATTATATTCATTAGTTACAATCAAAGTCACCGTATAATTACCGATTACTGAATAATAATGATACGGGTTTTGCAATGAGGAGGAATCACCACTGCCCGAAGAAGGGTCACCGAAATTCCATGACCACGATGTCGCTCCCCATGAATTATCGGCAAAGAAAACCGTGTCGCCTTCAGGTGCAATATTGGAAGGAAATGCCTGGAAGTTTGCAACAGGTGCCGGATAGACAAATATCTGGTTCGGCATTGTATAAACTGCGGTACCGCTGCCACCGTAAGCATATAGTGTAACGGAATAAAATCCCGGGCTGGTGTATGTGTGTTGCGGATCTTTAAGGTAAGAAGTATTGCCGTCACCGAAATTCCATAGATAGGTGATGGCATTGGTGCTCTGATTGGTAAAATCAACGGTCAGCGGTGCGCATCCGGTAATATTGCCGGCAGCGAATTTTGCCGACAGAGAAGTAGTAATTGTCACAATCACATTGCAACTGTTTGCGCAGCCGTTTACATCGGTAACATCCACCTGAATTGCATAAGAACCGGGTTCAGGATAGATGTGCGCTACCGAATCACCGAACCCGATGGTAGAATCACCGAATGACCAGATATAAGAATAAGGGGCCATACCACCGGATGTAACCAGTGAAGTGAAATAAGTTGGCGCTCCCGCTTCAAAAGAATCGGCTGCGCAGGTGACGGTTGGGGCTGTGACTTCAATTATGGTAATGGTATTGGAGGAGTCCATTAATCCTGATGAACAGCCAAGCGATGATATTACAACACACTGCACCACATCACCGCTGTCAATTGAAGTTGACGTAAAAGTAGGACTGTTACTGCCTGTCACAACTCCATTGAGAAACCAGATATATGTGGGAGAGGCGCCAACATCAGCAGCCGTAGCGCTGAAAATAACAGGTTCGTTTTCGCACAAAGCGGTTGTATCGCTTGCCTGGATTACGACAGAGGGCTGAACGAATCCCTCCACTGATACATCAAAAGTATCCGGAAAAGAAATACCGCAACATGAATTTACCGTATAGTGGACAATGCGGTATGTGCCTGCGCTGTCAAACGGATAACTGTTCAGAACATTGAGTCCTGCTCCGGAAAGTGAATCATAATAATTATCCCCGGTTATGTACCAGAAATAATTGGTTGCTCCTGTAACAGAACTGGAGAACGTAATAAAATCGCCCTGGCAGATATTTGTATCGGTTGCCGAAATAACCGGGTTCAGTCCTGCTCCGTTGCTGTAAATATCAATGAATGTGGTAAAAGTATAGGGAATTCCGTTCACTACCATTGTAAATGTTTTCTTTCCGGTTGTGGAGTATGAAGTTGTAGCAGGGTTTCCGGTTGCGAAGGCAGGAGAAGCGCCAGCGCCAAAGTACCATTCCACAGTGCCGGTAGAGGGCGTTGAAAACACAACAGGCGCATAGGTGCATCCCGTTGCGTTTACCGTCACGAATGCCTGCTGCAAACTGTAAATATTCTGAACATCAACGGGAGTTCCACCGGAATATTCATAGATTTCATAAGATACTCCGTTATCGCCATCACCGCCCTTGCCTCCTTCGCCACCGTCACCGCCATCGCCACCGTCACCGCCCGCTCCGACATTGCAGTTGTACTTCCCCCCCCCTGGTCCGCCTTTGCCTCCGTAGCCACTCGTACCACCATTGCCGCCTGTACCGCCTAACCCGGGGCTTCCTGCTTTGATAAAACAATCGCGTATCACTCCACCGGAGCCGTTATTGTAAAGGAAAACCGCAAAAGATCCTCCACCGCCTCTACCGCCCTGGCCGCCCTGGGCTCTTTGCCCCCCTTCACCGCCACCGCCACCACCGGCACCGGAACCGTTCTGGTTGGGAGGAAAGCCGTTAAATGGCCAGTCGTGTATGATTCCGCCAATAGAACCTCCTCCCCCCCCACCTCCGCCTCCGGCACCATCCGTTCCTTCAGTACCCGGTGTACCGTCACCTGACCAGAAATATCCCCCGGAATAATAATAAGCCCCGGCTGTTCCGGGAGTTCCGTTTTGCCCGGATGCACCGGTAGCGCCCGGCTGCCCGTCATTGACAACCGTGCGTGCGCAGGAAGTAGGATATATGGTAACCACAATCTTTATTCCACCTCCCCCCCCTACGCCACCGCCAAGCCCCTGTCCCTGCTGACCGGGATATCCCGGATAAGCATCTCCGTCAATAGGAGGAGTATAATAACCGCGGGGACCGCCATCGCCTCCCTTGCCACCGGAATTGCTTCCCGCAAAGGTGCAGCAACCCCCGGGGCCACCGGCAGTACAGCAGGCGCCATCCTCTTCACCGTCAAGGCCTGCATAACCGTCTGCACCGCTGATGCCATCGGTACCGCTGCTGCCGCTGTTGCCGTTGCCGGCACTTCCGGCAAGGATCTTACACCGCGTTATACTATATGAAGAACAACCGGACAGGTAAAGGGTGTATGTGGATATCCCGTTTCCGAAAACATCAACCGTTCGTATGGTCAGATCCTGCAGGAAAAAATTACTTATGCTGATTCCATAAAGCGCTACCAAACGGCTGGGAAGCGTTTCAACATTCTGATTGTCACGCTGGATGACAGTAGCCGCTGAGTTGCTTTTTACCCATGTACCCGGATTATACCCCCCCTCAATCGTTACATTGCTTACAAGGTAAACCGGATTTGAAATGAGATAAGTTCCCGAAGCCATGTGAATACGGTTGTCAGAGGCATTAACCAGGGTAAGCGCATAGAAAAGCGATGCCGGATTTGCCTTTGTTCCGGCTGCACCGCTGGAAGCGCCATTAGGAGTGACGTAGATGATGTTGCACTGCTGGGCAAAAAGGCCCCCTCCCGATAGCCATCGGGATTCCCCCCAAGGGGGGAAAAGAAAAATCAAAATCCAAAATACAAAAGACAAATAAAAAACGGTTCTATTGGTTAGTCCTGACATATACCCAAATTATTCAATCACTATTTTCCCAATTCCAATCGTTTTATTTTCCGATAAAACCCGATAAAAATACAAGCCATTCCTTAATCCGTTTCTATGAATTTCCATCAAATTTTCTTCTGTTTCTATCAATTTCACTCTTTTTCCGAAAATATCATACAGGAAGAAGGAAACTTTTTCAATATGAAGTGAGGGAGGTTTGTATGTTTCAAGTGTCGCAACATTACTGAAAGGGTTAGGATAAATCCTTAATCCGCAATCCCGATGGCTATCGGGATGACAATTCGCAATCCGCAATTCATACAATCCCTGCGGACTATTCATCACCACCACCGTTGCGGTTGCCTGGTCGGTGCAGTTGGAATTTGTAACGGTAAGGGTAATAGTATAAGTACCTGCAGTTGAGTATGCATTGGAGGAATTGATTTCAACGGATGTATTACCGTCACCGAAGTCCCATAGGTATGAAACACCGTTTACACTGGTGTTAGTTGTAAAAATCATACCGAGGTCAGTAAGATAAACGGTATCAGCGCTCAGCAGAAATGAGGCATCTAGTCCAAGTGTTGCGCAATCGTTCAATATGGTAATGGTTTTTGTTGCAGTATCAAAACAGAGTCCGTTTCCAACAATCAGAAAAACGGGAAATATTCCGGCAGAGGTGTAGGTATGAGTGGGGCTCTGGATAAAAACGTTTGGCGTAGCATCACCGAAATTCCAGTTCCATGAGGCAGGCAGCGGGTTGGAAACATCGTTAAAGTTAACAGCCGTATTAACCGTAGCGGAAGGAGGTGAAGTAAAAGCGGCAGCAGGCGCAGTCAGCACGGTCAACGTCATACTGTCGGAAGCGATGCAACCGTACGGATTGATGATTGTTGCCGAATATATTCCCCCCCCTGTTGTCTGAAGAGTTTGCGTTGTCTGCGGCAGCGAAGAACCGTTCAGGTACCAGAAATAGGCTGAGCCGGGATTACCGGCATTGAGAACGGGTAATGCTTCATTGGAACATTTGGTTTGGTTGAGGCCCAAGTTTACCGAAGGGTCGCTGATTATTACATTAACCGAATCGATTCCTGTACATCCTGTTGAACTGATAAGTGAAACAGAGTAGGTTCCCGGGACAGTTGTTTGTAATGTTTGCGAATTGGTACCGAGCGGCTGGCCGTCAACCACCCACGAATAACTTGTCATCCCGGAAATTCCCGCATCCAGCACAGGGAAACTACCCGTGGGACACATGTAAATATCATCGCCAAGATCAACAGGCAGGGTGGTATAAATTTCAAGATTAAGGGTGTCCGATGATGAACATGCACCGTAGGTCACATAAACGGAATAGGTTCCCGGCTGGAAGGTCTGCAGTGTTTGTGTATTTCCGCCAGTAGGGTTGTTGTTAAACTTCCAGGTATATGATGCTCCGGGATTTCCGGCATCAAGTACTGGCATCGGATCAGTGTAACAGATAGATATGTCGGGTCCCAGGTCAAGGGGGGGGAAGTCAATGACATAAATGTTTTGGGTGGCCACATGGGTGCCGCAGCACGAAGTGGTGGTCAGGGTAACCGTATAATTGCCTGCAATTGCGAAATTCACCGTACCCGGTGTCTGCGAAGTTGATGAGGTTACGGATCCTCCGGGAATGGACCAGTTATAGGAAAGCGCGTTTGACGTAGTAAGCGTCAATCCGGTGCCGCTGCAGATGATTGTATCGCTGGCGGAAATCACAGGGGGGGTGTAATCCTGCCTGATATTGATAAAGTTGGCAAATGAATATGGCACTCCGTCCACGATGAGGGTAATTGTGCGGAAGCCGGGTGTTCCTGAATCATATTCTACCGTATCGGATGCCTGGCTGCTTGTCAGGGGATTTGCCCCGTAACCGAAAATCCAGTTGATATTTCCGGTAGCGGTAGTTGAAAAAACAACCGTTGAATTGGAGCACCCGGAAAAAGAAACGGTTATATCCGGTTCAAAGGGATTGTACATATTGGTCACCTGGGCTTCATATCCGCTGTTATTCTGGTAAATATCCAAACTCACTCCGTCAGAACCCATGCCCCCGTCACCCCCGTCACCTCCTTTGCCCCCGTTGCCGCCATC
>JACPRZ010000061.1:0-109447 GCA_016193485.1 Bacteroidota bacterium | reverse complement strand
TGCAACTGTTGCAGCAGCCGTTTTCGCCTGTATATCCGCCTTGTCCACCGGCACCTCCGGATCCTCCGATTCCACCGGGTCCCCCGTCACCGCCATCGCCCGGATTGCCGGAATTCAGATCGCAGTCGCGGATCACGCCATTGAGTCCGTTATTCCAGATAAATATGGCAAACGATCCTCCCCCCCCGTATCCTCCCTGACCGCCATAAGCGCCTTCACCGCCCTCGCCACCGCCACCGCCACCGCCACCGGAGCCGTTATTGACATAAAAGGTATCGCAGGTTTGCGGATCCATGAGAGCCGGTTCGCATCCCTTGGCGCCCCCACCGCCACCGCCACCGCCACCGGCACCATGGGTTCCGGGCAAGCCGGTGGAACCGGTACCCGGCACATAAAATCCGGAGGAGTACAAAGCAGCGCCCTGTGTTCCGTTAAAACCTTTGATTCCGTCAGCCCCATCATCTCCCTTTTCCCCATGATTGGTTACCTGTGCAACGCAATTGGTATTTTCATACTGCAGATCGCATAATCCCATGCCTCCCTTACCGCCTATTCCTAAACCGATACCCGTTCCGTTGGTTCCGTTATTACCGTCATTGGTTTCAAATTCATCGGCATAGCAATAACCGAAAATAGTATCAATGTCAAAATAACCCCAGTCGGCTCCTGCACCTCCTGCACCTCCGGGAAAACTCCCGGCAAATGCACCGCTGCCGCCAGCCCCCCCCTGCTTGCAGCAATCGCCTTCCTCGTCACCCGACTGGCCGTTCTGCGCTGCAGCGCCACTTATACCGTTCACTCCGGGTGAACCTGTTATTCCATCCGTGGCATCACCCGCATAAATAGCGCATCGTGAAATAATGTACCCAGAGCATCCGGACAGATATATGCCATAGGCAGAAGTACCTGATCCCCCGGCATTATCCATGGTGATTGTAATATCGAGAAGCCGGAATCCACTGGCGTTAATTGCAGCCAAAGCGATCAGCCGGTTTGGCATTGGAACACTATTATTTGTATCGCGGTGCAGAATAGTAGGTGTTGCATTGCTCTTAATCCAAGTGCCGGAATTGAATCCGCCTTCTATGGTTACAAGCGAAGGAATATTCAGAGTATTGGAAAGGGTATAAGTACCTGATGCCATCCGAATATAATTATTGACCGAGGACACCAGCGAAAGTCCGTATGAGAAGGAAGCAGGATTGGATTTTGTGCCCGCGGCACCGCTTACCGCTCCATTAGGCGCCACATAAATATATCCGCATTCCTGGGCAGCCCCCCTCTCTCCCCCCCAAGGGGGGAAGAAAGACGTTAACAACCAAAATCCGATTACAGAATACCGTTGGGATAACCGAACTATCATAAATTACCGGAATTTCATCCGGGAAAAGATCACAATAATACGAAAATATCCGTGAAGTTTGTCAACTGTTAATATCACCTGCCTTTTCTCTCATTACCTTTGCCCCTGTATGACCTACAGGCAAACCCTTGACTACCTCTATGCCCGGCTCCCCATGTTTCACCGCATAGGGTTACCGGCATACAAAGCCGATTTGAAAAATACGGTTGAATTATGTTCCCTGCTTGGAAACCCGCAGGAAAAATTTCAATCGGTGCATATAGCGGGAACGAACGGTAAAGGGTCGGTAAGCCACATGGTATCATCTGTACTTCAGACGGCAGGGTATAAAACAGGGTTGTATACCTCGCCTCACCTGAAGGACTTCCGCGAAAGGATTAAAATTAACGGGAAAATGATTCCCCGTTCATACATAACAAGGTTTGTTCGTAAATATAAAAGCGAATTTAAAAAAACCGAGCCCTCTTTTTTTGAATGGACTGTTGTTCTTGCATTTGATTTTTTTGCTGCCGAAAAAGTTGATGTTGCGGTTATTGAAGTCGGGCTTGGCGGCCGCCTTGATTCAACCAATATCATAACGCCTGTTTTATCAGTCATTACCAATATCAGTTACGACCATACGGATATTTTAGGTAAAACGGTGCAGAAAATTGCTTATGAAAAAGCGGGGATCATCAAGCCGGGAATCCCGGTGGTCATCGGGGAAAGCCAAAAAGAATCGCGTCATGTATTTATCAAAACCGCTTCAAAAAATCACTCACCCATATTTTTTGCAGATAAAAACTTTTTTTATCCGGAACTTCGTTCCGACCTGACGGGATCGTACCAGCGGAAAAACATCAGGACGGTGGTACAGGCAGTTGAACTTCTGCGTTCGGCAGGTTTCATTTTAACGGAGGGTGAACTGAAATCAGGTCTTGCCAATGTTGTAAAAAATACCGGGCTGATGGGGCGGTGGCAGACGGTGAAAAAAAATCCTCTGGTAATTTGTGATGTCGCCCATAATGAAGCAGGCATTGCCGAAGTCATCCGGCAGGCAAAGGCCGACTGCAAGGGAAATCTTCATATTGTTTTCGGGACGGTCAGCGATAAAGATACCGGTGCTATTCTTAAACATCTGCCAAAGAGTGCCCGGTATTATTTTTGCCGCGCCAGAATTCCCAGGGCGTTGGATGAAAAAATTCTTTACGGTAAAGCGGAGAAGTTTGCTTTACCGGGAGAAACATTTTCTTCTGTAAAAAAGGCGCTCCGTGCAGCAACAAAAAAGGCAGAGAAAGATGACATGATACTGGTGACCGGGAGTACTTTTGTAGTGGCGGAAGTTATATGAGAAGTTAATATTTACCTTTACAACCGGTGGAATATTCGTATTATTAGTCCCGATATCCATCGGGATTCGTATATTCGCATTATGCCTTTTGATACTTGAATTTATTTCTTAATACACTCGGATGGCAGAATTAAAAAACGATAGTGATATCCGTAAAACGGATCTTACACCGGAAGAACAACAGTTCCTTCAGAAATTACGTCCTGAGACATTTTCTTCCTTTTCCGGCCAACCGCAGATCATCGGAAACCTGAAGGTTTTTGTTGAAGCGGCAAAAAAACGGAAAGGCGCCCTCGATCATGTGCTGCTTCATGGTCCGCCTGGTCTTGGAAAGACCACCCTCGCTTACATCATCGCCAATGAAATGAATGTAAATGTTGTTACCACATCCGGTCCCGCATTGGAAAAACCCGGTGATATTGCCGGTATTCTGAACCGCCTGCAGGAGCGTGATGTTTTATTTATTGATGAAATTCACCGCCTCAGCCACGTAATAGAGGAATATCTCTATTCGGCAATGGAGGACTACAAGATTGAGGTTACGCTTGACAGCGGTCCCAATGCGCGCAGTTTCGAATTTAAACTTAACCCTTTCACGCTGATTGGCGCCACAACACGAACGGGCGCATTAACGGATCCTCTTCGCGCCCGCTTCGGCATAAAACTGCGCCTTGAATATTATGACCCGGAAACTCTTACCGGGATTGTACAGCGTTCGGCAAAAATTCTGAATATTGAAATTTCAAAAGACGGTGCCAGAGAAATTGCACGCAGGAGCCGCGGCACTCCCAGGGTGGCAAATTTCAACCTGAAACGTGTGCGCGACTTTGCCGAAGTTGAAGGCACCGGGAAAATTGATTTTAAAACCGCACAAACATCTCTCGACCGCCTCAACATTGATAAGGACGGGCTTGATGAGATGGATAACCTGATTTTGCACTCAATTATCAGCAAATTCGAAGGAGGGCCGGTAGGATTAAAGACAATTGCAGTTACTGTCAACGAAGAACCCGATACCATTGAAGAGGTTTATGAACCCTTCCTTATTAAAGAAGGATATTTAAAACGTACACCGAAAGGACGCGAAGTTACTGCCCTTGCCTACAAGCATCTTGGAATAGTGAAGCCAAAAACAGATCAGGAGTCGTTGTTTTGATTTCTGCTGCGTTAAGAGAAACAGTCGTGTTAATAACTTTTTTGATAAAATCGCATTATCATCAGGGACCGTTCAAAATTTTATGGGTAGTTTTGCAAACCGGTTCAGATATTAACCGATTTACCGATTATTATTTCATGTATATTTGAAAGGTTAATTTTTTGAACGGGGCATTAGCTCAGCTGGCTAGAGCGTTTGCATGGCATGCAAGAGGTCATCGGTTCAAATCCGATATGCTCCACAGGTTAATGGGTTAATAGAATGATTCTTGGTTGATCCAACGAACAAATGACAAAAAAAACCGACATATCCGACTTCCTGGCAAACGAATTCAAATCTGCCAAACGATCTGTACTATCCGGTATTACATCAATTAATGATTTAAAAGAGATGGATGAGAACGGCAGGAAACTTTCAAATCACCAACAAGATGCCATACTTAATTACGACCGCTACCGCCTATATATGCTGAAAACCTCAAAAGATGATGAAGAATACAGGTCCCGATATGAATTACTTCAGGTTATGGCCAACCTAAGGCAATACGATGAATTTCTGAACAAGAAATATAATATCGGATTGTAACAGGATTCCCATTTTGTACATCACGGCAAGGGCGTGGGCAAAAAATGATCCGAAATTTAGTACTTTTGGACTGTTTTGCATTTATGAAAAACCTTCTCTTTCTGGTTTTGATTTTATTCCTCTGCAGTTCTCTGACAGCGCAGGAAGGAAGGACCTTTTACAGTTTGAAAAATGCATTCGAAAATCCATCTGATGTTTATATATTAAACCTGAGTAAGGCGAACCTCAAAGAGTTTCCGCTAAAAATCATCGAACTTCCGAATCTTCGTGTACTGGATTTATCCTTTAACCGACTGCATACACTGCCTCCTGAAATAGGAAAACTCTTACATCTCGAATCCCTTGATCTTTCTTTTAATGCGCTTGAGAATCTTCCCCCGGAAATCGGCCTGTTGACCAATCTCAGGGAACTAAACCTTTCTTTTAACCGCCTCACTCATATCCCCCCCCAGATAGGTCACCTTAAAATGCTGAAAGCGCTGAATATTTCCTTTAATAAAATAACTCATTTACCCCCCGGAATATCGGAAATGGAGGGATTGCGCTTCTTCTCGCTAAAACTTAATCCCGTTACCGGAATACCAAAAGAATTAAAGGCATTGAAGCAGCGGAATCCCAAATGCCGGATAATTTTTGATTCTATTCCGGAAATGCCCGGATTCGGGACGACAATTGTTATCAATGAAAGAATTGACTCCGTTACCGGTGAACCGGGAAATAAAGACGAGTTCTATTATTCTTCTGAGAAGAAAAAAGATAAACCTCATAAAGTTCCCGGGAATGATAAATACTCCTATGGCTATGCGGGTGAGACGCAAAAAGAAAAAAACATTCCAAAGCAATCTCTTGATTTTTCTTTTTTCACCACCGATGAGTTAAAGCAACTCTATCGCGATGCCTTCAGCCGCAAGGATTATGAACAGATTTCAATCCTCCAGGAAGAATTGGCTAAACGCACAAAAGAAAATCCGCAGGAAACCGATAGTGCCGCAGCACAGTACCGGAGCAGCGGAGATCCGCTTAAAGGGTTAAATGTATCTGCCTCAAAAGAAACCCCAGTCCCCGGCAGGTATTTCGTTCTGATTATCGGCATCAACAATTATAAAGGAATCTGGCTGCCGTTGAAAAATGCGGTCAATGACGCAAAAGGCGTTGAAAAGTTGTTGCGGGAAAATTACCGCTTCGACCAGGTTCGCACCCTTTATGATGAGAAAGCCACACGGCAGAACATTATGAAAGAATTTGAATATCTTGTATTGAATGCCGGTGAAAACGACAATGTTTTCATTTATTATTCCGGACATGGAGAATACAAGCAGGATCTTAACCGCGGTTACTGGGTACCTGTTGATGCAACCGACCCCTCTACCTTTAACCTGATACCGAATAGCGACATACAGACATTTCTCGGGGGAATCAAATCAAAACATACGCTTCTTGCAACCGATGCCTGCTTCAGCGGGGATATTTTCAGAGGCAACACCTATTCGGTTCCTTTTGAGAAGAGCGATAAATATTACCGCAAGGTTTATGAACTGGTTTCGCGGCAGGCGCTCACAGCCGGCAGCATTGAGCCGGTAGTTGACAGCGGCATGGAAGGCCATTCGGTTTTTACCTTTTACCTGCTTAAATCCCTGAAAGGAAATCAACTTCCCTTTTTTGATGCGGGGCAACTTTTTGAAGAGATCAAAATCCCGGTGATGAATAATTCCGACCAGACGCCTCTGCTGAAACCCGTAAAAGATACCGGTGACGAAGGCGGGCAGTTTATTTTTATAAGAAAATAATACTCAATGAAACTGCTACCGCATCCCCTTTACCTTGCCGGTGAATTTTGTAAAACATCTTTATCAACACAGATAAAAAACCCTTATTCCGGGAAACCGGTTGCAGAAACTTTTTTAGGGACATGGAAAGAAGTAAATATTTCGGTTCAAAAAGCATTGGAAGTCCGGAAAGCGCTACAGGAAACTCCGTCTTATAAAAAATCCGGAATCCTTCACCAAATCGCATCTGAAATTGAAAAGAACAGGCAACATCTTGCCGGAATAATTACCAGTGAATGTGCCAAGCCGCTCAAACTTTCACTGGCGGAAGTTGACCGTGCGGTCTTTACCTTTCAGACGGCAGCCGAAGAAGCGAAACGGCTCCCGAAAGAATACATTGACCTTGACTGGATGCCGGCAGGTGA
Organism: Bacteroidota bacterium; assembly: GCA_016193485.1. Lineage (GTDB taxonomy): Bacteria > Bacteroidota > Bacteroidia > JACPRZ01 > JACPRZ01 > JACPRZ01. The sequence continues at coordinate 102,822 of JACPRZ010000061.1, read as the reverse complement.
AAATAAAGAGGGACTTGTAAAATATTTCCCGCTCGGTATTATTGCCGGATTCACGCCCTTTAATTTTCCGCTGAACCTTGTAGCGCATAAGGTCGCCCCTGCTATTGCAGCCGGGTGTCCGATCATCATTAAGCCATCCCCGAAAACCCCTTTGAGCGCACTGGAACTGGCAAAAATCATTGATAAAACCCCATTGTCCATAGGGGCATTTTCGGTTATCCCGCTACGAAACGAGGATGCTCATCTGTTCACTGATGATGACCGGATACAAATGCTCTCTTTTACCGGCTCACCTTCTGTCGGGTGGATGCTCAAAGAAAAAGCCGGTAAGAAAAAAGTTGTTCTTGAACTTGGCGGGAATGCCGGTGTTATTGTTTCGGATGATTGCGATTTGAATCTTGCGGTTAAGAAATGCGTAGGGGGGGGATTTTCTTATTCGGGACAAACCTGTATTCATACACAGAGAATTTATGTACATAAAAATATTTTCAGCAATTTTACAGGAATGTTTCTTAAAGGGGTCAAGAACCTGAAAGCAGGTGATCCTACTGATCCGGCAACCGATATTTCTGTGATGATTGATGAACCCGCTGCCCGCAGAACCGAAACATGGGTAAAGGAAGCAGTGAAGGCGGGCGCAAAAATCCTCTGCGGTGGAAAAAGAAAGGGAAATTTTTTCGAACCCACCGTACTTACAAATACGGATAATGCGATGAACGTTTGTTCGGAAGAGGTCTTCGCACCTGTAGTCGTCCTTGAGCCATACGACACTTTTGAAAAGGCGGTGGCAATGGTCAACGACTCGGAATTCGGATTGCAGGCAGGAGTTTTTACCGATAACCAGAAACGAATCAACCATGCATTCAGCAACCTTGACGTGGGGGGGGTAATAATTAATAACGTTCCGAATTTCAGGATGGACCACATGCCATATGGCGGCATAAAAAATTCAGGACTGGGAAGGGAGGGAGTGAAATACGCCATCGTTGAAATGATGGAGCCGAGGTTGCTGGTGATGGACAAATAAGATTTCCGAAGTTTTTAAAACTTCGGAAATCTTATTACGGACCTATGAGAACCGATAGATCTGCAGCATATAATCTTCTGCTTAAACAGGTTAAAGAAATTATTTCCGGTGAGCCGGATCTTATCGCCAACCTTGCAAATATTTCATCGCTGATAAAAATGCAATTTGGCTTTTTGTGGGTGGGATGGTATTTTGCCAAAGGAAAAAAACTTGTGCTTGGTCCCTTTCAGGGCGAAGTGGCTTGCACCCGCATCCCTTATGGTAATGGTGTTTGCGGTACGGCATGGAAGGAAAAAAAGACACTGATTGTACCCGATGTTCATAAATTCCCCGGTCATATCGCCTGCAGCGCAAAATCGCGCTCCGAAATTGTTGTTCCTGTGTTTGATACAAATAGAAATGTTCGTATGGTACTTGATATTGACAGCCGGAAAAAAAATGATTTTGACAGAAAGGATAAAAAATTTCTGGAAATGATAGGCCTAATGATTTCACTGAAATATTTTCATGGACGATAATTTTTCAATCTCCAACCACGAAGCGCTGCCGGAATGTGGAATCAGCAGTTGTAATTTTACAAACAAAGATGCCCGAATTAATTCCTTTATGTTTAAAATCCGCTAATACCCATGATTTTCCCGGAACCATATCCATTTCCTGGCAGAATATTAATTTCCCTGCTGCATTGAAAATTTCCACAACCACATCGGTTGGCTTTTTACCTGAATATACAACGGTCATGTAACGGTTTACGGGGTTCGGAAAAATGTTAATCTCCGTGTTATCATCCTGTAGAGCCAATATCCCTGATGGTGATGCAGATACCGGTGTCGCATACCCGCTTGCCGATGTGGCGGTCTGAGCGTCAAAAGCGCTTACCGTGTAATACCATGAAGAATCCGGTGCGCTGTAATCATCGTAATTAACCGTTGAAACGGTTGCAAGATATTGCCAGTATCCGTCATTGGTCCGGCTGCGGTAAATCCTGTACCCGCCAACCGGATAGGTACCGGCAGTACCGGCACTCCATAAAAGCGCATAATGATCAGGGTAATACTGAACCGATAGGTTCTGGGGCGCTGACGGGGGAATTATTTCATACGTAAAATCGGCAACGAGTTCCGCAAAACCAACGCCATCCACCGGCTGGTTTTTAACCGTACCGCGCAGGGTTGTAGCGCCTTCCCAGAACTTAAAGGCGATAACATCAATAACCTGGTTGTCAATGTTCGGTTCCATATCAACGCAAACACCGTTATCCGGGTCAATGAACCGCCACCCGTTTGAATAATACTTATTGTTTGCGATATCGTGCCAGTAACCGGTACGCTCAAAAATAAAAGAAGACGATGTGTCCTGCGAATCATCAGGATAAATGGAACTCGCCAGCCGCCATTCAGGTCTATAAGGAATATCGCTTGAATCGGAAAAAATCTGCCAGATGTTGAATTCGGATGGCGATTGCGGTGTGCCCCAAACGGTGCCAGGTGTATCCAACTGCAGCGAAAACCATTCATATTTATTATCGGCATTGACACCCACCATGAAAGGCCCGTATTGCCTGTCAATCCATGCAATTCCGGAAGTAATGTTATCTGTTGCACCGTTATAGCGGATGGTTCCGGTAACGTTCATGTTGGTATAAGAGTAATAAAAGGAAGAATCGCCCTGGTCGCCCAGCGGTACAAATCCGTCACCGCCCACCACAAGGGGGGGGCGGATGGAAGTGACCGTTACATCAAGGCGGTCATTTTTTACGGGTTCTTCGGCATGAAAAATATAAGAATAGGGTATATTGTCGTTGGGGTAAGTCCATTTTGAGTAATCGTTAATCTGGAAGGGAACGGTATAGGTAAGATCCCAGTACCCCAACTGGTGGGTCAGCGTGGGATAGACCTGCAAAACGTTTGTATGAAAAGTTCCCGATGATTCGGCAATATTGAATATGCGCATATTGGCAAAACGGAAATAAACGAGCATGACATCATATTGTTTATACATTGGAGCGGACCCGGTCAGGTGAAGGTTAATATACCACCATTCCGTAGTAGTGGATGGATCAGGATGGAATCCGTCATCATCCGGAAATGTAAGGACACTGCCGGGGGGGGAATATGGGTAGGTTTGCCAGGGGGACTGGGAAAAGAGATCGCTGAAGCAAAAAACGGCAGCGATTATTAATACCGTTGCAGTGCAAATTGATTTATTCATAAGATTCAATTTTAGAAAACAAACAAAGGTAATAGATTATCTCATGTTTCTGATTCTAAGTCCGGCACCCGCCCATTTTCTTCATACTTTAATTAAAATCAATACGATATGATAAATGAGCAAAATCAACTCCTGATAACAATTTCCGTCTTGTTATTTTTTTACATTTGCGTCCAATTTTTAACCCAAAATATTATGAGTATAGCAGCGCCAGTTAAAATCAAAAACCCCCAGAAGAATTCTTCAGGCGCATACCTTGAAGAGTTCATGACTTGGGTCAAATCAAGGAATCCGAACGAGCCGGAGTTTCACCAGGCGGTGATGGAAGTGGCCGAAACGGTAATTCCCTATATTGAAGCCAACCCGAAATACAAAAAAGCGAAAATCCTGGAACGGATTTCTGAACCCGAACGGGTGATCATGTTCCGCGTGCCCTGGATTGATGACAAGGGAGAATTCCAGATTAACAAGGGCTACCGCATCCAGATGAACAGCGCCATAGGACCCTATAAAGGGGGATTGCGCTTTCATCCTTCCGTTAATCTGAGCATCCTGAAATTCCTCGCCTTTGAACAGGTTCTCAAAAATTCACTGACTACCCTGCCGATGGGGGGGGGTAAAGGCGGTTCCAATTTCGACCCCAAAGGAAAGTCCGATAATGAAGTGATGCGTTTCTGCCAGAGTTTCATGTCCGAACTTTTCAGGCATATCGGTCCCGATACCGATGTTCCTGCCGGAGATATCGGGGTAGGCGGCAGGGAAGTATCCTTTCTCTTCGGCCAGTACAAACGGCTTCGCAATGAATTTACCGGAGTTCTTACAGGCAAGGGCATTCCGTTCGGAGGATCACTGATTCGTCCTGAAGCGACCGGTTACGGAACGGTTTATTTTGCCGCTGAAATGCTGAAAAAGCAAAAGGACTCTCTGAAAGGAAAAACGGTTACCGTAAGCGGTTCGGGCAATGTAGCGCAATATGCAGTTGAAAAATGTAACCATCTTGGGGCAAAGGTTGTCACTCTCTCTGATTCCGAAGGAACCATTTACGATAAAACAGGCATCTCCGAAGATAAACTCGCTTATGTAATGGATTTGAAAAACGAAAAACGGGGCAGGATAAAGGAATATGCCGCTAAATATAAATGCGAATTTATTCCGGGCAGCCGTCCCTGGAGCGTTAAATGTGATGTCGCACTGCCCTGCGCTACGCAAAATGAACTGGACGGAAAAGATGCCGATGCACTTCTGAGAAACGGGTGCTATGTAGTTTCCGAGGGCGCAAACATGCCGTCAACCCCGGAGGCGATAACCGCCTTCCTGAAAGCAAAAATACTCTATGCCCCTGGTAAAGCATCCAATGCCGGTGGTGTTGCGGTATCGGGTCTTGAAATGAGCCAGAACTCATTGCGGCTTTCCTGGACACGGGAAGAAGTTGACCAGCGCCTCGGTGGTATTATGAAAAGCATTCATGAAACATGTGTCCGCTACGGTGATGAAAACGGATTTATGAATTATGTCAAAGGTGCCAACATCGGAGGATTCGTGAAAGTTGCCGATGCCATGCTGGCACAGGGACTTGTTTAATGCAATAATATCCGCACTGTATTCTGATGCTGAATGATTTTGTGCTGACGCTTTGGTACAGCATTCTGACATTTTCGTCAGAACAAATCATTCAGATCAGGATAATAATGACGGCAGAGTTCGTTATCACGGGTTCTGCCGTTTTTTTATTTACGACCATCCGTTAATTTTTTCCTTACGTTTGTCCTTCATGAAATTATTGTTACCATTCAGCACCCCAGTAATATCCTGCCACAAAAACACAAAAACACAAAATTTCACTAAATTTTTTTGTGTTTTTTGGTGCTTTTGTGACTTTGTGGCAGGGATTTTTGTATTTTCAAATAACCATCTGAGTAGTTACAAAATATTATTTTATTTGTCAATTTCCTCTATGACTGGTTTGACAGCATGCAACCATCCAACGGTACCAAAACCCCGCGGTTTTTTCCGCATAGATTTCCCTGAAAAAAAATATGTCAGATTCGATTCATTATGCCCTTTTTCATTTGATTATCCCGGTTATTCCCGTGTCATCCCTTACCGGAGGGATTTAAATTCACCTTTTTACAGGTTCATGCGTAAGAAAAACATGTTGGATACCGCAGATTTCGGCAAGTGCTGGTTCAATATTGAATTTCCGGTTTATAAAGCGTCATTGCACCTAAGTTACCATCCGGTAAACAATAATCTGCAGCAATTTGTTGAAGATGCAAGGGGATTTGTCTATAAACATACCGTAAGGGCAGATGCAATTAACGAAAAACCGGTTTTGAAAACAAATTCAAAAGTGTATGGTATCATTTATGACATTGAAGGGAACACTGCCTCGGCATCACAGTTTTTCGTTACCGACAGCAGCGCTCATTTTGTACGCGCAGCCCTCTATTTTAATATTCCTCCGCAGGCCGACTCCCTTCAGCCGGTGATTGACTTTATAAGAAGGGATATTTATTACATGGTGGAAAGTTGGGAATGGAAATGAGTTTTCTCTGACAGTGAAAATGCCTTTTCACCGGCAATGAAAAGTGTTTTTTGAAAACAGAATACAGAAATTTTGCATATTCGTATCTTCGCTTAATATCCGATAAAAATGAAGACAAGCGGTGGTACAGTTAATACTGTCCTGAAAAATGGTATCTCCACCATTACATTTTCCCACCCCAAAAGCAATTCGTTGCCGGGTGATCTTTTGCGGAAAATGGCGGAAGAAATCACCCTCATGGGAAATCATCCGGATGCATGGGTGATAATCCTGCAAAGCGAAGGCGATAAGACCTTCTGCGGTGGCGCGTCATTTGATGAACTTGTTGCGATAAAAAATTTTGAAGAAGGAAAACGGTTCTTTTCAGGATTTGCACAGGTGATCAACGCGATGCGCACAGTTCCGAAATTCATATTGGCCCGGGTTCATGCCCGTACAGTCGGGGGGGGGGTTGGGCTGGCAGCGGCTGCCGACTATGCAATGGCTGTTGAGGGCGCCTCCATACGGCTGAGCGAACTTGCTCTGGGAATCGGACCCTTTGTTGTGGGGCCTCCCGTTGAACGTAAAATAGGAACATCCGCATTCATGGCGCTCACCATCAACCCGACCGAATGGAAAAGCGCTCAATGGGCGCGGGAAAAGGGACTCTATTCTGAAGTTTATGAAGATATTCCAAAACTGGACGCTGCATTACAATCACTGGCTTCAAAACTCGCTCAAAGCAGCCATGATGCCATGGCAGAACTGAAAAGGGTTATGTGGAAGGGTACCGAACATTGGGATACGCTTCTGGATGAGCGCGCTGCCATAAGCGGGCGGCTGGCGCTTTCTGATTTTACAAAGAAATCCGTAGCCAGATTAAAATCTCAGAGGTAATGGTAAACGAAATAGTTTCAAGATCAGGGCGTATAAACCCAGTTCTCACTGAAGAATTGCTTCTGAGGGCTTATTCCCTCATGTTCACCGAAAAAACAATGGTTGATTTGTTTGAAAAAAATGCTGCGGTTACATCTAAATATGTTCACGCTACTTCCCGTGGCCATGAAGCCATTCAACTTGCTGTTGGCATGCAATTGCTGCCGCAGGATTTTGTCTTTCCTTATTACCGCGATGATGCCATGCTCCTCGGTATGGGCGTCACTCCTTATGAACTGATGCTCCAACTTTTCGCAAAGCGCGATGACCCTTTTTCAGGCGGCAGAACCTATTATTCCCATCCGAGTTTAAAGAGGAAGGATATGCCTAAAATTCCGCACCAGTCCTCGGCAACCGGCATGCAGGCGATACCTGCTACCGGTGCGGCAATGGGAATGCAGTATAAAGAAAAACGAAATATTGGAGAATACTTTGGAGATAAAAGACCGATAGTCGTTTGTTCGCTCGGTGATGCTTCAATAACGGAAGGAGAAGTTTCCGAGGCATTCCAGATGGCAGCGCTCAAAAAATTACCCATACTTTATCTTGTGCAGGATAACGAGTGGGATATTTCAGCCAATGCGAAAGAAACGCGGGCGATGAATGCCGCTGAATATGCAAAGGGTTTTAAAGGACTGGAAACACGAAGCATTGACGGAAGCGATTTTACTATATCCTACCAGTCGGTAAATGAGGTATTTAAAATTATCCGGAATGAAAGACGCCCATTCCTTCTCCATGCAAAAGTCCCGCTTCTTCATCACCATACTTCGGGCGTAAGGAAAGAATGGTACCGGGATGATTTAAGCGACCATGCAAAAAGGGACCCCATTCCAAAATTGAAAAATATTCTGTTGCAGAAAGGGGCTTCGGAATCATCGTTGGCGAACATGGAAAAGGATATTCAGGGAAAAGTTCTGTCTGATTATGAAAAAGCGATAAAAGCATCCGAACCGGATCCTGCCGGTCTTGAAAAGCATGTTTTCGCTCCGTCACCGGTTATTAAGGAAACGGGTATCCGAGAACCTGCCGGGAAAGAAAAAAAAGTGATGGTTGACTGCGCCCTGTTCGCCATTAAGGAACTGATGAACAAACATATTGAATGTGTTTTTTACGGGCAGGATGTGGGAAGGCGGCTGGGGGGGGTATTCCGCGAGGCGGCAACCCTTGCCGGGCAGTTTGGCGATGACCGTGTGTTCAACACTCCGATACAGGAAGCATTTATCATAGGAAGCACGGTGGGAATGTCGGCAGTGGGATTGAAACCCATTGTTGAAGTTCAGTTTGCCGATTACATCTGGCCCGGATTGAACCAGTTGTTTACCGAGGTGAGCCGCTCCTGTTACCTGAGTAACGGCAAATGGCCGGTGAGTTGCATCATACGTGTTCCCGCAGGCGCTTATGGCAGCGGGGGACCCTACCATTCCTCAAGCGTTGAAAGCGTTCTGGCCAACATCCGGGGGATAAAAATTGCCTATCCTTCAACCGGTGCAGATTTAAAAGGTTTGATAAAAGCGGCTTTCTATGATTCCAATCCGTGCGTCATCCTTGAGCATAAAGGATTGTACTGGTCAAAAGTAAGGGGAACCGAAGACGCTAAATCAGTTGAACCGGATGAAAATTATATTCTCCCTTTCGGCAAAGCGAGGATAGCAGCCCCCCTTAATCCCCCCGAAGGGGGGAAATTTGATTTTCCAACAATTACGGTAATTACCTATGGCATGGGTGTTTACTGGGCAAAAAGTGTTGCCAGGAAATTTTCCGGACAAATAGAAATTATTGACCTGCGGACACTTGTGCCTCTTGATGAAGAAACGGTTTTTGCATCGGTAAAAAAACACAACAGGTGTATAGTCGTCACGGAAGAACCAGTGGAAAATTCATTCGCTCAGGCCCTTGCCGGCAGAATTCAGCGCGAATGTTTCCATTTTCTTGATGCACCGGTAGAAGTTGTTGGCTCGGTAAATGTACCTGCTGTACCGTTAAATTCAACGCTTGAACAAGCCATGCTGCCTGATGCCGGTAAAGTGGCGGTGGCTATCGGAAAGGTCTTGAAGTATTAATAGCGGTGGCTAATTAAAAACACACTCAATATCATGGCAAACCCTTCCCCCCCCTCAGATAACCAACAAGGTTCTTTCATTCACTTTTTTACCCCGTTCACGCTTTTCACCCTGATCATTGCGGGATCTACAGCGCTGGTGTATGCCTTTCTTATCCCCCTGCAGATTCCATTGCTTAAATTGATTTTTATTTTCATTGTTCTTTACGGTGTTACGCTTCTGGTGCATTACCTTCTCCTGCGTGCTGCGGCTTACAATCCTCGTTTATTCATCCGCTATTATTCGGCAACCACTTTTGTAAAACTGCTCGTTTATTTTATTTTTGTGCTGATTTCAACTTTTTCGGACCGGAGCAATGCTGCGGTTTTTATTCTTACTTTTTTTATTCTTTATCTCGCCTTCACTTTCTTTGAGGTGGCATATCTGATGAAACAGTTGAAGAAGTGATATTTTTCTTTATGTTTGCACGGTAATAATATCTCCATATCCTTTATTCCCTTATCCCTTTATCCCTTTAACACCATTATATCTTTATGTTATTTTACCTTCAGGACTTCCAGGATGACACGGGTGGTCAGAATTCACCCGTAAGTCCCATAATAAACTACACTCCCGAAGAGGGTTACTCACTTTTCAATATTCCATTGTGGGATTCGATGGATTTCAAGGAACTGATCCTGCGCTTTGTGCTGAATCTGCTCTTTTCTTTCATCCTGATCCGCTTCGTTTATTTTACATTCAATAACAGGAACCGTGAATTTGCATTCACCTTTTTCCTTTTTAATATAGCCATTTTCTTCGTGTCGGCTCTGATGCGCAACCTGAATCTGAGCATGGGTTTTGCATTCGGGCTATTTGCCCTTTTCGGATTGCTGCGCTACCGCACTGAACCGGTTCCCATTAAAGATATGACGTACCTGTTTATCATTATCTGCATGGGAATGATAAACGCCATGTTCAGCAGACGGATAAGTTATTCTGAACTTTTTACCGCTAATGTTCTAACCATCGGCACTGCGTACGCCATTGAAAGAATTCTCGCCCACCGTAAAGAATCGGTTAAATTGATCAACTACGAAAAAATAGACCTGATACGGCCTGAAAACCGCACGCAACTTCTTGAAGACCTTAAAAACCGCACCGGGCTTGATATTCACCGCATACACATTGAACGCATAAATTTTCTGCGCGACACAGCACGAATTTGGGTATATTATTATGAAAACGAAAAAAAATCAGAATGAAGAAAAATATTTTCCGATTTTATTCTTTGCATTTTGCATTTTGTATTTTATTTATCGTCCCCCCTTGGGGGGGACAGAGGGGGGCTTCCCAGCCCACTCTCGGTCCGACTGAATTTCCTGTTCCCAACACTAAATATGAACGCTGGTACGCCTGGAGTCCCTCTCTTGGCGCACCCGGGCCAAATCAACTATATGATTTTTCCAACCCGTTTGTTTTCGACATTGATACCCTGAGATATCTCGACCCTGCCGCTACCCCTTTTTATCCTGCACATCCCGGTTCCGATGTAGCATCCTTTCAGCCGTCCAAGGATCTGGATATACTCTGGTATTATTTCTCCGATAATAATGCCTACTGGGTAAGCGGTGCTACTCTGATGCTGAAGGACTCAGCCATGACCACATCAAGCGCAAACTGCTATCCCGGTTATACCGATACGCTCATCTCAACGGACTACACGTACGGTCACACCGAAACTGAAATTGGCGCTATAAGGTTTGTCAATGTGTATCCATCCGTTGATTTACAGATCATTAACTTTAAATTCATTTATGCGGACGGTTACGGAACACTGAAAACACCCATGAATACCTTCGATGATGTGCTTAGGGTAGGTTACATAGAACTGCGCTTTGATACGGTTTTTATCGGAAATGTTCCTTACGAGTATTCGGCCGATACCCAATATTATTTCAAATATTTTGCAAAGGGTATCCGTCATCCCGTAGTTACGGCTTACACCGATACGATGGGAAATATTTTCTATATGGAAATACTTAATTTCCTTCCTGTAATTGCCGGTTGTACCGATTCAGATGCGGTTAATTTCAATGCGCTTGCCACCGAAGATGACGGCAGTTGCATCTATTGCAGCCAGATTTCCTTCGGCATTACCCCTGATACCGGTATCTGCATCGGGGATAATATCACACTAACGGCAACAGGGGGGGGTACTTATCTTTGGTCAACAGGGGCGACTGCATCATCAGTGACCGTTTTCCCTCAATCTGACGAAGTGTACAGTGTCTTCATAAAGCAAACCAATTCCTGCTGGGAGCAGGCAAGCGTAACGGTTTTAGTTTTCGATACTGTGGAAGCGGGATTCTGGACTGATCCCGATGACTTTAATCTTTCCGATACAATCCTGTTTGTAAATACTTCGGTGAACGCCACTTCCTGGTACTGGGATTTTGACGACCCGGTAAACGGAACCAGCACTGAAGAAAATCCTGTTCATCAATATTCAACAGGTGGAGATAAAAATATTAAGTTAATAGCGTACAATCCCTGCTGGTCGGATACATTTTTCTTTACCTGGACCATGTCAGGAATCATTACGCCAGTGTCCAACCACTCACTTTTCCACATTCTGCAAAATCCGTCCGGAAGCATGTTGAGAATCGCTTTTTCGCTTTCTGTAAATTCTTCCGTTGAGATCAGCGCTTTTGATATTGCCGGCAGAGCGTATCTGCTGAATGAAAAAGAAAATATCCCAAAAGGATATTATCGCTGGACTCTTGATTTATCCGGGTTTGCCTTAACGCCCGGTATCTATATCATCCGGATGAAAACCAATGAGTGGATGACTCAACGGAAATGGTTAACGGATTAACTGATACGCTCATGAAATCACCAAATTACATACCTGAAATCAGTCCTTCGGTTTTTTGGGATGTTCCCAAAGGCGCTCTTGATTATACAAAATACAGCGACTTTGTTATATGCAGGGTTTTCAATTACGGAAATTTCCAGGAAGCAGCCGATGTTGTTGTTTGTTATGGAAAGGAGTATGTAAAAAAAGTGTTGCTTTCGTCCCCCGATTTGAATATATTCGGGCTTTGGCAGGCATCGTCATTTTTCGGAATTCCCGAAACAAAATTTCTATGCTACACACGCGGACCCTGGCCCCTGAACTCCTGACCGTACTCCATCAACTGATGGAGTTGGAATCGTTACGCGATTTCCGCGTTGTTGGCGGTACTGCCCTTGCCTTGCAATTAGGGCATCGCGAATCCTTTGACATTGATTTGTTTTCTTCAAACCATTTTCCAACTGAAGAAATTTATTCGGAACTGAAGGAAAAATTTATGCCTGAAGGCGGAATCAAGGTGGCAAAAGATGTAATGATTACATTAAAAATTAACGGAGTGAAAACAGACATCCTTGACGATAAGAAAAAATTTATCCGCGAGGCAATAGTGGAGGACGGAATAAGAATGGCTCATCCTGAAGAAATTATCGCCATGAAAATTAAAGCGACCTGCGACCCTTTTTCAGGAAGAAAAACACAAAAAGACCTTGCCGACATTGCCACCCTGCTTGATACATACACCATAAAAGAAATGATGGGTTTCCTCCAGGAAAAGTACACGACCATGGCTCCTTACGTTGAAAATGTCATATTGCAATTGAACAGGGATTTTAATATCGCGGAGCGCAATTCCATTCTTCCGAAAATGTTTAACGGCATGACTTGGGAAAAAATACAAGAGAGAATTAACAAAGGGCTCAGAGAATATTTTGACGGAATTATCGCAGAACGGGAAAAAGTTCTGAAACAAAAGAAATAAACTTCTACACAATATTTTATTATGTCGCAGATGAAAAAAATAAATTACATTCTTGCGTTTTTTATTTCGTATTTATGTGTGGGGCAGAGGGGGGCCTGCCAGGTTGTCGTTAACGAAATATGTTCACGCAACGGGAATATCATCCAGGATGAGGAAGGCGATTTTGAGGACTGGATTGAATTATTTAACGGCAGCGGCTCAGATATCAACCTTCAGAATTATTCCATTACCGATGATTCAACCCAACCGCAGATGTGGATATTCCCTGATGCTACTATTAAGAGCAATGGATTATTAACCCTTTTTGCTTCCGGAAAAAACCGCAGAACTATTGTCAACCATTGGGAAACAGCCGTCTTTGCCAGCGACCAGTGGAAATACATCGTGCCATCTTTCCAACCCGATTCCACATGGGCTCTTCCGGGCTATAACGATGCCGGCTGGTTTACCGGAACCGGAGGAATCGGGTACGGTGACGGTGACGATAACACGGTAATTTCCCCGCCTGCATGGTCGATTTATATGCGGAGGACATTTTTCATATCCGATACATCCAAAATATTCAGCGCCATGCTGAATGTGGATTTTGACGATGCTTTTGTCATTTATCTCAACGGGGTTGAAATCGCCCGCAACAACATAGGGGAAACAGGCACCCCCCCCTTCTGGGATCAGCCGGCTTTCAAAGAACATGAAGCGGTCATGTACCAGGGGATGTATCCGGAAAATACTCCTGTTGAACCTGCCTGGCTCGACCTGATTCTTGCCAATGGCATGAATGTTCTTGCCGTGGAGGTTCACAATGTTCAGTATAATTCCAGCGACCTTACATGCCTTGTATGGCTGACTTTCGGTATCAAGGATAATTCCGTTCTGTTTTCAACCCCCCCTTCCTGGTTCAATGGAGGAAAATCGTTCCTGCATACCAATTTCAAACTGAATGGTGACGGGGAAAACGTTTATCTCTATACACCCGCAGTGCAACTTTTGAATGTTCTGACTTTTCCTTACACCCAGATTGATAATTCTTACGGTTGCTATCCTGATGGAATAACTCCGCTGGTTTTCTTCGGAATGCCAACCCCCAATGAATCAAACGGATTGGCGCAACCCTATTCCGGTTATGCGTATGACCCGGTATTTTCATTGCCTGCCGGATTTTATTTCGGGCAGCAAACACTTACACTATCCACTACATTTCCGGGAGCACAAATTCGTTACACACTGGACGGCAGTACTCCAAAAGACAACTCTACTCTCTATTCCTCTTCTCTTTTAATTGATACTACTAAAGTAGTACGCGCAAGGGTATTTGCGTTAACAGCCCTGCCGAGTGATGTTGTCACCAAAACCTATTTCATAAATGAAAAACCAACCCTGCCGGTCATTTCAATGAGTACCGATCCTCCAAACCTCTTTGACTGGTTTGAAGGTATTTATGTTTTGGGTCCCAATGCCGATACCATACCGCCTTATTTCGGTGCGAACTTCTGGCAGGAATGGGAAAAACCGGCTAATTTTGAATATTTTGATAAACAAAAAACCCTGCAATTGTCGCAGGTGACGGGAATTGAAATCTTCGGCAATTATTCACGCTCCAATCCGCAGAAAAGTTTTAAGGTGGTTGCCAGCGGCCGTTATGGACCGACATCGCTGGACTACAATTTTTTTCCCGATAAAAACATTTCTTCCTTTAAGCAGATCGCCATCCGCAATGCAGGCAACGATTGGAACCAGTTGCATTTCAGGGATGCACTTGCACACCACATCTGCATTGGCGAAACAAATCTTGATGTCCAGGCGCATCAACCTGCACTTCTTTATATTAACGGGGAGTACTGGGGCGTTTACAACATCCGTGAAAAAATAAATAAGTATTACATTGAAAATAACCATGGCGTTGATCCCGACAGCATTGACCTGATGCAGTATAACGGCTATGTCATGGACGGTGAAATTGACGACCTCTACAATTTTGCGATGTTCGTTTTTAATAATGATTTTACCGACACCGCTAACTATAACACTCTCAAAAACTGGCTGGATGTGGATAATTTCATAGATTATTTTGCCGTTGAGACCTGGTCTGAAAATGGCGACTGGCTGCCGAACAATGTCCGTTATTGGAGAGAAAGAAAAGCAGGAGCAAAATGGCGTCACATACTATGGGACCTTGATTTTTTCGGAACGATGTGGTGGTGGCCCTTTACGGCAAATTCGCTGGATACCAATATGAATAAAACGGTGGGACCCATGTCATCCTTCCAGTCCATTCTTTTTGACAAACTTGTTGCAAACACCGAATTCCGCCACAATTTTATAAACCGCTATGCCGATCTGCTGAATACTCTGCTCACACCGAAAAACCTTACGGCAGAAGTTTACGCATTCCGCGATTCCATTGATCCTGAAATGCCCCGTCATTTTAAACGATGGGGTGACGGGAATCTGTTCCCATGGTTCGGAAATAACGGCCAGGGAACGTATGACAGTTGGCGCGATTTTAATGTTCCGCAGATCATCTTTTTTATTAATTACCGCCAGGTCACAGCCCGTGATCATCTTCAAACTACATTTTCCCTGAAACAGCAGGTGCCATTGACGCTGGATGTTTATCCTCCGGGTGCCGGCACCATTCAAATCAATACGGTTCAGATCGATACATTTCCATGGGGGGGGGTATATTTTGACAGCGTCCCCATTACCATTACCGCCATTCCCAAACCCGGTTACCAGTTCGCCTTCTGGCAATCCAATAAACTGATTCCATCGCCCGATTTTAATTCTTCGGTCAAAATCAACGTAGATACCTTTGATGTATTCACCGCATATTTTTTCGGTTCTCCCGATACGGACCGTGTCGCCATAAATGAAATCAACTATAATTCAGATGACAGCGCTGATGCGGGCGATTGGGTTGAAATACATAATTACGGCACTACAGATGTTGACATCTCCGGTTGGGTTTTCAAAGACGGCAATAATGCAAATGCTTTTGTGATTCCGACTAATACTCAACTGAATTCCGGTGAATATCTTGTTTTATGCGGGGACTCGGCACTTTTCCAGGCGCAGCATCCCGCTGTTGCGAATTATATCGGCCAATTGAATTTTGGATTCAGTATTACAGGCGAGGACCTGCGCCTGTTTGATGGTTCCGGCAACGCTTTAGTATCTGTAAACTACTCTTCATCTTCCCCGTGGCCATCTGATCCGAACGGAAGCGGGAAAACCCTTGAGTTGCTTAATCCTTTTGGCAATTCCAATGATGCTTCAAACTGGTTCAGCGGTTGTATTGGCGGATCACCGGGGGGACCTTTTTTACCCTGCCCGGTCGGAACAGAAGAGTTTGATGTTCCGGGAATGGTGTGCCGGGTACAACCGAATCCGGTTGCCGGTTTTGCGACATTTTTCTTAACCCTCTCTGAACCCGGACGAGTACAACTTACACTTATTGATGTAGCCGGGAAAAGCGTAATAACAATTATGGATGAACGTTTGGAGGCGCGTGAATATGCAATACCGTACAACTTCAGCCGGAATTCACCGGGTGTTTATTTCTACCAGGTTGCGACATCCAAAGGAAGAATAACAAAGCAAGTAGAAAAAGTCAGGTGAAGTGGGAGCACAGCAAATTTTCGTTTCTGCAATTAATCACCTGTCCCCCTCCGCGAGGGGGATTATGGGGGAGGCGAAAATTTGTTGTGCTTCCCTGCTATTTTATTACATCATCCCTCTCATTGTTCTTATACATTCCAGCATAATCAACCTCCGCGCCCAGCAGCGTGATGCCGGAC
Organism: Bacteroidota bacterium; assembly: GCA_016193485.1. Classification (GTDB taxonomy): domain Bacteria; phylum Bacteroidota; class Bacteroidia; order JACPRZ01; family JACPRZ01; genus JACPRZ01. The sequence continues at coordinate 86,449 of JACPRZ010000061.1, read as the reverse complement.
TGTGGACCAGCGTGAACATTGAAAAAAAAATCACGCAGAAATTTTCAGCGGTCGCATCCGGTGAATTGCGTTTTAATGATAACATATCTCATCTCGGAACCTTTTTTGCAGACCCTGGTATCACCTATGCAATTCTTAAAAATTTTAAGATAGCATATCATTACAGGTTTTCCAACCAGCGCAGGTTGGATGGCTCATATTCAAAACGTCACCGTTATTATTTTGATTTCGCTTACCGGCACCGGCTATGGAAGTTATCTCTCCAGTTCCGCTACAGGTTTCAGTCGCAGTACACTGATATCCTGATAAGCGAAGACGGAAAAATACCTGAATATACCAACCGGTACAAGTTCACCATCCGCTACCTGCCCGACCGCCCGGTAAAGCCATACCTTGCCGTGGAATTTTTTGAAAATTTTGACGGCTATTATCTCAGTAAAATCAGGTATTTCCTCGGTTTGGAGTATTCATTGAATAAAAGAAATTCCGTTGAAATATTCTACCTCATCCAAAAGGAAGTACAGACAAGCGATCCGCTGACCGATTTTATTGCAGGGTGTTCCTATGCATTTACTTTTTGATTACTGACATTTCTCCGGTTTCCAAGTAAAAATTAATTTTACATTTGCCGTTTTTACAGGATAAACTTTGGTTATGCGCATATTTTCACTGATTTTCTTGTTTTTTTCCGTTGGAACAGAAATTGTTTACGGATCAGCCGCTAACGGTGACGGCAAAAAATTCAATGCCGGTGATTTTATCGTACACCATATTAAGGATGCTTATGATTGGCATATCACTACAATCGGCTCCCATGATATTTCAATACCGCTTCCGGTTATTCTCTTCTCGCCCGGCAATGGTTTTGATATTTTTCTTTCAAACCGTTTTGAACACGGGAAGACAGTTGTAAACGGATACCGTATTGAACACAATCATATTATTGCTGAAGACGGAAGAAAATTTTATGACATTTCAATCACAAAAAATGTCGCATCCCTTTTCATCAGCGTATTTATTTTATTATTTATTTTTATCAAAGTCGCGCGAAGTTACCTTTTGAATCCCAACAAACCACCCCGCGGCCTTGTCAATGCCCTGGAGCCGGTTTTACTTTTTATCAGGGATGATATTGCAAAACCATCCATAGGAGCCGGTTACGAAAAGTACCTGCCTTACCTTATGACGGTCTTCTTTTTTATATGGATAAATAATATGCTCGGGCTTATTCCCATATTCCCCGGTGGCGCCAACCTCACCGGAAATATTGCAACTACCCTCGTCCTGGCATTATTTACTTTTATCATCTCAATCGTTGTTTCAAAAAAATATTTCTGGCTCCATATTTTCAATCCCCCCGGAGTTCCGATATGGCTCAAATTACCCATCCCGCTGATGCCGGTTGTTGAATTCATGGGTGTGATCATCCGGCCATCGGTCCTGATGATCCGGCTTTTTGCCAATATCCTTGCCGGTCATATCATTATTCTTTCGTTTATCAGTTTAATTTTCATCTTTGCCGCAATAAACACATGGCTCGGACTGAGTGTTTCGGCTATATCCATCGCCTTTTCCGTCTTTATGAGTTTTCTTGAATTGCTGGTAGCATTTATTCAGGCATACGTATTTACCATTTTATCGGCTATTTATTTCGGCATGGCGACCGAAGTGCCGCATCACAATAAAGAACACCATTAACCTCAATTATTAATTTAATTTTATTATCAATGAACATAGGAATGATTCTTTTGGAAATTGACTTTACCCCGCTGGGTAAGGGAATTGCCGCCCTGGGAGCAGGATTAGGCGCAGTAGGTGCCGGATTGGGAATCGGCCGTATAGGGCAAGGGGCACTGGAAGCCATGGCAAGGCAACCCGAAGCCATGAATGACCTTCGCGCCAACATGATCCTGACGGCAGCGCTGGTTGAAGGTGCGGCATTTTTCGCGATGGTGATAGGATTGCTGGTACTGTTCATCTGAATAACCGGTTACGAATTTTACGAATAGGACGACTTCTGAGTTCATTTATACCGAATTCTCATTTGTCGTCCTGCTAAGTATCCGTATTCGTATTCGCAATTGATTCGTAATTTGTAATTTCGTCCCGATAGATATCGGGATTCGTAATTCGTTGATTTATGGATATAATTACACCTGCATTCGGACTGGTTTTCTGGATGGTGATTTCCTTCGGGATCGTACTGCTGATCTTAGGAAAATATGCCTGGAAACCCATATTAAAAGTTCTCAAAGAACGGGAGCAATCAATAACTGATGCCCTGGAAAAAGCCGAACGCGCCAAAGAAAAACTTGCATTATTGAAAACTGAAAATGAGAAATTAATAAACCTGGCAAAGGAAGAAAGGGATATGATATTAAGGAAGGCGAAAGAAACAGCCAATGAAATAATCGCAGAGGCAAGGGAAAAGTCAAAGGCCGAGGGTGAGAAAATCCGTAAAAACACCATAGAGGCGATTCGTAACGAGCGGCAGGCCGCTATTTTTGAATTAAAAAACCAGGTGGCTTCATTATCTATCGAAATTTCGGAAAAAATTTTGAGGTCGGAATTATCGGATCCATCAAAGCAAAAATCACTGATTGATAACCTGGTCAGGGAAGCGCAGTTAAATTGACCTAGTACTACACAGCATGGAGTATCAAAAAAAATACTTGCCACTAAAACACCAAAACACTAAATTCCACAAAAAAGGGTATGTGCCGATCCCATTGGAGTTAGAGGAGATTGGGAAAAAAATAGTCCATGCTGCTTATTTGGTTCATAAAACACTATGTCCCGGATTATTGGAAAAAGTGTATGAAATTTGCTTTTGTCATGAACTTCTTAAAATGGGATTAAAAGTTGTACGACAAATGGATATACCTATAATTTATGATGGGATAACCTTTAATGAAGGATTAAGAATAGATGTTATTGTGGAAGATAGAATAATATGTGAGATAAAAGCGGTTGATGAAGTAAATCCGGTTTGGGAAGCACAAATTTTAAGTCATTTGAAATTAACAAACAAACGTCTGGGTTATTTAATAAATTTTAATGTTGTGAATATAGGGCAAGGAATTAATCGTTTTGTATTATGATTTAGTGGGATTTAGTGCCTTAGTGTTTTTGTGGCAGAAAATTATGGGGGCATTGATTAGGTACATTAACATAAAAAAGTGAAAAACCCGAGAATAACGCACCGTTATGCAAAATCCCTGATCGACCTCGCAGCAGAAATGAATTGCCTTGGGGAAGTTGTTGAGGATATGAAAATGGTATCGGGCATCATGGGGGAAAGCAGGGACATGAGAATATTTCTAAAAAGCCCCATCATTAAGGAATATAAAAAAACCTCAGTCATACATTCACTTTTTGAAAACAGGGTTTCAAAACTAACTCTTGCATTTTTTGATATTCTCATAAAAAAAAGACGCGAAGAGTTCCTCCCACAGATCGCGGAGGAATTCCATGCCCAGTACAACGAGAAAAAACATATTATGACTGCTGAAGTAAAAACAGCGATACCGCTTGATGATGAACTGCGGCAAAAAATTACCGGGCTGATCCGCGCTGCAGCCGGAACATCTCAGATCGAACTGACGGAAAAAACGGATCCGAAGATTATTGGCGGTTTTCTCCTGAAAATAGGCGACAAACTCTATGACGGAACAATAATTTTTAAATTAAATCAGTTGAAAAGGCAGTTCAGGGAAAATCCTTATATAGGAGAATACCTGCTGAATTAAAATTAACTTAAAGAACCCAAATTAAGGATTGTTAATTTCAGATTATCCACATTGCGGATTTCGAATTACGGATTGCAAACTCAATTCGTAATTCAAGTCAGGTCGAATGAACTGATTGGCAATTCGCAGGTTGACAATTCGAAATACTGGCAATCCGCAATCCGAAATTCTTATTATGGCAGAAATAAAACCGGCAGAAGTATCGGCAATTTTGCGGCAGCAACTTGCCGGATTCAAATCCGAAGAAGAACTGGCTGAAGTGGGTTCTGTCCTTCAGGTGGGTGACGGAATCGCCCGCATTTACGGATTATCCGGAGTCCAGGCGGGGGAACTTATTGAATTCGAAAGCGGGTTAACGGGCATCGTCCTGAACCTTGAAGAAGATAACGTAGGTGCCGTGCTTCTCGGCCAATCCAAAGAAATCAAAGAGGGGGGGCTTGTTAAAAGAACCGGCAGGATCGCCTCAATCAATGTGAGCGAACAGATGCTCGGCAGAGTGATTGACCCGCTGGGCAAACCTCTTGACGGGAAAGGGCCTATCCAGGGGGAATTCTTTGAAATGCCGCTTGAAAGGAAAGCGCCCGGTGTAATATTCCGCCAGCCCGTTAAAGAACCGCTGCAAACAGGCATCAAAGCCATTGATTCGATGATACCGATAGGCCGGGGACAGAGGGAACTGATTATCGGTGACCGGCAGACGGGAAAAACCTCAATTGCCATTGATACCATTATTAATCAAAAAGAATTTTTTAAGCGCGGTGAACCGGTCTATTGCATCTATGTGGCAATCGGCCAGAAAGGATCATCCGTAGCGGGTATAGCCAAAACGCTTGAGGACTTTGGCGCCATGCCCTATACCATTATTGTTACGGCAACCGCCTCTGATCCGGCCCCCTTGCAGTTTTTCGCTCCTTTTGCCGGATGCGCTATTGGCGAATATTTCCGCGATACGGGCCGCCCCGCCCTGATCATTTATGATGACCTGTCGAAGCAGGCAGTCGCTTACCGCGAGGTCTCGCTCTTATTGCGCAGGCCTCCCGGCCGCGAAGCGTATCCTGGCGATATTTTTTACCTTCATTCGCGGTTGCTGGAAAGAGCCGCCAAAGTAATTGAATCGGATGAGGTGGCAAAGACAATGAACGATCTTCCCGAATCATTAAGAAAAATCGTCAAAGGGGGGGGGTCGCTTACCGCTTTGCCGATCATTGAAACCCAGGCCGGGGATGTTTCGGCATATATACCGACCAATGTAATTTCCATAACGGACGGGCAGATATACCTCGAATCGAATCTATTTAATTCCGGTATCAGGCCGGCAATCAATGTGGGCATATCGGTTTCACGGGTGGGAGGAAACGCCCAGATAAAAGCGATGAAAAAAGTGGCAGGCACCTTAAAACTGGACCAGGCGCAATTCCGTGAACTGGAAGCATTTTCCAAGTTCGGTTCCGATCTTGACCCGGCAACGAAAGCCGTATTGGATAAAGGCGCCAGGAATGTCGAAATCCTGAAACAGGGACTTCATGCACCGATGACGGTGGAAAAACAAATTGCCCTCATTTTTTGCGGAACAAAAGGACTGGTTAAGGATGTACCGGTAAATAAAATCAAAGATTTCTCAGAGGATTTCCTGACGGTTCTTGAAACGCAGCATAAAAATATTTTACCGGACCTGGCTAAAGGAAACATGACTGATGAACATTCGAAGCAGATTGAACTCATCGCCAGGGAAGTTGCGCTGAAATATTCCAGGAAGGAACGTGAGAAATAAGAAAAACATAAACTGGTAATTATTCATCCGGATACTTTAAAAAAAATCTTCAGTGATTCTATCTATGACCGGCTTCGGTCAGGCAGCAACTTCCCTGAAAAGGAACCGGTTACGATGTGAAATCAGGTCGGTCAATCATAAGGGGTTGGATCTTTCCATCCGCCTTCCGGCCGGTTGCAGGCAATTTGAGACCGAACTCCACCGGGAAATTTCAAAACGGCTGAAGCGCGGCAAAGTTGAAGTGACGGTTACACTGGTATCAACAGGTGGCGGAATGCTCACCCGCATTAATAAGGGTGCGGTTCTATCTTACTGCGCTGATCTTCTCCCCATTGCAAAAAAAATGAAGCAGGATACGGATGAACTGCTGCAGTCGGTAATTCTTTTACCCGGTGCGGTATTACAGGGAGATACAGAACCCCCCCCCATGTTGCTGAAAAAAATCAGGGAAATTGTTTTTTCAGCGATAAAACAGATTGAAAGGGCACGCAGTGATGAAGGGAAGGTGATTGAAAAACAATTCCGGAGCGGGATCGTAAAAATATCGGAATTATTGGTTAGTATTACCGGTCAGGACCCCGTGCGAATGGAAAAAATCAGGCAGCGCCTGGATAAAAACCTTAAAGCATCAGGCATAACCGTGTCTGACAAAAACCGGTTTGAAGAGGAATTTTTTTACTACATTGAAAAACTGGACATTGCCGAGGAAATAACCCGGATGAGATCGCACTGCGCCTTCTTTATTGAAACATTAAATGGGCAGGAATCGCAGGGAAAGAAACTGGAATTCATTGCGCAGGAGATACTGCGCGAAGCAAACACAATCGGCTCCAAAGCGCAGGATGAAATTATTCAGCGATCCGTAGTGGAAATAAAAGATGAAGTGGAGAAAATCAGGGAGCAGGTGCAGAATGTGGCGTGATTACTGCATTGGCGTATACTTCTGCGGTATCGTAAACCGTACCGACTGAGGAGGCGCATTTGACAGGCGGCTGAACTCCATTTGAAGTGAAAACGTTTCTGAAGAGAGGAGTTCATAGGATATTTTCCCAGGGAAAAGCGCATCCCCGCTGTTCATATAATTGCTGTAATTGACAAGGAGTTTCCTTCCTGTTTTCAGTTCATCAAGGATAAATTTTGCCGCTTTGTAATTATCAGGATAAATCCAGATTCCCTGGATGTATCCCATGTCGGGGTCTTTCTTCTGAATTTTATGTTTTACCCTGATTTCTTTCTTGCGATGAGAGGTCTTGCGCAGTTTTCTTTTACTTATTGTTCCCAGGAAATAATAATCACCGTCCACAGCCGAACGGAACCTGATTTCATCAGTACCGTTCAGCGTGTCGCCTTCCTCAACATCAAGGAAATAGGAAAGATCGGTTGCCGTTAACAGGGATTGGATAGAGTTGAAATTAACATCTGTGTTAAAAAAACGGTTCAGCGAATCAAAATCGCTTATCAGGTATGTCTCATTGAGACGATTGAGAAATTTCAGGGTGTCCTCGAGCAGCAAGGCACGGGCTACCTCAATACCGGGACCCGTTGAAACCGAAATCCATATCAAACTGTCGCGTTTTATGCTCATTGATACATTGAAGGAGTAGATCCTTTCTTCATGAGTGACTTTTGCATTTATTTTCCCGGTAAGCCAGGTAAATCCGGAATTATTTGTACGAAACTGTTCCAGGATGTTTTTTGTGCCTTTATGGCGAACATTTTCAGGATTCTTTTGCACTGCCTTCTGAACCGGTTTACAGGAATAAAACAGGATGGCGAAAATAACTGGGGTTAATGCAGGAAGAATCAACTTTTTGGAAAGAATCATCCGTTATTCAATAATTTTCTTCTCGATAATCTTTTCCGGTAACTGAGGTGAATGCCTTCCGGATTCTTTTGCCTTTTGCCATTGTTCCATTGCCTTTTCCTTCTCGCCAAGTTGAAACAGCACATCACCATAATGCTCCAGAATAACCCCATTGCCGTTTCCCCCACTCTCAATGGCTTTTTCCATCCAAACTTTTGCATCTTCAAATCTTCCGATACCGTATAAGATCCATCCGTAAGTATCCTGAAAAGCGGAATTATCCGGGTCAAGTTCATTTGCTTTTTTTGACATTTTTTCCGCCTTTTCCAGTTTTTGTTTTCTTATCGACAGGTAATAACTGTAATTATTCAGAACATACGCATTTTCAGGGTTAATCTGAAGCGTTTTATCATAAGCCGAATCGGAAGCGGCATGAAGACCCATCTGGTAATAGGCATCCCCGAGATTTGAGTAGAATAATTCCAGAAGCGCGTTATTGTCAACAACAAGTTTAAGTCCGTTATTAATTACATCAATTGCTTCTTTGTATTGCTTTTTTTGTATTGCTGCAATACCGTTAAAGAGATAGAAAACGGGTTGGGTCGGAAACAATTCTATTGCCGAAAGAGTTGTCCGGTAAAGTTCATCATATTGCTTCAGGTCGGTAAGAGTAAGTACTAATTGGTTCCATACGCCAAAAGCGTTTTTATCCAGTTCAATGGCTTTTGCGTAATGAGATATTGCATCTTCCAGGTTCCGCTCCCTTAACAGATAATCACCGTAAATAGCATGGGAACGGGCTTCATCCGGATGCGTTTCAACGAGAATTTTTGTCAGTTCAAGAAGTTGCGGTTTATAATCCCTGTTCAGTTCGGTGAACAGGTGAAGCGACATAAGGTGCCCCATTTTTAATGACAGGTCAATATCGGGACGGCTGAAGGCGATTTTCAATTCTTCAAGGGCATTGTTGATTTTTCCCGAAGAACGGTAAAGGTCGGCAAGTTTTAAATGAACATTCCCGTTTGCCGGGTCAATTTCAGGTATCCTGTTAAGCGTCTCCAGCGCTTTATCGAACATGCTGTTGGCGCGGTACAAATCGGAAAGAAGTTCATAATAACGCACCTCACGCGGATTAGCGCGCATTAGCCGGTTTATTTCATCAACTGCTTTATCCAGTTTACCAAGTTTGATATAGATCCGCTGTTTCTGCAGCGTGATCTCCTCGCGCACACCGAACTTCTTTTCCACTATGTCATATACTTTAATGGCATCCAGTAGTTTTCCCATTTGTAACAGGGTATTTACCCATCGGTCATAAAACTCAAGATCATAGGGGTAGATTTTTGTCAATCCCTCATAAACACCCGCGGCATTCCCGAAAAGATTATTATTCAGATAACATTCTGCAAGAAGAAGAAGGAACCATTTATTTCCGGGTTCAAGGTTCGATGCTCTCCGGGCGAAGTAGAGTGCATCACTGTATTTACCCTGTTCTTTGTACACACCCGCCAGTTCATACATAGCCGATGCGCTTTTCGGATTTATCCGGATGCATTGGGAATAAAGCGAAGCGGCCTGGTCATAATTCCCGAGGATTTTTTCTTTTGAACCGTTGAAATAAAGGGTAGTGAATTTTATCTGTTCAGTTTCCGTAAGATGTGAGGACGATTCTTTTTTAATGTCATCACCATGCTTTTTTTTGGGAACCTTTTGTGCATCGGTATAATAAATACAATGGCATAGAATTACGGTTACCAGGAAGAATATTTGTTGTGATGAACTCCGCATGTACGAATGAGGTTTTAACATTATTCCAGATCGGAAAAATATTCCAAAATTGATTTTTTTATCAATGTTTCTTCTTTATCCCGGTCAAGGGGGGGTATTCCATCCGCACTTTTCCATTTGGGAAACCCTTCCTCCGTCTTTCCATCATAAACAAAATACCCGTACCGGCTCAGGAGGCGGCAGCCGGCCAGTTGGATCAGATCCATTTTTTCATCCTTGGTGAATTTTATTTGACGGGTACCCGATTCCTCTATTCCGATCAGGAATAAAATAGCGTTCAGGTCAGGTGTCCGGTTGAACTTGCCGGATAGTTTACCTGTCAGCCGGTCCCACCGGGAATCCAAATCGGATGGTGTCGCAATCATAGTGCAAAATTAAGAATTACGGGAGAATCGCCTTCTCCCGGATACCGGTGGGTGTATCCCAAAACTCACTTTTATCGCCCCACAGAGTGGGATACCCCGTGTGGTGTCCCATCATGCCGACCTTCTCCAATGGGGATGTGGATGTGAGTTTTGTGGTACACCCATACCGGTTCACTCAACAATAACGTTGAGTGTGTGGAGAATCTTATTCCCGGAGGTGATTATTTCTACCTTCCAATTCCCGGTATTCCCTGCCGGGATTGTCTTTCTGCTATACGTTCGCCACCGTGGTCCGCGGACCGGAAGTTTAATCTCAGCGACCTGACGGTTATTGAAATACCACCTGTGCAGGATATAGGTATCCGTCCCTGCGGGTGACATCACTTCCGTGAAACAATAAAGGTGTCCGGTTCCTGCGATAAAAGAGGTTCCCGCCTCAACAGGTGAAAGATTCACAACCTCCTTACAAACCGAAATATTATCAATTGAAATATCATCAGGTCCGGCAATTACCGCTGATGGTTCAGATAATACTATATCCGTTATTGATAATTCAACCCTCCGGTTCTTTTTTCTTCCCTCCTCGCTCCCGTTGTCGGCAACAGGCCGGCTTTCACCGAATCCTTTTACGGTAAACCTGGAGCCGGCAAGTCCCCTACCGGTAAAATACCTAACCACACTTTGACCTCTTTTCTCTGACAAAACCAGGTTAAAGGACTCCTTTCCGGTCGAATCGGTATGTCCGGAAACTTCGAGATACAGGGAACTGTTTTTCTTCAGGATTTCAACCGCCTTATCCAATTCATTATAGGATTCAGGCAACAGATTTGATTTGTTCACTTCAAAAAGGATATTATTCAGAACTACCGGTTTTTCTTTCAGAGTTTCAGCCAAGGGTGATATTGATACAGGTTTGGTTTCGGAAGGTTTGGTTTCAATAGGTTCTGTTTTCACCGGTTTTGTTTCGGCAGGTTTTACTTCTTCGGGTTTTGTCTTTTCAGATACGATTATTTCAGGTTTCTTTTCCTCTACCTGTTTTTCAAGGGTTGTTATCTTTTCAATTTTTTCAAGTTTCTGATTAAATTCATTCAGAGAAAGTTGCTCAGCCGGTTTTTCGGGCGGGGGTAGTGGCAGTGAAGCAAAAAGGGTATCCGCTCTTTTCAGTGCAAGGTATTGTTCCGGGCGGAACCGGGCGGTATCGGCCTCCGTACGGGAAGTGTAATAAAGAGGCGGGATGGTAAATTCAATGCTGTCCATAAAAGGCAATTTGACAAGCGCAGGCGATTCTTCGGAAAGGGCATAAATGGTATCAAAACCGGCAATTTCCATTATCAGTTTTTCTTTTTCACTCTTTCCGGCAATATGCACCTGAATTTCCGGTTTGTAATCCTTCAGCGGGGCGCTTATTTCTTTAATGGTATCGAGCCGTTCAAGTATCTTGTTTTTATCGGGCGACTTTTCGTAATCACTGATAAAAGCCGAGTAGGCGAGTTCTTTCACCTCAGCCCTGTGCAATTGCGGATCGGCAATTTCTACGGCTTTTTCAATGTCAAAAAAAGCGTTCCTCATCACAATGCGCTGCCCTGCAACTGTATCTGTGCCGGGGGGGGGATTCCTGCGTTCCACCGAGGCCAGTTGAATCTCCTGGAAGAGATCGTAAAAGCGGTTCTGTGGCGGAATCTTCACATCTTCCGAATGGGGCAGGTACCCGTCCGCAGCGATGATAATATCATATTCCTTGCCGGGTGGAAACACCAGCAGGTACTTGCCTGAAGCGCTGTTGGAATGGTAAATTCCCACAAGTTCACCCGTGGATTTGTCTTTTACGGAAAAACGCGAATGTACCGGCTGACCGTCATCACCTCTGATAATACCTCTGACTACGGTCAGCGGCACTTCTCCTGTTTCGGGCATCTTTGCCGTATAAATATCCTTGTCGCCAAAACCATCTTCCCTTATTGTCGCTATGTAACCCGATTTACCGTTGGAGGAGACATTAAAATAAATATCATCATCAGGTGTGTTGATAGGCGGTTTCAGATTTTCAGGGGCAGACCACTGTCCGTCTTTTAATTCTGAGTAAAAAATATCAAATCCGCCCATGCTGTTATGCCCGTTTGAAGAAAAGTAAAGATGCCTTTCATCGGGGTGGATGAATGGCGCTTCTTCATCCCATGGCGTATTGATGGTTGTTCCCAGATTTTTTATATCACCCCATTTACCATCCTTCTGTTTTTTTGCCGTATAAATATCCCTGCCTCCATATCCGCCCGGACGGTCGCTCACAAAATATACACTGTTTTGCGATGATGTCATGCTGATATGGGTTTCCCACGAAGAAGTGTTTATTGGCGGATCCATTTTCCCCGGTTTGGTCCAGAAATTCCCTTTCAACTCCGACAAATAAATATCCCCCCTGTAATAGATGAAAAGGGTCTGGGCATCAGAGGAAAGTCCCACGCTCGCATCATGCCGTTTGGTATTTACATTCTCGCTGATGGGAACAGCCGGAAGCCACCGTCCTTCTTTTTTATAGGAAATATAAATATCCTCATAAGGAGTATCATCAATATCGGTTTTTTTGAATTTTTCAGAAGGCCTTCGTGAAGTAAAAACAAGGACTTCGTTATCAGCCGAAACAGCCGGAGCGTATTCGGCAAAGGATGAATTGACCGGTTCTCCCAGGTTTTCAAAAATGATCCTCGAAGGGGTTTCACCGGCAAATTTAATTCCGTTGCGGCACATCTCAACCTGGTGCTCCAGCACGGAAATTTCATCTTTGTTTTCAAGAAAAGGAGCAAGGAATACGGGTTCCGATTTTTCAAGCGAATCAATATAGGATTTATAGAATTGAATAGCTTTTTCAAACCGGCTGTCAAGATGATATGCCCTGGCAAGATAATAGGTCACATCCATAATGGGAAGGGTTTTATAGGCCGTTTCAAGATGAGGTATCGCCTTTGCCTTGTCGATGCCCTTTTTTCGGTCAGGTGCGACATTCAGGTAGCAGACACCCAGGTAAAAATTGACAAGCGGATTTTCGGGGAACCGCTTATATAATTCAGAGCATAGTGGGAAAGCGGCTTTGTAATTCTCTTCAAAAAAATAGCGGTCCGCCTGTGATTTCAGATCACCGTCCTTAACGGATTCATATTGAGAAAACCCTGTGAAGGAAAAGGAAATAACCTGAATGGCGATGAGAAGGAAAAACTTAATTTTCATATACAAAGATGAATAACTCCGCCAGGAATTACTCTGCAAATCTATCAGAAAATCGGTTATAGGGACAGGGGATTGATTCAGGTAAAAAAAATATTTGCATTTTATTCTTCCTACCCATACCTTTGCTCCCGAATTATTTACCCTTCTCCTTTCATGAAATACAATCGCGTACTTCTTAAACTCAGCGGTGAAGCGCTGATGGGCAAGCAAAAATTCGGCATTGAAATAAAACGGCTTTCACAATATGCTGCAGAGATTAAGAATGCCGTTGATGCCGGTGTGCAGATTGCGGTTGTGATAGGTGGAGGCAATATTTTCAGGGGAACAAAGGAAAGCGATGGAGTCATCGAGCGCGTGCAGGGTGATTACATGGGAATGCTGGCAACAGTTATTAACGGTATGGCAATGCAGTCGGCACTGGAAGCGCTTGGCATAAAAACACGACTTCTTTCGGCAATCAAAATGGAACAGATCTGCGAACCCTATATCCGCAGAAGGGCCGTCCGGCATCTTGAAAAAAACCGCGTGGTAATTCTTGGCGGGGGTACCGGAAATCCCTATTTTACAACGGATACTGCCGCTACCCTGCGCGCTATTGAAATCGGGGCAAATGTGATACTGAAAGGCACCCGCGTGGACGGTATCTATTCTGCCGACCCTGAAAAAGATAAAAATGCCGTGAAATATGATGCCATCTCATTTGATGATATATATAAAAAAGGATTAAAGATTATGGACCTTACCGCATTTACCCTATGCAGGGAAAATAACCTGCCTGTAATTGTTTTCGATATGAACAGGCCGGGTAACCTGGGAAAAGTACTTGCCGGTGAAGAAGTAGGAACAATTGTGAATTTTTAAATTCGTAATTCGTTGATTTATGGAATCCGAACTTAAAAACATTCAGAACCACACTGAAGACCTGATGAAGAAAGCCATTGCGCACCTCGAAAGCACTTTGGCGCACATTCGTGCCGGTAAGGCAAATCCCATCCTGCTGGATGGAATATTTGTTGATTATTACGGAACGCGAACGCCTTTGAACCAGGTGGGAAACATCAATACCCCGGATGCAAAAACAATCCTGATTCAGCCGTGGGATAAATCGGTGCTGCCCGCCATTGAAAAGGCGATCCTTGCAGCCAATATCGGGCTTACCCCTATTGCCGACCAGAACCAGATACGACTTTCCATGCCTCCGCTTACCGAGGAGCGAAGAAAAGAACTGGTCAAACAATCAAAAAATGAAGCGGAAAACTGCAAGATCACCATCCGCAATTGCCGCAGGGACGGCAACGAAGCCATTAAAAAACTTGAAAAGTCAGGCCTTTCAAAAGACCTGGTGAAAACAGGAGAAACCCAGATTCAGAAATTAACGGATACCTATATTGCAAAGGTGGATACTCATCTTGCCGTAAAGGAAAAAGAAATCATGACGGTTTAATATACTAAGATTACAAAGATTTTAGAAAGATTACGGAGATTGCATTTTCGTATTTTCAACTACCTTCGGTATATATGGCTGGATTAAAAGAAGTTCGAACGCGTATTGCTTCGGTCAATTCGACAAAGCAGGTTACCAGCGCCATGAAGATGGTAAGCGCTGCCAAATTGCGCAAATCGCAGGATGCCATTTTAAAGTTGCGCCCTTATGCGGGAAAAATGGCTGAAATCATGCGCAAGGCGAGTTCAAGCGTTGAAACAGGAGGAAATATTTTTTCAGCACAGAGGGAAATTAAGAATGTCCTTCTTATTCCCATAACTTCCAACCGCGGACTTTGCGGTGGGTTCAATGCAAATATCATCCGACAGACGGTGAAAACAGCGCGCGACACCTGGCGCGATAAACGGGTGAGCGTGATCTCCATCGGCAGGAAAGCGTTTGCTTTTTTCCGCAGAACCGAAATGCACATCATCGGTACCGACCTTGCACAAGCCACACGTCATTTGGGAGACCGCTTTGATTTCGCAGAATCTTCCAATATTGTTTTGCTGCTCATGAACCTTTTCGCAAAAAAAGAGTTCGACAAAATAACGCTTGTTTACAACCGGTTTAAAAATGCGGCAACACAGATAGTAACGGTTGAAGATTTTTTACCGGTTCAGATTCACTCTCCGGAACAAAAAACCGGCAAGTTGGATACTGGTTATATTTTTGAACCATCGCAACAGGAAATCATTGACAACCTCATCCCCCTTGCCCTGAAAACCCAGTTTTACAGCGCCCTCCTTGAATCGCGGGCAGCCGAGCATGGCGCACGGATGACCGCCATGAATAAGGCGACTGATAACGCCAATGAACTGCTCAAAGAATTGCGGCTCACCTACAATAAAGCGAGGCAGGCGACTATCACAAAGGAATTACTTGAAATTGTAGGAGGCGCTGAAGCGTTGAAAGGGTAATATTGTCCCCGTATTCCCATATTCCCGTATTTCCCTATCCCCTTATCTCCCTTATCCCTTTATCCCTTTATCCCTTTATCCCTTCATCCCTTCATCCCTTCATCCCTTTTTCCTCTCAAACTCCTGCATCACTTCCACAAGCGCTTTCACACTTTCAAACGGTAATGCGTTGTACAATGAAGCGCGGTAACCGCCAACCGAACGGTGGCCTTTTATTCCGGATAACCCTGCTTCCGATGCCATCTGGTTGAATGTTGTTTCCAGTTCGGGTTTTGAAAGAACAAAAGTGGCGTTCATAACGGAGCGATCTTCTTTTACGGTGACCCCCCTAAAAAGCGGGTTGCGGTCAACTTCAGCGTAGAGATAATCCGCCTTTTCGCGGTTTTTCTTTTCAATATATTCTACTCCCCCCACTTTCTTCAGCCAGCGCATGGTGAGCATGCACACAAATATGGCGTAAACCGATGGAGTGTTGTAGAGGGAATTATTCTCAACATGAATTTTGTAACTCATCATCGTGGGAACCGTGCGTCCGGGATCCTTAATAAAATCATTTTTAATAATGACAAGCGTTGTGCCGGCAGGGCCCATATTCTTCTGCGCACCCGCATAGATGAGTGCAAATTTTGAAACATTAATTTTCCGGCTCATAATATCTGATGACATATCGCAGATCACCGGAACCGGGCTTTCAAGTAATTGCCGGTACTGCGTACCGTAAACCGTGTTGTTGGAAGTCAGATGCAGGTAGTCGGCATCTGCCGGTATGGTAAATCCTTTGGGTATATAGGTAAACTTTTTATCTTCGGAGGATGCAATTACATTCACTTTCCCTATGATTTTCGCCTCCTTAATAGCGCCTGTAGCCCATGTACCCGTATTTACATAAGCCGCATAACCGTTTACGGTAAGTTGGTTTAAGGGAGCCATCACGAACTGCAGCCGGGCGCCTCCATGCAAAAAAAGGATTGAATATCCATCGGGTACACCAAGCAGTTCTTTAACCAGCGATTTGGCTTCTTCAAGTACCGCCTCAAATTCTTTACTGCGGTGAGATATTTCAAGAATGGAAAGCCCTTTTGTAAAGTCAAGAATTCCTTCAGCCGCTTCCTTCAGAACCTCCTGCGGAAGAATAGCGGGACCGGCTGAAAAATTGTGGATTTTTTTTGTGAGGACCATGTTTGTTTTTGAATTATGATTATTACCTTGAGTTCCTGATTGGAATTACAGGGCAAGAAGAAATTGTTACTCTGAAAATTCAGCCACTAAAACACAAAAACACCAAATCCCATAAAAAGATTTAGTGTAATTTAGAGATTTGGTGCTTTTGTGGCAAATTGATTTTAGTACCTAAACAAAAATATCTTGACACATTTTGGTAAAATATTTTAATCTCCCTACGAAAAATCAGAATTCCAACTTTATATCTTTTAGCGATAACAAAGATTAAAATTCGAATAGTTAAATCCCCTGACTGCCGTCAGGCAGGGAAAACCGAAACAATATCTAATAACTAAATTTCAAAAACAAATGCAAATACAAATTTATTTCTATCCGTTGGGTGTTTGTCTTTTTGAATTTTGGACATTTGTATTTCGGATTTGTTTCGGATTTCGGATTTATTTTCTTGTTTGGTTGTGGCTTGCCCACGTTATGATATTATAGTACATTACCTCCCCGACTGTATATAATCATTCAGTTCATCAATACTTGATTCAAACTGGAAGGCATCGTTAACCTTATAATAATTCCCGATGTCAAAAGTATAGGGGTAAGCGAATTTGGCAAAATCAAGCCGCGTATTTTCGAACGAAAAGAGCATCATGATCTCTTTCACCTGCTGTGCGATGATACAATTTGACTGGGTGATCTGCTTCGCAATCTGCAGTTTGCTGTCCTCAAATGACTTTGACGCAATCGAATTTTTCATATCCCTGAACTTTGCCTCATTTACCGGCCACGGGCAGCCGGTAGGACCGCTGTATCCGGGCATCACATAAACCGCCTGGCCGGAACCGGTTGTAGTTGTTGTAGTTGTAACGGTGGTCTGGCTCTCATGATAAACGCCTTCAGTAGCGTTTATATTAACTCCCACTGCGGGCGGTGGAGCATTCACATTGAACGAAACATTGACATTCGCCTTTGGCTGCGGTTGTTGCTGCACTACGACCGTGGTTTTTTCGGTAGTAGTCGCGGCCTGGGTTTTTTGAGTTGCGGATGCAGGTTTTGCCGGCTGCGCCTGGGTATAGTTTTGGGTTGCGGGTTCTTTCTGGACAGGTTGCACCTGTACAGGCGCCTGCAGTTGAACCTCTGAAATGAATTTCAACCGGTAAGGGCTGGTGGACTTGGATGAATCAGCATCTTTAATATTCAGGTCATCTGCAACGGCATTGCCGATCCGTTTCGCTTTATTAAGAAGCGCGCTCTCTTTTTTGCGGGTAACCGTGAAGGTGTATTCCATTCCCGGGTTGGGTTCAATCACCCTGTCAATAACGCCCAGCGACTGATCCTCAAACGCAATCTTCACCTTGTAAGGTACGGGTTTGAGGTTTTCGGCTTTTACTTTTGTTTCCGGAACGGGATTTTTGCGTTCACCGTTCAGGAAGAGTGCAAAGCGCTGGCCGTCATCGGTAAAAAATACCATATTGGAGTTTTGGGCATAACCCGCACACAAAAACATTGACGTCACTAAAGTGATAAATGTTGTTTTCATAATTTGAAAAATTAAGGGACAAATTTAAGAATTATTTTAATTTTGCGCGCAAATGATAACAAAATTCATGCCAGCATGAAACTGATGCGGATTTTCCTTTATTTTCTCATGTGTGGATTTTTTTCCCCTTCCTGCGTACATCGCTCCGGGAATTCTGTGAAAAATGACAAAAGCGATATTTTACTGATACTTCAGAACCAGCAGGATGCATGGAACAGGGGTGACCTTGAAGGATTCATGCAGGGATACTGGGAATCAGATTCACTGAAATTTATCGGGAAAAAGGGGTTGACATGCGGATGGAAAAATATCCTGGATAACTACCGCAAATCCTATCCCGACAAAAACGCAATGGGGAAACTGGCATTTGAAATCACATCGGTTGAATTTCCAGGAGAAAATAGCGCTTTGGCAATCGGTAAATGGAATCTGTACCGGGAAACCGACACTCTTAAAGGATATTTTTCATTAGTGTGGAAAAAATCCGGGGAGAAATGGGTAATCATCGCAGATCATTCATCATAGCGCTGCCTTAATCAGAATCCTTGTCATTTCTTACTTTTGGAGTTTTCAGGTTGGTTAAAATCTTGAGTATTCGTCCCGCCATGGCGGGATTAGTCCCGATAGCCATAGGGATTCGTATATTAGCATTTTACTTTACAAACGTAAACTTAATTTTGTCGTTCATAATAATTGATATTTTAAGATGAAAAAACAATTTTTTTTATTCGCGGCAATAAGCGCATACTCCGTGATTTATTGCTATCAGGCAGCCTCCCAGAACAATGTGGGCATCGGCACAACAACTCCGGCTAACACCGCCATTCTTGACCTTACCGCAACGGATAAGGGCCTGTTGGTGCCGCGTCTCACCACCGCGCAGAGAACCGCCATCGCTTCTCCTTCAAACGGCTTGCTTGTTTATGACACAACCACTCTTTCGTTCTGGTATTTTGACGGAACCCAGTGGGTACAGGTAGGAGCAGGTTCAGGGGGGGGAACCCTGGATAACGCCTATGATTTTGGAGGTCCCGGCCTTGGAAGAACCATTTATGCAGATGCCAACCCGGTTGAAATTATAGGAACCGGTACGGTAACCCCAAACCAGGGACGATTGCATGTTACAACCGTTGGCGGCTCAATTCCAACGCCAAGTGTTGCCATTACCGGGGAAATAAATACCGCAACTTCTGTTGGCTTTGGCATTGCCGGAACTGTCGCCAACTCCGATAACCCGGGAGCGGGTGTTTACGCTGAATCAAACGGAACGGGACAGGCATTAAGCGCAACCATGACGGGTACCGGTTCGGCTGGATATTTTGAAGTTACCAACGCTGCAAGCACATTTTCGGCAGTGCAGGGTATAACCAATGGAAGCGGTGATGCTGTTCTCGGATTGAACACAAGCGCTACCGGGAGGGCTGCGTCATTCTCTGTGAGTAACCCGGCAAGTACTGCAGATGCGCTCTTTGCGACTTCCAACGGTAGTTCCGTCAGCGTCATCCGTTCACAGAATACGACCACCGGTGTGGCATTGAATGCTTCATCAACCAACACGGCAAACACTTTTTCCACTGTACAGGCAACAACGGTAAGCGGCACTGCAAATGCAGCGGGTGTTGTGGGCAGCAGTACCGGGAATGCATCGGGAGTGGCCGGTCAGGTTGCAATTGCAACGGCAACTGCTCAACAGGGAGTTCTTGGCATAAATGCACGAACCAATGGCGGGCATGGAGTAAGAGGTACAGGATATAACGGTGTGGTCGGTGAAACACAGTACAGTTCCGGCTATGCAGTATATGGAGACAATGCCGATGCAATTGCTCCGCTTGGCAACGGCATTGGCGTACTGGGCATAGGATTCGTTGGCGTTTACGGGCAGGATCGTTATGGCGGTATCGGATATGGCGTTTATTCGGATGGAGAACTGGGCGCTTCCGGCACAAAATCATTTGTGATTGACCATCCGCTGGATCCTGAAAATAAATTCCTGAAACATTTTACCCTTGAATCGCCTGAAGTTCTTAATGTCTATAGGGGATCCGTGCAGTGCGACCAGAACGGTGAAGCGACCGTTCAACTGCCTGCCTATTTTTCGTCAATTAACATTAACTTTTCTTACCAGTTAACTCCTGTGGGTGACTATGCCCCGCTTTTTATTAAAAGGAAAATAGAAAATAATTCCTTTACAATAGGAGGAGGAAAGCCGGAAATGGAAGTATCCTGGATGGTAATAGGAGAGAGGAATGATTTGTATGTCCGGAAGTATCCTCACGCAAAAAATCCCGAATCGGAAAAACGCGCTCATGAAAAAGGAAAGTATCAGACGCCCTCGCTTTACGGACAGCCCGAAGAAAAGAAGATTTTACGCAAACCCGATCTGCAGCATAAACAACCCAAAGAGGAACTTGTGAATGTGCTGGGGGGGGAAGCGAAGCCGGTGGCGGTGCAGAAAAAACCGGTTAATTAATTTGTATTTTATTACTTTTATTTGTTTGGCTCTATCTTGTTTTTTCCTTCTCCCGCCCCGTTAATCTCATTGTGAATTTCGCTATTTTTGTTACGGGAAAACTAATTTGAATAATTTGTACTTTTGCGTACTATCAATAACACGAATTACAGAAAGCATATCGCATAACGGAATATTGAAAATAAATCTGAGGTAAAATTATGAAAACAATTAAGGTATCCCTTCCCAAGAAACTGGTAACGGAAGTTGAAAATTATGTAAAGAGCGGATGGTTTACCGATGAGGCGGAACTTCTGCGGACCGCACTCCATGAGTTTATACGACATAACCGGCTTAATCTGATGGAACGATTCATGAAGGAAGATATTGAGTGGGCATTGAAAGTGAAAACAAAAGATCAATGAGATTGATTGTTTGTGATACCGGACCAATCCTCCATTTAAAGGAAATCTTTCTCTGTCTCTCATACTTTTGTTCTGGTGCCGCCTTGAATGCCTGCTGCCAGCCATACCGTGAATTCTATCGTTCCATTAAGCACTTTATGAATTTCGGTATTTCTGTTTCAAATGAACATGCCGGTAATACATATCCACTATAAGACCTCCCCAAAGAATAAGATTGATCCGATGGTAACATAATTTCTACCTTTGCTCTTGTAGATGTTTTTATGAAAGTAAGGGAAATAATAAAACTGATTGAAAAAGATGGATGGTATTCGGTAAGACAAAAAGGAAGTCACATGCAATTCAAGCATACCTTTAAGAAAGGATTAGTAACTATTGCCTGCCACCATTTGTCTGACGATATTGCAAAAGGTACCCTGGCAAGCATTTTCAGGCAGGCGCAAATTGATAAACCGGATATAAAATGAAAAAATACTTAATTGTGTTGGAAAAAACAAAAAGGGGCTTCAGCGCTTACTCGCCTGATATACCCGGCTGTATTGCAACGGGCAGAACAAGAAAGGAAACGGAAGAAAATATTTATAATGCCATTCAATTTCATTTAGAAGGCATGCGGGAAGAGGGTTTGCGTTTGCCTGAGAATACCACCGAAAGCGAAATGCTTGTTTTTACGGTTGCAGAACCCAAGGTATCATACGGCAAAAAATAAATTACTGGCGCATTCCCTCCCCGTTAATCACTTTGTTTACCCCGTTGGAAATGCTGGTACTATTTTTATCTGGCAAAGCATGGCGAGTCATATACCCCCCCTTTCCAATGGGGTGAATTTCGCTATTTTTGTTTCGGGAAAACTCTGCAACCATCCTGTTAATTGATGAAAACACCAGTAATCAAATACCTTTTCCTCGCTACTTCTCTCCTGTGTTTTAATTCTTTGCTCATTGCCCAGCAAACCAAAACCGACTCCCTCCTCTCCTTCATCAAAAAAGATAAAGAAGATACCGGCAAAGTGAACCACCTCAACGCACTCGCTTTCGCTCTTTACTCTGCCAATCCCGATTCAACTATTTTGCTCGCGCACCAGGCAGCCGCTCTTGCTGAAAAAATAAATTTCCCCAAAGGCAAAGCAAACGCTTACGGTACTGCAGGTGTTGGTTACTGGGCGAAAGGCGATTATCCAAAGGCATTGGAAAATTATTTTGCCGCATTAATGACTGATGAAGCGCTTAATAATAAAGAAGGAATTGCAAAACGCCTCGGCAACATCGGGGGTGTCTATTATTTTCAAGCCGACTATCCCAAAGCCCTTGACTATTATTTCAGGGCGCTGAAAATGAATGAAGAACTGGGAAATAAAAATAATATTGCTGCCAACCTCGGCAACATCGGGAGTGTCTATAATTCCCAAGCCGACTATCCCAAAGCCCTTGACTATTATTTCAGGGCGCTGAAGATGGATGAGAAACTGGGAAATAAAAATTATATTGCCGCTGACCTCGGTAACATCGGGAATGTCTATAATTCCCAAGCCGATTATCCAAGGTCCCTTGACTATTATTTCAGGGCGCTGAAAATGGACGAAGAGTTGGGAAATAAAAACGGCATTGCCCGCCACCTCGGCAACATCGGGATTGTCTATTATAACCAAGCCGACTACCCAAGGTCCCTTGACTATTATTTCAGGGCGCTGAAAATGGCGGAAGAACTCGGAAATAAAAACGGAATTGCTATCGCCCTCGGCAACATCGGCTCGCTTTACATCAAAACAGGAAAGTTCGTAGAGGCGGAGGAGTACCTGAAACAGTCAATTGTACTTGCAGATAGCATTGGAGCATTAAATCGGGTAAGAAATAATGAAGAAGCCCTTTCCCAACTCTACGACACCACAGGCAGGCATAAACTTGCGCTGGAGCACTACAAAAAATACATCACCGCCCGCGACAGCATAAACAATGAAGAAAACACCAAAAAGCAAACCCGTTTTGAAATGCAATACGAATTTGATAAAAAGGAAGCGAAGGCGAAAGCCGAGGCGGAAAAAAAAGAGGCGGTGGCAGCGGCAGAACGCAGGAAGCAGCAGATAATACTCTGGTCGGTTATCAGCGGTTTATTGCTCGTGTTTGCGTTCGCTGCATTTATTCTCCGCGCATACCGGCAAATCAAAAAGAAAAACATTGAAATTGATGGACAAAAACGAATAATAGAAGAAAAGCAAAATGATATTCTTGCCAGCATCCGGTATGCCCGCAGAATTCAAAATGCTATGTTGCCAACTGAAAAATATCTTAATAGGATTATTAAGCAGGCAAGAATGTAGCTATTTTTTCCCCCTTTTGGGGGGATAAAGGGGGGCTAAGCAGAATGACATACTCGCCAGTATACGTTATGCGAGAAGAATACAGAATGCGATGATGCCTACTGAAAAATTTCTTGATAAAATATTTTTTAGTGCGAGAAAGAAATAAAAAACATTCCGATTGATAGCGGGTCACTTAACAAAATATGAAAACCGGAAATACAGCGCGACATCGCTTCCTTATTTATTTTACGTTTTTTATTTTGTATTTTTTATTTGCATTTTTATCTTCAATAGCCCAAAGCAAAATTGACTCTCTCAGAAAAATACTTCTTGCGGCAAAAGAGGACACCAACAAAGTTATTTACTTAAACAAATTATCCCGCGAATA
The DNA here is from genome assembly GCA_016193485.1 of Bacteroidota bacterium. Lineage (GTDB taxonomy): Bacteria > Bacteroidota > Bacteroidia > JACPRZ01 > JACPRZ01 > JACPRZ01. Next base: position 63,073 of record JACPRZ010000061.1, on the reverse strand, counting down.
CCAAAACATCGGCAATTACGATACTGCATTGTATTATGGAAACGCTTCTTTTGAAATAGCCCAAAAACTGAATTATCAGAAAGGCATTGCTGATTCGTACAATGACAATGGAATTATCCATAAAGAGCGGGGTGATTACCCCAAAGCCATTGATTATTTTCTGAAGGCATTGAAAATAAATAAAAATATCGGTGATAAAAAACGAATTGCAACCAATCTCGGCAACATCGGACTTGTTTACGATTACCAGGGGAACTACCCCAGGGCGCTTGACTATTTCCTGAATGCGTTGAAAATAGATGAAGAAATAGGAAATAAATTTGGAATTTCAAGGCACACCCTCAACATCGGAAATGTCTATTCTGCGCAAAAAGATTACCCCAAAGCCATTGACTATTATTTAATGGCGATTAAAATTTTAGAAGAATTAAATCATAAACAGGGAATCGCAATAGTTCTCGGCAACATCGGAAGCATCTATTACGAACAAAAAGATTTTCTTAAAGCCCTTGACTATTATTTCAGGGCATTGAAAATAGATGAGGAATCAGAAGATAAAACCAATATTGAAACAATCCTCGGCAACATCGGAAGCGTCTATTATGAACTAAAAGATTTTCCTGAAGCCCTAACCTATTATTTCAGAGCATTGAAAATTGTTGAAGAGCTCGGAAATAAAAGTGGAATTGCAATCTGGCTCGGCAACATAGGGCGGTTGTATGTCTCAACCGAAAAATATGCTGACGCGGAAAAGTATTTGCTTCGGGCGCTTGCGATAGATACAACAATTGGGCTTCTTCTTCATACGGAAAACACTCAGGAAAACCTCAGCAACCTCTATGAGAAATCAGATAAGTATGCTGATGCATTGGAGCATTTCAAAAAAGCAATGGTATTAAAGGACTCCATTTTCAGTCAGGAAAATAAAAAACAAATGGTGCGAAAAGAAATGCAATACGAATTTGATAAAAAGGAGGCGAAGGCGAAGGCGGAGGCGGAGATAAAAGAGGCGAAGGCGAAGGCCGAGGCGAAGAAACAGCAGATAATACTCTGGTCAGTTGTCAGCGGTTTATTGTTAGTGGCTGTGTTCGCAGCATTTATTTTCCGCGCCTACCGGCAGATCAAGAAGAAGAACATTGAAATTGCCGGGCAAAAACGCGTCATAGAGGAAAAACAAAAAGATATACTTGCAAGCATACGATACGCAAGGAGGATACAAAATGCTATGATGCCACCAGAGAAATATCTTGATACATTATTTAACCGGCTAAAACAGTAGCATATTTCCCCCCTTTGGGGGGATAAAGGGGGGCTGATGATGCCGACTGAGAAATATCTTGACAGGATATTTAAAAATGCAATTACAAATTAACAAACAAACAATTAAAAAGTCATAATATAGATAGAAGCATTTTTTTATCTTTGTCATTCAAATCGCTCATCGTAAAGATATTTATCGTTTTTAATATTCACTCATAATGTCCGAAGCATACATCTACGATGCCGTCCGCACCCAGAGGGGAAGGGGAAAAAAAGACGGTTCCCTCCACACGGTCAAAGCGGTTGACCTCCTCGTAACCGTTATGAATGGCATCCGCCAGAGAAACAATCTTGACACAGCGCTTGTTGAAGATGCCATTATCGGCTGTGTTACACAGGTAGGAGACCAGGGAGCGGATGTGGCAAAGTCAGCCGTCATCGCTTCGGGGTGGGATCAGAATGTTTCAGGCGTGACCGTAAACCGTTTTTGCGGATCGGGGCTTGAAGCGGTCAATATGGCTGCAGCGAAAATCATTTCCGGGTTTTCAAACCTGATCGTTGCGGGTGGGGTGGAATCCATGTCGCGCGTGCCTTTCGGCACTGACGGGGGGGGTATGTTTACTGATCCCGCTATGATTATGAACCATTATCTCGTTCCGCAGGGAATCTCGGCAGACCTTATCGCCACAAAATACAACTATTCCCGCAGGCAACTCGATGAATTTGCCGCTGGATCGCACCGCAGGGCGGCAATGGCATGGAAAGAAAACCGGTTCGCAAAATCAATGATCCCGGTAAAGGACATTTTTGGAAATACAATACTTGATAAAGATGAAGCCGTACGGGCAGATACGAATGTTGAAACCCTTGCCACTCTTAAACCATCCTTTGAGCAGATGGGAACCTTGGCCGGACTTGATGCTGTGGCTATCCAGAGATACCCGGAAGTGGAGACCATTCATCATGTTCATCACGCAGGAAATTCATCGGGAATTGTAGATGGCGCTTCAGGGGTACTGATCGGCAACAAAAAAACCGGGAAGAAATTATCACTCAAATCTCGTGCGAGAATCCGATCATTTGCAATTACCGGCACCGAACCGACTATAATGCTGGTAGGACCCGCTCCTGCCTCACGCAAAGCATTGAAAAAAGCAAAAATGGAAGTAACGGACATCGATCTTTTTGAAGTCAACGAGGCATTTGCCGTTGTTCCGTTATTCTACATGGATGAAATGAAAATCCCGCACGATAAACTAAATGTCAACGGTGGGGCAATAGCCATGGGGCATCCCCTTGGCGCTACGGGAGCGATGCTTGTAGGAACCATCCTTGATGAACTTGAAAGGCAAAATAAAACAACCGGTTTGGTAACCTTGTGCATCGGGGGGGGAATGGGGATTGCGACAGTAGTGGAAAGAGTGTAATGGGAGGATGCAAGAATGCAAGTTTGCATAGTTTCAAGAGTGCATGGATGCAAGGTTGCTATGTTGCATGCTTGCATGAGTGCATGACCAGTTGATTTATTATATCACTATTTTTGAACTATGGATAATACACTTTTAAACAGAAACCGTAATATTAACAGGGGTTTCAGGAAACTCGATATTTGGTTGCTTGCTATTGAATTATACAAACTGGTTCATGATATTATGAATAAGTTAAATCCGACATTCATGTATCCTTGCAGTCATGCATCCCCGCATTCATGCATCCCTACATCCATGCATTCAATCATCCAAACCTGATTAACTTATGGTAACACTAAATCAAGATCCTGATGGTATTTCAACTATAACCTTTGACCTCCCCAACTCACCGGTAAATGTGGTTAACCCGGCAGTCATTGATGCTTTCGATGATTGCGTTTCCCGCGCCCTGGCGGATAAAGATGTTAAAGGTCTCATTCTGGCATCTGCCAAAAAGGATTTTATCGTTGGAGGAGATCTAAATGGACTGCGAAATGTTACAAAGGCAGAAGATATTATTAACGTAACCCGGAAATTACATGCCCTTTTCCGCAAGATGGAAACAGGCGGCAAGCCGGTCGTTGCAGCCATCAATGGAACTGCCGTTGGTGGCGGATATGAAGTATGCCTCGCCTGCCATTACCGCATTGCCGTAAACAACCCCGGAATGCAAATTGGCCTGCCGGAAGTGCTGCTCGGCCTTTTGCCCGGAGGCGGTGGAACGCAGCGGCTGCCGCGGTTAATCGGGATACAGGAATCGCTTCCATTCCTGCTGGAAGGTAAAAAACTCCGCCCGGAAGAAGCCCTGAAAAAAGGACTCGTCAATGCACTGGTAAATACGCAGGAAGAACTTCGGCCTGCTGCAAAACAATGGATTCTCGGCAGCCCTCCGCTTCAAAGTCCGGATCCCGGAAAGTGCATCCAGCCATGGGATAAAAAGGAGTTCAGAATTCCTGGGGGGGGAGTGAATTCTCCCAATAATGCGATGATGCTGTCGGTTGCCGGTGGACTGCTCATGAAAAAAACTTTTGGGAATTACCCTGCCCCGCAGGCCATCCTTAACAGCGTCTATGAGGGATTGCAATTGCCGTTCGACCGTGCACTGGAAGTGGAACTTCGCTATTTCGCAAAATGCGTAATGTCGGTTGAAGCGAAGAACCTGATACGGACACTCTTCTTCGTAAAAAACGAAGCCGACAAAGGCATTGCGCGCCCAACGGATATTCCGGCTGCTGACATAAAGAAGATAGGCATTCTCGGTGCCGGCATGATGGGAGCGGGGATTGCTTACGCTGCTGCATCGGCCGGAACTGAAGTTGTGCTTAAAGATGTATCAAAGGAAAATGCAGACAAGGGAAAGGGATATTCGGAAAAATTACTGAACGAAAAACTATCAAAAAACCAGACAACGAAAGAAAAAGTTGAAAATATTCTCAATAAAATCAGCACTACAGGTAATCCTGCAGATATGGCGGGTTGTGATCTGGTCATAGAAGCGGTCTTTGAAAACAGGGAACTGAAGGCAACCGTAACAAAAGAATCGGAAGCGGTACTCAGTAAAAATGCGGTGTTTGCATCTAATACGTCCACCCTGCCAATTACCGGTCTGGCAAAAGCATCGGCACGGCCTGAAAATTTCATCGGGTTACATTTCTTTTCACCTGTGGATAAAATGCCCCTTATAGAGGTAATTGTAGGCAAGAAAACATCAAATTACGCTATTGCTGTTGCCATTGATTTTATAAGGAAGATCAAAAAAACACCGATAGTTGTAAACGACAGCAGGGGATTTTACACTTCACGGGTGTTTGCATCATATCTTTATGAAGGTTTTGAAATGCTTGCCGAAGGGATCGCTCCTGCTCTGATTGAAAATGCAGGCAAAGCGGCCGGAATGCCGGTTGGACCCCTTGCCCTTGCCGATGAGGTAGCCATTGACCTTATTTACAAAATTCTCAAACAGACAGAAGAGGATACCGGTAAACAAAGAACTGATGCATCGGTATCAATTCCGATGAGGTTTGTTGAAGAATTTAAACGCGTAGGAAAAAAAGATCGTAAAGGATTTTATGAATATCCCGCTGACGGAAAAAAGTATTTATGGAAGGAACTGACAAAAATATTCCCTCCGGCAGAAAATCAACCTGAAGTTACAATTCTGAAAAAACGTCTTCTCTACATTCAATCCCTTGAAGCCATTAAATGTCTTGAAGAAAATGTTGTTGTTAAGCCATCGGATGCCGACCTCGGATCCATCCTCGGATGGGGATTCCCCGCTTATACGGGGGGGGTGATTTCACTGATTGAGATGGTGGGGAAGGAGAAGTTTGCTGAAGAATGTAAAGTCCTGGCAAAGAAATACGGGAGGAGGTTTAGACCTATAAAGCATACGCAAACTGCTTCATGATGCTTCAAAATCCTCTCACCGGCATTACTATTTTAGACCTCACCCGCCTCCTGCCCGGTCCTCTCTGCACCTTGCACCTTGCCGACCTTGGCGCTGATGTTATAAAAGTAGAAGATACCGGACTGGGGGATTATGCACGGTTTGCCCCTCCGCTGCAAAAAACAACATCCTCTTTTTTTCTCGCACTAAACCGGAATAAACGTTCAATAGCGATTGACCTGACAAAAGAAAATGGGAAAAAGATTTTCATGAAATTATCCGAAACAGCCGATGTTATTGTAGAAAGTTTCCGTCCGGGAGTTGTTAAAAAACTCGGAATTGATTACGAGGCGGCAAAAAAAGTTAATCCTGAAATAATCTATTGCTCAATTACGGGTTACGGACAAACCGGTCCCTACCGCGATAAAGCAGGCCATGATTTGAATTTTATCTCAATGGCTGGAATATTAAAATCCGAAATTCCTTCCATTCCAAATTTCCAGATTGCTGATATCACCGGTGGCGCGCTGAATGCGGCAATGGGAATCCTTGCAGCCCTTTACCAGAAAAAAAATACCGATAAAGGTCAGTACATAGACGTTTCCATCCTTGACGGACTTCTGGCAAACAATGTTACTGCAGTTTCGGACCTCAGCGGTAAAGATTTCCCCGGAGGCATGTTGACCGGATCATTACCCTGTTACAACATCTACGAAACAGCCGATGGCAGGTATATGGCAATAGCCGCGATTGAGTTCAAATTCTGGAAAATATTTTGCGAAACGGTCGGAAGGGAAGACCTGCTGTCTCACCACTTAGTTTCTGGCGGAGAAGCGGAAAAAGTAAAAACAGAACTCGAAAATATTTTCAGGACAAAGACACTTTCGGGATGGACTGAACGATTCAAAAATGTTGATTGCTGCGTTTCTCCTGTTTTAACGTTACCGGAAACAGCAAAGAATGAACAGGTTATGGCCAGAAATATGGTAATTTCCGAAGAACATCCTAGCGAAGGAACGGTTACGCAATTTAATATACCCGTGAAGTTCAGCGGGTTTGAACGGGATACCTCAAGACCTGCCCCGATGCATGGGGAACACACATTTGAAATACTGACAACGTTGGGTTACTCGCAGCAGGAGATTGATAACCTTGTATCCCAAAATGCAGTTAGATTGTTTATCTGATATTATTCATTATTCATGATTCATAACTCCTAACTTTAAAAATCATGATTCCCCGCACCCTCTTTTCCGAAGAACATAATCTTTTCCGTGAATCCTCCCGTAAATTCCTTCAAAAGGAAATTGTTCCGTACCATGAACAATGGGAACAGGCGGGAATGGTTTCGCGCGAAGCATGGCTGAAGGCAGGCAAGGCAGGATTTCTATGCACTGCATTCCCTGAAGAATATGGCGGCAGCGGAGCCGACTTCCTTTTTAGCGCTGTTTTTATTGAGGAACTTGCACGAACTGGCTGCACCGGTCCCGGATTCCCTGTGCATTCGGATATCGTTGCCCCTTACATTTTACACTACGGGACTCAGGAGCAGAAAAAAACATTCCTTCCGAAAATGGCATCCGGTGAAATAATCGGAGCCATCGCCATGAGCGAACCCAATGCCGGAAGCGATTTACAGGCGATAAAAACCACTGCAAGAAAAGAGGGGGGGGAATATATCGTTAACGGCTCAAAAACATTTATTACTAACGGCTTCATGGCGGACATGGTGATTGTTGCCGTGAAAACTGATACTTCCGTGGGAGCAAAGGGTATGAGTTTATTATTGGTAGAAGCCGGGAAAGAAGGTTTTACAAAGGGCAGACCGTTGAAAAAAATCGGCATGAAAGCGCAAGATACCTGTGAGATGTTTTTTGATAACGTGCGTGTACCTGTGAACAATTTACTTGGCAGGGAGGGTGAAGGATTCAAATATTTGATGCAGCAACTTCCGCAGGAGCGGCTCGTAGTAGCCCTGATGGCAATATCGCTCGCAGAAGCGGCATTTGAAATAACCGTTCAGTACACAAAAGAAAGAAGCGCTTTTGGAAAAACAATCTCCGAATTTCAGAATACCCGGTTCAAACTGGCAGAGATGGCTGCTGAAATCCAGGCCGGCAGAACTTTTGCAGATCGTTGCCTTGATTTACATTTGAATAAAGGGCTCGATGCCGCTACTGCTTCCATGGCGAAATACTTTCTCACCGAACTGCAATGCAAAGTTGTGGATGAATGTGTGCAGTTGCATGGCGGATACGGTTACATGTGGGATTATTTCATCGCCCGCGCCTATGCCGACAGCCGCGCGCAGAAGATTTATGCAGGATCAAATGAAATAATGAAAGAAATAATTGCACGTGAAGTTCTGAAATAGACACTGAAAAATTTTTTGTCACATTTTCTCCGGCACATTTATCCCAAGCAGGTTCATACCTTTTTTGATTATTTTTCCGGTAGTATCGGATAACCGCAGCCGGAAATTCAACCGCTCCTCATCTTCCGCCTTTCCGCCAGAGGCGCCTGCCTGACCGGCAGGCAGGGACCCGCCTTTGGCGGGCAATACCGGGACCGTCTGGTAGAAATGATTAAATTCTTTTGCGAGTTCATACATGTAGTTTGCAATAACAGCCGGGTTAAATTCATCTGCTGCTTGCCTGATGACTCCTGGAAAATCAAAAATCAATTTAATCACATTTTTTTCTACCGGTTGGATCTTTAATGTATTCCCTGTGTCCTGTCTTCTGCCGTGCCTGCCGGCAGGCAGGTCTCCCGTAACCTTTCTCCAGTCCCCTGCTTTCCTCAACAACGATTGTATCCTCGCATAAGTGTATTGAATAAAAGGACCGGTGTTTCCCTCAAAGTCAATGGATTCTTTCGGATTAAAAACCATCCTTTTCTTTGGGTCAACTTTCAGAATAAAATATTTTAATGCGCCCATGCCGATCATCCTGCATATTGATTCTTTTTCTTTATCGGGAATTCCTTCAAGTTTACCGAGTTCTTTTGTTGTTTGCCTGCTCGTTTCGTACATTTCCTCAATCAGGTCATCGGCATCCACAACGGTTCCTTCGCGCGATTTCATTTTCCCTTCCGGCAGGTCAACCATTCCATAGGAGAGATGATGACAGTCACCGGCCCAGGAATAGCCGAGTTTTTTTAATATCAGAAAAAGTACCTTGAAATGATACTCCTGTTCGCTTCCAACCACGTAAATTAATTTTTTCATTCCGGGAAATTCCTTAAACCTTTCTGCTGCAGTGCCAATATCCTGTGTCATATAAACGGAAGTGCCGTCCGAACGCTGAAGGAGTTTTTCATCCAGCCCGTCATCGGTTAAATCACACCATACGGAACCGTCTTCTTTTCGGATAAATACATTCTTCCGGACACCCTCATCCACTATCTCTTTTCCCAAAAGATATGTCTCCGACTCATAGTAAGTTTTATCAAATGAAATGCCCAGTTCACGGTAAGTAGTTTCAAAACCCTTATAAACCCAGTCATTCATTTTTTTCCAGAGGAAAATAGTAGTTTCATCGCCATCCTCCCATTTACGGAGCATTTCCTGCGCATCATTAAATAAAGAAGTATATTTTTTAAAATATTCAATGATAAATTTGTCTTCTTCAATAGAAGGAAATCTTCCGGTTTGATTGTAAGTAATTAGCGCTCTTGCAAAAGCATCTTTAATTTCATTGTAATCATAATCCGTTTCAATTGTTCTGGGTATAGCATCAAAGGTTGCTAATTTTATATCTTCTTTTTTAATTTCATTTATAGGGGTTGCTTGTTTAATAATTTGTGTATAAATGCTTATTATTTTTTCCTTTGTTTGTGCAATTAATCTCTTTTCAAACTCAACATAATATTTTCCTACAAGTTTATCTCCCTTTATTCCCGATGACTCCGGAGTTTCACCGGCTCCCCATTCTTTCCATGCATACATTGACTTACAGATATGAATTCCCCTGTCATTTACGAGGTTCGCTTTAATGACCTTATTGCCTGTTGCCGAAAGAATCTCCGAAAGTGAATTACCGATCAGGTTGTTGCGGATATGGCCGAGATGCAGCGGCTTGTTGGTATTTGGCGAAGAAAATTCAACCATAACCGATGCGGATGAGCCGGGGGGGGTGAAACCGAAACGGGTATCATCATACATGTCATGAAGAAAGGAAATCCAGAAAGAATTGATAAGAGATATATTGAGGAATCCTTTTATTACATTAAAACCTTCAATTTCAGGAATACGGTTTTTCAGATATTCACCGAGTTGTTGTGCGGTTTTGTCGGGAGAGGTTTTTGTAAATTTGGTGAGAGGAAATACTACAAGTGTAATATCGCTAGTGAATTCAGGACGGGTTTTCTGAATGATAATAGACCCGGAAGGAACTTCAAAATTCCAGATATCTTTAATACCTGTAATGGATAATTCAATGATTTTTGATTTGATATCCGCATCCATAATTCCTGACGGTTTGAAAAACGTACAAAGGTATATAATAACAAAGGCGTTCCCGTTTGTCCATGAACGCCTCTGTTAATTAGATTAAGAAACCAAGTTACTATTCATCCCCCATCCACCTGAAGGGGGAGTATCTTTAGCACGGCTTCTCAATATCCACAGGTATTTGGTGATTGAACTTTTACATTTTATATTTAGAATTTTATATTTTACATTGTCAAAAAAACAATAAATGTAAAATGCAAAATGTAAAATTTTACCTACAAGTATTGAGAAGTTACCTATTCACCCCCCAGCCCCCTGTCCGCCAAAGGCGGAGTGAATAGTATCGAAATCAGAAATAATGCAATTACGGGCACACCGCATCTTTCAGCATGGTATCCCAGCAATGCCAGTCAGAATCACCGAATTGAACGTTATCCCGCACTTTACCGATTTTGGAAGTGGTATTCCAGCGGATTTCGGTTAGTTTGGAATTCTGAATGTAATTCACATCATAAAAAGCATTATACTGGGGATCAGTACTAAGTCCATAATAAATATACCCTCCATTTCCTGCATCGCCTTCCAATATGTTGGTATATTTTATATTGGAAGTTCCATCGCCATTTTTATTGTAAACAACACCGATGAATTTGACCGGGTTATTGATGTCTTTATAAAGAGTCCACTCGGCATGTGACTGGTCTTTGGCCGTGACGCCTTCATACCAGAGTACATTCTGTGGCCCGCCTGCCTGGCTGATATACATCTCCCACTCATAATTGGTGCCGTTAACCCATCCGTAAAGTTTACAGGTATAGGTAATATTCCAGAACCCCGTCACGCTGAATACCCAACTCCACTTTTTCTCTTTTTTATCCCATACGGGGGTTTGTTTAAGCGCTTCAACATAAGAAGCGACAGGGACAAATAAGGTAACTGTCAGCACGGTATTCCATATGCCAACAGTTGCAGCAGAATAGAACCACTTCGCCATAGTTGTATCTGCTGCAGTTTTTCCGCTTGCCGAATCAGGAAGCGCATCTGTGTTTATAACAAAACTTTCCTGGGGCGGCAATACCGGTGTTTCTCCTTTTTTCCGGCAGGAGGTCATCGGAAATAATCCGATTAAAGCGAGGCACAGTACCGATGCCCCGATTGATAATAAAGATGTTTTCATGATGGGATTGGTTAAAGATTAGAGCAAATATAAGGAAAAATATTATTTGCCAGACCGTTCTAAAGTTTTCCTCACGCTGCCGTGTAATAACAAAAGTTCTTTTGCCCGTTCATACGGGAGCGATAATTCCTCCGCAATAATCCTGCTGCCGCGGTCAATGAGTTTATTATTGGTGAGTTGCATATTCACCATCTTATTGCCTTTTACTTTACCAAGACGTATCATGACCGAAGTGGAGATCATGTTGAGGATTAATTTCTGAGCGGTACCGGCTTTCATACGGGTGCTTCCGGTGACAAATTCCGGACCCACTACGGCAACAATGGGAAATTTCGCTTCCATCGCCAGCGGACTTCCCCCGTTGCAGGTAATTCCACAGGTGGCTATTCCGTTCATGTTGCATGATTGAACAGTTCCGGCAACATAGGGAGTTGTGCCGGAAGCGGATATCCCGATAATGATATCCTTTTTTGATATTTTGTATTTTTGCAGGTCCTTCCATCCCTGCTCCATATCATCCTCGGCAAATTCAACCGCTTTGCGGATTGCCCTGTCACCTCCTGCAATGATTCCTATTACTCGTCCGTGATCTACTCCATACGTAGGCGGACATTCCGAAGCATCAACAATTCCCAACCTGCCGCTTGTGCCGGAACCGATATAAAACAATCTCCCCCCCTTTTTCATCTTTTTTTCAATGACCTTCACAACCATTTCAATATCGGGTAATATTTTTTTAATTACACCAGCAACCTTGTGATCCTCTGCATTCATGCCGGCAAGAAGTTTCCGCACCACCATTTTCTCAAGGTGTTGGTGCGGTGAAACGGACTCAGTTGTTTTAACGAACATAGAAGTAAAATTAATCAATCATCATATTCAACATCCATATCCTCATCCCGGAATATTTTTAAATAATTCTCATACCGGAAAGAAGCGATTTCACCGCTTTCCACTGCCCGTTTGACAGCACATTTCGGTTCTTTGATATGCGTACAGTCATTAAATTTACATTCCTTACTGCGGGAGAACATCTCCGGGAAATAGTGAAAGAGTTCATTGCGGTAAAAGTCAACGATGCCGAAACTCTTTACTCCCGGTGTATCAATGATCCTGGCGTTATTGCCCATTGTTATCATCTCGGCAAATGTGGTTACATGCTTCCCCGTATCATGGGCAGATGAAATCTCATCCGTTTTCAGATAGAGGTCCGGCTGGATCAGGTTAAGCATGGATGATTTTCCCACACCGGAATTTCCGGATAATAAAGTGATTTTGTTTTTCAGAGTATCTTTTACCGAATCAATGTTTTTATTCTCCGTTACTGAAGTGTGCATGCATTTATAACCCGCTCCGGTGTAGGTACGGCTGAAATATGCAAGTTCCTCCTGCTCCTTTTTACCGTAAAGATCCGTTTTATTAAAAACAAGAATAACAGGTATCCGGTACGCTTCAGCAGTTACGAGAAAACGGTCAATAAAACCGGTAAGCGTCTTTGGCGAAACAAGTGAAACCATGAGCAGCGCCTGGTCAATATTGGAAGCAATTACCTGCACCTCGCTTGATTTTTTTACGGCTTTGCGGATGATATAATTTTTTCTCGGATGGATGCGGGCAATCAGGCCGGGTCCGGATTCACTCCTCTCAAAATCCACCCTGTCGCCAACTGCGGCAGGACTGGTGGCCCTTAATCCTTCAATGCGGAGTCGTCCTTTCACATAACAAGTTGTACAATCACCTGCATCCGTTCTGACGGAGAAAATATTTCCCGCTACTTTTATAACGGTTCCCTGTTTCAATCTGATTGATTTTAATTTTACTGAACAGCGATAATCCTGAACTCCGTCCTCCTGTTTTTTGCGCGGTTCTCATCCGAATCGTTCGGAAATCCGGGTTGGGTGTCGCCATATCCCCTGAAAGAGAGTTTACCTGCCGAAATGCCGTTCCCCGCCAGGTAATCATAAACCGACTTTGCGCGTTTTTCAGATAAATCCTGGTTATATTTTTTGTCGCCTGCATTATCGGTATGCCCGCTGATTTCAATTGAAACTCCCGGATTCTGTCTGAGGAACTGGATCAGTTTTTCAAGTTCCGCCCGTGATTCATGTTTGAGGTCAAACCTGTCGGTTTCGTAAAAAATATTTTTAAGGATGACTTTTGCTCCCGGTTCAACCGGTGAAAGCGCAATATCTTTTATCACGGGATCCACGGATGAAGAAGCCCTGTCAAGTTCAAAATGGTCGGAATAAAAGAGAAAGCCCTTTTTTGAAACATTGAGAGCGTAATTCCGTCCCGCAGGAAGGCAAACGAGAAATTCCCCGTTTCCTTTATTTGATTTTGATTTAACAATGAGTTCGTTCCTGCCGAGATCAATTAATTCAAAGTTCGCTTCAACCGGTTCGCTGGTTTTGGAGTTAAAAACCCGTCCCTTCATATAGGATACCGTCACCGGCCTCGCCCTTTCGGGAAGTTCAAAATAATAAAGGTCAAGATCGCCCTTATCTTTCCCCGAAGCAAAATAAGCGGTAGTGCCGCTTGCCGTTACGAACAAACTGCTTTCATCCGCATTGGTGTTAATGGGATATCCCAGGTTCACAGGATTTGACCATGAACCGTTTTCCAGCCGTCTTGAGAAAAAAATGTCTTCCTGCCCCATGCCGGTATGGCCTGATGAAGCGAAATAGAGGGTTTGATTGTCGGGGTGGATGAACGGGGATTGTTCGGTTCCGGGAGTATTGATCGTGTCACCCAGGTTTTCAGGCGTGGCCCAGAACCCGTCATCCCCCAGGCGGCTCATCCAGATGTCTTTATCGCCTTTTCCACCCTGACGATTGCTTACAAAATAGAGTGTTTTTTCATCAGAAGACATTGATGGTTGCGATTCCCATGCACCGGTATTAATGGGCGTACCCATATTTACCGGCTTGCTCCACTCATCCCCATTCTTTTTGGAAAAATACAGGTCGCAGCTGCCCGACCCATCGGTGCGGTTGCAGCCCGTGAAAATGAGGATCTGGCCGTTCGGAGTAAGGCAGTGGGCGCCTTCGTTGCCCGGAGTATTTACAGGGGGGGGTAATTTATTTATCCGCTTCCAGCGGTCGCTTTCCTTTGTGGTGATAAAAAAATCCTCCTCGGTTCCGTCATGCGGATGATAGGTTTGTTCGGTAGCGGGATGGCGCATGGTAAAGAGCAGGGTCTGTTCATCGGCAGTAAGAGCAGGCAGGTATTCATCGTTGGGCGTGTTTACGCTATCTCCAAGGTTAACCGGATTAAAAGGCACCGGGTTCTTCATCGCTTCAATGGCGAAGCGGCAGTTGCGGATATTTTGTTCCGCAATGCGTTTATATTTCGCCTGGCGTTCGCTTTCGGAAGAAGAATTATATTTTTCATAATGATCCAGCGCCTCTTCATATTGCGCTTTTTTGAATTCAAGATTGGCGAGGTTGAAAAAAGTTCCCGGGAAAAAGTCCGGCATAATAGTAACTGCTTTGCGGTAAGATGAAATCGCCTGGTCAAATCTTTTCGTAATGTCGTACAAATCGCCAAGCAGGGTATGGGCTTCCACAAAGGTGGAATCGATAGCAATGGCTTTCAGCAGTTCTTCTTCCGTTTGCCGGTATTGCGCCTGATTATATAAAGCAATTGCATTCTCGTAGCGTTTAATGGCTTTTTTATTGGCGGTGGTATAGTTGATTTTAACTTCCTGGGAATACGAGAAAGACGAATATAAAAACAGGATTATTGTGAGGCAGGAAAAATAAACAGGTGGAAAAATTTTTACACTCATGGGGCAAAGGTCGGAAAGAAAATGAGACGGATGAAATGGGGAGAGGGATGGAGGGATAGAGGAAGAATGGAAGATTGGAAAAATGTAAGGATGGAATCCCGATGGCTATCGGGAGAATGAATGGAATAGGGAATAGGAATATGCGTTCGCTCCGATACTCATATTAAAGCATTATTTCACCTGCACGTACTTATGGATTTGCATTGAAACCCTCCACTCCGGGAATTTCTGCACATAGTTAACAATCACCGGCAATACCGCTTTTTTCCTGCTCCACTCCGGCTGCAGGAAGAGTTTACATTTCCGGGAAACCTTTTTCGCCTGTTCCTCTGCCCATCTGAAATCATCTTTGTTGTAAACGATAATTTTCAGTTCACCGGTTTTACGGTAAATTTCATTGTGCGGAGACATGAATTTTTTTGGCGACAGGCAAATCCAGTCCCATCTGCCCGAAAGCGGGTAAGCGCCTGAGGTCTCAAGATGAGTTCTTTTCCCTGCCTTCCGTAACCCGGCAGTAAGTTCATTTAAGGAGTGCATTAACGGCTCCCCCCCTGTAATGACAACAATATCAGCCGGGTATTTTACCGTCTCCTTTACAATTTTCTCAACCCTGACAAAAGGCCAGTTGTTTTTGTCCCAACTATTCTTTTCATCGCACCAGTGACAACCCACATCACACCCGCCAAGCCGGATAAAAACCGCAGGAGTGCCGGAAAAGTATCCCTCGCCCTGGATGGAATGAAATATTTCAACAATGGGAATAAGACCAGTGCCTGGTGTTGGATTCAAGGGTTATTTTTTAATTCTTTTAATTACCGAAATAACGGTTCCCAGCACCATCGCCACCGCACCCGCCCACAAAATATTTATATACGGGAATACGATTGCCTTCATAATAATGAAATCGCGGCTTTCATTTTTTCTTTCCGTTATCCGCAGGTGGATCTTTCCCATTTCGGGGAAGATGCGCACGAATGAAACGGATATGCCCGTCTCTTTATCTTCATCATCAATGAACGAGATGAAATTGTTTTTACTGATAATAAAAACAGGATAGATATAGCCGCTCTTTTTTTTCATCCGGATGATTTCCAGTTCCGCTTTTACCGCTAATTCAAGCGAATCAGGACTCAACCCGGCCATGAGAATCAGTGAATCATTTACCGGTAACCGGTAAAGATTCACAGGGATAATCATGCTATTGGAAAGCAAAATGGTGTCGCCAATGGAAATGGTATGTTCAGAAATTTTAACCGAATCGTTTTTATCGGTATCCAGATCGGCAAAATTCACAAAGGTGTAAACATCATTAGTCAGGAAGTGGCGGGTGTCGGGCTCAGCAACATTTCCCATCTTCGGATTAAGTTGCACACGCGGGAAAAGAGAAAAAAGGTGCAGTGCGGTGTCGCCATCTTTTTCCCCCGGTTTCATGAAGTCAATCCTGAAGAGCACATTTTTACCGTGCAGTTCCTTGCCCCGGTAACTGACAAGGTATTCACCCCTGCCTACCTGCCTGCCGGCAGGCACGGCCGGCCAGGCATGCATGCGGAGAGTGTCCCCAACCATCAGCAGGATGTTTTCGCGGTTGGAGAATTCTTTTCCAAGCGCTGTGACATCAATGCCGGATGAGTTTTGGGAGATCACAACACTTTTGTGGGTGGATATCAAAGCGCCTGCGAGAATCATGGCAAAACCGGTATGGGCAAGACCTTTACCCGCTTTCATCCACCCCCCCCCTAAAACCCTGAAAATGTATTTTGTGTTGGCTCCGATGGAAAAGAGCGAAGTGAAAAGCAGTACGATCAGGTCAGGCCGTTTAATGGATAATCCCAGAATTATTGCCAGTGACAGAATGAGCGCCACTATCACGGGTAAAAGAATATCCTTCAGAAATAATTTCCTGTCCGTATTCCTGAATTTCAGGAAGAGCCCTGCCCCTGAGAACAACGCAATGATCACGGCAAAGGGCACCTGCCACGTGTTGTAATGGGCCGCAGGATTGACCGGGGGAGCCAGTCCGGCACCGAATATTTTATTTATTACCGGTATGGAAGTGGTAAAGATGATCTGGAAGGAGGATATGCACAACACCAAAGCGCCCGTAAACATCCAGAATTCACGCGAGAGGAGATGTTCATTCTGCCGGTGGGATGGAATCTGTTTCCAGTTCTTGAGCAACAGGGCGAACCCTGCAATTGCAAAAAAAAGAAGGTAAACCAGCAATTGCCCCGACATGCCGAGATCGGTGAAGGCGTGCACCGATGTATCACCTAGAATTCCGCTGCGGGTAAGAAAAGTTGAATAAAGGACAAGAACAAATGTGATGATGAGCAGTGCAAAGGAAGTCCTGTACGACTGCCGGCTATGGATATTGATGAGCAGGGAATGTCCTCCCGCTACAAGCGTAAGCCAGGGCACTAGGGATGAATTTTCCACGGGGTCCCATGCCCAGAAGCCACCGAAACTAAGCGCTTCATAAGCCCACGCCCCCCCCATAAGCACTCCGGCACCCAGTACAGCGACTCCTGAGAAAATCCAAGGCAATGCAGGTTTCTGCCAGGTATCGTATTCTTTTATCCATAATCCTGCAACAGCATAAGCAAAAGGTATTAAGGTCAAAGCAAAACCGAGAAAAAGAACCGGGGGATGAATGAGCATCCAGTAATTCTGGAGGAGAGGATTCAGCCCGCGGCCGTCAATTTTGGATAAATAATCGGGTACTTTGGCAAAAGGCATATTCGCCATGTCGGGATGATCACGCAAAAGAATGAACGGGTTGCTACCTATTTTATATCCGAAAAAATCTATTCCCAGCAGCATTGATGCAATAAAAACCTGCACCAGCGAAACTGTGACCATTGTTACCGGTTCCCATTTTTGTGCCGTTTTTACAAGGAATATCCCAAGCATCCCGTTCCAGAACATCCACATGAGAAAACTTCCTTCCTGTCCTTCCCAGAGAGAGGATACAATATAGTGAAGCGGTGTCTCAGAATTGGAGTGCTGCCAAACATAATAATATTCAAAACGGTGGTTGACCAGCAGGAAGAGAAGAAGAAGGATGATGCATGCAGTTGAAAGAAACTGGACAAGAAAAATTATTCTTGCCGATTTTCTCCATTTGATTTCGTTTTTATCCGAAGCGAAAAAATAAAGCAGTGCGGAACCAAGTGCAGCGGTAAAAGAAAGGTATATCAGCAGGTTGCCGGCATATCCATAAATAAGTTGTTCACCCTGGTAGGTCATACCATCATGTTTTTTTCAATATTGCAGTTGATTCCGGTGTTCCGGCAGGCAGGTACCACTCCGCTACTCCGCCCTCACCTGGTTATCCGTGTACTTTGACGGGCACTTCATCAATATTTCCCTTGCATGGAATTCACCGCTGACGCCCTTCCCTATGACCACGATCTGTTCTGAAAGTTCAAATTCCTGCGGTTTTGCTTTATGGAGGAAGATTTTTTTTTCGGTTCCTTTATCATCTGCCATGGTAAAAATAAAAAGGTTCGGGTCTGATAACGGGTCATAAATCATCTCCTTATCCTTCGCCAGCCGTCCGACAACATGAAATTCTTTTCCTTCATTGGCAAAAGCATCGCTGAAATCGGCATAAGTGCCCGAGTCGGAAATAGTGGCGATAATGGCGCCAACGGCAAGCGCAATGATAATTATTGCAATGAGATGCGAACGCTTCATGACGACTCTTTTTCTTTAAGTTTCTTTTCAATTCCCGATACTTTCCGGTCTATCCGGATCAGGTAAAAAATCAACCCGGCAAAAATCAGGCAAAGGACGGCAACCACTACATATATTTTCCCTGACGCTCTCAATGCATCAGCCATTTCCACACCGGCAAAAGCGGTTCCTGCAGGGAAAAGAAAAATCAAAGGTGCTAAGATAACACCCCCCAGCCCCCTGAAGGGGAAGCGTGCAAAAAATATTCTATAAATTTTTTTCATTTAAAATTTTATCATTTATGATCCTGATCC
The DNA here is from genome assembly GCA_016193485.1 of Bacteroidota bacterium. Lineage (GTDB taxonomy): Bacteria > Bacteroidota > Bacteroidia > JACPRZ01 > JACPRZ01 > JACPRZ01. Next base: position 44,555 of record JACPRZ010000061.1, on the reverse strand, counting down.
TGACCCTTATCTCCCAGAGCCACAGAGCGAGAAGCGTCCATCCTGCAACAGCGGGATAAAAAACGAGTTTCATGGTATTGCTGAGGTCATACGTTCCGAATCCGGGATTACCACCGCTGCCGGGATGAAGGGATGCAGTCATACGCGGCAGGATAAGTAAAAAAATCAGCATCATCACCCATGCAAAGATATTGTAAACAGCCGAAATGCGGGCTTTCTTCTGCCTGTCGGTGATCGAGTCGCGCAGGATCATATAAGCGAAGTAGGCGAGAAGAGCGACCACGGTGCCGTTCAGTTTGGCATCCTTGACCCACCAGGTTCCCCATGTAAATTTCGCCCATACCGACCCGGTAAGAACACCGAGAATCCCAAATAAAACACCGACATTCACCGCTTCAGCGGCTTTCAGATCATCATGCTGCCGGAATGCGGAAAGATGACGGACGCTGAAAAAAAGTGAAACCGTCAGCAAAATAATGGTGGCAAACATAACGGCAACATGAAAATAGAGGTTGCGGATTGATTCATGGAGGATGGGAAGTGCAGGAACGGATCCAAGGAAGCCGGCTATCACGGTGTAACATAGGAGCACGACCACAACTATTTTCCACCACCAGGTTGACATGACAAACTATTTTTGGATTTTTTGATTTCAGAATTTAAAATCCCAAAATCTCAAATCTCTAAATTTTGAGTCCGCTATAAAAAGTAAAATTTAGTAAAATGCCACTAAATCTCAAAAACACGAAATCCCACAAAATCTTTATTATGATATATTTATTTTTAGTGCAATTTTTGTGTTTTCGTGTTTTTGTGGCAAAAATGACTTATTAGAGTGGACTCAATTTTTATTCCTTCCAGAGATAAGGAAACAGAATTATCGCAAGAGTAATAATAATTATGTCAAGCGATGCGAGTATGCTTATATCCTTGATAATTTCACTGAAACCGCTTCCTTCAAAAACCGCTTCGGTTAACCGGATGACGACCATCAGCAGGGGTAAGATAAGCGGGAAACTCAAGATGGCCATCAACATCGGCTGGTTGGTTGATTTTGACGAAATGGATGAGACAAAAGTAAGAAGCGTGGACAGCCCTGTGCTACCCAGCAAAATGATGAGCAGGAATTCCGGAAAGTTCCCTGCCTGCCGTTGCTCATGCATTTCCATCAAGGCAGGCAGGCCTCCCAGGTTGCCTGACCACAACCAGACCGCACCGCTAGCAATAAATGAAAGCATTACAATGATAAAAAAATTATAAATGATTTTTGAAATGATCAGGGTTTGCGAAGAAACCAGTGTATAGAAATAAAAGTGGCTGCCTTCCCCTTCCTGAATAAAACTCCTTGCCGCAACATTCACGCTGCCAAAGAGAATGGTAATCCACAATATTGCATTAATGACTGCAGGATCATTGAATTTTTTTATGGTCAGAAAAAAAATGAAGAGCGCGCTTACCGTATAAAGGATGAGACCTCCAAGGGATGACTTCCTCCGGAACTCAATGAGAATTTCCTTCCTGATAAGTTCGGTTACCTCAATGATGTTCATGGCAGCGCCAGATGACCGAAATCATTATTTGGTTTACTTTTGTACTTCATCATCGGAAACAACCATGAGCAAATATATCGTTTCTTTCGTTTTGTTTGTTTCTTTCACCGTTGCGCACGGGCAGCAGTTCTTTGACGGTGGAATTAAAAACAATATCGGTACAACCGTGCTGGTCAATGAAAATGTGCTTAGCGATGTGGATAAATACAAGACAAGGATTTCGCTTGCCAACGCAACAGGTTTAAAATTAGGGTTTAATTTCAATGAATCGGTTCAGATTGTGGGAGAGGGATATTATGGTTTTTTCAGGCAGAAGTTCACAATAGAAGATAATGGTGAAACTAAATGGGATAAGGAAATTTCATGTATGCAGATTCAGGTACCTATACTCTTCAGGTACAATAAGGATAACGGCAGTTACCTTGAATTCGGACCGCAATACACCATTAACAACAGGATAAGAGAAACAAATTCAGCACAGGCCGAAATTGATGCTTCAACTTATTACGATAAGAATTACTGGGCAGCGATATTCAGTTTCGGTTCTTACCTTATGGGATGGGATAACTTCGGTATTGCTTCGGGTATTCGGCTAACCTACAGTTTTAATGACTTTATTAGCGGACAAGGCGGTACTGCAAACCCTGATATTTTTTCCTACAAGGCCGCTAATTACAAACCCTATAAATTTACAACCCCGTTGAGTATCGGGTTCGTCCTGGAATTGAATTACGATCTCGGATTTATGGCAAAATCGCCATGTACCGGCAGAAGATCGTTTTTGTTCTTTTAATCTTTACGAATTACGAATCCAGATGGCTATAGGGACGAATTTACGAATAATTACCTTTTATACTGATGCTGAATGATTTTGCAAATCATTCAGATCAGCATATACTGATGAATTTTATTTTGTATACTTGCAAAATCAAATTCCGTCAGTATAAATACGTTTGTTGGCATGAAAATTTTTGGCTTCATTATATCTTTTGTTGCGGTATTTGGATTTGTGGATGCCCAGCGGGTGGTGGTGGGTGTAAACGGAACACTCCTCAACTCATGGATAATCAACAGGAATATTCTTGAAGAAGCCGAAGACCAGGAATACTTGCCATCGCTGGCATGGAATTATGGTGTCTCTGTTGCAATGTTTCCGAAGAAGCGGTTAGGTCTTGAAATTGATCTCCTGTACGGCAATCATGTTCAGCGTTTTTCGGGCCGCGACCCTTATGATGCCATTGAGTATTACTCAAGTATTTCTTATCAGAAAATTGATGTGCCGGTGATGTTAAAACTCGTTACCGAAGGCGGGGCATTTTTTGAATTCGGTGCAGTATATTCATCCATCACAAACCCGGTTTACGAACGCGAAGGATTTATTGAATTTAATATGAATGCTGTGGATACGGTTGATTTCACCAACCGCAACTATGAAGTATTGCTCGGGCTGGGAACCCATATTAAACTTGCCAAACGGCTGCATCTTTCAACCGCCCTGCGATTTACATGGGGATTATCTGACCTTAAAGGGACCGATGCACTTGGAGTAAATATTGAGAATTCTTATGTATATCTTCAGGACCATGCTACTCATTCGGCTGCTGCGGGGTTGTCATTGGGCCTTGTCTATACTTTCGGGAAACCGTTTCATTAAACCTGCGCAAAGATCACCGTATAATTCTTCCCGTACGCCTTTGCGCATTTAGGGCAGGTGGTGTACCAGAAATAAAGTTTATTCGCGTTCAATCCTTTGCCATTTATAAACTGTTTCATCTCTCTTGCCCATTTGCCGGCATTGCTGTAATGCCCTTCAAACGCCTTTGAGATAAATTTTCCCGATATTTTCTCTGTCTGCGCACCGGGAACTTCCTTATCCACGGCAATGAGCAGGTTTGATTTCCATGCCGACATTTCATCCGACAGCATGATATAATCGGGATTTTTTGTCCCGCTATCCTCAAGTTTCTTCATATTCCTCACAACTACTTTGCTGAAATTAAGGGGTATGTGAAGAAGACATTTTACCTGGTCTTTCACAAATAATTTATTTGACCAGTTAATCTCCTTCCCATCCCAGTATTCAGGATTGAAGCGGGGACAGCAGCTGGTTTCAGTGGGTGCATTCATGTTAATCTGATTTAAAATTTGAAACACAAAAATACATCTCTTTTATAATAAGAAAATGATGGGTGTCACTTTTGGCGGTTATTCACTGTAATTCATTTTTAATTTTCCATTGAGCTGCCTGAAGCATGCTGAACGCATATCGTTTCATGCTGTCTGCTTTTTCTCTGAAATCAGTTATCACATTCCCGGACCCAGGAAAATTATAACGGTAAAGATATTCTGATCCCCCCATGAGATGAATGAAAAAATAATCTTTATCCGCACAGCCGATTTTATCATCGGCAGTAAAGAATATGAATGGTCGTGTCTCTGACAGCAGGTCGGTTCCGAAGGTATTGTTACTATAAGAGATGTTCAGGAGACCCATTATTGTAGGAAAAATATCAATCTGCCCGCCCGGATTTTTCAAAGATTCCGGTTTAATATTAAGACCAGGTGCGTGTATAATAAGTGGAATATGGTGATAGGTAAGTGGCATCTCATAAACCCAAGGGTATCCGGAACCATGATCTGCAGTGATGACAAAAATAGTACTGCCATACCATGGTTCCCGTGAACAAAGTTTTATGAATTTTCCGAGTGACCAATCGCAATATTCAATTATCATCTCTTTTTTGTCATTAGAATTAGGTTTAAAATCAGCCCACTCAGGTATTATTATCGGATCATGATTACTCGCAGTCATAAAGCCGGCAAAGAAGGGTTGTCCGCTCCGGTGATATCCGTTAAAAACTGTTATGGAAAATTCATAAAGATAATCATCCGGAACGCCAAGCGTGCTTAATATTTTTTCACCGGGATAATCCTTTTGGGAATAAATCCTGTCAAAACCGTTAGCGATAAGAAAACCACCGGTATTATCAAACTGGTCATCATGGGCAATAAAAAACATTGTTCTGTACCCATTTCTTTTAAGGGAAAGTGGCATACCTTCATACTGCCTTGACGGAATTTTTAACATCGGATGTTGTTTCAGTAAAGCCGGATAGGAAAAAAGCGTACTGTAAATCCCATTATAAGTATGAATTCCGGAAGAAAAAATGTTTTCAAAATTCAGGGACTGCTTTGTTAAACTGTCTAATACCGGGGTAAGATTTTCCGGACCACCATGCTTTCCCCTGAAATATTCCGACATACCTTCCATTAAAATAAGTATCACATTTAATTTTCGTGGTGATCCATCATACAGTATAGATCTTGAAAATTCCGATTTTCCTAAAGAATCAGGTCTTATACCGAGGTATTTTTCAGCAGTAACTACGGCTTCCTGTTCCGGGATCAGTTTTACCGGTCGACTCCGGTCTTTTAAATCTTCAAGACCACTGGATACAAGAGTAAAAGCCGGGTTAAGGCCAAGATGATTTAAAAAAGGCACTTCACAGAAATAAGCGGTACCTGTACGGATGGGAGATTTTTTTTTAATTCTTCCTCTTATTCCCAGAAAGATCAGTGAACCGATAAGTAAAATTACGGGAACATCAATCAATAGATTTCGTGAAATGGATACCGGTTTTTTGGAAAAGAACAGGTTGTGATATTTCCGTGAGATCATAATAAAACATACCGCATATATCAGGAACGGAATAATAAAAATCCAGAAAGTCCATTCAGAAAATATCATTCTGAAGACAAAACCGGGGTCATGAAACCAGTTGAAAACGACACTGTTCAGCCGTGAATGGAAAAAATTGTAATACGGAATGTCCACCCAGCAGATAAAGAATGAAAGCAGATAACCGGTAAGAATGAGTATTCGCGAAATTTTTATTGAAATAACAAATCCTATTGGGAACATCCAGGAGAATAATAAGAATGGAAAGGGAATAGCCAGGATATAACATGAAATTACGGTATCAAACCGTAAACCCATAAGGAAAGAATAAAAAATAAGAGATCCGTGGTGGATACCGATTCCGGAGGCGAACAGGTTCATTAACACTAAAACTACCCGGCACAAAAAGAAAAAAAAGATACCTGTCATATAAACGGCAATAAGAAAAGGAATGAAGAATGGAGGATTATACCCCCCTGTTTTGAAGGATCGCAATAAAAACGGTTTTTTGCTATTCACCGGTAAAAATACTTTTAACCCAAAAAAGAAACTTTTGTGCCAGAGTTTTTTTAACAACTTCTTCTCTTCCCCCAAAATCCATCACGCAATTATATCCGTATTTCTTATGCGGCTGGATGGAAACACCGATGTATTGCATATTGGGATCCAGCATATTCATCCGGTGGCCGTTTCCGCTGACTCCCTCATCAATGAGCAGGTCAATAACAATGGACAACGGATCATCATTTCCGTATTGACAATTTTCGGCAACCATATCATATTCACCTTGCAGTTTTTTCATCCTCCTGCCAAAACTTTCACCGGACGGGGATGAATGACCGGTCCTGCCCGCCTCGCCCATGCCTCTGGCATGTTTGTACGCTTCATTGAAAAGTTCCTTTTCCGGTTTCATAGGCGAAAGCGGTGATAATTTCCGGAGATCTTTTCTCAGGGACTGAACCCATGAATTTTCTTCCATTCCAGCGCTGTCGAGATATTTTTGCAGGTAGGTTTCGGCAAACAAGGGACCGTTCATTCGCGCAAGGTTTGTATAGAAGATGACCTGTTTTTCCCCTTGTGTAAGATATTCAGCATCATTTGCACTGTTTGCAGAATCATATTTTTTGTCGTTCCATTTTTCCAAAGCAGGAGGTTGGGCAACAAGGGTTGTATAAATGCAAATGAAATTGAACAGGAGCCATGATAATTGTAAGAGTATTAATTTACGATTCAATTTTTCCAATGTTCTTTTGCACGTTATTCTTCTCCTACTTCCTTATAAAAATAAACTGCCCTCCCTCGTCACCGGTATTCTTAATGGATTGCAGTATCGGGGTCTGTTCTGAATTATTGGTAACCGGAATTTTTATTTTATCAAAAAGGCGGCTTGCATCCAGGTAGAGGTTTTCATTGCTTTGAAGGGTGTTCAGGAAGTAATATGCAAAAACCGAATGGCCATCCTTACCACCATCCATCACCGGTTCTACCCCCCCCGATGTGAGCGCCTGTCGTGATTTAAGATTATACGTGCCGGCAAAATATTTTTCGGGCGTCTCCATATCCACCTTATAGGTTCCTCCCCTGAAAATATCACCGCTGAAGCAGGCGTCAGAAATCAGTAATGTATGTTTTGAATTTATGCCGTTGAGAAAGGTCTGGATATCGGCATTGGAAATAAACGCGGCAACCGAAGATGTCTGTGCATCGGCAGGAACCCAGTATCCTTTATCGAGTGTCTTATTGAATTCGCCATGGCCGGAATAGAAAAGTAAAACATTATCGGTTTCTGTCACATTTTCCGCAAGAAACATCATGGCGGTTATGATATTTTCCCGCGTTGCTTGCTCGTCATAGAAGGTTTTGATCTGGTCAAAGCGGTATTTGCTTTTTAACAGGAGTTCAAGCGCCTGCGCATCGCGCACCGCATTATTCAGCGGAGACCATTGTCCCTTGTAGTTATCAATACCGATAATCAATGCAAAGTATTTTCCCGTTTCGGGTATAGTTGAACTTTTGGGTACGCTCAGTCCTTTGAGCGGATCACCGCTGCCGCGGAAGAGCGGGTCGGGTTCGGCTGCTTTTCTTTCACCCGTTTTAACAAATTTGCCCTGCGCCTGCGAGGTATTAAATGTGTATTCATCGCCCCCGGCAATGAGGAACGCTTTTTTAAGGATGAATTTTTCATCCGACACTGCAAACTCCGTATTTTCAAACTGAACATTCTGAAAATCATCCCTGAATGTCTGTGCGTTATCAATTGAAACACTTACGGGTATAGTGCCAATACCTTCAACGGTGATGGTAAATTCCTCGTTATCGGCATTGTAATTGCCCAGGACCGCACCTTTCAGATTAACGGTATAACTGGCATACAAAGCGATGGCTTCACGCCTGTGTTTTTCAATTATTTTATTCCTGTTCTCTGTGTTTACTCTTTTTTGATATGTATCGGTTTTTTCAAATTCACCTTTTTTCTCCCAGTTTTTAACTTTCAGATCAATATAACGGGCGATGCTTTTAGAAGGGGTACCGGGAAATTTCGCAACATACATTTTGCATTTCACGGGTCTTGAATCATATAAATAATGGGTGCATTGTACGGCAGCAACGAGCAAACCGCCATCAGCGGTGCTGAGAATGCCGGAGGGATCTTCATTCAGATCGGTCGGCTGGACTTTCGACCATAACAACGTTCCGTTTTTACTGTACCTCAGAAGAACCAAATCGGAACTGTTCGATTCGCGGGATGATGTGCTGCCGCATATCGTTAACCCGCCATCCGTCTCAGCAATGCAGTTGGCTTCGTCATCAGAGATATCTCCCCATGTTTGTTCCCATATCATTTCACCTTTTGAATTCAATTTCATCAACCATACATCTTTATACCCCTTACCCTTAGAACTTGTGTAACCGGCAACTGCAATTTCATTATTTCCTGTTATTACGGCAGATGATGCCCTGTCCTCCTTTTCACCGCCAAATATTTTCTCCCAGACAATGTCTCCGTTTTTGTCAAGCGCTAAGACAATTGCTTTATCGTCACTGTATTTTTCATCATCCTTGCTGCTCCATGGTTCAAAATACCCGGTTATGATGTACATATCATTGACTTCCCTGACCGATTCGCCATAGCACCTGAAATGGCGGTTAAAACATTTTTCCCAGATCATTTCGCCCGCACTGTCTAATTTCATTACCCACATTCCGATAGTGCTCGATGATTGGGTCATCTGTTGACCGGTTACAAGGATTTCTCCTTTTTTCGTCAGATAGATATCCCTTGCCTTATCTTCAAATTGTTTTCCGTAAACCCGCTCCCATTCCATCATTCCCGATTCAGATACTTTTATTATCCAGAAATCATCCGATCCTGCTCCTTTTGAACTCGTATAACCGGCTGCAAGATACCCCCCCGCAGGTAGTGCAGTTACTGAAGTAATGATTTCAGTTCCGGCAGCGCCATAGACCTTTTCCCATATCTTATTTCCGTTAAAATCAAGTTTAATCAGAAGCCCGTCATAATTTTCACCCGGTTTATTCCATGTGGAACCGGCAATCAGGTATTCACTCATGGAATTTGAAACAACCGAATACACCTTGTCGTAACCGCTTTTCCCGAATGAATATTCCCATTCAACCTGGGGCTGTGCTGAGGCGAAAGCAAAAATGATAGAAGAAATAAAAAAAGGAATTGTCTTTATGGGCATATCTGAGTGTAAGTATTCATGTTTTGTATCCGGAAATGCACTTGCCGGCAATTTATGCAGTGACTTTCCTTAAAACACCGGCAATTGTTTTTCCAAGCAGTGCCGGTGATTCAACGACATGCACACCGCATTCTTTGAGAATCTGCATTTTAGCGGCAGCAGTGTCCGTTTTGCCTCCTATGATCGCCCCGGCATGCCCCATTCTACGTCCCGGGGGAGCGGTGCGGCCGGCTATGAACCCCACAACGGGTTTGGTACCGCTTGCCTTTATCCATTCGGCTGCTACGGTTTCCATACTGCCCCCGATTTCTCCGATCATGACAATTCCCTCGGTGCCTCCATCTTCCATGAATAATTTTATAATGTCGAGCATTGAAGAACCGAGAATGGGGTCTCCCCCTATTCCAACGCAGGTTGACTGTCCAAGTCCGGCTTTGGTAACCTGGTCAACCGCTTCGTAAGTCAGAGTACCGGACCGCGACACTATTCCTACAGTACCCGGTTTATGTATGAATCCTGGCATGATGCCCACTTTGGCTTCACCGGGTGTTATTACTCCGGGGCAGTTAGGTCCCACCATGCGGCAATCCTTTGCACTGAGATATGCTTTTACTTTGATCATATCCCGTACCGGGATACCCTCGGTAATACAAACAATTACTTTTATTCCCGCATCAGCCGCTTCAATAATGGCATCTGGGCAGAAAGGCGGTGGAACAAAAATCACGGAAACGTTTGCCCCTGTTTCCCCCACTGCTCCGGAGACCGTATTGAATACCGGTTTATCAAGATGCATGGTTCCTCCCTTACCGGGAGTTACCCCCCCCACTATATTGGTTCCATATTCAATCATCTGTCCGGCATGAAAAGTGCCTTCATTTCCCGTAAAGCCCTGCACGATGACGCGGGAGTTTTTATTGACAAGTATGCTCATGATAAAATTATTAGATGTTAAGGTCTTTAGGATTTACATCATATATTAGAAAAACAAGCGAATCAATTTCATTGTCTGTTTCGTTGCATTTTCGTTCGTAATAAAGTTTATCTTTATCCGTCTTTGCGTTAATGAATTGTTTTTTTGCCGAAAGCATTTCATCAACAAGTTTTACGATTTTATCGTGAAGTGATTTTTCGGATGGATTGGCAAAATTAATATCACGAATTGGAATATTACCAAGAACATTTATTTTTAATTCAGAAAACAATTTTCCTTTTCGCGGCTGAACGGTTCTATAATACCAGGTTATCAATTTAGAATTTAAAATGCCAAGAATATATTTCAGATTAAGATTATTAGATTCCTTTTGAGGACAAACAAACACATTGTTGCTAAAATAATATTTTTCATAATCGACATTTGCTAAAACATAATCACCGGTTCTGCGAACCACGAGTTTTGGAATTTCATAAAACTCTTTTTTTCCCAGTCCTGCATATTCTTTTTTCCGTCTGTCAATCGTATCTAATGCATAATTAACCCATTTACCCTGCCAAATCAAATAGTAGCGTTTCACTTCATCCCTTCCGAAGATCAGTTTTTTACAATTTTTATTTTTCTTTTTATCTATAAATAATTTATGCCTTATGTTCCCGGAATGTATGCCTTCATGCGGACTGACGAAATTGGATAATTTTTTATGTTTTTGTAATTGCTCAAGAACAAGTTGAATGCCAGGATTAATATACAGATTAAACTTAAATCCTTCAAGGTTTAAGAATGCGCTTTGTGGAATATGATTTACAATTATATTTTTATCCTCATGAACAGCAGCAGTAACAATCTTTGCAGGGTTTATGTTTCCCGCTTTTCCAATGATAGTGCAACATTCCAGGTTTACTCCTTCAAATACCATTCCCCAATGATCAATGTTACTGATGTTTATTTTATCAAGAATATATCTCCTGGTAGATTTGTAATTTTTCAGTAAAACAATGTCAGGTAAAACCTGTCCAAAATATCCGTTGTTTTTCAATAACGAAATTGCTCTCTCAACAAATAATCTGAATAGATCAAGAATTCCATCAGCGGCAGCAGGATATTTTTGTTTAAAATAAATTTTAACCTCATCATTGAATTCAACCGCTTTTTGTCCCCATGGCGGATTGCCGATAATAGCATCAAATCCCTCCGGGAATACCGATTTCATATTCATCGGATTGATTTTAATTTCATCCGTTTCACCGAATAAATTCCCGTTGATATCCCTTTCAACAAGAGAATTTCCACAAACAATGTTTTTACTTAAATCGGGCAGAATTTTTTCCTTGAACAATAACTGCTGCATGTACATTCCGTTTTCTTCAAGCAGTTTCAGGTAGAGCGACAGTTGGGTCACTTCCACCGCCTGATTGTCAATATCCACCCCGAAAATATTGTTGATAAGAATATTTTTTCTCAGTTGGAGCGGAAGGAAAATTTTATCTCCGGTAATTGTACACCCGATTTGTCCTGCATCATCCTGATGACTTGTGTACCACTGCTTATGATATTCCAGCAAATAATCATATATTCCTATCAAAAATGATCCGCTCCCGCAGGCAATATCGGCAAAACGAAAAGAAGAAATTTCTTTTGGTGTTTTTCCCCGGATAAGGGAACCGATTGTATTTTCCACAATATAATTGACAATATATTGTGGCGTATAATATACGCCTTCCGCTTTTCTCACTTCCCCTTTTTCTTCAACTTTAACCCGTTTTTCAGTAGCATGCACAACTTTTCCAAGAAAGCGCTCGTAAATGGAACCGAGAATCGGAATCGGAATCAAATCAAAGTCATATCCCTCCTGGTTGAGGTGAGAGAGTTGAGAGCAAACTTCACAAAATATATCCGGTTCAGGCGATTTGAAACCCGGTTCGTCAATAAAATGTTTTCTGAAAATAATTCCATTGTACTTTGCATCCATGCGGGAACATTCGGTAATAAAATCTATCCATGCAGTCCCTGATTTTGAAAATGTTCCCACGTAATACTCCTGTTCGATGAGTTTGTCCTCCAGGAAACGGAATAAGACGAGGCGGTTGATAATACGCTGAACGGCCTCTGTGAGCGGTTCACTCTCTAATGCGGGATTTCGTTTTTTCAACGAACGGGCAAGTTTATCGCGAATTCCATCCAACTCATCAAGGAGGATTTCATCCACCCGTTTGTACGGCCGCTTATACTGCCTGATGTAATTCTCAATAGAACCATTGGCGACCGCTCCCCTTGAAAAAAGATTAAAAATTTTCTTAAACTTTTCAGCATCCGCAAAATCAGTGTAATGATACGATTCTAATTTTCTTTTGAGAACATCTTTTTTTACCGGTTTATTTTCTCCCCTGCAATCAAGAATGTGCAACTCCTCAAAGTCAAAGAGAACGGCAACTGGGATACCGGAAAAAAATCCGTAGCGCACGGTTTGAAAATAATCTTCCGGGTTGTAAAGGTTTTTGGATGGTTTTTTTGCTTCCGTAATAAAACGGGGGGTTCTGTAATCAGGTGAAATATAGAAGGCGTAGTCGGCCCGTTTTTGTTTTTTCCCTTCTGTAACTGTATCTTCTATTCTGACTTTCTGTTTATAGGGGTCCCGCTCCATTAAATTCCAGCCCATCGCGGTCCAAAACGGATCAATAAAACGCTGCCTGGTGGTTGATTCATCATATCCGGCCGAAAGAAAATAGGATTCGTTTGCCTGAAAACCGGCAACCAGAACTTTCACTTTCAGAAAAGCGTCTTCAAATGTAATGTCCATTCAGAGTATCATTAATGAACTTTTCCACGAAAGCATTATAAATTAAGAATCATAATCCCAACGTGGACAAGCCACAACCAAACATGAAAAACATAAATCCGAAATCCGAATCCCGAAACAAATTCGAAATAGAAATGTCAAAATTCAAAAAAACAAACATCTGACAGATAGCGGCAGTTTGTATTTGCATTTGTTTTTTAATTTTTGTTATTAGATATTCTTTCGAATTTTGGATTTTGTTATTCGGATTTATTACTTTTGCCAAAATTGGTTAAAATATTATTGATCAGAGGCACTAATCCTTCTCAAACAGCGCCTTCAGTTCGGCAGCATCTTCCGGTTTCATGCGTCCTGCAAGAATAAGCGATAATTGCCTCCTGCGCAGGGCACCGTCATACCGTTTTTTCTCAACCTGTGTTTCAGCGACCACCGGTAAAATTTCCAACGGCCTTCCGCTGTCATCCACCGCAACAAAGGTAAAGTATGCTTCATTGCACCTCTTCCGCTCGCCTGTTTTGCGATTTTCCACCCATGCTTCAACGTGTGTTTCAACCGAAGTTCTGAAGGTGCGCGTGACCATCGCCTCAATGGTGACAATGTCGGCAAGGCGGATGGGGATATCAAACGAAACATGATTTATTGCGGCAGTCACTACAACCAATCCGGTGTGCCGCTGGGCTGAAATACCGGCAGTAATATCCATCCACTCAATCAGCCGCCCTCCGAATAAAGTATTCAGCGTATTGGTATCATTGGGTAATACTTCAATGGTTGTAGTGGTGAATGATTCGCGGGCAGGTTTCGGATTCATATAAAAATATTATTTAGACAAAGATCAGGCGGAGGACGAATGTACGAAAAAGAGGGTGATGAAAATCTGACCGGAAAATTTGTTGATTTATTCAAAAAACAAAGCAAGTATATCTGCAACCGCCCTGTCATTAGCCAGTCGCTGTGCCTTATTCTGTCCACCGAGTTTTCCGATACTTTTCATATAGTCAATAAAGCCGTTTTTCCGGACAGAGGTGATCTTAAGGCGCTGAAGCACCCTTCCCTTTATAAGATCGCTGTAATAAAGATTCTTCTCCTGTAAAGCCGAATCAATTTTCAGGGCAAACCGTTCCGGATCATTCGGTTTTTTATCAAATTCTATAAACCATTCGTGATAGGGTAATCCCCCCCCTGACGGTGAAATCTGAGGTGCAACATGAAATTCAGTCACCCGCACATTCTCTGCTGCACATGCCTCCCGAAGCGCGGATTCTACCTCACCTGCAATCACATGTTCACCAAAAGCCGATGTATAATGGGTAAGGCGGCCGGTAACCTGGATCCGGTACGGATTTTTGGAAACGAATTTTACCGTGTCGCCAATTGAATAACCCCACAGCCCGGCATTAGTATTCATCACCAGCGCATAATTCACACCCAACTCAACATCTTTCAGCCAGATCCTTTTGGGATTTTCAGAAAAAAATTCATCTGCCGGGATGAATTCATAAAACATGCCAGAGTTCAGTTGCAGCAGCAGCCCTTCTTCTTTTTGGGAATCCTGGAATGCAATAAATCCCTCCGAAGCCGGATATGTCTCAACCGAGTCAATTTTTCTGCTGATGGTTTTTTCAAATTTCACCCGGTACGGTTCATAATTCACCCCCCCGTGCACAAAAAGGGAAAACTGAGGAAAAATTTCCGCAATTGTTTTCTTCCCGGTTTTTGCCAGTAAAATATCAAAATACATCAGCACCCATGACGGAATACCGCTGATGAGCCGCATATCTTCTTTCAGGGTTTCATCTGCAATGGCATTAACTTTTGTTTCCCAGTCCTCAATGCAATTGATATTCCATGATGGCATCCGGTTGCGTTGAAGGTAGCGTGGTACGTAATGCGCCACAATACCCGACAGGCGCCCGGCAGGTATCACCCCTTTTTTATCCATCACCGGGGTTCCCTGTAAAAAAATCATTTTACCATCTACAAATGATGTGTTTCCGGTTTCATAAATGTAGCAAAGCAGGGCATTCCTTGCCGCCTGAATATGAAAGGGCATTGATTCTTTTGTAAGGGGAATATATTTTACACCGGATGTTGTACCGGATGTTTTTGCAAAGTAAAGAGGCAGACCGGGCCAAAGAACATCTTTTTCTCCGTGAGTGATTTTTTCAATGTAATTGATAAAACCCTCGTAATCACGTACAGGTACGGAAGATATAAAATCGCTGTGGGTTTGTAAGGTCTTAAAACGGTGTTCTCTCCCGAAAAAAGTGCCGGCAGCGCTTTTCAGCAGGTAGTGAAAGGTATCCATTTGTGTCCCCAATGGATCCGCCATCCATTTTTTCATCTGCCGTACAGCATACCATGCAAAGGGCTTACTCAGAAGAGATTTCAGGGACATGGGGCAAAAGTAGGAAAAGCAGACAGAACATTATTTATCTTTGTGCGTTCCAAACAACAACTCAAGAATCCATAACATAACAACTTCCTTTCCAATGAATCCCGACAAAAACCGCGTAGCCGCCATCATGAATGTTGATGATGGCGAAGAGATTGCGGGCATGTGGGTATCACCCCATATTGCCGGAACCGGTGTATATAAAATGCTTGCAAAAAAGCGCAAGGATAACCGGTATGAATGGGCGCACTTTGTACAGCGCGACAATGGTGTGAAAGATAGTGTTTACAGGGGGGATGTTGAAAGCAAAGAGCAGTTGGAGCAGGTGTTGACCTTAATGAACGGACTTCTCAGTAAAATTTTCGGCAAGGAAATAAAGATGCAAACTGCTAAATATGACACGTATGTAATCGGGGGAGGAAAAGGGGATGGTACTATCAACTGAATCCATTTTCACATGCAAGATATATGTCCCTTTTTTTATATAGTGAGTTCCTGTTATGATTATTTTTTTTCATTAAAGTTCTCATCATTCCCCCCCTTCTGATCCACTTCTTTCCGATTTTCACTAATAAACCTGTCCTGGATTGCCTGTTTTGCATTTCATTCTTGTGCTTTTTTATCGCCCGCTTCACTTCTTCGCATCCATCACAGGGTTGGCGCCCCTGTACCGTTACCGTGTTTTGCTCAAGCGGGAGTGGCTGTGCGGACAGGGGACCGGGGATCAAACCCAAAAATCCAAATCCAAAGCCACAAATCACAAGACCCAGGAGCCCAAGCCCCAATCTCCAAGTTCCAAGGGAATAACCGTTTTTGATTTCTTGGGACTTGGAGATTGGAATTTGGGACTTGGGACTTTTCATAAGTAGTTGCTGAAAGGGATTCATTAATAATTAAATTTTTAATTTAATATCTTCACTTTCTCCCCCCCGTCCCAACTCTTATTCTCATTCGTGTAATAGAGGTATGCAGAGGATGCTGCCGCTTCATATTCACCCGGGATGTCGGCTTTAAGGTCAAGGTTGATCTCTTTTATATCTGATGGAGCAAAGGCGCGGTAATAAAACACTACATTGTTGCCGGTTACTTCATAGTAGTCAAATACCTTTTTCTCCTGCAATTCTTTCAACTGCCATGGCTGAACGGTCATCCCGGCAGGTATTCCAACGATTGCAATGGGTGATGGCAATCCTTCGGATGTTTTATTTTTCAACGTGATATTCATCCGTACGGTTTCGCCCTGCAGCGCTTCCCTTTTTGCAAGTTTGGTCTGCAACGCTATTTTGCATTTATCATCGCTTTCAGGGAGCGAAGTATTCCACGTCACAACGAGCGTGTAAGGCAGCGGATTTTCGGTTCCTGAATATCTCACCCTGATTTTATGTTTCCCTTCGTTCAGTTCCTTTTCAAGGTTTTCAATCACAATCTGCTCTTTTTCGCCTGCTTTATAGGAGCGCTCGCCTGCTTTTTCTCCATCAATGTACACTTCAATGATTCCATCCTCAGGGGTTTTCTTGTTCGCTTTTGCATATTCGGTCAATGCTTTCAGGGCAAGCACTGTTCCCTGGGTGTTTCCGAATGAACCGTAACCAGAACGGCTTTTTACCAGACACTGAACTGCTTTTTTTATGGCATTGCGGTCATGTGACGGTGATTTCAGCATCGCAAGTATGGCAAGCGAAGTTGTTTCTATCGTAAGCGAATTACCGGTTGAATAGACAATAGAATGTGATAGCCCGTCAAAACTTCCGTCATCTTTTTGTTTTTCATAAAGCATGCTCATCACTTTTTCATACCGTTTGTCATTGTGTCTCCAAAGCGCATTTGCGTTCATCGCAAGTTGATAAGGATCTTTTGAACTGACCGCTTTATCGTATGCCGCATCAACTTCTTTATCAATGCCCTTTGTTCCGGCTTCGGTAAGAGCGTAAACAATGTACCCGTTGAGAATGTCATCGCTTATCATCCCGAAGTTATGTAATGCCCGCTGGTTTCTTTTAAACCCCCCCTTACCATCCCGGTTGTCAAGCAGCCACCGGGTGGTACGGTCCAGCATATTGTCATCAACGCCTTCATAAACCTTTTTCAGGTCGTTGAACTGCATGACACCGTAAGCGGTAAGACCTTCATGCCCGGGAGCCTGGCCGAACCATTCATAACCCTTCTGTGATGTTTCAAAACTCGTCAGCCGTTTGTATCCTTTATCAAGCAACTGCCCGGCATGGGCAAGAAGTTTTTCATCCTTATTATCGGTTGTCTTCAGGTAATCCATCACCATCGCGTTCGGATAACTGGTGGCTGATGTCTGTTCAAAACAGCCGGACGGTTCATGCAGGATGCTTTCAACCCCAGAAATCAGATCACTTACCACCGATGGGAATGCTGTGAATTTTGCTATGAGTGAGCCCTTCACGAGGTTGCGGATATGAATTTCATATTCCGCTTCCTTTTCCTGTCCCGAAAAAGATACCGACACAGGAAATCCGCGCGGTACGATTTTCAGAGGGCTGCTGAATGCATCTGACAATCCGCAGGCGGTGAAAACAACTTCAATGCTTCCATTGGCTACTGTATGGTTTACCCTGTATTTCAGGAAAATTGTTTTCGCTTTACCTGCTCCAAGCACTTGCAGTTCCGGTGTTGTTTCGAGTGCGAGGAGTTCTGACGGAACTTTTACTTTTAATAGCCCGCTGACAGGCCGGTCAGTGTTATTTTTCAACGTCAGCGGTATTGCAACAATATCATCCGTAACCGCTTCAACAGGCGCTTTTACGGTCATTGAAAAAGGCAACTGGGTAAAAAATGTTTTTTGAGATTGCCCGACCATTCCGTCTGCAGCAATGCCCTCGGCAGTTACACGGAAAGAAGTAATATCATCCGAATTGTAAAACTCAATGGTTTTTTTCCCGGATCGGTCAATATCAACAGATGGGTTCCAGTAAATGGTTGACCGGAAATCGGTGCGCATTTCAGGTGTTTCAACCTTGTCGTAAACCGGAGATACAAATTCCTTTGCGCAGTAGTAGGCGACAACATTTCCCTGTTGTTCCTTTTCCGCCACCGTTTTTCCCTGGATCATCAGTCCCCTCCGGTCATTTACCCGGAGCGACTGCGAAACCTTTCTTTTTTTTACTTCATCATTTTTGTTTTCTTCGTTTTCAATTCTTTGTAAATCACCAACCGGTTCCGCTTTTGCACTCTTATCAAATGCCATCATCCTGTTTACCGGTATTCTTGCCGCAGCAGGTTTCAGCGCGCCACCGCGGACATTCCTTGCAATAACCCTGTCCTCTTCAAGTACTCCTGCCTCTCCTCCTCCCATTGCCTGCGATGCCGGCATATCCCACCATTGATTGTAATAGCGGTTGTTGTAAAGATAGAAAGTCAGGTTCCTGTTATAGTCGTAAACAGGATAATTCTGCCGGTTGTAACCGCTGGCGCTTATCAAAAGATTCAGCGGTTGGAAAAGATCAATATTTGCAATTGAAAAATTCCCGGTTGAATCGGTTTTGAATAAAAATTTATTGTTCCCTGTGATAATGGATGCATCCGGAACCGCCTTACCTGTATAAGCATCGCGTATAAAACCGGCAATAATTGCTTTTTCACCTTCATAAGCCATCTGCGGCATTTCATCTTCAAGAATTTCTTTCCATGTATATCTTCTCCATCCGGAAGTCATCAGCAGCAGGTCGAGCGCCCTGACTGCTTTCGGTTCATCTTTTTTGAAATAAAACAGCGGTTCTTCAACTTTTTCTTTCAGGTCATTTTCCAGGAGGAGTTTTGTAAGGATATTACCTGATTTATCATCGGCAAATGAGAGCAACTGGTCATTTACCACTGCGAGTGAAAAATTTGCCGGCATCGGGATTCCCCTCTCATCTTTGACGGAAAGGGTAAGATTGACTTTTTCACGCGGAAGGTATTTTTCTTTATCCGTTTCAACAGAGACCTGCAACTGTTTATTCTGATTTACAAACACGAGCCGTTCGGCACGCGGGATTCCCTTGCCGTCAAAAAGGGTGAATTGAGCGACACCCGCAGGGAAAATATTTTTCGGGACGGATAAATGATTCAATCCCGGTTTTGCCATTATTGAAGCGGAATGATAAATTTTTCCACGCAGTTGCGCTGCAATGGAAAGGTTTTCGGTTTCAGTAGAAGAAATCTGAATATAAAGTTCTTCATTATTGGAATTATCTATATGCATCGTAAACCCGCGCGGAAGCGCTTCCGGAAGTTCAAACGCATCTTTTATCCCCTCGGGTTTTGTTATCCGCACAACATATTTTTCGTTTTCCTGCGGTGAAAGGGAGAAGTCGCCCATGCCCTGGTGAATACTTGAAAATTTTGCAACCTGTTTCCCTGTTGAAGAAATTACAATCCCTTCAACATCGGCCGGCTTACCGAATTCATTCACTGCCCTGAACGCCACCCTGCTTTCAATACCGGCAACCAGGTCGCCTCCTTCAGGCAATATCTGGAATTTGATTTTGTTAAGGATGATGGGAATGGAGCGTGAGACCGATTCGGTCTGCCCCATATAATCAATCATGACATTGAGCAATCCGTCCGCTGTTTCAAGTTTTTCGGGGAGTTTAAATCTGATGAAGCGCATTCCTGCAGCATCGGTGATTTGATCTCCTTCATAAAATTTTTCGCCTTTCAGGTTTGCAGCAATGCGTATTTTATGAGCCGGAAGCGGATTGTTTTCATTGGTCTGCACTTCAAGTTTGGCAATCACTTCATCGCCTGCGCCAAACGCTTTTCGTTCAAAATCAAGTTTCATTTTTAGATTCGGAAGCACAAAGTCCTGCACCTGTATTTCTTTCTCAAAGCAGTTGTTTTCACCCTCGTTTTTCTGCCATTGAGTGTACGCCTTTATTTTATAAAGTCCACCCGCTATTTCAGGATCAAGGGTAAAATCGCCCGCTGCTTTTCCGTTATGCGCAATAAGTTTTATATGGCGTTCAGCGCTTCCTTTCGGATTAATAAACTCAACATGAACGATATCGCTTTGCGATGAAGGTTTCAGGGTTTTACCGTCACGCAGGTAGGCGGCAAACCAGATGGTTTCGCCCGGTTCGTAAAAGGGTTTGTCAAAATGAAGGTAAACGCGGTCTTCGGGGACGCGATCAAAAAACGCGTCAAACTTTGTTTTAATTTCCCGTATCACTTCATTGGTGTAAGTGACAATTTCTTCAGTGGGATTGACCCAACTGAGTGAGCCGACCAGCGCTAATCCGGCAACCGGTACGGTAATAAGGTTTTTGGTGTTCATGGTTGAAATTTAGGTATGGGATGCATGCTATATCCTGAATCCATAAATAAGGATCATGGAATTCTTTTTTTCCTATATTTGCACCCCTTTTTAAAAAGGCATTAAACATCACTACTTTTAAACCAATGATTTCATGGAGGATACCATTCGCACAATAGGAAGGAGGAAGGCATCGGTAGTCCGTTTGTTTTTGAAAAAAGGCAGCGGAATAATACGGATAAATAACCGGGAGGTAAAAAATTATTTTCCGACATCCATCCTGCAATATAAAGTAAACCAACCCATCACCGTTGCCGGGGTGGCAGGCGCTTATGATATTGATGCCCGTATAGAAGGCGGTGGAACTACCGGGCAGGCCGAAGCATTACGGTTAGCCATTGCCAGGGCGCTGGTAAAAGTCAACCCCGAGTTGAAACCCAAATTAAAAAGCGAACATTTTCTTACCCGCGATCCGAGAAAAGTGGAACGGAAAAAATTCGGAAAGAAAAAGGCGAGGAAAGGATTCCAGTTCACTAAGAGGTAATGAGGAGACAGGGAACAGAAGACAGGAGACAGGGAAAAATAAATTACTGACTATTATTTCTGAATTCAATTAATAAACTTTAAACTCATAATAATGCCCAGAGCAACCTACGAAGAACTTTTATCAGCAGGCGTACACTTCGGTCATTTGACGCGGAAGTGGCATCCCAACATGGCTCCCTATGTTTTCATGGAACGGCAGGGAATTCATGTAATAGACCTCAACAAAACCGTTGTAAAACTTGAGGAAGCATCCAATGCCCTGAAACAGATTGCCAAATCGGGAAGGAAAATTCTATTTGTCTCAACGAAAAAGCAGGCAAAACCGCTTGTCGAACAGTCGGTAAAACCGCTTAATATGCCTTATGTGACCGAACGTTGGCCAGGTGGGATGCTCACTAATTTTCATACCATCCGCAAGAGCATCAAAAAAATGTCGCAGTTGGATAAAATGTCCAAGGACGGAACATTCGCTTCTGTTGCCAAAAGAGAACGGCTACACATCATGCGCCAGAAGGGAAAACTTGAAAAGAACCTTGCAAGTATAGCCGATATGACCCGGCTTCCGGCCGCTATTTTTGTGGTGGATATCCGGAGGGAACACATCGCCCTGGCCGAAGCGCGCAAACTGAACATCCCGACATTTGCCATAGTGGATACCAATTCCAATCCCGAACTGGTTGATTTTCCGATCCCGGCAAATGATGACGCGGTCAGTTCTGTTTCGTATATCCTGTCGGTAGTAACAAATGCAGTCAATGAAGGACTTACCGAACGCAGGGAAGAACGCGATGCCGAGACAGCGGCACGGGAAAAGGAAAAGGAGAAAAAAGCAGAAGCCGCGCCATCCGGGCAGCAGGCGCCAGTAAGCAAAGATCAGAATGAGGAACCGGGAGATAAAACCCAAAAGGAAGAACCGGAAAAAACCATCGAAACAATTGCTGCCGGTGAAAAAGGCGATAAAAACGAAAACTGATTTCATCCAATCCTACTTTGGTAAATCAAAAAATCAGGTTACTGTTCACCCCTCACAAAAATACCTGCCACAAAGACACCAAGTCACTAAGAAACACAAAGAATTTCTTGGTGAACCCCTTGTGTCTTTGTGCCTTTGTGGCAAGAAATTTTCATATACTAATAGGGGAGTGAATAGTAACCAAAATTTATTTCAAAAATGGAAACAGCGACATTGAAAATTTCCGCCAGCGATGTAAACAAACTTCGCCAGCAAACAGGCCTTGGCATGATGGATTGCAAAAAAGCCCTTACCGAAGCCGGTGGTGATTTTGAGAAAGCGGTTGAAATCCTCCGTAAAAAAGGACAGAAAATTGCCGTTAACCGGGGTGACAGGCAGGCAAAGGAAGGGTTTGTCCTTGGTCTTGTTTCCGATGACAAAAAAAACGGGGTAATCGTCTCGTTGAATTGTGAAACCGACTTTGTAGCAAAAAACGGGGAATTCACCACACTTGCTCAAAATATCACACGCGTGGCAATAAAAGAGTTGCCGGCAACGGATTCCGATCTGAAAAAACTGAAAACAGGGCAGGATACGGTAGAAGAAGCCATAACAAATCTGATGGGAAAAATTGGCGAGAAAATGGAAGTGTCCAGGTATGAAAAAATTTCCGCTGGCAGCGTATATGCGTACAATCATCCGGGAAATAAAATTGTTTCCCTCATCGGGTTTAACAGGGAAGCATCCGGAAAAATGGATGAAGCGGGGAAGGAAATAGCCATGCAGGTGGCTGCAATGAATCCCATCGCCCTTGACCGTAGCGATGTGGATGCGAAGATTCTTGAAAAGGAAATTGAGATCGGGAAAGAACAGGCGCGTTCAGAAGGGAAACCCGAAGCCATGCTTGAAAAAATAGCCCAGGGCAAACTGAATAAATTTTACCGGGACTATACCCTTCTCAACCAATCTTATGTTCGCGATGAAAAAAAATCAGTAAAACAGTACCTCGATGAAACGGAGAAGGGACTTACGGTGACTGCGTTTAAGAGAGTTTCACTGAAGGATTGAAATACAATCGTTTCAATCCAATTTCTTTATAGTTTCAACTCAGTTTCAATCCAATTTCGACCAAGTTTCCATTCAGTTTCCACTTTTCCTTGACCTTTATCCGAAAACTTTCAGTTTACCTTACGGGATTCACCCTTGGTTTAATTATTGTCTATTTTCTATTCAGGGATCGTTCCTTTCCCAAACTTTTTCCCGGTGATGCAGTCATTGAAATCCTCAACTCCAGGCCCCTCCGGTTTACCAGACATGCTCTGTGCCGTATGGATTGCAGGGAGATTACTGAGGCAGAAGTGCGCGAAATATTGAAAAGAGGAAAAGTCAATTTCAGAAAAAGCCGCGTACGCAGCAAACCATGCCCGTCTTATGCCGTTGAGGGAATATCACATGAGGGGCAACACATACGGGCAATTGTTGGCAACTGCGACACTGTTTCAAAATTAATAACGGTCATTGATTTACTGAAAAGTTATCAGTGTGAGTGTGAATGATTATTGTGTTTTCTATAAGACATTTATTATTGCCGGATAATATTTTAATATCTTTGCCCCATTAACCAATTAAACTTAATTACATGTCACTAGTAGGAAAAAAAGCGCCTGTTTTCACGGCAAGCGTTGTGCTGAACGGAAGAGATATTGTCAGCGATTTTTCGCTTGAGCAATACCGCGGGAAAAAGTATGTAGTATTCTTTTTCTACCCGAAGGATTTTACCTTTGTCTGCCCCACCGAACTTCACGCCTTCCAGGAAGCGCTGAAGGAATTTGAAAAAAGAAATTGTGCGGTGGTCGCCTGTTCAACCGATACTGAACAAAGCCACTGGGGTTGGCTCCAGATGGATAAACACCAGGGGGGCATTAAAGGCATTACATACCCGGTAGTTGCCGATACGACTAAAACAATTTCATCAAATTACGGAGTTCTTGCCGGAGAATATAAATTCAACGGGACCGGTGAGTTGGCCGCTACAGGCAGCATGGTCGCCTATCGCGGACTGTTTTTAATTGACAAGAACGGTATCGTCCGCCATGAACTGATCAATGATATGCCTCTTGGCAGAAACGTTGACGAAGCGCTCAGGATGGTGGATGCATTGCAGTTTAACGAAGAGAACGGAGAAGTTTGCCCTGCCAACTGGACTAAAGGGAAGAAAGCCATGAAAGCAACGCATGAGGGAGTGGCGGAGTACCTGACAAAGTAATACAAGTCCCAAGTCCCAAATTACAAGTCCCAAGAGTTTCAAGTGAAAATACTGGGACTTGGTGCTTGGGACTTGGATATTGGGACTTCTTATTGCTTTCTCATCTGTGCATCAACAACTGCAATGGTCACCATATTTACAATCTCACGCACTGAACTTCCCAACTGGAGTATATGAACCGGTTTCTTCATCCCGAGAAGGATGGGTCCGATGGCTTCAGCCCCGCCAATTGATTGCATCATTTTATAGGCGATATTTCCCGAAGCAAGGTTCGGAAAAATTAAGGTATTCGCATGCGCCTTTGCGAGTTCGCTGAAAGGAAACTGCTCACGTATCATTTCGGTGTTAAGTGCAAAATTCGCCTGGATGTCACCGTCAACAATCATCCCAGGGTAATTTTCACGGAGGATTTTTACCGCATTTCTCACCTTGTTGGGTTCTTCATCATCCAGGGATCCGAAGTTCGTATAGGATAGCAGCGCTATACGCGGAACGATATTGAACTGCTGAACCGCCCTTGCAGTGAGAACCGTTATTTCCGCAAGGTCTTCCGCTGAAGGATTGATGTTGATGGTAGTATCGGCAAGGAAAAAAGGTCCCTGCTTGGTGATAAGAATATACATCCCGGCAATTCTTTTGAAATTTTCAAGGGTTCCTATTATCTGAAGTGCAGGTCGTATTGTATCCGGGTACTTACGGGTCAACCCTGATATCATGGCATCGGCTTCACCCATTTCAACCATCATGGCACCGAAATAATTTCTTTCAGACATCGCCTTACGCGCTTCGTAAAGAGTATAACCTCTGCGCTGACGTTTTTTGAAGAAAAGATCGGCAAAGCGGTTGCGCTTTTCTTCATCGCTGGTGCGCGGGTCAACAATAGGCACGTCATCAATATCGAGATGATATTCGTCAATCATTTTTTTGATACGCCCCGCATTTCCCAGCAATATCGGTTTAGCAATTCCTTCATCATTAATAATCTCAACCGCTTTTAGAATTTTATAATGATCCGCCTCGGCAAAAACAACGCGTTTCGGATTGTGCTTTGCCTTATTGGTGATGTGACGTATTAAAGCATTCTCCTGACCGAGACGCTTTTCGAGCGACAATTTGTATTCATCCCAGTCGGATATTTTATGCCGTCCAACACCAGAGTCAATGGCTGCTTTGGCGACCGCGGGCGCCACCCAGGTTATCAGGCGCGGGTCAAGCGGTTTGGGAATTATCATATCCGGACCGAATACGAGATTGGTGGTATTGTAGGCAAGATTGACGATCTCAGGAACCGGCTCGCGCGCAAGTCCGGCAATAGCACGGACTGCAGCAAGTTTCATCTCTTCGTTGATGCAGGTTGCACGCACATCCAAAGCGCCCCGGAAAATATACGGAAAGCCAAGAACATTATTTACCTGGTTTGGATTATCGGATCTGCCTGTGGCGACAATGGCGTCAGGCCGTGCGGCCTTGGCTTCTTCATACGAAATTTCCGGAGTAGGATTAGCCAGGGCGAAAATTATCGGGTCTTTTGCCATACCCGTAATCATTTCGCCATTCAGCACCCCTGCGACCGACAAGCCGACAAAAATATCAGAACCCTTCAGGGCATCAGAAAGAGAAGCGATATTTTTTGATGTGGCGAAGAACTGTTTATTGGGTTCAAGATTTTTACGGCTTACATGCAGCGCTCCTTTGCTGTCAAACATGACGAGATTTTCTTTCTGAACACCGAGCGATAAAAAAAGTTTTGCACAGGAAATTGCCGAGGCCCCTGCACCGTTAAAAACCACACTGACTTCACTTATTTTTTTCCCTGTTACCTCAAGAGCGTTCAACAATGCCGCACCGGCAATGATTGCCGTACCGTGCTGGTCGTCATGCATTACAGGGATGTCAAGTTCCTTTTTCAGGCGCCTTTCAATTTCAAAACATTCAGGCGCTTTGATATCTTCAAGGTTTATCCCTCCGAAAGTTGGCGCTATCGCCTTTACCACTTCTACAAATTTATCCACATCTTCCGGGTCAACCTCAATGTCAAAAACATCTATATCGGCAAAAATTTTAAATAAGAGGCCTTTTCCCTCCATCACCGGCTTTGATGCTGATGCCCCGATATTCCCTAATCCGAGTACGGCAGTGCCATTGGAAATTACCGCAACCAGGTTACCTTTTGTGGTGTATTTGTAAATATTTTCAATATTGTTTTGAATTTCCAGGCATGGTTCGGCAACACCGGGGGAATAAGCGAGGGATAAATCACGCTGCGTACTGTGCGGTTTAATGGGAATAACTTCAATTTTTCCGGGCCGTCCCTGGCTGTGGTAATCAAGCGCTTCCTGTTTGTTGATTTTTGCCATGGTTTAAATTTTGGGAGACGAATGTACAAAATATCGCGGTGGCGGAGGTGATGATTTTCAGCAGGTGATCATGGGTGCATAGATATGCCAGATTACTTTCTCTTTATCCTGTTCACCACTGTCCATCCGAAAAGAAGCAGGGAAATAAATGAGGAAATCCTGCCTAAAAAATCACCATAACGTGTATACGGGGTAAGTTTTTGATTTTCATTTAATGTTTCCTTTAGAGCAACGGGTTGCCACCATTCAGAACGGCTTATTACGTCCCCCCTTTGATTGATAAATCCGGAAATGCCGGTATTTGCCGACTGCACAATACTCCTGCGGTGTTCAATGGCAAGGATGCGCGCAAAAGCGAAGTGTTGTTTGTACCCGGGAGTATTTCCCCACCAGCCGTCATTGGTGATAACGGCAATGATTCCCCCCCCGTTGCGGAGGTATTCACCCGTGTATTCACCGAATACCGACTCATAACAAACGGACGGAACCACCGATATTTTTCCGTCAGAAGAGAGGAAGGGGTTGCGTGTCTGCTGAACGCCAAGCGTTCCTGAAGTGCCGCCCAGGTCAAGTGCGAAATTTTCAAGCGGTTTGAACAGCCAGGAGAAAAGTAATTTTTCACTGCCGACAACGAGTTTTGATTTATGGTGAATCAGAATCCTTCCGGTAGTGTCAAGGAAAAAAGCGGTATTGTAAGCATCGTAATATTCATCGGCATCGCGGAATTTGCGTGCGCTCTCCGAAAGTTGCTCATTCGGTTCAAACAGCCGGTATGTTGACGCCCCGATAACGATTTTCAGGTTGGGATATTTTTTCAGGAATTCCGTGAGTTCTTTGATGCTGTTGGAACGGGATAAATCATTTTCCCAGATATCTTCCGTGAGGGCGGTTTCGGGAGCGACAAGCAGGCGGGTTGTTGAATCAATTCCTTCCGTTGCCAATTGCAACAGTTGATTAAGTTGTTCGCGCGGAGAAATTTCATCGAATTTTTTGTAAGGATCAATATTGGGTTGAACCGCGGTGATATGCACAGGAGAATAGTCCTCATGCCGGGATAAGTACCGGAAAACTGAAAACAAGACCGGGATCATGAGTACCAGGTCAAGAGGAAGCATGGCAGGGATAATGTTGCCCGGTTTTTCTCTCCTGATTACCAGGGTGGTTACCAGCCGGAAAATCAGGATATTGATAATAATTACCCACAGAGAACCGCCAAGCCGGCCGGTATATTCATACCATTGCACAAGGGGGGGGTAGTTGGCAAATGCGTTACCAAGGGTAAGCCATACCCATGGTCCTTCCCAGTTGTGGTGAAAATATTCAAAGGTGATCCAAAAAACCGGAAGCGCTATAAGCCCCTCTTTCGTTCCAACATATTTTTTAGTCAGATGGAAAGCCATAAAGGGAATAGACATCAGAAGCGAGTTTATTGTGACTGTTCCTGCAGAAATGATTAATTTGGTCGTCAATTCTTCAGAAACACAGTAAATCCACCAGGATGTCCATCCGTTCCAGATGAGGAAAGTGAGATACACATAGCCGAATAGTTGACGGGATGGTTTTGGGAAGGGCTTGCCGGAAAATTCATCCTCGATGAGGAGCAACGGAACAAATGCTATGAAAAGAAGGAAAGGCATATTGCCTGTTGCAGGCCAGGAGAATCCGAACAGAATACCGCCCAGGAGAGAGAGAAGGAGATTCCTTTTCATTCGTTGCAAACATAGGGAATAATTATAGATGCTGAATGAGGATATTAGGATATTGGGATATTCGAATGGTGATTGCTGAAATGTATTGCAGCCAGGATGAAAGGAAACTGATGGAAATTAATAGAAATTTATTGAAATTAATTGATGACCAATTTCCCTGTGTACACGTTCATCCCGTTAACGGAAACTTCATAAAAATAAATTCCGGCCAACAAACCATTTCGTTGCAGAAAGAGAGTTACAGGTAATTTTGAAGTATGTAATATTTCTATGTTCCGACCGAAAACATCCGTCAACCTGAAAATAACACTGCTACGGGATATTTCCCTTATCTCACCTATCTCCCTTACACCCCCTGCTATTGTAATCCGCGCCACATTCTGCATAGGGTTTGGTGAAACTGTAACTAAATACGCTTCTCCATCCCCCCCCATTATGCCGGTTGAAGTATCGCATACAACTGCATTAAAAAGCGAAGAACGGTAATTATAGAGATAGTAGAACATGCGCGACTTTTGCCCTTTCGAAAACATACACCGGCAGGTATCGCTGGAATAGTCGAGGTGGTTTTCTACCATGTCGGGAGGATTTACTGCGCCCCAGAAGGGAGATTCGTTTGCACATGTATTGGCTGATTGGCTGCAATCATTATTTGACTGCCCGTTCTGGTTAGGAGTGTCGTCAACATAATCGGAAGAATCGCAGCCGGGGAAAAATGATTCATTACCCCATGTATGAAAAAGTCCGAACCAGTGACCGATTTCATGCGTGAGCGGCCGGCCGTTTCCGGGGGGCATACCGTACGGGTAACTGGGATTACCCACGGCATTATACTGCAACACGATGCCATCCGTAGCGCTGTTGGTATCCCATGGAAAATGTGAAAAACCGAGGATGCCGCCATATCCGAAAAAAGTCATGTTAGCAGTCCAGATGTTCAGATATGAATCTTTAGGCCAGGCATCATCCCCCCCCGCGATTGAAAACTTCATACTGTCCTGATCATTATTGTAAAAATCCCATGCACCGACAGTGGCAGCCGTCCTGACAATGCCGGTTGTTTGGTTACCGGACGGATCAACCGAAGCGAGGCAGAATTCAAATTGTATATCTGCCTGAAGCGAATCGAAAATAACGCGTACATCATCCGTGTCCCCGTTTAACCTTCGGAAGTCGCGGTTAATGACATCCATCTGTGAAAAAATAGCCGCATCGGGGATGTTCTGCTGCGGTGAATCGACATGATATACTATATGAAAAACAACGGGAATGGTAATCACCGGTGCAGCGGATTGTTGCTTCAGCATTTGCACATTATTTTTCAGCCATTGTACAAAACCGTTTTCCGATTGTCTGTGAAGGATATTAATTGCCGGGTTTTGCTTCTGATATTCCCGGTAAACATTATCAGTGGCACACCAGGGAACCTGGGAAGAAACGTTTCCGCAGAAAAACGGTAGTAAAGCGATACAGGTGGCAATAGTGATTAATTTCATAACTACAGTGTTAGACCACAAACGTAATAAAATATTCAACCTGGTTACGATTTGATTTTTCAAATAAGTGGTAACTTTACACGTTTAACAGGGTAAATCGTTAACCCGTGAAGATATTTTGCACTCTTATTTTTTTGTTTGCCTGCCGGGATATATTTCCCCTTACCAGGATTTCGGTGAAAGATGCCCTGTTAAAAAATCTTATTGATATCCGGATCCGCTCCAGGGGGGGGCATACCGGCAACTGTATTGAAATGGAAGTGAAAAACATTTCCTACGATACGGTTTTTCTGCGCATAGAAGCCGGAAGGGTTCTTATTGCCGGTGACAGCGCGTTCCAGAACATCCTTATCACCGGTGCCGATTCGTTTTTCCTTACCGTGGGGCAGACATTGAAACGTGACATTTTCGGAATGTGCATGGAGATGACCGACCGTTCACCGGTAAAAGATGCGAAATCCACGGTTGGCGACATGGCAGGTAAAGCACTGGAGGCAATAGCCCGGTTTATCGGAAAATATAATTACTACAATGGCACAGGACAACATGCAGTATGGGTTCTCTCAAACAATATTCCTATTGAATCCGTTCATGCAACGGATGATCCTTTGGTAAAGGATTTGCACAAACTTCTTCATCAGGTGACAGGGAAACCCATTCCATGGTACACGCTGGAATACAAACAGGATACAGCCCATCTTTTCACGGGGATCCCGGTGAAATTATTTGCAAATTTTCAATATTATCTTGCGAACAACGGACTGGCATCCTTAATCCTA
Source organism: Bacteroidota bacterium (assembly GCA_016193485.1). Taxonomy (GTDB): domain Bacteria; phylum Bacteroidota; class Bacteroidia; order JACPRZ01; family JACPRZ01; genus JACPRZ01. The sequence goes on along the minus strand of JACPRZ010000061.1, from coordinate 14,125 downwards.
TATGACGAAAACAACAATATTGTTCAGAAACTTTTCTTAAACCTGCCGCATCATCCGGATGATCATGAATATGTTTTTGTGCTGGATGTTTCTTTATGGAAGCGCGGCAGTTATTTCTGCAAACTTTTTGTGGATGACAGGCAGCAAATGGTGAGGGAGATAAATCTGTGAATATCATTTTTAATGTTAACTTTGTGTTATGATTTCAAGGGAACAATTAATAAATTTTATTAGCAATCCAGAAGATGACAGGATAGAAAAAACCGAATCAACTACCGATTCTCAGAAATTCGGTGAGGCAATATGCTCTTTTGCCAATGATCTGCCTAACCATAATAAGCCCGGATACCTTATTATTGGAGTGAAGAAGGATAATTTATTAAATGGTCTCATGGTAACCGAGCCGCTGTTGCAATTACTAATGGATTTCAGAAATGACGGGAGAATTGTACCGCCACCCGCAATAACAGTCGCTAGATTTATTTTACCAGATGGAGACGTGGCTGTAGTGGAAGTTCAACCCTCTACATTGCCTCCTGTAAAATTTAAGCATCAAATTTATATCCGGATTGGTCCCCGCAGGGGTGTAGCCAACGAACAGGAAGAAAGAATACTAAACGAAAAGAGGTCAACTAATGCAAGAACCTATGATGCATTTCCATGCCTTGGCAGTACAATGAATGACCTTAGTATGGAAATATTCCGCACGGTTTACCTTCCCAATGCAATAGATGGTGAAACGCTCAAGGCAAATAATCGGGAATCCGTTAACCAATTGGCATCTCTGCAGTTTTATGATATAAAACATAATTGCCCTACGGTTGCGGGAATTTTAATGTTTGGTATAAATCCCATGCATTTCCTTCCGGGCGCCTATATTCAGTACATCCGTTTTAAAGGAACATCTGTTACAGATGAATTTGACTTGGAAAAAAAATTCAGCGGTGACCTGACAACCCAGATGAAAGTATTGGATGAATTTATCAACGCTCAAATTATTAAAACAAAAGCCGTTAGAAAAAACAAAAGTATTCAGGAAGAATATTTTAACAATTATCCTGCATGGGCAATACGTGAATTTCTTTTCAATGCAATAATTCACCGCGATTATCAGAGCAATTCATTTGTTAAATTTTATGAATTTGAAAATTGCATTGAAATTACAAACCCTGGGGGACTTTATGGACTGGTAACCCCGGAAAATTTTCCGCGTGTCAATGATTACAGGAATCCTGCCCTTGCCGAAGCTGTAAAAAATCTTGGATATGTAAACAGATTTAATATCGGGATTCTGAGGGCGCAGGAAGAACTAAAAAAGAACGGCAATAACCCTCCCGATTTAATAATTAATGACAGGTATACATTTTCGGTAAAAATTTTTGCACGCATCTCTTAATGACCACTATCGTCTTTTTCAACAATAAGGGGGGAGTTGGGAAAACCACTCTGGTCTATCATTTTTCGTATATGCTTTCCGAGTTGGGATACATGGTATTGGCAGTTGATCTTGATCCCCAGTCCAATTTAACATCCATGTTTTTGACTCAGGAAAGGTTGGAAGAAATTTTTTCAATGCAGGAAAATAGACCGACAATACTAAAAGCAATTAATCCTATATTAACTGGAACCGGAGATATTGCAAAAGGTGAAATTGAAAAAATCACGGATTGTTTGGGTTTAATTTGCGGAGATTTGGAATTATCAGTGTTTGAAGATGAGTTAAGCGAAAATTGGGGGAAATGTATGGATAGAAAAGAAGCTGCCTTCAGGGTAATTTCCTCCTTTTACAGGATTATTAAGGAATCTGCAAGCAGCCAAAATGCTGATTTTGTTATTGTGGATGTAGGCCCGAATTTGGGTGCCTTAAACCGGGCAATAATGATAGCCGCAGATTATGTCATCATTCCAATGACTGCTGATCTTTTTTCATTGCAGGGATTAAAGAATCTCGGCTCAACTTTAAAGGAATGGAGAATTCAGTGGAAAACCCGCTGGGGTGGCAATCTGAACCGGGAACTTATTATTCCGGAAGGTACTATGGAGCCGATAGGTTATATTGTGATGCAGCATGGCATAAGGGAAACAAGACCCGTGAAATCTTACCTTAAATGGGCAAATAAAATTCCAGGGGCATACAGGCAATATGTTCTGGAAGCAGATAAAAAGGAAGAAATAAGCGTTGAATCAGATCCTTATCAACTTGCCATGCTAAAGCATTATCATAGTTTGGCGCCTTTGGCAATGGAAGCGCATAAGCCAATGTTTTTATTAAAACCTGCAGATGGAATAATTGGAGGGCATGTTGAAGCGGTGAGAAATGTCTATGAAGACTTTAAAAATCTGACAGAAGCGGTTTTTAAAAAATTACCGGATTCAATTATTCAAAATAAAAATTTAATCATTTAATACAGTAATTATTGCCGTACAAATTTCATTTACCATTATAAGATAGATTCCATTACCAAAAATGCTCACATCCATTAAAATTTTTCTTGTACTGATTGCATGTCTTGCAAAAATTTTTCTCCCGGTAAAATCATAAACTTCAATATTCGAAATTGGTTCGTACAGGGAAACCACCTGAACCTTACCATCATTTGAAGGATTCGGAAAGAGAATATATCCATTTGCTGAGTTTAATTCTTCAATGCTTACGAGGGGCATATTAACAGAATCATAGGTTGGCGTCAGATAGATAAACGGTCCGCTACCATTGGGGTACCTGCCATAAGTAACATCGGTTGATTGTGTCGGAAATGATATGCTGTCAATAACGGTACCGTTTGCATATGATAAAATCAGTTGCTCACCGGTGCCTGAAAGTTTGAACCCGCTGTGGTGTTCACCGGTTAAAATATCATCATCAGCCCAGACCATCAGGTAATCATTTGGAAAAATTTTTGTGCCGAATGGGAATTGCCACTTTGTTGGCGTTGCAGCGTCATCCGAAAGATAGAGATTGTCCATTAAAATGGTATCCGTAGTTGTATTATACAGTTCAATCCAGTCGTTAAAGTTACCGAGCCCGTTTGCCTGGGTTGTGCCGTTTACCGCCATCATTTCATTTATTACGATCTCTCCTGCTGAAACTGTGGAATAATCGGAATTAAGAGTGTAATATTCATACTCCGCCCGCTGCGGACTGAAAATACCGGCAGTGTTGTTCTCGGCATAGATGTAATAATGAATTTCGGGTGAGGTGGCCGCTATTTGAACGCCATAAACTCCATCTCCGGCAGCACCGTCACCGTTAAGCCCGTTATCAAACATTTGAATCCTTGTAAATTTTTCCAGTATGGAATAACGAAGCCCGCAAAAAACCGAAGCGGCATTGGAAACCTGCGCAGTTAAATATACGATTGAATCAAGGGGGGGGAAAGTATCGGACGGCTGAATATTGGTAACAGATGGAGGCGCCTGCTGGAACTCCGGTGTGGAGTACAGATAATTTTTTCTCGCTTCCATAAGTTCGGTAATCCCTATTACTACTTTCCCATCGCTGTCAACAACGGTAGCGGTAATATTATTGAGAAATTCAGAATAGGTGTAGAATGCGTTCGGATCCGATTGAAAAGCGGTGTCAATTACGGCCTGATGAAAGAGAGCATTGTAATAATAAGATGAATCGGAAAAATTCTCATCAATAACAGTTCGCATGTGAGCGATGTACATCCGTTTAAACATCGGTACCCCAAGAACATTTTTTACCAGTGGCCACATGGTATCGTTGATGTGCAGGTTTGGTGACAGCGTTTGCATCTGGGTTCCGGTTAAAGGCGCTCCGACACCCGATTTATTGAATATCCCGAAAGCCCCGTTCAAATCCCAAATAATGGGATTGAACCTGCCGTTATGGTCTTCATATAAATAATAGTTGTGCGATGGTTGTCCGATATAACTGTCCAATGTCACCGTGGCATTAGTAAGGGCAAGCATCCAGAGCGTACGGTCAACATCAAGCACGTTTTCTATTGCGCTGATATTAAATTTAAGCGTGGAGCAAAAGTTCAGCAGGTCAGCCCACCCGTAATCGGATTTTATTGTATAGGTGAAATAATATTGAGAACTGTCCGGACCTTTGTACCGCAGATTTCCTCCTACATTATCCATGAAGAAAAATGAATAATCGTTTGAAAAAAAGTGTTTATCAACAAATGTCTTTGTAACCGCTTCGCTGTTTCCATAGAGTCCCATATATTGACCATTAATATAAACCTGAGCAAAATTTGAAAGCGAGGCAGGCATATATTTTCCCACTATTGAATAGGTAAGCGCTTCGCGGATAAAAGACGGCTCATGGTATCCGTTTGCAAGTTTGATGTCCTTATATCCCTGGTAATCCTGGTCTTTCACATAATCAAGTTCAATATGCAGAGGATTTTTTACGAAGTTCGGCTTATAGGAACTGTTTCCCTTATATTTCACCCCGGCACTGTCAAACTGAACTCCGTTGATTTTTACCCATTTGGCAAGTGTGTACCCGTCTTTTCCCTGCTTGTTGGTATCAAGAATATAATCCCAGTTGGACTGCTCGAAAGAGATTTCGATTTTCTGGATAGCGCCTGGTGAATAAAAATCCTGGGCAAAGACGAAAGAAGTGAGAAAAACCGGTAATAAAACACAGCAAAAAATATTCATAATTATTAACGTTTATTTCTTTAATTGTATTTCATATAAACTGATCCAATCTCCGGGTGTCATTTTTGCAGCCAGTTCACCGACTAATTTAAAGGGAATGTTATCAACTTTCTTGAACCGTATGCAACTTTTTCCCATATCCAACTTGGTTTTGGAATATTTCGGATATTCAACGGTGAACCATTCCAAAAGTTTTTTATCCGCATAAATACCCATGTGATATAATGCAATGAAATTTTTCTGTGAAGCAATACACATAAAAGGTAGCGGTTGTTTGGGGTTGCAATGGTATCCCTTGGGATATAAGGAGTGAGGAACCACATAGCCGACCATTCCATAATTCATCTCTTCGGAAAAACCTGGGGGGAGATTATTAAGAATAACTTTCCTTAATTCAGCCATGGCTGCCTTGCGTCCAGGGGGCAGCGAATTAATGTATTGTTGAGGTGAAGTGCTTTTTGATTTCATCCCGGAAAATTATTCCACTATTATTTTTTGGATTGGTTTATCATTTACTCTGAATAGGTAGAATCCTTTTTGAAAATCCGTTAATTCGATATTAAAATCATTGCCGGAAAAATCATCTTTTGAAACAATCATTCTTCCGTTAATATCGAAAACTTCAATTTTGTAAATGGGATCACCGGCAGATACAATCTTTATATAGCTTTTGATCGCAGGGTTTGGATATACCCGTAACCGGTAACCATCATCGCGTAACTCTGTAACTCCCGTATTGCACGACTGTGTGCACCATGTTATTCCCGGGCGGATAGTCCCGGTGTTAAAATCAATAAATGGCTGCGAGGCAGGGGGGGTTTTATCGCAGAAATCAAAAGTGCCGGCCATCATTCCTGTATTTGCTGTTGAATCCTGGATACAGAACCTTCCGGTACTTCCGAATACGGAATCAACATTGAGCCAGTCATCGCCAACTTCAACAAACCCGTTATTAAGGAAGAGAGCCCAGCCGGGTGCAGTGCCGTCACTATTGTAAAAATCACGGGCGATTGTAAAACTTCCGGTGCTCAGGTTTGAAAAAGTGCCGGCATTCAGGAAATCATTTGTCCCTGTGATGAGAGCTGAATTATTGAAAGTTCCTGTTATGGCATTCGTAAAATCATTAAAGAAAAGTGTTCCTGAATTATAAGCGGTGCCTGCATTGGTGTAATCGGTGAAATTTAAAGTGCCGGAATTGTAACTTTTTCCCATGTTAGTGTGGCCGCCAGCCATAATTGTACCCTCATTAACCATTGAATCGGAATTAGTGTACAATTGGACGAAAATATATGCTGAATCAAGGTTTTTCAATGTTCCGGCATTGGTCATGCTGTCAATATCAACCAGCCGGTCGTGATTTTCAAATTCAGCGTCATTATAAAATGCCTGGTTGATTCTCATGGAATCATTGTTTATGACTGAACCGCCCCAGACTCCAAAACGGGAAATATCCACTGTGCCGTTATTAATAAAACTGCCATAAACCGCAAATGTCCGCGTCCCGTTTTCAATGAGCGATGAGCCGGGCGTAACGGTAAGCGAACTGTCGGTTGACCAGTTCATGTCCAGTACAACATCGGAATTGACAATGATAACATCTCCCGGCAATGGAATACAATTACAATCCCACGTAGCAGGATTTGTCCAGTTGCCGTCCGCTATTGATATAACGGTTGACTGACATGCTGACCGGTTATGGATCGACAATAAGGTAAAGCACCCGAAAAATGTGATAATCCATGAGGTTTTCATGAGAAAAAATTATGTCCGCATTCGGAAAATTATTCAAATAATACCTTTTCCATTATGCGGTTATTTATCCTGAGTAAATAAATACCTTTTCCATGTCCGTTCAGGTCAATAGACATCACCGTTTTGCCGCCACCGTCCCGGAATAAAATTTTTCTCCCCGTAAAGTCATAAACTTCAAGTTTAGCGATGGGTTCGCTATTTGAAATGATTCGCACCCTTCCGATGGTTGACGGATTCGGATAAATAACCAATCCGTTATCATTAGTGACTTCCGCCAGACCCACCGAGCAATTATTGCTGCTGTCAAAAGAAGGTGGGGAATTGATAAATTGCCCTGTCCCATCAGGGCACCTTGAATATGACACATCTGCGGTTTGAGAAGGAAAAGAGATGCTGTCAATGATGGTCCCGTTGGCATAGGATAAAATCACTGCCTCACCGGTAGATGCAAGTTTGAACCCGCTATGATTTTCACTGGCATATACATCATTATCCGCCCACACGATCAGAAAGTCATTGGGAAGGATATTCGTTCCGTCCGGGAATTGCCATTTTACGGGTACTGCCATGTCATCCGACAAATAAAGATTATCAAGCGAAACGGTATCGTTAGTGTTGTTGTAGAGTTCTATCCAGTCACCGAAATTACCCAAGCCGTTCGCCTGGGTAGTGTTGTTCACAGCCATCAATTCATTGACTACAACCTGTCCGGAAGTAACTGTTGCATAGTCCGCATCAATAGTGTACCACTCATGTTCGGCACGGGGGGGGAAGAATATGCCGGCATTGCTATTATCGGCATAAATATAATATTGAATTTCGGGCGAAGATACCGGTATGGAAATTCCATATACGCCATCTCCGGCACCGCCATCCCCGTTGAGTCCGTTGTCAAGCATCTGAATGCGCGTAAATTTGTCCATGACGGAATAGCGCAAACCGCATACGACTCCCACGGCATTTGAAACCTGTGCCGTGATGTAAATGGTATCATTAATGAGTGGAAATGTATCTGACGGCTGGATATTTGTGACCGTTGGCGGTACCAGTTGGAAATCGGTTGTCCCGTTGAGGTAGTTTTCACGGGCTTCCATAAGGTAAGTGATACCGGGTGCGGTAAACGGACCGCTTGTCACATTGGTTGTAACATTACTGAGAAACTGTGAATAGGTGTAAAATTTATTGGGGTCCGACTGGTATGCGGTGTCAGCAATTGATTGCAGGTAAATTGCATTGTAATAGTATGATGAATCGGAAAAATTTTCGCTGACAATCGTCTTTGCGTGTGCAATATACATCCGTTTGTATTTCGGAATGCTGAGCAGATATTTAATGAGCGGCCACATGGTATCATTGCTGTGTAGCATGATGGACATTGTCTGCTCCTGTGAAATCGTCAGCGGAGATCCGGTGCCTGCATTGGTAAAATTACCGAACGCTTCGTTAACGTCCCAGACAATCGAACTGAACCTGCCGGTGACATCTTTATACATATAATAATTGTGTTTTGGCTGGCCTACATAACTGTCCAGGTTAACAAGGACATTATCAAACGCAAGCATCCAGAGGGTGCGGTCAACATCAAGAATGGTCTCAACCTGGTTAATATTATTTCTCAAAGTGAAGCATAGATTCACCAGGTCGCCCCAGCCGTAATCGGATTTTATTGTATAGGAATTATAATATTGGGTGCTGTCCGGTCCCCTGTACCGCAGGTCGCCATTGAAATTATCCATAAAGAAAAAAGAACTTGTATTGGAAAAAAAATGTTTATCGACAAATGACTTTGTGACCGCTTCCGTATTTGCATAAAGTCCTTTCTGCTGGCCATTGATATAGACCTTTGCATAATTTGATTGGGAGCAGTGCATGTAATTCTTCAGGATGTAATACGCAAGCACTTCACGTGTAAATGAAGGGTCTTTAAATCCGTTGCTCAACTTAATATCTTTATATCCCTGGTAACTCTGCGCTTTGAAGTGATCAAGTTCAATGTGCAGAGGATTTTTCTGGTTGTTGGGATTGTAGGAACTGTTTCCCTTGTACTTTACTCCCACGCTGTCAAATTGCACGCCATTGATTTTCACCCATTGCGCCATGGTGTAACTGTCAGAGCCCTGTTTGGCAGTATCCATGATATAGTCCCAGTTTCCAAAGGAAAACTGAATTTCAATTTTCTGGATTGTGTCAAGGGCGTACAAGTCCTGTGCACGGGGATGGAGCGGGGTAAGCAATGCGAGTCCTGCAAAAAGCAAAACAGTTTTATTCATAGTCAGAAAATAAATTGGTTTATTTTAGATGTAAAAGTAGTAAAAAAGTTTAAAGAAGCGGAGAGAGTGGGGTTCGAACCCACGTTACCCTTGCGGGTAAACCGGTTTTCGAGACCGGCCCGATCAACCACTCCGGCATCTCTCCAAAAAACCGGCAAAGGTATCCATTATTCATTTCTTATTCTGAATATAAGGAAGGAAAAACAACGGTGAATTATTCCCCGTCCCTATTTCACAAGGGTCACATGCCCTATGTACTCATGATCCACACCGTTGAGGTCTTCGGTGCGGATGTACCAGATGTAAACATCCTGCTGCGACATGTTGTAGCCGCTGTTGGCGGTGCCGTCCCACGGTTTATTCACATCATCCGAGTGGAAGATCTGGTCTCCCCAGCGGTCAAAGATGTAGAATTCAAATTTGTCTTTGTTTAACCCGATGACATAGGGGAAAAAGTATTCATTATCCCCGTCACCGTTTGGAGTAAAAGCCGAAGGAATAAAGAGGATATACTCGTTTTTGATCCGGATGCTGTCGGTATAGGTGTCGGTGCATCCCCTGTCAGTGGTAACAAGTAATGTTATCACATAAGTTCCCGTATCGCTGTACTCATGCGAAGGATTCTGTACTCCGGAAATATTGGATCCTGAAGATCCCGGATCGCCAAAATCCCAATGCCAAATTGCGATGGTTCCCGTTGACTGATCGGTGAAGTTAACAATCGGGTTAATGCTTGTCGTCTCTCTCGGTTTTGGAATAAAAAAGGCATCTGGCAAAGGATAAACCCATATCATCGCCAGCCAGGTGTAAGAAGCGGAACATCCTGCAGATGAAGAAACCGTGAGTGAAACGCTGTACGCACCGTCCTGTGCATAAAGATGATATGGATTTTGCAGTGCGGATCCGCTGTTGTCTCCGAAATCCCATTGCCATGAAACGATTGAACTTCCTGTGACAGTGGAATTATCGGTAAACTGAACTGCCAGCGGCTCGCATCCTTCCATCCTGTCGGCAGTGAATTGTACAACAGGCAACGGATTTACCAAAACCGTCATTGTTGTAAAATCATCCAGGGAACAATTATCAACAACCGTTACGTCAAAAATTGTTTGCGAGGTCAATCCAGTAACAACCTGGGAGGAGCCGATATACTGGTTGCTCCATATATACGTATAATTTCCGTTCCCCCCCGTTGCCGAAGCGGTAAGAATTGCACTATCGCCTGCACATATCACCACATCGGGCGCCTGCACATCAAGTGGCGGCCGGACATCAATGGATGACGATCCGATACCGAGACAACCGTTGGCATCGGTTACAGAAACCACATAAATCGTGTTTGCGAAAGGTTTTACTGTATGAGGACCCTGTCCCGTCATACCGGGTTCATTCCAGTTGTAGGTATAAGGTGCAACTCCGCCTGTCGCAACGGCAAATACTTTTGTGCTGTCACCATAACATATAGTTAAGATGGCAGGTGTGCAGGTAACGGTCAACGCAGGCGGCTGAGAGATCTGCAGGGTATCGGTATCGCTGCAGCCGTTGCTGTCAGTCACCATCACGGTGTATAATCCTGCATAGAGGTTGGATGCATTTCCGGCAGTGGAAACGTTCGGAGTCCATGAATAGGAGTAGGGGAGGGTGCCCTGGCTCACAAATACCACCTGTGCGGACCCGTTATTTGAACCATTGCATTGCACATTCTGAATAATCTGCACATTTATTTCTGGTCCCGCAATTTCATTTACCTGGACAGTTCCCGACTCAGCGCAGCCATGGTAATCCGAAACAAATACGGTATAGTTACCGGCAGGGATACCCGATACTATTGAAGATGTATAACCGCCAGGTACCCAGAAATAGGTGTACGGGGAGGTTCCTCCAAGAACGAACGCTGCAACGCTTCCGTTTGAATTGTTACACCGTTCGTCATTTGCTGTCGTGGAAACCATAAGCGGCATGGGTTCATAGACCGTGACCGTCTGTGATGCCTGGCAGTTGTAGTAGTCGGATAAGATTATTGAATATTGTCCGGCAAACAAATTAGTTACTACCGGTCCGCTCCCTGTTCCTGCCGGAAGCCAGGTATAAGTATAGGGGGGGGTGCCACCGCCTGGACCCGGGAGTAATGATATTGTCCCGTCATTTCCCCCGTAACAATCCACGCTGTCAATAACAGGGTTAAGCGAGAGTGCTGCCGGCTGCGTAACGGTTCCCTGGGATGTTGTTGAACACCCGCTGGCATCATATATCACCACACTCCATAATCCTGCGCATAAATTGGTAGCCGAAGGCGTATTCTGAACCGGCACGGTTCCCCACTGGTATGTATAAGGTGAAGATCCACCGGCAACGGCAACTGTCAGTTGCCCATTGCAGGAACCATAACACGTAACATTCGTAGCGCTTATTATTGCCGAAACCATTGTCACGGGTTCATAGACAGTAAAAGATTGCGAACTGACGCAGTTGTTACCGTCAATGACGGTGAATGAGTAGGTTCCTCCATTCAGATTGAAAACCGTAAGTGTGCCTGTTGCAATAACAACGGCTCCCTTCTGCCATGTATAAGTATAGGGGGGGGTACCTGAACTGATGGCTGCGATGGCGGTTCCGTTATTCGCAGCGGAACAGGTTACATCAGTAGAAATTATCGTATCAATAGTTGGCCCGGCAAGGTCATTGATAATAACCGGATAAGTATAGGTGCATCCGTTGCCGTCCGTAACCACCGGGTTATAAACGCCCGCATTGACATTATTCAGGCACAATCCGTTTGTTACCAGCGGATCATCCCAAACAACTGTATAAGGGGAAAGCCCACCGATGATGGAAACACATGCGCTGCCGTTCGGATTGCCGCAGGTGGAACTGACCGGGGTTGCATTAAAACTCAGAATCTGGGGTTGGGTGATATTTACATTCCCTGTCACCTGGCAACCATTGAAGTCGGTTACGGTAACTGAAAAAGAGCCCGCACATAAACCCGTAGCCGCAGCGCTGTTCTGGAACTGGGCATTGCCATCCCACAAATAAGTATAGGTCGTTACCCCTCCCGAAACAATTGCCGTACCGCTTCCGTCACACACTCCGAAGCAACTTGTATTCACTCCGGTAACAACAATGGTCAGCAGCAGCGGCTCGGTAATGATAACGCTTGCCGATCCGGTGCATCCGTACAGATCGGAAACCGTCACGGTATATTCCCCTCCCGACAGATTGGTCGTCTGCCCTGTTTGCTGGTTATTGCTCCACTGGTAGGTGAATGGGGATGTTCCTCCGCTAGCGACCGACTGCGCCCACCCGTTACCGCTGCCGTTGCAGGTAACATTGCCCGAACCGGTGATGGCCACTATTACAGTTTGCGGCTGCAGCACATTTGCCGCTGACATGACCAAGCATCCTTTTGCATCAGTCACGGTTACCGTATATAAACCCGGACAGAGATTATTAACTATTGGCGTCTGAATGCTATTACTCCATAGATAGGAATAGGTTGCCGTTCCGCCTGAGGCGGTTGCTATCGCTCCTCCGTCACAGGTTCCATTGCAACTGGCGCTGTCGGCAATAACAAAAACGAAAAGAGCGGCAGGTTCATTAATGGTGGCGGATGCAGCGGCTGTGCATGCGTTGGCATCCGTGACGGTCACCTGGTAATTGCCTGCGCAAAGTCCTGCTGCGCTGCTTCCGGAGGAGCCGTTTGACCATGAATACGTATAAGGGGGGGTACCACCGGAAGGCGACACAGAAATGGATCCGTTGCACTGGCCGTTGCAACTGATATCCGATGTTCCGGTAACGGTCAAAGCAAGAACCGGGGGATCGGCAAGGTTTATGTTTATAGTCGCCACGCAGGCGCTGTCATCAACAACCAGCACCGACCAGGTCCCGGAGCAGAGTCCGGTAGCCGTGGGGTTGGTTTGTATCGGAGAAGTATTCCAGAAGTAGGAATAAGGGGGAATGCCATCGGTAACGAGTACTGTTGCACTTCCGTCACATGAGCCGGCACATCGCGGGTTTGCGGAATTTGTAAGGGTAACGGTAGGACCCATTGAATTGCTCAGGTTGGCAGTGGCGTTCTGTGAACAACCCTTTGAATCGGTTACCGTTACCGAATAAGGACCGGCAAGCAAATTAGTGCATGTGTCGTTATTGCAGCCGTTACTCCATACGGCAATGTAGGGGGGGGTACCGTTTACTGCTGTGACGGATACAGTTCCGTTGGGCAGGCCGCATGTGGCATTAATAGTCGTCACCGACAGAACAATGGATGGCATAACGCTTATTGAGTAGGTACCGGATACAGTACAACCTTTCGAATCGGTAGCGGTGACAGAATAACTACCCCCCCCGCATAGACCTGTTGTGGTGGATGTAGTTTGCGAGCCGGCATTATTATCCCATTGCCAGGTATAAGGCGATGTCCCACCGGTGGCCGTTGCGGTTGATGTTCCATCGCATACCCCTGCGCATGAAGCCGGAGTGCCGGATAATGAAACTGACAGGAGAGCCGGCTGGGTTAATGTTTGCGATACCGCAGCACTGCAACCGTTAGCGTCCGATACGGTAACAGTAAATGTATTTGCGCATAATCCCGTAGCGCTGTTGGTCAGTGATACTACAGGATTCCATTGGTAATTATAGGAACCCGTTCCTCCTGAAGCGCTTATGGTCATTGTGCCTGTGCATGTATTGTAACAGGATAAATCAGTGTAAGAAGTAACTGAAGCGGTCAGAAGCGCAGGTTGGGTCATGGTAATATTTGCTGTTCCGCTGCAACCGTTGGCGTCTGTTACAGTTACAGAATAGGTTAAAGCGCAAAGCCCGGTTACCGTAGAAGTGTTCTGAACGGGTACTGTACTCCATGAATACGTAAATGGAGATGTTCCACCAGTCATGGAGGCGGTTGCGCTGCCGTTGCATAAACCGCTGCAGGTTATGTTGCTGCCGATGGCAATGGTAACGTTTCCTCCTGCAACAGAATTGACTGTCGCGCTTCCGGTTATCGTACAACCGTTTGCATCGGTCACCGTAACCGTATATACCCCCCCCGAAAGTCCGTTTGCGGTTTGCGTAACCTGTGCCGGTGCGGGATCGTTCCATAAATAGGTGTAGGAGCCGGTTCCACCGGAAGCATTTGCCGTAGCGCTTCCGTTTGTCTGTCCGCAAGTAGCCGGAGTGGCGCTTACAGTTAAAGACAAAGCGGGTGGCTCGGTGATTGTTGCATTTGCGGTTGTAGTGCAGCCGTTAATATCGGTTACCGTCACAGTATTTGTCCCTGTGCACAAATTAGTGCATGATGAATTCATACATCCTGAATTCCATGAATACGTAAAAGGCGAGGTACCTGAACTTACAGTTGCCGTCATACTGCCGTTGCAAACATTATAGCATACCAGATCGGATTTACTTATTGTCACGGAAGGTTGAGCAAATACGGTAATGTTCAGCGTGGCTGTATTCAT
>JACPRZ010000017.1 GCA_016193485.1 Bacteroidota bacterium | reverse complement strand
CAAAGGAATTTCCAGCCGGTGAAGCAACGGAAGTATGTAAACACCGCTTTGTCCGCCAAAAATTCCAAATTCATGTTCTAATATGCAAAGATCAGCCCCGCTGAGATTGATGAATTTTACCGCCTCCAGATAATCACGCTGATGCTCCTGCCGGATGGTTAGTTTTACTTCTTCGGGATAATTGTATGTTTGTTCATGATCGTTAATGGCAATAATGAATCCATCAACAGAGTCCTTGCTGCTATTCACCCCCCTGCCCCCTGAAGGGGGAGACGATAAGTCCCCTTCAGGGGATTTAGGGGTGAATAGTAATGTATCTTTAATTATTTTATTGTCCCCTATCATGGACTGATAAAGGTCCATGGTAAAGGTGGCGATACCGCATTCGCGGGGAGGATAAGTGCCTATAAAAGCGAGTTTCATAAACTATTTGTTACTACTCAGTACCCATTTATTTTTTGCCACTAAAACTCCAAATCACCAAATCCCACAAAAAAAATATGAAATTAGAAAAATAATTTGGTGGAATTTTGTGTTTTCGTCCCGCCTATGGCGGGATGAATTTGTATTTTTTTATAGCCATGCTGAGTAATTACAACTATTTATATTGTACGCGAGAAAATTGGTTTCTTGGCAATAATATCATCGAGGTAAGCGTCAAAACACATGGCAATATTTCTTAATACAAGTCGCCCCATCCGGCTGATGATAATTTTTCCTGAATTATTGATTACAAGACCGTCATCTGAAAATTGTCTCAGTTTCGAAAGGGATTTCTCAAAATAATTATCAAAAGAAATATCAAAAATCTTCTCAATTTTTGATTTATCAAGTTCCATATTGCACATCAGTTGCATGATAACTTCTTTTCTCACCAGGTCATCCTTATTCATCCGGTAACCCTGCATAACCGGATGAACGCCACCGTCAATTTTCTGATAATATTGATTGAATTCCTTTATGTTCTGGGCGTACACATCCTGTACCTGGCTTATTGCCGAAATGCCAAAGGCATACAAATCAGAACCAGCCCTCGTTGAGTAGCCCTGGAAATTCCTGTAGAGGGTTTTTTCAACCTGGGCGACCGAAAGTTCATCCGTTGGTTTTGCAAAATGGTCCATTCCGATATAGACATACCCGTTTGAAGTTAATTTCTCTATAGAGAGTTTTAATAACTGCAGTTTCGTTTCAAGGGAGGGCAAGTCGCTCGTTTTTATTATTTTCTGATGCGGCTTCAGCCATGGCACATAAGCAAAATTGAATACAGCGATCCTGTCAGGAGATATATCAATCACACGATCAAGAGTATATTCAAACGATTTTATTTCCTGGAACGGAAGTCCGTAAATCAGGTCGACATTTATGCTTTTGAATCCAAGTTCTCTTGCCCAACCGATAACCGTTATGGTCATATCTTCCGGCTGTATTCTGTTTACCGCTTCCTGAACTCTTGAATCAAAGTCCTGGATGCCCATACTGATTCTGTTAAAACCGACTCTGCGGAGACATTCAATATGCTCTTTAGTTAATCCGCGCGGATCAATTTCAACTCCCGTTTCAGGGTCATTTACAAAGGTAAAGGACTGATTGGTAAATTCACCCAGGTCCATTATCTCATCCGGATTTAAGTAAGAAGGTGTGCCTCCGCCCCAGTGCAATTGTGTTACTTTTCTTCCGGGAGAGAGTAGTTCCTTAGTGAAAGTTATTTCCTTTTTTAAATACTGAATATAGTTATTAATTTTTTTCCTGTCCCGTGTAACCACCATGTTGCATCCGCAGAAGTAACATAACGTATCGCAAAAAGGGATATGAAAATAGAGCGACATATCCTTTGTGTTACGCGCTGCATTATTTTGGATGATGGATTTTCTGAAGTCCTCCGGGGTAAACTCATTAGAAAATAACGGGGCAGGTGGGTAACTGGTGTACCTGGGACCCGGAGCATCATATTTTTTTAGGACATCAATATCAACATGCAGTTCCTTTTCCATTTTAGTGGTCTATTGAAGGCGAAAGAGTTTACGTTATTTTAGTAAAATGCCAATATACGAAGGAATACTAATCCCGCCCTGCGGTACGAATATACAGGATTTTGTAACTATTCAGGTGGGTATCCGAAAATATAAAAATTTCTGCCACAAAGTCACAAAAGCACCAAAAAACACAAAAAAATTTAGTGAAATTTTGTGTTTTAGTGATTTTGTGGCATGAAATTCCTGGGATGCTGAGTAGTAACAGGATTTTAATTATTCCCCCAGGGCGTGATTAGTATTGCTGAGCCGGTTGTTTGGAAAAATTACATATCTGTATTCCGTCACCGTTTGGGGGTTAGAGAAGGCGGGGATTTAAAGCCGCTCAGCTGTCAACCGGGACAAAGGTAAATAAATGCGCAATCGTTCAATAATTGATGTCCGCTTATATAAAGAAACTAGTTTCGCCTTGTAATAATGGTTCCCTTACTTTGGCGATGCCCAGTAATCTTAGAAATATTAACTTTACAGACAATTGGTACTTCAAATAATAAATATGATAATTCAATCCTCAAAATAACAATGATATATCAAACTCTGGTAAAATTACCTGGGATGATTATCGTTCTTATATTTTTATTTCTAACATTAGCCAATGACCGGATTAAGGTGGTTAATTACGTGAGGATTCTTATTCAACCAATTGTGTCAATAAAATACTCTTTCCTGTTTATTCTTTGGTGCTCCGTTTCCTCTTCACAGAATATTGAATATGCAAAATCTATTATAGACACACTTGCTTCTCCCGGTTTAAAAGGCCGGGGATACACCGGTAACGGCAACTTTCTTGCGGCAGAATATATTGCCGGTGAATTCATCAGAATAGGACTTCTTCCCTTTAAGAAAAACTATTTCCAAAAATTTAACATTCCGGTCAATACCTTTCCAGGTGAAATGTCCGTTTCCCTAAATAAAGAAAAATTAACAGCGGGAGCGGACTACCTCGTTGAATCATCATCACCGGGTATAAAAGGTACATTCAGAATTGTAAAATGTACAAGAAAGGAAATAGACACTAAAGATAAAATCATCAAACTGATACAAATTACCGGTGAAAATTTCATACTCATTGACGAAACGAATAAGGCATCCGAAAACAAGGAAGAAAAAGAACGGATTGACAATATGGTCTCAATTCTTAAATATTCCGGTGAGATACCCTGTAAAGGAATCATCATCCTGACAAAGGATAAACTCACCTGGGATAATTCCGCGTTTAAGAATTGCAGACCGGTAATTATCATTAACCGGGAATCCCCTGAAAAAGCGAAAACAATCGAAATTGTCATTGAGAATAAGTTCATTAAGAATTTTGAAACGCAGAATATTATCGGCTACATTAAGGGAAATGAAAAGCCCGATTCATTTATCGCCATCACTGCGCATTACGATCATCTCGGGCAAATGGGAAATGAAGTTTATTTCCCAGGTGCCAATGACAACGCCAGCGGTGTGGCCATGGTATTAAACCTTGCCGGGTATTTTTCAAAAAATCCACCACGCTATTCTATGATTTTTATTGCGTTCGGGGCTGAAGAGTCAGGGTTGCTTGGCTCAAAATATTTTACCGAAAACCCGTTGATCGGATTATCGTCAATCAAATTCCTATTAAATTTTGATCTTGCGGGAACCGGTGAAGAAGGAATCAGGGTAGTGAACGGTACTGTTTACAGAGATAAATTTGATCTTCTTACCAAAATAAACTCGGAAAATAACCTCCTGCCGAAGATTGATATCCGCGGTGAAGCATGCAACAGCGACCACTGTTTATTTTACCGGAAAGGCGTTCCCTGCTTTTACGGTTATACACAGGGAGGAATAGCAGCGTATCATGATATTTATGACAAAGCCGAAACATTACCCTTGACGGAATTTGCTGACTACTGCAAACTGGTGATAAAATTCATTGAAGCGTTTTAAACTTCAGATTTTCAGGGTATAGAATAGGGTTTGCATTCCTTATTTCCCGTGTGATAATACCTGCAAAACCGCGCTGAACAATTATTGCAATTAACTGAATGCCCGGTTTTCAACTTTATGGTTGATTGATCTGTTCTTCTGCCGGACATAAAAAATAAACCGGCTGAACCTATAAACAGGTTTAGAAAAAATTGTCTCCTTGATTTATCTTCTATCCTCATTTAGAAAAATGTTTTAATATTTTTTCACTTGCTTCCATTCCCGCTTTGACCGCACCCTCCATGGTCGGCAGGTCAACATGGTTCCTTATCCAGTCACCGGCAAGAAAAAGATTTTTCATCGGTGTCGATACATGCGGACGGAATTTATTTATGCCGGGTTCGGTCAGTATAAAACGCTGGTGTGATCCCCTGCTGCGCTTCAGCAGATCGTAAATAATACCTGCCTTGCGCGGATCTTTTGCACCCGGGATTTTCAAAAATCCGTTAATAATAATCTCCTTTATTTCATCATCACTCTTGTCTTCAAAACCCGTCTCCTGCCCTACCCACTCAAGCACCGAACCATATTCGTAATTGTTTTTGTACACTTCAACAATGTTTTTGTAGTCAATAACCGTTCCCATGGGTTCATTTAGTCCGTTGATTCCGCCCCAATACTCCTCTGGAAGAACCCTCTCTTTTGTCCACATCTGGTAAGACATGGTTACCACGGTACGCAGGTTCTTTACATCAGGATACATTTTTTCCAGCGTTTCATCCCCGGAAACCAGTTCCTTGAAATTATCAATGGGCAGGGTAAGGATGATGTAGTCAAAGTCGCTGATCCTTACATCCGTACCGGTAAGTACGGGAATATTCCCATCCCATTGCTTTTTGCCGCAATCGTGTGGTGAAGGGTCGGGATCGGCAATAATTGCAGCGGTGATTTGTTCACCGTCATGCTCAATCCGTACCAGTTTTTTCCTGAAAATAAGTTCCCCCCCCATCTTCTTGAAAAAATTCACAAGCGGATTAATCAGGTTTTCGCCATAATTACCGTTTATGTAGAAAAATTTCGGATTCCGCAGATTACGTATACTTTTCAGGGTAATATAAGCGGATACTTCATTCGGCCAGTTAAAATAAGCATCCCGTGAAAAACGGAACCACCTTTTTTCGACAAGGTTTTTGTCAAAGCCCCTCTCAATCGCCCATGCCGTATAGCAGATGTCATCCCATTTTTCAATTTTCGGATAAACATATATGTCGAAATAATTCCGCGCGCCAAAGTCGGCAATTTTTAAACTTTCTTTCACAGGGTATCCGAAACTGACTCCATCCACATCACCGGTGTTTACAAACGGTGAACTTACCTGGTGCACGCGGCCTGAATCCTCTTCATAAAAATAACTGATATTCCTGCTTGAAACAAATAATCCCTTTTCCTTTACACCTGCCCTTTTTAGTAAATTTCTGAAGTTGGCATAAAAGGCAAAGAATGCATGAAAACCATGGTCAATATTGAATCCTTTTTCGTTACGGTAAGATTTTGCTTTGCCTCCCGGATAATGGCCCATTTCATAAATGGTAACGGCAATATCTTTACGCGCTTCCAGCAGGTGAATACCGGCAGATAAACCGGCAAGCCCTGAACCGAATATGAGAACTTTGGGCATAAGAAATTATGTTTTTGTTCGGGTACGGCTATTTAATTGCACTTGGCTGTACAAACAATGCTGGCATAAACGCTACGCTGGCATTTATGGGCATTAGTTCGCTGTGCTCACGGCATCCCGATATCTATCGGGAGAGTTTTACGCTACGCTGGATTTTATTACTGATAATTACAATAAATACCTACTAATGCCTATTAATGCCTTATTAATTATTGCCCTCAATTTTATCCAGCACCTTCATAATAATCTTGCTACCGCTTATGATCTCACTGTCCGTAACCGTCAGTGGCGGGTATATTCTTACAGCATTTTCGGAAAACAAAAAATAATCGGTAATCAGACCTTCCTCACGGCACTTACGGATAAAAAAATGAAGCGCTGCCGGTTTTTTCAGTACAAGTGCAAGCATAAGGCCAACGCCCCTGATCCTCCTTATTTGCGGATGCACCAAAATTCTTCTGATGATTTTTTCTTTCCGGGCAATACCGGCAAGAAGTTTTTTGTCCATAATAGTGTTTAATACCGCTGATCCGGCTGCACACGACAGAGGATTGCCACCGAATGTTGTTATGTGTCCGAAGGGCGGATCAGAAAGGCATTTCATGATTTTCCTTCCTGCAATGAAAGCAGCAAGCGGCATCCCCCCCCCTACCGCCTTGGCAAGGCACAGGATATCAGGAACCGCACCATAGTGTTCAAACGCGAACATCCTTCCTGTTCGTCCGATGCCTGTCTGCGCCTCATCAAAAACAAGGAGAGCGCCTGTATCATTGCACCGTTCCCTTAAGAGTTGAAGGAAATTTTTCTTTCGCAGGTTACTGCCGGTATATTCATCCGGCACCACTACACCGGCTTCACCCTGCACCGGCTCAACGAACAGTGCAGCGGTTTTTTCAGTGATTTTGATAAGATCGGCCGGGCAATTAAACCGGATATGACGGATATTCCCTGCCAGTGGGCCCATCCCGGTTTTCAGCATATCGTTACCGGAAATACTCAGCGCGCCAAATGTAGAACCATGATAACTGTTACGGAAAGAAATAATCTCTTTTCTTCCAGTCGCCCTTCTTGCGAGTTTGATTGCCCCTTCTATGGCTTCACTGCCGGAATTAACAAAATAGACGCAATTTAACTGCGATGGTAAAAGTGAAGTGATATGCCTGGCAAGTATTACCTGCGGTTCAACTATAAACTCTCCGTAAACATTTGCATGAAGATATTTCCCGGTTTGCTTTTTTATGGCAGTAATCACTTTATTATTTCCGTGTCCGATATTGTTAACGGCAATACCCGAAGTAAAATCAAGATAGCGTTTCCCGCTGCGGTCATAAATAAAACTCCCGGAACCTTTAACCATGTCCAGCAATGGCGCATTGACGGATGTTTGTCCGATATATTTCAGGAAATCCGATTTCAGTTTACGGCTTTTATCGCTCATCTGGAATTAACTTCTGTAAACTTTCCGAAAGTTTTAAACTTTCGGAAAGTTTATTTATCAATATCCGAAAATAATGATAACAAGAATTACCTTACATTTTTTCTTCCTTCAACATTTTCTGTAATGCAAACATCTCATCCCTGAATTTTGCCGCGGCAACAAAATCCAGTTCTTTCGCTGCCTCTTCCATCTTTTTACGAACCGATGCGATGGTTTTAGCGATTTCGTCCTTACCCATATATTTTATCACGGGATCGGCTGCAACCGATACATCTTCTTTTTCTGAATAAAATCGTTTTGTAGCGGTGGAATTGTCAATAACCGAAGTTTGACCGAGAATATCCGTAATGGATTTCCTTATAGGAGCAGGAGTAATACTGTTCATCATGTTATAATTTATCTGTTTGAGCCGTCTCCGGTAGGTTTCATCAATGGTTTTCTGCATGGAATCGGTAATTTTATCGGCATACATGATAACCCTGCCGTTTACGTGCCGGGCTGCCCGTCCGGCCGTCTGCGTAAGCGACCGTTCGGAACGGAGAAACCCCTCTTTGTCGGCATCAAGGATGATGACCAGAGATACTTCAGGAAGGTCAAGTCCTTCACGCAATAAATTCACACCAATGAGCACATCAAAATCACCGAGCCGTAACTGGCGCATCAGTTCCACTCTTTCAAGGGTTTCAACATCCGAGTGAATGTACCTGCAGTTAATTTTCAGGTTATGCAGGTAGGCGCTCAGTTCTTCCGCCATCCTTTTCGTCAGGGTTGTGACGAGTACCCGTTCATTGGCAATTTTTGCCATGCGGATCTCTTCCATAAGGTCATCAATCTGGTTCAGAGTAGGTCTTACTTCTATAGAAGGGTCAAGGAGCCCGGTGGGACGTACTACCTGCTCGACAATAACCCCCCCCGAACGCTGCAATTCAAAATCGGCAGGGGTGGCGCTTAAATATATCACCTGGTTCACCAGTCCTTCAAATTCCTCAAATTTCAAAGGCCTGTTGTCCATTGCGGCAGGAAGCCGGAATCCATATTCTACAAGCGTTGCCTTGCGGGAGCGGTCGCCACCGTACATGCCCCTGACCTGGGGTACGGTGGCATGGCTTTCGTCAATGATCAGCAGGAAATCATCCGGAAAATAATCAATCAGGCAGAATGGACGGGTTCCGGGTTTCCTGCCGTCAAAATAACGGGAATAATTTTCAACCCCCGAACAGTAGCCAAGTTCACGCATCATTTCAACATCATAGGTAATACGGCTTTCAAGCCGTTGCGCTTCGGCAATCCTACCCTGGTCTTTGAAATATTGCACCTGCGCGGTCATATCCCTGTAAATATCCCCAAGCGCGCGCTCCATTGAATTCCTGTCCGTTACGAAAATATTTGCAGGGAAAATATAAATTGATTCAAGGTCTTCTATCTTCACGCCTGTGAAAGGATCAAAAGAATAAATTTCTTCAATGACATTGTCAAAAAAAATTAATCGCACTGCATAATCGGTGTATGCGAGAAATACATCCACGGTATCTCCCATAACCCGGAAATTACCTCTTTTAAAATCAGCAGTAGTGCGGTTATATAAACTGTCAACAAGTTTCCGGAGGAAACGGTTCCTGCCGGTAATTTCGCCTTTTTTTACCGGTATTATTCCCTTATGGAAATCGTCAGGATTACCGATACCGTAAATGCAGGACACAGATGACACCACGATCACATCGCGCCTGCCCGATAAAAGAGTCGAAGTAGCGCTTAACCTTAGTTTTTCAATTTCTTCATTTATAGCAAGATCTTTTTCAATGTAGGTATCGGTAGATGGGATATATGCTTCAGGCTGATAGTAATCGTAATAGGATACAAAATATTCAACGGCATTATCCGGAAAAAATTGTTTGAATTCACCGTAAAGTTGCGCAGCGAGGGTTTTATTATGTGAAATTACCAGAACAGGCCTCTGAACTTTTTCAATTACGTTTGCGATGGTATATGTTTTTCCGGAGCCGGTGACTCCGAGCAGAACCTGGTATTTATCCCCGCGGTTTAAACCTTCGGTAAGTTGTTTTATGGCTTCGGGCTGGTCACCGGAAGGAATAAAGGGTGATACGAGGGTGAAGGGCATAAAAAAACAAAAATCATTTTATATTATGAATTACCAAGTGCCCCCGAGAGGATTTGAACCTCCACAGCCGTACGGCTACTAGCTCCTGAAGCTAGCGCGTCTGCCAGTTCCGCCACGAGGGCTAAAAGATATTTTTTCCTGAAGGAATCGGATTTTTGGCAAAAATAACACTTTATCCTGCCGGTAATCCCGGGAAATTAAAATTAATGAGATTACTAATAAATATGCCTTTTAGAAGGGTTATTAACAAAAAACAGGGGGGTTGTTAATAAAAAAATACATTTTTTGGTTACCGACCCCCATTTTTATCTACCTTTGTCACAAAATTCATAGTTTTTCATTAAACCTCTTAATTATGTCAGAACTCCGTTTTAAAGCGCTTGAAGAGACCCACAACCGCGTTCCGGTAGCGGTAAATCCGCCATCGGACCAGATATCCGGGTTTTTCGGTGAAAACATTTTCGGCAGGCAGTCAATGCGCGAATTTCTTGCTGAAGATATTTTTAAAAAAGTAACCGATGCGATAGATCACGGGCATCCCATCGACCGCAAAATTGCCGACCACGTAGCAGCAGGCATGAAAGCGTGGGCAATCAGCAAAAGAGCGACTCATTTTACGCATTGGTTCCAGCCGTTGCACGGCCTCACCGCTGAAAAGCACGACTCCTTTTTTAATCCCATTGAAGGCGGCCGTTCAATTGAACGGTTTGAAGGGAGCCAGTTGGTTCAGCAGGAGCCCGATGCCTCCAGTTTCCCGAGCGGGGGACTGCGGTCAACTTTTGAAGCGCGCGGCTATACCGCATGGGATCCGAGTTCTCCGGCATTTATCACAGGAAAAACTTTATGCGTTCCTTCGGTTTACATTTCCTATACCGGTGAAGCACTTGATTATAAAACACCGCTTCTCCGCGCCCTGAGCGTCCTTGATAAAGCGGCAACGGATGTATGCCAGTATTTTGATAAGAATGTAACGCGTGTAATCGCCACTCTCGGATGGGAACAGGAATATTTCTTAATTGACAAAGCGTTTGTGGATGTCCGCCCGGACCTCCTCCTCACTGGCCGAACCCTTTTCGGCATGGCATCGGCACGCGGCCAGCAATTGGAAGATCATTATTTCGGATCCATTCCCGAAAGGGCAATGGCTTTCATTCACGATTTTGAAACCGAAGCATATAAACTGGGAATTCCGGTAAGAACGCGCCATAATGAAGTAGCACCTAACCAGTTTGAATGCGCCCCGGTATTTGAAGAGGTGAATTTGTCCGTTGACCACAACCAGCAACTGATGGACCTGATGGACCGGGTCTCACGCAGGCATAACCTCCGGGTATTATTGCATGAAAAACCCTTTGCCGGGATAAACGGTTCAGGGAAACATAATAACTGGTCAATGGCAACCAATACCGGCAGAAACCTTTTAAGCCCGGGTAAAACACCTAAAAATAACCTGATGTTCCTTACCTTTTTTATCAATGCGATAAAAGCGGTACATGATCATGCAAATTTGTTAAGAGCATCTATCGCTTCTGCCAATAATGACCACCGGCTCGGAGCCAATGAAGCGCCACCGGCAATCATGTCAATTTTCATCGGGAACCATCTGAATATGATCCTTGATGAGATTGTGAAAAAAGTCAAAAAAGAAAAGATGACGCCTGAAGAAAAAAGCGAACTGAAACTCAACATCGGGAAAATTCCTGAAATTCTGATTGACAACACCGACAGGAACCGCACTTCTCCTTTTGCATTTACCGGCAATAAATTTGAATTCCGGGCAGTCGGCTCATCTGCTAACTGCGCTTCGGCAATGACCGTTCTTAATACGATTGTCGCTGACCGGCTTACCGAGTTTAATAAAGAAGTGGATTCGCTTCTGAAAAAAGGCGAGGATAAAGATGAAGCGATACTGCATGTATTGAGGAATTACATCGTATCGTCAAAAAGGATCCTGTTTGACGGCAATAACTATTCCGCTGATTGGGTGAAAGAAGCGGAAAAGAGAGGCCTCTCAAACATAAATACCACACCCCTCGCTCTTGACTTTTTTGTAAAGAAGGATGCCATGCACCTCTTCGAAAAACACCATATCCTCAATGAACGGGAAATCCACGCAAGGTATGAAATTGAACTGGAGAATTACATGAAGCGCCTCCAGATTGAATCGCGGCTGGCAGGAGAAATTGCCATGAACCAGATCATACCGGCTGCCGTAAAATATCAGAACCTCCTTATTGAAAATGTCAGGGGATTAAAAATGATCTTTGAAGGAGAACCGGTCGTTACTTATGCGGTTGAAGAAGCGGCAGGAGTTGTTTCACCTGGAAAACAAAAGAAAAAAAGCGGTCAAACCATTTCTAATGGTTCAGCCGGAACTGCAACCGGTGATATGTATTCCACCCAGGTTGGACTGATCCGTGAGACAGGTCTCCATATCGGAGCATTAAGGAGCGATGTAAAATCAATGGTTGAGGAAAGAAAAAAAGCAAACTCCATTGATAATATCCGCGAGAAAGCAGGCGCTTACTGCGACAAAGTAAAACCCTATCTTGCCAGTATCCGGAAACATGCCGATAAACTTGAAATGACGGTTGACAATGAATTGTGGCCTTTGGCTAAATACCGGGAGATGCTGTTTACGAAGTAGCGAGACGGTGCACCGTCTCGCTGCTTAATTTCAATCCAATTCATCTATATCCGTATTCCGATCACCGTACCATCATCCTGACGCTCCCCCGATATTTATCATCGGGGTCGGTCAGGACAAATACAGTTAAATTCTTATACCTATTACAGTTACATCGTCCGTCTGTTCTCCGTTGCCTTTCCATTCCTGAAATGCTTTTTCAAGGATTTCTTTCTGCTCATGTGCCGGTCTGAACGAAATTGAAACAAATATTTCCCTTAACTTATCCGATTTGAATTTCTTCATTTTCGGTCCGCCAATCTGATCCTCATAGCCATCGGTTGTTATATAAATCATATCTCCTTTCTGAAGCGATAGGGTATGCAGGGTGAAGGGGGAAAAATCCCCAGCGTAAATTCCAACAGGAAACCTGTCCGGTTTAATTTCTGAAATTAATCCCTTACTGATGACATATACCGGGTTATTGGCTGTCGTAATTTCTGCGGTTGTGCATCCATCCTGATTAATTAATAATTTTAATAGAGAACCATCCATGCCATCCTCCGATCCACCGGTTTTATCCTTTTGTTTCAACGCAGAAATAATACCGCTGCGTACCGAATCAAATATCTTATCGGGTTTGGTAATTCCATTATCGTTTACGGTTTCATTCAACAATGCATTACAAAGCATACTCATAAAAGCCCCGGGAACACCATGACCGGTGCAATCGCAAACGGCAAGAAGCACGGCCCCCCTGCCCCCCGAAGGGGGGTTCTGAGAAGCAATGCCAAAATGACCTTCAAAGGAGGGAGTTGGAGAATAATAAGTCCCCCCTTCGGGGGGTTTGGGGGGCTGTGTTATCCAATAAAAATCCCCGCTCACAATATCTTTTGGTTTAAAGAGGATAAACGCTTCAGGGAATAACCTGTTGAATTCTTCCGGGGCGGGAAGCATGGCTCCCTGTATAATACCCGCATATTCAATGCTGTCGGTCATATCCAGTTTTTGCCTTTCTATCTCATTTTTTTGCCGGGCTATCAGTAAATTGGCTGCTTTTGTTTTCCTGAAATTCCTGTAAACTACCAGTGCAACTATTCCGGCAAAAAAGAGACAGGAAACGGCAAATATTATAAAAACATTCTGTCTCCTGCTTTCCGCTTCTGAAACTGCTTTTTCTTTTTCCTGTTCAAGTTTAATGGCGATCTCTTTTTTTGAATATTCGAGTTCTGATTCCATCCGCGTAATTTTTTTAATATTGGCTTCATTCAAAAGTGAATCCCTTGCTGCAATGTATGCCCTGAAATGTAATAAAGAGTTTGCAAGGTGTTCTTTTTTCCCGGACGGGTCATCCACGGCAAGTTTTTCATATATAGCGCTTACCGATTTTTCCACTTCTTTAATCACTTCAGGTGAATTGATTTCTTTGGCAATGTTTAATGACCTGGTGCAATAATCAAGCGCGGTGAATAAAGATTCCTTAGCGGGTACATTCATCCTGTTTTTCATATAAAAAACACCGATGTTATGCAATGCCCCGGACATTACCATTTTGTTCCCGGAAGATTCAGAGAGGATCAGGGAATTCATGTAACAATCAAGTGACTTCGGATAATTTTCCTGTTTTTCATAAATTACTCCCATATTGATTAATGTTTTTGCACGGTTCGTTTTATCCGATAATTCCTCCATCATGCCGCAAGCCATTCCATAATATCTCAAAGCAACAGAATCCTCTCCCTTGTATGAATTTATAAGACCAATATTATTATAAGCCATAGCAATATCAAGTTTAATTCCAAGTTCCATGTCAATTTTCAGGGATTCTTTCATATATTCAAGGGCTTTGTCCATATCACCCTGCTGCCTGTATAGAGATCCAAGATTACTTAATGTTCCTGCTATGCCCATTTTATCTCCTGTTTCTTCTTTCAGTTTAAGTGATTTATAAAAATATTCAAGCGCTTTTGGATAATTTCCCTCTAATTTTGAAATAAGGCCGAGATTATTAAGCGATGCAGCGGTGGCTTTCAGGGTTCTTTTAAGTTCATTCTGAAAACTTTCCGGATGACGTCTGAAATTTTCCAGGATTCCTTCGCGCAATTGTACCGCTTTAAGAAAATATTCTCTCGCTTTCCGGTAATCACCTGTATTTACTGAAATGACACC
Source organism: Bacteroidota bacterium (assembly GCA_016193485.1). Lineage (GTDB taxonomy): Bacteria > Bacteroidota > Bacteroidia > JACPRZ01 > JACPRZ01 > JACPRZ01. Next base: position 69,632 of record JACPRZ010000017.1, on the reverse strand, counting down.
GAGGTTATTGAATGCCTCTGCCATCCCATTGCTGTCACCTGCTTTTTTATTGATTTTCAATGCCAGGGTATAAAACAATAAAGCTTTCGGTATTTCACCTTTGTAATCATGAATAATACCCAGGTTGCTAAGTGATTGGCCGACCCCCGGTAAAAAATTAATTTTTTTTGAGAGGTTGAATGCACGGTAACAATATTGACTTCCTTCCGGGTATTTTCCGATGTGGATAACTTGCCAGGAAAGAGCAATGAGGGTCTTTACCTTATTTGAATCCTCAGGAGCGGATTTCAATACGGCTAAAAGAGAGTCAATTTTTGAACTGCCGGCAAATACGGCAAAAGTGCCTAATGTCGGATTGCAAAAGAAAGACAAGAGGATGAAAACCGGTATCGGCCAATGTTTATTCATTTTCTGCCCCTGACTGTCCTGCCTGCCGGCAGGCAGGCGTCAGGCAGGAATTTTAATGATTTTTAGATTCGTATTCCGATCAAAGTTACATCGTCCGTCTGTTCATTTTCGCCTTTCCACTCCCTGAATGTCTTTTCCAATAATCTTTTCTGATCCTCCGTATTCTTATCAGATATCGAAACCAAAAGGTTTTTCAATTTATCAGATTTGAATTTTTTTTGTTTTTCCCCCCCCAGCTGATCTTCATATCCGTCTGAAAAGGCATAAAGCATATCCCCTTTTTGCAATTCAACTTCCTGCAGCGCAAATGGTTTTATTTCTCCTTCATAAATTCCGACCGGAAACCTGTCGGGTTTAAACTCCGTAAGCGTTCCGTTACGGATAAGGTAAAGCGGATTGTTGGCACATACCAGTTGGCAATGAACAGCCGGTACAGGATGATTAACCGTTCCGGTGTTTTCCTGCCCATTGCCCTCCCGATAACTATCGGGATGCAAACTGATTAAAACCGCATCCATTCCGTCCTTTGTTTCTCCTATCCTTCCTTTTTGTTTTAATGCAGTAACGATTCCTCTTCTTACTTCCTCAAATATTAATTCAGGGCTTTTGATTCCTTTATCGCTGACCGATTCATTTAACAGGGCATTGCACAACATGCTCATGAAGGCGCCAGGGACACCGTGACCGGTGCAGTCACAGACGGCAAGAAGAACAGCCCCCCTGCCCCCCGAAGGGGGGAGTTGGCTATCCGCGCTAAGGGCCGGTGCGTTTGCCAATTTCCCCCCTTCGGGGGGTTGGGGGGGCTGTGCTATCCAATAAAAATCCCCGCTGACGATCGCTTTCGGTAAATACAAAATAAAAAAATCGGATAAAGATAATTTCATCTCTTCAATGGAAGGCAGCATGGCACGCTGGATGTTGCCGGCATATTCAATGCTGTCGGTAATATCCTGTTTTTGCTTTTCAATAATTTCCTTCTGGAATGTAATCACGCGGTTGAATTTTTTGGTCCTTACAAAATTCCTGTAAACCAGCAATGCAATAAACAGTGTGAACAGCAATGCGACCACAGTGAAAAGAATTATTATTTTCTGCCTGCGGCTTTCGGCAACTGCAATAACCCGTTCTTTTTCATTTTCAGTTTTTATCCGCGTTTCTTTTTTATCCCATTCGTACTTTGATTCAAGGCGGACGATTCTTTTCGTATTCTCTTCATTAATCAAACTGTCTTTCCACTGAATATAGAGTTTATAATGATCGAAAGCACCGGCAATATTGCCGGTAGCGCTGTCTGCAGCAAACAAAAGGTAATAGGTATTTACCCTTTCCGGAATAAGTCCCAACTCAATGCATAATGATAAACTTTGATTCAAAAAAGGAATTGCATTCAACGGTTCTCCTTTATTGATAAATAATTCCCCGATATCATCCAGGGCATAGGAGATTCCTTTTTTATCTCCGATGTTTTTATATATTTTCAATGCCTGTTCCTGGTATTCCATACCTCTGGCGAAATTTTTTTCCGCAGTAAAAACCGAGCCGAGATTATTCAGCGCCTGGGCTATTCCGAAGGAATCATTCAGTTCGGTGCAGACAGACAAACTTTTCAGATAATAATTACGGGCTGTTGCTACGGAATCCATATCCCAATAAATACTGCCGATATTATTAAAAGACCCGGCCATACCATGTTTATCGCTCATCATTTCCTGAATTTCAAGGCACTTCAAAAAATATCCAAGCGCCTCTGCCGGTGAATTCTGCTGGCTGTAAACCAGTCCGATATTTCCATTGGCGGATGCCATAATAGCGAGGTCACCGGTTTCTTCGGCCGTTTTCAAACCTTTTAAAAGATAATCGAGGGCAAGCGGTAACATTCCCTGCGACCAGTAGACATTTCCGATATTATTATAGGCGTGTGCAATCCCGCGCTTATCATCCAGTTTTTGCCGTATTTTTAAAGCGATAAAATATAATTTTAATGCCGGCTCGTAATCACCCTGAGAATGGTAAATTGAACCAATATTCCCGATAATGCTTGATATAATAGCGCTTCGTTCACCAATCACTTTATAAAGATGCAGAGATTGTTTGAAATTCAGCAGGGCTTTTGCGTACGATCCCTGCTGCCAGAATATGATGCCCAGGTTATTTTTTACACTGGCAATACCCTTTTTACTTTCATAAATTGCCCGTTCATTACCATCTTCCTTTGCCTTATTCAAATTCCGGGACCGTATTTCCATGGACCGGGAATAAAATTTTACTGCTTCCGGGAAGTCACCTTTGGCAAGATAATTTGAAGCGAGAAAACTGTATGCTGAAGCATGCAGAGCGGATCCACCTGCAGGAGAACCCGGAGGTCCAATTAAATCAAGGGATATTTTTCCGTAATAAATTCCGCTATCGGGGTTTGTGTTCCGGTATTCCCAGGAAAGGGTATTACAAATCCTTACGTATGCGGTATCTTTTGGCAGAGATTCAAGTAATGTTTTTAAACTGTCTATTTTGGTATTGTGGGCAGAACCGCGGTAATTTAGGGAAATAACAAGGAGGAATAAATAAGTAATCAGAATTATCGGATGATTTTTTAAGAGTAACACGGTGGTAAAAATAATCAGAAATTGTAATTACTCAGCACCCCCGTAATTTCCTGCCACAAAAACTCGAAAACACAAAAATTGCACTAAAAATAAATCTATGATAATAAAGATTGTGTGGGACCTGCCTGCCGGCAGGCAGGTTTCGTGTTTTTGAGATTTAGTGGCATTTTACCAAATTTGACTTTTTGTAGTGGACTCAATGTTCTATTGTTCAAATGTTCATTAATTCCGGTTTTCCTTTATATTTTCACACTGATCACCGTCACATCATCCTGACGCTCCCTTCGGTCGGTCAGGACAAATACAGTTAAATTCTTATACCAATTACAGTTACATCGTCCGTCTGTTCATACTCCCCCTTCCATTCATTAAAAGTTTTTTCCACAAGCAATTTCTGTTCATCAACCGGTTTTTCTGATATTTCAATGAGTAATTTTTTAAGGTTTCCGCTCTTGAACTTTTTCTGCTTCGGTCCTCCGAACTGGTCGCCAAAACCATCGGTGAAAAGGTAGAGCATATTTCCTTTGTCAATAGTAAGAAGATGCGTTTTGAACCTTTTATCAGGTATCCGTTCACCGCCAACACTGCTTTCGTTACCGGAATATTCACTGATTATGCCATTTTTAAAAACTATCAACGGGCGTTTTGCACCTGAAAATTGAAGTTCTTTTTCCTTCATGGCGATAAACGCGATATCCATTCCCTCTTTTATTTTCACATCACCGGTTTTATCCGGGTTTAAAGCATCTGTAACGCGGGAAGTAAGCAAATCAAGCGCTTCACCGGCAGTGGTAATTTTACGGTCATTTACAATTTCGTTGAGCATTTCCTTTCCGAGCATAGACATCAGTGCACCGGGAACCCCATGCCCCGTGCAGTCGGCAAGAGCGATGATATTCCAGCCGTTCACTTCGGCAATAAAATAAAAATCCCCACCGATAATATCGCGCTGGCGGTGGAAAATAAATGATTCACCCGAAATTCTCTGCATTTCATCCATTGACGGTAATATTGCATCCTGTATTCTCTTTGAATATTCAATGCTGTCCGTGATGTTCCGGTTTTTCTCTTCAATGATTTCTTTCTGTGCGCGGATTTCGGCAGTCGCTTCATTCACTTTGACCAGGAGGATTCTTTTCTCCTCCTTCAGTTTCCGCTCGCGCCATTTTATATACCCCCAGATAATAAGGATAAGAGCCGCAATGCATGAAGAATAAAACGTTTTTGTCTTCCACCAGGGGGGGGTAATTGTGATTCTGAGAAGTTTTTTTTCATCGCTCCAAATACCGCTGTTATTGGATGCTTTGACTTTCAGAAAATAATCACCGGCATCAAGATTGGTAAATGTTACTTTGTTATCATTTCCTGTAAATACCCATTCACGGTTAAACCCATCCAGTTTATATGCGTAGTGATTATTTTCAGGTGATGTAAATTCCAATGCGGTAAATTCTATGGTGAAGAAATATTCCCGGTAACTGAGTGTAATTTCCCCGGTATATGTAATATCAGCGGGCAAATACCATGGTTTATTAAGAACCGTAAGCCGGGAAAGCCGTACTTCCGGGATATGCGGATTGGGAGTTACATCAGTTGGCTGGAATGAAAAGAACCCGTTTATGGTGCCGAAGTAAAATCTCCCGTCCCTGCCGCGGCAGAATGCTCCTGTAAATTCTTTATCCGGAAGTCCGTCATCAACGGAATATTTTTCAGTCACATCTTCGGCAGGATTAAATTTAATCAACCCGTTATTGGTTCCAAACCATAGATTTCCGGATTCGTCACCGGTAATTACTGCAATGGTTCCTGCATTAATACGGTAATGTTTGCATTTCCCAGTTGCAATATCATAGGCATCAAGCGCTGAATTTGTTGCAACCCACAGAATATTTTCTTTCGACAGGTACAGAGCATTAACATAATTATCGCTTAATGAAGAAGTATCACCGGGTTTGTTTTGAATCAAAGTGAATTGATTTGAAATCCGGTCATAAAACGAAAGACCTCTTATTGTCCCGATCCATAATTTCCCGGCACTGTCTTCACAAATTGAGGTTACCGAAGCCCAAACTAATTTTGCAGTGTCTTTTCGCTCTTTTTCCGCTTCAAACCATGTGTATTCTTTTGTGAAAGGATTATACATTCCAAGATTGCTTTGGTTGGGAATTATCCATAACATGCCCTTGCTGTCGCAGAATAATCCGTTGATCCATGCACCGCCCGGACTGTGGAAGAGATTCAGCCGGGTATCAAGCGAGCAGAGGCCGCCTGAAAAACTGGAAACCCACAGAGTGCCGGTTCCATCCCCGCAGATCCCGGTAATATCATTATTGGAAATCGTTAATTGATTGCCGGGTTCATGTACATAATGGTTAAAGCGGTCGGTAGTCCGGTCTAACAGGTCAACTCCCTTTGTTTTAACCCCAACCCACAATTTTCCGTTTTTGTCTTCATAGAGTGCCGATACCACCCCCCCTGCAAGCGAACCGGGCGCCCCGGGGATGGGTTGATACACGGTATACCGGTTTTGTTTTTTGTCATAGACATTAACACCGCCATCGGTGGTACCGATCCAGATCTGCCTGCTTTTATCTTCGCATATCGCCCTTATTACATTACTGCTTATGGATGCAGATTGGTTGGGATTATTCAGGAACCTGGTGAATTTTCCTGTTTCATAATTGAAAACATATAGCCCGTTTATGGATGTTCCGAACCAGACATTCCCGTCACTGTCGCAAAAAATCTGCGACCTGAAAAAATCACCTCCGGCAAGCGAATCAGGATTTCCTTTGCCAAAATCATAGTGCCTGAAAGTATTGGACCCAGGAGAATATATATCCAAATATCCGCGCATACCTATCCAAATATTCCCACTTTTATCCTCGCACAGAGCGACAACATGAGGATAACGCAATGAATTCTGATTTTTTTCATCGGGATAAAAATGAAAAAACTCACCGGAATTCTTATTAAACCGGAATAATGCGCCCCTCGATCCGTAGTCGTGACTGCCAATCCAGATAAAACCATCTCTGGCGGCACACAAGGCGAAAATATTTTGCGGTGATCCGGGATTTTTATCCCATGATTTGAAAGTTCCGGTTTTCTCATCAAATGTGCAAAGTCCCTTGCCGGTGCCGATCCATATTTCACCGTCAATGTCCCTGCAAATCGCGCGGACATCATCCGAATTCAGTGATGTCGAATCGTTTTTTATGTTCCGGTAACGGGTCACCTTGTTGTTAACAGGATTAAATACGCTTATCCCGGCACCCCGGTGTCCGAGCCATAGTAACCCTTTATCATCTTCGGCCATGCAGTAAATGTCGTTATCGGATAAAGTGGCGCTGTCGTTTTTGTCGCTCCTAAAAACCCGGAACTGCCTGCCATCATAGCGGTTCAGCCCGTCAGCACTCCCAAGCCAGATAAAACCCTGCCTGCCCTGAAGTAGACACTTTACTGTATTGCCTGATAACCCATGCTCGTTTGTAAAGCGTTTGAAGCGTTCATGAAAAGTCTGATCCTGTGCCGAAAGCAAGGTTGGAATTAATAATAATGTGAGTAGTCGGCTAATCATCATTCAGTATGTTCAGACTGCTTTTATAAAATTTACTTCACAAAGATATTAAAATAGATCGGGGGCTTAAATATGTCAGGAAAACCATGAGTATCCCATCATAGTATAACTGAAAATTGCTATTTTGTCAGGATAAAAGCAAAAATACAAGTGTTATGAATAAATTTTTGAGACATGCCACGGATAACATTACTGGACTTTCTTCCATTTCATATTGATTCAGGCAAATACTTATGCGGAGTTTCCGGATTTCGGTGGACTTGGCGAAGGAAGGAGGTGCGATTGCTGTCCTTGCGAATTTAAGAAAATTACACTTGAACCAATTTATACATCAAAATCAATGACTGAAAATATTGAGGTGCTTCAAAACTGCAATATCCGCTAGCCAGATAAATATCATAAGTACATTTTATATTATTTTATACATTTGCCGCCATAAAACCGTAAAAAATGAAAGATAAAATAGCCATTATCGGTATCGGTTGCACCCAGGCCCGACCTACAAGCGGAGATGTTTCATACCGTGAAATGATATATGAAGCGGCTGTAAAAGCGTACAATTATGCCGGGATATCTCCAAGGGATGTCGGCACTTTTATTTCAACAGCCGAAGATATGACGGAAGGGGTATCTATTTTTGATGAATATGTTCCGGACCAACTCGGTGCCGTTCTTAAACCGGTACATACCATATCAGGGGATTGCCTGCAGGGAATTGCTTCGGCTTACCTGCAGATTGCCACTGGCGCTTTTAGAGTTGCTGTGGTAGAGACGCACAGCAAGGCATCCAACATCCTTTTTCCGGCACATATTGAAGAGTTTGCCATGGATCCTCATTATTCCAGGTACCTTCATCTTGACCCGGTGATTCTTGCCGGCATGGAAATGAGAAAATTATGCGAAGATACGGGTGCCAATGAAAGAGATGTCGCACGGGTAATTACGGAAGCAAGACGGAATGCGATGGAGAATGACCTCGCAGCATATCCGGGAAATTTTTCAATTAACGATATTCTCGCTACCGGTTATGTTGCCGAACCTCTGCGCAGTAGCATGGTTCAGGGCACTTCGGATGGGGCGTGCATATTCATCCTTGCATCCGAAGATGTTACCCGCGCTACCTGTAAAAAACCAGTTTATATTGACGGTATTTCGTTTTTTACCGGTGAACCTTCAATGGATACATGGAAATTCGGAAAATCAAAATTCACTGAACTTGCTTCGGCAAAAGCGTATAAAATGGCCGGAATTAAATGTCCGTACCGGGAACTTTCTTTTGCCGAAATTGATGACAGTTACGGATATAAATTTTTCATTCATGCCGAAGCGCTTCACCTGTGCGAATCGGGTGAAAGCGTTGATTTTTTCCGAAATGGTGCTTTTTCTCCTGCCGGTGAACTTCCTGTAAACATTTCAGGAGGGGTACCGGGTTTCGGAAAAATGCATGGCGCTGCATGCGGGTATCAACTGATTGAATCGGTAAGACAATTGCGGGGTGAAGCAGGCAAAAGACAATTAAAAGATACATCACGCGGGCTGGTACAGAGTTGGAGAGGATTGCCAACGCAGACAGGAGCAGTAGCCATATTATCCAATTAAAAAAAATACGCGGGTTGAGATGCCCGATTTGAGAGTACCTGATTTATTTTGACATAACTATTAATATTATTATCATGGGTTTACCAATCAAACGTAAAGTAGGGGTTATCGGTGCAGGCCTTACCAGGTTCATGCGCAGGGCGAATGAGACTGGGCGGGAACTCAGTTTCTTTGCGGCTAAAGAAGCGCTGAAGTCAAGTGGTTTGAGATATTCCGATATTGAATCGGTGGTCATGAGTTCCGCTCCGGATGCCTTTGACGGAGTTCACATGAAGGGAGAGTACCTTGCTGATGGCGCAGGTGGATTTAACCGTCCTTATGTCCGCGCTTTTGTTGGGGGGGGGTCAGGTGTTTTTTCCATTATTCACGGATGGTACATGGTGGCATCTGGCATGTATGACACGTGCATAGTGGTTGCCGAAGAAAAAATGTCTTCCTGTATGCCCCATCCGCAGGCGGCATTCAACTCCATTTATGATCATACCCTGGAAAGACCGCTTGGAGTTAACCTCCTGTGGATTTTTGCTCTTGAGATGAACCGCTACATGACAAAACATAAAATTTCTCTTGAAGAGATTGCCCTTGTCAGCGTAAAAAACAAAAAGAATGCGATGAATCATCCCAGTGCCCAGCTGGCAAAGGAAACAAGTGTTGAAGAAGTTCTGAAATCGGAGATCATGGCATGGCCTGTCCACCGCATGATGGTATCACCAACCAGCGATGGTGCCGGAGCTCTTATTCTCGCTTCCGAAGATGTTGCCCGCAGGGTCAGCGAAAAACCGGTTTGGATTGAAGGGGTAGGTTGGAACCTGGATACTTCATACTGGACAAACCGCGACCTCTATTATCCCGATTATGTTGAAAAAGCAGCGCGGATGGCTTATGAGATGGCAGGAATCAAGGATCCGAGAAAAGAAATTCATATAGCCGAACCCTATGACCCGTTCGCTTATAAAGAACTTCATCACCTTGAAGGATTGCTATTAGCCGATCGCGGACAGGCACCCAAATTGCTCGCCAAAGGATATTTTGATAAAGATGGCGAATTGCCTGCATCGCCTTCGGGCGGGTTGCTTGGAGTTGGCAACCCTATCGCTGCTGCCGGGATTATGAAACTGTGTGAATTGTTCTGGCAGATACGCGGTGAAGCCGGAAAACGTCAGGTTGCACGCCCGGTTAAAAGAGGAGTAGCTCAGGCATGGGGTGACCTGATGCAGGTTGGAACAGTAGTAGTAATGGGAGTTTAACTTTTTTAAATTATTATGACACCAGAAATTGTTCGCGGCAGAGAACTGTCAAAAGATGAGTTTGACAAACTGCCTAAAGTTATTTTTCATCCGAAAGCGCAATATGCTTACGATTGCGGCAATGCCATTAATCGCTACCTTGAAGGCCTGAAAAACGGTAAAATACTCGCTGTGAAATGCCATAAATGTCATCGGGTACTTGTTCCGCCCAGGTCTTTTTGTGAACAGTGCTATGTGCCTGTTGACCATTGGGTGGAAGTAAAAGACAGCGGAATAATTAATACCTTCAGTATCTCTTATGTGAGCGCTGATGTTACACGATTAAAGGAACCACAGTTGCCTGCGGTTATTGATATTGACGGGGCTAGTCCTGGCATTGGCATTATGCACATGCTTGGTGAAGTTAAACCAAAAGAAATTAAAATCGGAATGAAGGTAAAAGCGGTTTGGAAACCTGCCGCTGAACGAACCGGTGCAATAACCGATATTAAATATTTTAAACCTGCATGATTGAAACAATGAAATTTCTTTTTGATTAATTTAGTAACTTAAATTTTCCTAGTATGGCTATCCTAACAAAAATCACCCGCAATGTCGATACCCGCGCCTGGCACGACACTTTTCCCGTACACTACTCGTATACACCTGGTGAAGCTGGTTTGAAATTTTTCACCAACCTTAAAGAAAAAGGTGTTTTTACCGGAGCAAAATGTTCATGCTGCGGTAAAGTATATGTTCCTCCGCGGATTTACTGCGAGGAATGTTTTGAGGAAATAACCGACTTTATTAAACTTCCGGCAACCGGCTCAATTGAGTCATTCACAATAGTTAAAGAAGATATTGACGGAAAATCTCTTGGCGGAAGGAAAGCCGTTGGCTTTATCCGTATTGATTCTTCCAGTGGTGGGTTTTTAGGAAACATTCTATGCAAAAACCCTGATGATGTAAAAACAGGCATGAAAGTAAAAGCACGCATGAAACCCGCATCAAAGCGGCAGGGTCTGATGAATGACATTGAAGGATTTGAACTGGTTTGATGCTTCCATTTGCTCATTGACTTTGATTGAAACCTGTCCTAATCAGAAGGTACGTTATGAAATATAATAAATAATGCATCCCTAAAATTTCAAAAACATTGAAAACAACTACTGGTATCTTATTTGCCGGATTAATTTTATCATTCGGATGCAACCAAACTGATTCGGGGAACACTGAAAATCAATCCACGGAAAACACAGCAGTTCAGATACAGAATAACCAGGTAAATCCGCCCGTTGATTCATCAATAAAAACCGGAACAACCATTGAAAATTCCAACGTTCCTTTAACAACAGAAAATGCATCATCTTCAGATAAACCAAATCCTGCGCATGGACAACCCGGGCATCGCTGCGATATTCCGGTAGGCAGCCCGCTTAATTCACCTCCTGGAAATACTTCAGCCGCTGCTCCTCCGGTGTCATCAACGCCAATAAAAACCGCTCCGGGGATGAATCCGCCACATGGTCAACCGGGCCATGATTGCAAAATTGCTGTTGGCGCCCCGTTGAATAAATGATGTGATATCAATGCACCCGCCACCAATCAAAAACATAAATCCGAAATCCGAAACAAATTCGAAATACATCCCGATAGTTATCGGGACAAAATTCAAAAAGACAAACACCCAACTGATGGTAATAAGTTTGTATTTGCATTTATTTTTATTTTTGAAATTTAGTTATTAGATATTGTTTCGGATTTCGGATTTAACTATTCGGATTTCAATCTTTTCTATCGCAAAAAAACAAGATTGGAATTCCAATTTTTCACAGAGGGAATAAAAATATCTTGCCATAAAGTGCGAAGAAATAACTGATAATATACTAATATCTTAATATCTTAATATCTTAATATCCTAATATCTTAATATCTTAATATCCTAATATCCTAATATCTTAATATCCTGCTTCCTTTCCAATCACTTCAAACCTTTGCGTCAATATTTCCCCGTTCTCATCCACTAATGTTACAGTATGCACTCCCGGTGAAGGACGTAATCCTATCTGGTGAATATCGCGGGTTGATCCGATAAAGTTTTCATCAAGGTGCCAGTGAATAACGCTTTTCCTGCTGCGGTGTACAGCGCTGAAAACCGTCTGTCCCCTACTCCCGTCCAGTTCAACCGGTACATAAATATCGCTTCCGGGTTTCGGATATATCAGTTCAATGGCGGAAGATTGCATTAAATTACCGCAATCAGCCCGCACAGGCGGCAATTCTTTATAGGATGGATTTTTCGATTTGTAATACCATTCCATTGCAGGCGGAAGTACGAACCATGGCTTATGGACCATGGCTTCGGTCTGTTCGCAATCGCTGTTCACCCGCCATTTCTTGTCTGCCGATAAATGTACGATCCGGTGATAAGGACAGGGGGGGGTTGACATTCCTTTCACAGGAAAATAATTGGAATCAACCTTATCGCAGATTCCTGAAGCCAGGTACCCGCTTTCATGACAAACCGCGCTTTTCGCAAGTTCATCATAAGGAACTTCAAACCAACCTCCTCCTGTTTCAAGTATGCTGAAAAGATCAAACATCACCGGTGCGGCACAGGATATTCCTGTCAGCCCGGCCCTGCCTTCACCATCTGCATTTCCCACCCAAACACCCACAACATAATCCGGTGTAACGCCAATTGCCCACGCATCCCGGAAGCCGAAACTCGTGCCGGTTTTCCATGCAATTTTTCTTGATGATGAAAATTCCTGCCAGAATAAATCCTCATCCGGCCTGTTTACTTCCACCATCGCTTCAAAAGTCAGGTATATTGACGCTGCCGATAATAATGAATTATCCGATAAATTTTTATTCCTGCCGGCATTTCCTTCGCCTTCTCCTTTGCCTTCAAAATAGATCAACGGATGAAAATCCCTTACATCATATTTACCGTTATATTTCTGAAAATGATTCAGCGTTCTTGCCATTGAGGCATAAACACCGCTCAGGTCCCAAAGAGTCGCTTCCGCACCGCCAAGTACCAAGGTTAACCCGTAATGATCAGCGGGTTTAGTAATTGTGGTCAGACCCATTTTGGGCAGAATATGATAAAACCTTTCCACCTGGAATTGCTGCAGCATTTTTACAGCCGGCACGTTCAGCGACCGTGCAAGAGCAAATTTTGCAGGAACTGCTCCATCATAGGAACGGAGGTAATTCTGAGGGGAAAAATTCCCGATTCGTGTAGGAATGTCGGGCACCAGCGTTGCCGGTAAAATTTCGCCCTCATTCAGCATGGCGCAATATAAAAATGGTTTTAAAATACTGCCGGTGCTTCTTGGCGAAACAATAACATCAACATCTCCTCCATGTTGCGGATCGTTATTTTCAACATTTCCGATATAAGCGACCACATCGCCCGATTCAATTTCCGCAATTAATGCGCATCCGTTATAAATTCCGTTGGATGTTAATTTCTCAATTTGCTTCTTTAGAATTTCCGTAGATTTTTTCTGGATCCCCGCATCCACCGTTACCTTCATTCTTACTCCATGATGAGTTTCCTTTCCGATTCGATCAAGCAGATGTGGTGCCAGCCGTGGCAGTGGAAATGGTTTCAGGGGAAGCGGTTCCAGTATTGCATTTTCATAGGTTAATGTATCAATGATTTCTTCATTAAGAATTTTTTTTAGTAATCGGTTGCGTTTTAATAAAAGTAATTCCCTGTTTCTTCCGGGATTAATAAGTGAGGGGGCATTAGGAAGAACAGCAAGAGTTGCCGATTCAGCCCATGTCAGGTCATCCGGAGACCTGCCGAAATAACGCCAGGCAGCGGCATCTATACCTACCGTGTTCCCGCCAAAAGGGGCATGGGCTGAATAAAGAGAAAAAATCTCATCTTTTGAATATGAAATTTCCAGGCGGTACGCCATAATCATTTCAATCAATTTCTCATATACCGTGCGCGATTTTCCCTTACGCGAGAGGCGGATAACCTGCATGGTTATGGTACTCCCACCGCGTACAACTTTCCCCTTCTTAATATTGTGGTATAACGCATTTAGCATGGAAGCCGGGTTGATTCCCGGATGACGGTAAAAGTAACGGTCCTCGAAAATAAGAGCACATTTGAGAAATTTTTCAGGAATGGTATTCCTGCCGGGGAACCTCCATTGGCCGTCAAAGGCAATTCGTGCACCTAATAATTGGCCGTTACGGTCAAAAAGGACGGTTGAAAAAGGGTCATTAAAAAAATTTTCAGGGATACCGAACCAAAAGAGGGTTACTAATGTCAGAATAGTGAGCAAAAACCAAAACCGGAACTTACCCATGGCCATTGTCGGATGAATTATTGATTAATTTTACCGGATCATTGCAACTTTAGAGGAGTATTTCCCGTCAGTAATAGTGTTAAAAACCGTATCGTTTTTTTCCTGTTCATTACAAGGTGCTTTACCCTGCACCGGATACCCTGTACCCCTGTTTAAAAATATTAATAATCCGTTGATAATGCCTATTGATTTTTTGCTTCAAATGGCTTTACTTTGCACCTTTATTTATCAGTTATAACCTTATCTTATCCAATTATGAGAAAATCATCCATGTTCGTTGTGCTGGCGGGAATCATCTTTTCGACCGCTTATACTCAAAACTTTTCAGGAAATGTACACCCTGTGACAGGTAATAAAATTCCAGGAAAAAATGCGCTCCACAATGTCGCAATCCAGAATGTTCCTGCTAAAGTACCTGCCTGCCAGTACCTTCAAAATTCAAAAATTAACCCCGCCTCCACATTTAAAACACCTGATTGGTGCCTTGCGGACAAAGTTACGAATAACTATATCCAGTTTCAGTCGGTAAATGATCCTGATTATTCAATAAAAATGAATAAAATGTACCAGCAGGTTCAGCAATGGATAACAGCCAACCCCAATTACCTTGCACAGAAGGCGGTGAAAACCATTCCTGTTGTCGTACATGTTCTTTACAACAATGCGGCAGAAAATGTTTCAACAGCGCTGATCAATGATATGATAAATACACTGAATGAGGATTTCCGCAGGTTAAATGCCGATACCACCGATACAAGGGCTACATTTTTATCCGTTGCCTCAGATGCCCAGATTGAATTCTGTCTTGCCATCCGCGATCCGAATAACAATACCACTACAGGCATTATCAGGAAATCTTCAACTCAAACATGGTGGGATCCCGATACCGAAACCGATGACATGAAACTAAACTCAACCGGTGGCGATGACGCATGGGATCCTTACAGTTACCTTAATATCTGGATATGCGATATTGACAATGGTGCCGGCTTCGGAACAGCCGGATATGCATATTTACCGAGTGCCGGGATGCATGGCAGTTGGAGGGACGGACTTGTCATTGACAATAACATTGGAATTTGCCCGGGATGCAGGACCGCAACGCATGAAATCGGGCACTACCTGGGATTGAAGCACACGTGGGGAAACAACCCTCCATCCTGCAGCAATGATGACGGGTTTTCCGATACTCCCACTAATGCAGATGAAAACTACGGCTGCAATTACGCCCAGAACACATGCAACGATGGCGCTGGTGACAAACCTGATCAGATTGAGAATTACATGAGTTATGCCGATTGCCAGAATATGTATTCGACCATGCAGGCGAATTACATGAATTCAGTGTTAAATACAACCCGCAGCAGTTTACTAACATCTGACGGCTGCCAGCCGGCTGCTCCGCCTGTTGCCGATTTTACTGCAACACCGAATCCTGTTTATGTGGGAAGCGCTGTCCAGTTTACCGATATATCCTCTGGTTATCCTACTTCCTGGTCATGGAATTTCGGGGGGGGAGGAACACCTAATACTTCAGCACTTCAGAATCCGTTAATCACTTTTAATACAATAGGTACTTATTCCGTTACACTTACGGCTACGAATTCTCTCGGAACCGACCAGGAAATTAAAAACGGATACATCAGCGTAATTGCCATGCCTCCATGCGGTATCCCAGGAGCCATTTTCTGCGAGGATTTTGAATCGGTCACCCCTCCTGCCCTGCCAACCGGCTGGTCAACTACCGGAAATGCTACAAGCGATTTATTTATGACGGGAACCGGCACAACAGCATCAAGCCAGTATTTTACAATTCCCGACCATACCCAATTTGTTTACAGTAATGACGACAACTGTAACTGCAATAAAGCAAATGATATTCTGCGGTTGCCCACCCAGAACTTTACCGGGTACAATAATGTTGTTATGACCTTTAATTCCATCATGAGTGATGATTTGAACGCATCTTTTCTCGATTCAACTTATGTCCAGGTTAGCACTAATGGAGGTTCATCCTGGACTTATGTTTACAGCATACCGAAAGTTGCGGCATGGACGAATTATATCGTTAACCTCAGTGCCTATGACAATATGAATAACGTACTCATCAGATTCCGGTACACCGATAAAGGCAACTGGGGTTACGGCATTGCCATTGATGATGTTATTATTAAAGAAAATTTTGACAATGACATTAAAATTTCAGGCATCAATAAATATGATACCCTTCAATATCCTGATTACCTTTTAGTCCCTAACAGGCAAACAGGTGACATCATTCCGATGGGTCTTGTTGAAAATGTTGGCGCTAATGTCCAGCAGGGGGTTGCATTAAATGTTACGGTGTATGATCCGAATGGAATTATCATATATGATACTACAAGCAATTCCGTAACCCTGAACCCATGGACGTCAACCGTTCTTTCAACTGCAGTTTTAAACATTCCCAAAACCGGAACCGGGACATTTACTTTTGTTTTTACGGCATCATCCGACTCGACTGATGAGGATCCGTCCAATAACAGTTTTACCGACTATTATGTAGTGACCGATACCATTTATGAGAGAATGGATACGATTCCTCCTTATTACGCTCTTGCAGCCGCTTCTTTTGGCGGTGCAGCGCCTTACCGGTTTGCGAATCTGTATGAAATTGTCAATAATGATACGGCAACATCAGTTTCGTTTGTGCCATGGACATCCTCAATTGCAGGTTCACAGGTAAGGGTAGTGCTCTATGATAGTTCGCTCACCCAGATTGCGCAATCAAATCCATATACTCTGCAAACATCTGATCTTGGAAATATTGTTACGGTTTCTTTTTCTACAGGTGTCCCGCTTACAGCAGGAATATGGTATCTTGCATCAGTAAACAGTTTGAGCGCTGTTGATTCTGCCGTAACTTTTCTCAGCGGATCACTGGGCGGAGGAAGCCAGCCAAGTTACATATACACCGATGTGGGAGCAGGTTTTAACTGGTATTCTTTCAGTTATGTTCCATGGATATTGCTAAATACCGCCCCTTCCGTTATTAATTGTAACGATGCGGTCTCTGTTACAATCACAAATACTTCATGCGGCACCTGCAACGGTCAGGCCACTGTTAGCGTAACGGGTCCGAATGGTCCCTTTACATACCAGTGGAATGACGGAGCAGGTCAAACATCTGCAACTGCAACCGGACTTTGTACCGGATCCTACCAGGTTCTGGTTAAAAACCAATATTGCACTTATGTAAATGGAGGATCAGTGAACACGACCGCTCAGATGACCCTGAATGTAACATCAACCGATGCTTCCTGCGGTCTTAATAACGCAAGCGCTACCGCATCGGTCACTGGCGGTGCTTTACCTTTTACATACGCCTGGAGTAATGCCCAAACAGGTTCAACTGCTACGGGCCTCGCTGCAGGAACCTATAATGTTACTGTAACCGATAATGCCGGATGCTCCATAGCAACCGATTTCTTTAACGCTGCTGTGGTAAGCAATACTCCGTATATTAATGATGCAGTTGCTACAGGTACCAATGCCACTTGTAATGGAGTTTCAAACGGCTCTGTCACCGTTACTGCCACAACCGGTGTTACACCTTATGCTTACGCCTGGAGTTCCGGATGTACCACATCATCTTGTTCGGCCGGTGCAGGAACTTATACGGTAACTGTTTCTGATAATTTCGGTTGTACCGATGTTGCAACGGTAAATATTACCGAACCACCTTTATTAAACGCTTCAATCAGTTCATCTTCAAATCTCACCTGTTATGGGAATAATAACGGATCGGCCGCTGTGACTGCGTCCGGAGGTACGGGATCCTTGTCCTACCTGTGGAGTTCCGGTTCTACATTATCCTCGGCAACCGGGCTCGGAGCCGGAACGGTTACGGTGACTGTCACGGATGCCAACAGTTGCACCAAAACCGCAAGTGTTGTACTGACACAACCGGCTCAAATAAATGTTTCAACTTCAACTACTGCTGCCAATTGCGGCTCCTCCAACGGCACTGCCACAGTTACAGCCACCGGTGGTACCGGAACTCTCTCCTACCTGTGGAGTTCCGGAGGACAGACCTCATCAATCGCTACAGGATTGGCGGCCGGTACTTATACAGTTACCGTTTCAGATGCGAATTCCTGTTCAAATACCACAACCGCAACGGTGTCAAACCCCGGAGCACCAACGGTATCTGCAGCCCAATCTGTACAAATTTTATGCAATGGACAAAATACAGGTTCTGCAACAGCAACTGCTTCAGGAGCCGGCCCGTTCAGTTATATATGGAGTTCCGGAGCACAAACAACATCAGTTGCAACCGGACTCGCTGCAGGAACCTATACAGTCACTGTAACTGATGCAGTCAGTTGTTCCAATTCGGCAAGCGTAACCGTAACCCAGCCTGCCGCAATTACTATTGTAACCACCCCTTCTGGCGTGACGTGTAATGGCGGATCAAACGGGACTGTTTCTGCAACTGCATCTGGCGGTACAACTCCTTTTACATATTCCTGGAGCAGTGGAACAACTTCAGGTCTTTCTCCTGGGATATATACGGTAACTGTTACCGATAACAACGGTTGCACGGCAACACAAACCGCCACAGTTACGGAACCCGCACTATTATCTGTTTCCGCCACTTCAACTGCTGTTTCCTGCTATGGTGGCAATGACGGTACTGTAAGTGCGACCGGTAGTGGCGGAACCTTACCCTATAATTATTTCTGGAGTTCGGGCTCAACGAGCGGGCTTGCAGCCGGTACGTATACGGTTACGGTGAGTGATGCCAACGGTTGCTGGGTTCAGCAATCAACAACAGTTACACAACCGGTACAAATGGTCCTTGTTGTTGACACCAACAACGCTTCCTGCAGTACCTGCGCTAACGGCTATGCTTCGGCAACCGTTTCCGGAGGTAATTCACCTTATACCTACTTGTGGAGCAATGGCGCTACTTCTTCCATAACATTCGGATTATTACCGGGTAATTATGATGTAACTGTAACCGATGCCAGCGGTTGTTCAGAATTCCAGTCCTTAGTAATCAGTTACCCGGTTGCCGTTCAACCGGCAGCGCCTGAAGCAGTGATTGAATTGTTCCCAAACCCATCCGATGGAATTGTTTTTCTGAATTACGAACCCTCCGTATCAGGAGTTATTCACGTTGAAATATCAAATCTGCTGGGAGAGACCATTTACTCCTGCAATAATACGGGAGGGATTTTTCCGATTGATGTTTCCGGTTTATGCACCGGTGTATATTTGGTAAAAATTTCTTCGGATAAAACATTTTTCGTTAAGCGCGTAACAGTTATCAATAATGAATAACTTAATTTTATTTTTATGAAACCAGGATGGTACTTATCGATGCTTATTGTTTGTTTGTTTGCAATTGCCGTATCGGCACAAATTTCTCACAAACCGGCAAACGGGCCAATAAAAACCCTGAAAAGTAAAAACGGTAAAATAATTTTACAAGGCCTACCGGCTTCATCCTTGCAGGAAAAATTCCAAAAAGGATCGGTCCATGGTTCCAAATCACAAAACTGGTGTTATTCAGACCATGTGACCGGGAAATATTTCCAGCAGCAAATCGCTTTGGATCCTGGTTTTACTGTGAATCAAAATAAACTAAACCAAAAAGTTCAGCAGTGGATTGCAGATCATCCCGGCTACCTTCAGCAAAAAACGGTAGTTACGATCCCGGTTGTAGTGCATGTGATTTATAACCCCTCACAGGCGGATGAGAACGTGCCCGATGCCTTGATCTATGATATGATTAATACGTTAAATGAAGATTACCGGAGGATGAACCCGGATGCTAACCAGACACGGGCGATTTTTCTTTCAGTTGCCGCTGACGCCCAGATTGAATTTTGCCTGGCGCAACGAGATCCTTCCAATAATGCCACAAACGGGATAACCCGTGTACAAACAACCAAAACATGGTGGAACCCTGATACAGAAACGGATGATATGAAACTAAATTCATCCGGAGGGGACGATGCTTGGGATCCCTATGATTACCTGAATATATGGATTTGTGATATTGACAATGATGCGGGATGGGGTACAGCCGGCTATGCCTATTACCCCACTTTCGGAATGCACGGCAGTTGGCGTGACGGCCTTGTGATTGACAATGATATTGGAATATGTTACGGATGCCGCACAGCAACTCATGAAATCGGCCATTATCTCGGGTTGGAACATACATGGGGAAACAACCCCCCCTCCTGCTCGGATGATGACGGTTTCAGCGATACCCCGACTAATGCGGATGAAAATTACGGTTGTAATACAAATCAGAATACCTGCAACGATGGAGTTGGCGATAAACCCGACCAGATTGAAAATTACCTGAGTTATGCCGATTGCCAGAATATGTTTACAACCATGCAGGCGAATTATATGAATGGTGTTCTCAGCGGAACACGGAGCAGTTTGCTTTCTTCGCAGGCATGCAGTCCTACCACTCCTCCTGTCGCTGATTTTACTGCCGATAATACAACCGTTACGGAGGGTCAATACATTTCATTCTCAGATTTAACTACCGGTGGCCCTACATCATGGTCATGGAGTTTTGGCGGGGGGGGGACTCCGAATACTTCGACATCCCAAAATCCCTTAATTCAGTTCAATACCATCGGAACCTTTACCGTTGCTTTGACAGCAACCAACTCTCTCGGCTCAGATATTGAATCAAAAACCGGTTATATCACTGTCCTAACTGATACCACAAGTTGTGATACGATACATTGGGCGTACCTTGGAACCGCACCGCTTACCTATTACGGTTTTGACTTTAATGCAACGCAAGACAGCGGATATGTTTCGGGATGGAATGCTTACCAGATGGATGCTCATGCCCAGAAATTTCTGGGCTCCGAAACATCTCCCAATACCCATGTGACCGGGGGTATTTTTGATTTTGTGTTCGCAAGAAAAGGAAACAATACCAGTAAAATCGTTTTCACGGTTTGGGAAGACAATGGAGCCGGGGGTAGCCCCGGAACAGTAGCCGGAACCGATACTCTCGAAATGGCAATACTGGATACAACGGTTGCTTCCGGTTATATAAATCTGATTGAGCAGATATTCATGCCGCCTGTACAGGTAACCGGCACTTTTTACTATGGTATCCAGATGCTTAATTTTGATCCCTATGGCGGTCCTTCTGCCGATACCCTTGCGCTCGTTCAAACCCAGAATGGAAATCAGGCGCCCGGAAGCGATATTCCATGGACCCGTTATGGAGGCACATGGTATGATTACGGTTCCTTAATCGGATTATCTAACTGTAATCTTGATATCACTCCATACATGACCGATAAACCACCTACAGCATCATTTACCGCTGATGTTTTATCCGGATGTGGTAGTTTGACCGTTAATTTCGATGCCGCAGCTTCCTTAAACGCTGAACAATACGTCTGGGATATTGACGATGACGGTGTTTTTGACTATCTGACCTATGTCCCTGAATTGACTTATGAATATACAACTCCCGGAACTTACAGTGTAAGTTTGTGGACCATCGGACCCTGTTTCGGATTGGATGATATCACAATGAATAACTACATCACGGTATCACCCGCTGCTACTTTATCTGTTTCATCAACCACCACATCCTGTACATCGTGCACCGGTACTGCCACCGTCACCGCAACTGGTGGCACAACTCCATATACCTATCTCTGGAATGATCCCGCTCCTGCACAAACAACATCAACCGCAACCGCTCTTTGTTCCGGATCATGGCTGGTGCTCGTTACCGATTCAAAAGGATGCCAGACCAATGCAGGAGTATCAGTCAACACCTCGGCAAACATGACCATTTCAACAACTACCTTGAATGCAACCTGCTCACAAAGTAATGGAAGCGCTATAGTGACGGTTTCGGGTGGTTCACCCTCTTATACTTATATATGGAGTAATGGCGGGTCTTCCCAAACCATCAGCGGACTTGCAGCCGGTACCTATAATGTCACTGTCACTGATGCTGCGGGATGCACGGTTAAAACCGATTTTTTCAGCGCTGCGGTTGTCAGTTCAACCTCTACCCTGCCTGTTGTGGTTACACCGGTAAATGCGACCTGTTCTACCTGCCCTGACGGCTCGGCAACAGCCACCCTTACCGGTGGAACATCCCCTTTTACGTATGCATGGAGTAACGGCAGTACGGCATCATCCGCAACAGGGCTTCTGCCGGGAAATTACACTGTCACAATGACTGACGGTGCCGGTTGCACGGGTAACCAGTCGTTCGTCATAAGTTACCCGGTAGTTTTATTTGAAAATTCCGGCAATGATCCTTTTGAAGTTCTTCCAAACCCGTCAAGCGGTGTTGTCTTTATTATAAAAAATGGTAATTACCCGTCCGGAAATAAAATCGCTCTTTTTAATCTCACCGGTAAGAAGATAATTGAAACCCCGATGACATCTACCCCGGTTGTTTTAAATTTGACAGATGAACCCGGTGGAATTTATTATCTCAGGTTAGAGGATGAAAATGGAACTAAAATGAAAAAAATTTTACTAATTAAATAAGAGTTCGATTTTTTCCCTGAATTTATTAATATTTATAATTTACAAATTTTATGATGACAAAATCCTTACTGCTGCTCGCCATTTTTTGTATTGTTGGCATAAACACCATGTCCCAGGTTCCCGGTTCACAGGTAGCAACCGGTAAAACCATCGCAACCACACCCGGTGCAACGAAAATAAGTATGCCTGCTTCTGCTTTGCTTAAAACAGGAAACGTGCAGCAAACGTTACAACCGGGACAACAGATACTGCCGGTTAATTCACCGAATATTAAAAACGGAAATATACCTTCAGGCAAAACAGCCGATTGGTGCGTTGCCGATAAAGTAACCGGTACTTATGTACAGATGCAAATGGCGAATGACCCCAATTATGCAGGAAATATGAATAAAATGTACCAGCAGATTCAGCAATGGATTGCTGATAATCCGAATTACCTGGCTCAGAAAGCGGTGAAAACAATCCCTGTTGTGGTGCATGTAATTTACAATACTCCTGATGAAAATGTTTCAAATGCCCTTATTTACGATATGATGAACACGTTGAATGAGGATTTCAGGCGGTTAAATGCCGATACTACGCAGACCCGCGGAATATTTTTACCTGTTGCCGCTGATGCACAGATTGAATTCTGCCTTGCACAGCGCGATCCTTCCAATAATGCCACGACAGGCATAGTCAGGAAATCCACAACCAAAACCTGGTGGGACCCTGATAACGAGACCAATGATATGAAAGCGAACGCCACCGGTGGTGACGACCCATGGAACCCATATAACTACCTGAATATCTGGATTTGCGACATTGACAATGGTGCCGGTTACGGTACTGCCGGATACGCATACCTTCCCACACCCGGTATGCACGGAAGTTCTATTGACGGATTAGTAATTGATAACAGCATTGGAATTTGCTTTGGCTGCCGTACCGCCACCCATGAGATCGGCCACTACCTCGGATTAAAACATACATGGGGTAACAACCCCCCCTCGTGCAACAATGATGACGGGTTTACCGACACTCCTACATCCTCGGATGAAAACTTCGGATGCAATTATTCCCAAAATACATGCAGCAATGACGTGCCGAACATGCTTGACCAGATTGAGAATTACATGAGTTATGCCGATTGTCAGAATATGTACACAACAATGCAGGCGAATTATATGAATGGAGTTCTCAATGGTACAAGAAGCAGCTTGCTTTCGTCTCAAGCCTGCCAGCCGACCGCACCTCCGGTTACCGATTTTTCAGCCGACAGAACTACTGTTACCGAGGGCCAATATATCCAGTTTACTGATTTGACAATTGGCGGTCCAACCTCCTGGTCGTGGGATTTCGGTGGTGGGGGGACTCCGAGTACTTCCTTCTTTCAAAATCCTTTCATCCAGTTTTCAATAATTGGTACCTATACGGTTACTCTCACCGCTACCAATTCACTTGGCTCTGATGCCGAAATTAAAAATACTTATATAAATGTTATTGCCGATACATCATCATGCGATATGATTCACTGGTCATACCTGTCTGTTGAAGATTCACTTACCCTGTATTACGCTGACGATGGTTCCGCCCCTAATCCTCCACCCGAAGTTGATGGCTGGCTATCCGGTGCAAATGTATTTGATGATAAATCAAAAGCGCAATTATTTGCTGCCCCCGAATACGCGCCAAACACTCATATTACCGGTGGATTATTCTGGATGTACTATGCTTATAAATCCGGAACTTCAAACGGCAGGGTTGTTTACACGGTCTGGGATGATAACGGTGCCGGTGGCAGCCCCGGTACAGTATTGGGAACCGATACGGTTGACCTTGCCGATGTGGTAGCGGAAGTTAATGGCGGGTATTACGCGCAATCATTGTTTATGCCCCCACTGGCGGTTTCAGGAAATTTTTATTACGGATTCCAGATGGTAGGATTCGACCTGTGGGCGGGAGGCACAAAAGATACTCTTGTGATCGTTCAAACGCAAAATGGTGCCGGTGCTTCCGGGAACCTCCCATGGGAACAGTGGAGTGATAATTCGTGGAATGATTATGGTTCCGTTTATGGGTTTACACGCACAACCTTGTTCATAATACCATTTATGACCGATATGCCGACATCGGTAGATTTTACAGCCGATCTTACTTCAGGGTGTGCTCCGCTGGTGGTCAATTTCGATGCTTCGGCATCCCAGAATTTTGATTCTTTATACTGGGATGTTGATGGAGATGATACTGCGGATTATGTCACATATGATTCGTCAATATCCATTCAATACAATGCACCTGGAACATATAGCATTACCGCCTGGTCCTTTGGTCCTTGTGGAGGTATTGACAAAATGAAGAAAACAAGTTACATAACAATAAATCCGGTTCCTACAGCAACCACATCATCCACTACCACTGCCTGTGTCGGATGTAACGGTACGGCCTCTGTTACTGCAACCGGTGGAACTACCCCTTATAATTATGTTTGGAATGACCCGGCACCACAGCAAACCACCACTACCGCTACCGGTCTGTGTGCCGGAAGTTACCAGGTGCTGGTAACTGATGCAAAGGGTTGCACCGCAAATGGAGGTGTTTCGGTCAATACTACTGCGGGTATGGCATTATCAGTCGATGCAGTTGATGCAACATGCGGGTTGAACAACGGGACAGCAACCGCCAACATCAGCGGTGGAACGCCTAATTATACCTATCTCTGGACAGGGGGGGGAACTGCATCATCTATTACCGGTCTTGCAGCAGGAACTTATAATGTGACTGTTACTGACCTGAACGGTTGCACCGTTGCAACCGACTTTTTCAGCGCTGGGGTTATCAGTTCCATACCTTATATAACTGATGCAACGGCATCCGGAACAGATTTGACCTGCTTTGGAGTAAGTACCGGTACCGTTTCGGCAATTGCTACAACAGGTACTACACCTTATATTTATTCCTGGACGGGTGGATGCACAAATTCATCCTGTACAGGTCTGGCTGCCGGTTCTTATACTGTAACTATGACTGACAATTACGGTTGCACCAGCGCTGATACAGTGACGATTACACAACCAAATCAACTTTTTGCCAATGCCTCTACGGTAAATAATGTTTCATGTAATGGCGGTAATAATGGCTCTGTGACCTCTGCTCCTGCCGGTGGTACTGGCGCTTATACTTATTCCTGGGCAGGCGGGCAAACCACTGCAACTGCTACCGGTTTTTCAATCGGTACATTTTCTGTCACCGTTACCGATGGCAACGGTTGCACGGCAACCGGTTCTGCAACGGTTACTCAGCCCGCTGTATTAAATGTTACCGCAAATTCAACCAATGTATCCTGCGCAGGCGGGAGTAACGGAACTGTTTCTGCAAATGGTTCGGGGGGGGAATCGCCATACAATTATGTCTGGTCTTCAGGAGCCACATCCGGACTGCCTCAGGGAACTTATACAGTAACGGTCACAGATTCAAAATCGTGCACTGCTGTTACTTCCACTACAATAACTCAGCCGGCACTGTTGACTTTGAATATTTCAAAAACAGATGTTGCCTGTAATAACGGCACTACCGGAACCGCTACTGCAAATCCAGGGGGGGGAGCTGGCTCTTATTCTTACTCATGGTCCAATGCACAAACTACCCAGACGGCAACCGGATTGAATGCCGCTACCTTTACGGTCACTGTTACTGATGGTAACGGGTGTACGATTTTACTGTCAACGACCATCAATGAACCTGCACTCCTTACGGCCTCCATTACTTCCAGCACAAATGTTTCATGCTTTAGCGGAAACAATGGAACCGCAACCGTTACTGCTGCCGGAGGAACTTCTCCATATTCATATTCCTGGGCAAGCGGTCAGACCACATCTTCCTTAACAGGATTATCCGCTGGAACTTATACAGTAACCGTATCGGATAATAACGGTTGTTCCGGTTCAACATCCATTGATAATGTAACGATTACCGAACCTGCTGAACTCATTGCTTCAATTGGTACATCGGCCGATCCGTTATGCTATAACGGAAATGACGGCAGTGCAACCGCTTCGGCCATTGGCGGAACCGGTAGTTTCACATATAACTGGTCAAACGGACAAACAAATGCAACTGCAACAGGGCTTTCAGCATTGTCTTACTATGTAGTTATAAGGGATGCAAATGCCTGTCCCGACAGTGCTTTTGTTACTTTAGGCCAGCCGATACAGTTAACGGTTACCGCGAATGTCACTGATGCCAACTGCGGTCAACCGGATGGAGATGCCACCGCTAATCCGTCAGGTGGTACCGGTTCTTATACTTATAACTGGAGTTTTGGTGGACAAACTACTCAAACTGCCACCGGGTTGGCTGCCGGTGTTTATACTGTTACCGTATCTGATGCTAATAACTGTTCAGCCACGCAAAATGCATCAGTATCCAATGCTGGCGCTCCAATTCTTTCTATAGCAACAACAGGGTCATTATGCTATGGATCAAGCGATGGTACATCTACTGTTACAGCAACCGGTGGTGCCGGTGGATATACCTATCTTTGGGATGTAACCGCAGGTTCTCAAACCACATCCACTGCAACAGGTCTTTCAGCCGGTACCTATTCTATCAGCGTTACAGACGCAGTTAATTGTATATCTACTTCAACGGCTACGGTAGGACAACCTGCACTTCTTATCGCTACAGCGGTTGCTACCGGTGTTTCCTGTAACGGATTATCTGACGGTTCAATTAATCTTACCGTGACCGGTGGAAACGGTGGCTATACCTATATATGGATACGGTTTTCTGATACTACCCTTGTAGGATTTACTGAGGACTTAACCGGTCTGCCTCTTAACGGTTACGGAGTCCAGGTTACCGATTCAAAGGGCTGCCAGGATACAAGTTATGCTTATATAAATGAACCATCCCTACTCACTGTAACTTTAAGTAAAACCAATGTTTCATGCTATGGAGGCAGCGATGGCACTGCCACTGCCACAGCAGGGGGAGGAACCTCCTCTTACTCCTATCTGTGGTCGGATGGACAAACAAATTCTGTTGCCATCGGGCTCATCAATGATGCTTATGATGTTACGGTCACAGATGGAAAGGGATGCACCGCAACTTCATCAATCAGCGTTACCGAACCAGCCCTGCTTACCGCTGCTGCCACTTCAACCGGTGTATCATGCAATGGTGGCAGCGATGGTACCGTATCGGCAACAGGTTCAGGGGGGACTATTCCTTACTCCTATGCATGGTCATCAGGGACCTCCGGACTGACTGCCGGAACCTACACCGTTACTGTTACTGATAATAACGGGTGTTCAGCCACATCCATTACAACATTGACCGAACCCAATCTGCTCACTGTCACTGTCACTTCGAATGATGTCTCATGCTATGGAGGAAATGACGGTACAGTTTCAGCAACCGCATCAGGGGGGGTTGTAACATACACTTATAACTGGTCATCTGGAACATCCGGACTGACTGCCGGAACTTACACGGTTACCGTAACCGATAACAACGGTTGCACCGTAACTGCCGTTGCAATGGTAAGCGAACCTGCCCAACTTACTGCCACTGCTACTGCCACTGATGTGACTTGTAACGGTGGAAATGACGGCACAGTTTCAGCAACCGCATCAGGGGGGGTAGGACCATACACCTACTCATGGTCATCCGGTACATCAGGATTATCTGCCGGTACTTACACGGTATCGGTAACTGATTCCATCGGTTGTTTCGTTTTAACATCTTCTACCGTAACTGAGCCTTCTGCGCTATCCCTTGTTTTGGATACCATGTGGGCTTCATGCGGTAGTTGTAATGATGGTTCCGCTTCAGTTACACCTTCAGGCGGCACGGGTTCATACACCTATTTGTGGAGTGACGGGCAAACTGATTCCCTTGCAACCGGACTACTGTTCGGTACTTACACCGTAACCGTAACCGATGCAAACGGATGTACAGCAACCGACAGCGTTTATGTTGATTTCAACACATCACTGGGTAAATTTCCGGATGTGGATGGGATAAATGTTTTTCCGAACCCCACCAACGGGAGGTTGTACGTTTCCTTAACAGTTCCGTTCATTAAATTAAGGATTACTAATATCATTGGTGAAACTATATTTGAGGATGAATATTTTTTCGGTTCGCGTAAGAATTTTTCAATTGATTTAAGTCGTGAGCCGGGTGGAATTTATTTTATGCGGGTGGATACCGATGATGGAATGGTGGTGATGAAGGTTACACTGGTAAGGTAACTGTATCAAAAAGCCCTCCGGCATGCATCGGAGGGCTTTTTTTATCTTCAGATAGTTATTATTCAATGATGCACCAATGAAAAACTTTGTATCTTTGAAAGTATGAGATATTTCTTAACCGGTATAATAATCATTCTTGTTTCGACTGCCGGATTCTCCCAGAAAGTCAGCCAGGCCGATCGCTGCGGTACCATGCAGCATCACGACTATCTCTTGCAGAATGACCCGGACTATGCGAAAAACCAGTTAAAAATTGAAGCATTTTACCAGCAGTTTCTGCAGAAACTTCAAAATGGCGATTCTTCTGAACTGAAAAATTTTCCTCCCGTTTATACAATACCGGTGGTATTTCAGATCCGAGCGGAAATTCCACAACCGGCATCGTGCGAAGGTCAACCACCGATGCATCCTTCTCTACCGATGACCAGGTTAAATTCACTTCCCAGGGGGGGGATAATGCATGGCCTTGCGGTGATTACCTGAACATCTGGGTTTGCGACCTGTCGGGAGGATTACTCGGTTATGCACAGTTTCCCGGTGGCGCCTGCAATACCGATGGCGTTGTCATTGATTACCTCTATACCGGCACTACGGGTTCCACCCCTCCTTTTGATCTCGGCAGGACCGCTACCCATGAGGTAGGCCATTATCTGAACCTTCGCCATATATGGGGCGATGCAAACTGCGGCAGTGACCTCGTATCGGATACACCGACACATGATAACTCCCATGGCGGGTGTCCTACGCACCCCTACCACACCAATGCGTGCGGGGGGGGAACTTCTCCTAACGGTGAAATGTTTATGAATTATATGGATTATACCGATGATAATTGCATGAATATTTTTACAAGCGGTCAGAGAACGAGAATGAGAAATCTCTTTGGTGCCGGTGGCGCGCGTTTATCGTTACTATCCTCGCAGGGTTGCGTTTCACCTGTCGCCCTTGATGCAGGTATTTCCGCGATCATTTCGCCAACTGGTACTTTTTGCGCCACAACCATTACACCTGTCGTTACACTTAGGAATTAGCGCCCATACGTTTACCTGCTATACGAATAATCCAAACGGCAGCGCTGACCAGAATCCTGCCAACGACCAGTCAACAAGCAATTTTACCGTCACATCGCCATCAGTCGGAACACCCGTTCCCTTCTGGCAGGGATTCAACCTGACAACTTTTCCCCCGACTGGATGGACATTGGAAAACGGTGGAGATCCCGCATATACCTGGGTGCGTACTACCGTTGCCAGCGGATTTGATACAAGCACCGCCAGCACCAGGATGGATAATTACTCCTCCTCTTCTTCCATTGCCGGTGACATTGACGCACTGGAAACCCCTGCTGTAAGTTTCGCTTCCGTATCATCCCCGGTACGCATTGATTTCAGCGTTGCCTCCTGCAGGTATAATTCATCCCTATATGACCGGCTTAAAGTTTATTATTCCACCGATTGTGGAAATGCATGGGTTTCCATTTATGATAAATCCGGATCAACGCTTGCAACTGCACCCGATAATACAAATGCCTTTGATCCCACTTCATCACAATGGAGAAGGGAATCCGTAAATATTGATGTTCTCGCAGGCAATAATAATGTCATGTTCCGGTTTGAAAATATTTCAGGATGGGGAAATTACCTTTACATTGACGATGTGAATATGTATGGCAATGTGTCCGTACCCGCTCCGGTTGCCAATTTTTCCGCTTCATCAACAACAATCTGCCAGGGAACAACAGTCAATTTCACCGATCTGAGCACAAATACCCCCACATCCTGGTCCTGGACTTTTAACGGTGGAACTCCGGGAACCTCAACAGCCCAGAATCCCTCTGTCACTTTCAATACTCCCGGATCGTACACCATTTCCCTTACTGCCACTAATGGGGGGGGTAGTGACGGGGAAACAAAAACAAATTACATAACGGTCAACCAGGCGGCAACTTCCAATGCCGGATCAGATGCGACAATATGCCAAGGAAGTACATATACGCTTGCCGGTTCCATTGGTGGAAGCGCTACGGGCGCGACATGGACAACTTCAGGAACAGGAACTTTCAGCAATCCTTCATCGCTGACCGCTACCTATACGCCATCCGCTTCCGATATTACAATGGGAAATGTAACTCTTACACTTACCACTAATGATCCGGCCGGTCCTTGTCCTGCAATCGCTGATCCGATGGTGCTTACAATAAATGCAGCAGCAACTTCAAATGCCGGCAGTGATGCGGCTATTTGTGCCGGCAGCACTTACACTCTTGCCGGTTCCATCGGTGGCAGTGCAACAAGCGCAACATGGACAACATCCGGAACCGGAACATTCAGTAATCCCTCCTCAATGACTGCAACATATACACCATCCGCAACAGATATTTCAATGGGAAATGTTACTCTCACTCTTACCACCAACGACCCGTCAGGACCATGTCCGGCAGCGACTGATCAGATGGCTATTACTATTAATCCGGCAGCGACTGTAAATGCCGGATCTGATGCCTCAATTTGCTCAGGTAGTACGTATACTTTGTCAGGATCTATCGGGGGCAGCGCATCAGGTTCAACATGGACGACATCAGGTTCAGGAACTTTCAATAATGCATCCCTGCCTAATGCGATTTATACTCCTTCTGCCACCGATATCACAATGGGCTCCGTAACATTAACCCTCACCACAAACGACCCTGCGGGTCCATGTCCTGCGGTTAATGATGCAATGATACTTATCATCAACGCGGCAGCGACTGTGAATGCCGGTTCTGATGCAACCGTATGTGCCGGCACTACATATACTCTTTCGGGAATAATAGGGGGGGGGGCTACATCTGCAACATGGACTACATCCGGAACAGGAACATTTAATAATCCGAATTCACTTACCGCAACTTATTCGCCTTCCGCTTCCGATATTACAATGGGAAGTGTAACACTCACACTTACAACAAATGATCCGGCTGGTCCCTGTCCGGCAGTGAATGATCAGATGGTTATTACTATTAATGCAGCAGCCACGGCTAATGCCGGTTCTGATGCCGCCATTTGTGCCGGCAGTACCTACACTTTATCCGGTTCCTTTGGGGGGGGTGCATCTTCCGCTGCATGGACTACTTCAGGTTCAGGTACATTTAACAACCCGGCATCGATGACTGCAACATACACTCCGTCTGCGACCGATATCAGCATGGGTACGGTTACACTTACCCTTACAACCAATGATCCTGCAGGACCCTGTACTGCAGTTTCAGATGCAATGATTCTCACCATCAATGCGCAGGCACAGGCGAATGCAGGAACAGATGCCACTGTTTGTTCCGGTAATACCTATACCATAGCAGGTGCGACCATCGGTGGCAGCGCCTCAAGCCAATTGTGGACATCCTCCGGTTCAGGTTCCTTTAATAATCCGACACTGCTCAATACGACATATACACCGTCAGCAACCGATATTAGTGCCGGAACAGTAACACTTACCATCACTACCAATGATCCTGCGGGTCCCTGCCCGGCTGCTTCTGATTTAATGATTCTGACAATAAACCCAGTCGCTTTAGCAAATGCCGGCAGCGATTCGGTTATTTGCCAGGGCAGTACATATACTTTATCCGGTACGGTCGGAGGAGGAGCAACGGGGGGGGTATGGACAACTTCCGGCAGCGGAACATTCAATAACCCGAATCTTCTTACGGCAACCTATACTCCTTCCGTTGCCGATATTACTGCCGGGATTGTAACTCTTACTCTTACAACTAATGATCCTTCAGGCCCATGCCCGGCTGCATCCGATCAGATGATTCTGAACATAAACTCCTCTGCAACAGTTTTTGCCGGTGCTGATGGGGAGATTTGCGCAGGAAATTCTTACCCGTTATCCGGTACAATAGGAGGCGGGGCTACCGGGGGGTCATGGAGTAGTTCGGGTACCGGTGTATTTAATAACCCATTATCCCTTACCGCTTCCTATACACCCTCTGCTGCCGATATTTCTATTGGCTCCGTAACTATCATACTTACAACAAACGATCCTGCAGGACCTTGTCCTTCAGCATTTGATGCGATGATACTAACCATAAATCCTCTACCGGTCATTTCATTTTCGGTATCAAATGTCATGTGTTACGGAAACTCCGATGGTTCAGTCAGCGCTATCGTTTCCGATGGAACGCCCGCTTATTCTTATTTATGGAACACCACTCCTGCGCAAACCGCTTCAAATGCTACCGGTTTATCTTCCGGTTCTTATACTGTTACGATAACAGATTCAAAAACATGCTCATCTTCCGGTTCCGTCTCAGTTACCCAGCCCTTACCATTGACTTTGACCGATTCTTCCATTGCAACAACATGCGGTTCATCCAACGGAATTGCAATGGTTACAGCAGGGGGTGGCACGGGGGGGTACACATATCAGTGGGATGCAGCGGCAGGGAGTCAAACAACATCAGCCGCAACAGGACTTGCAGCCGGCACATACTCAGTTACTGTTTCTGATAATAACGGCTGCACAGTTACCGGTATCGTTCCGGTAAATAATGGCAATTTGAGCGTTTCGGTCAATTTTCTGTCAGATGTAACCTGTTACGGTCTTTGTAACGGGTCTGCCACAGCAAGCGCAAGTGGCGGTAATACTCCGTATACTTACGAATGGTCAAGCAGCGAATCCGGGACTGCCGCTAATGCACTCTGCGGAGGAATCCAAACAATAACCGTTACCGATAATGATGGCTGCGTGATTATTTCAAATCTGACAGTTGCAGAACCTCCTGCTCTGTCGGCTGTATTGACAGATAACGATGTTTCCTGCTATGGACTTTCTGATGGTTCTGCAGATGTTGCTGCTGCAGGAGGAACTCCCGGTTACTCTTACCAGTGGGATGCTTCGGCAGGAAGCCAGACAACTTCAACGGCTACAGGGTTATCTTCCGGTACATTTTCAATAACGGTTTCTGATGCTAATTTATGCTCCGTTGTAGAATCAGCCATAATAAATCAACCTGGCGCGCTTTCAGTTTCCGTTGATTCCATTGCGAATGAAACCTGTTCCGGCTCAGGTAACGGGTTTATATCCGTCCTGCCTGCCGGAGGCGTACTTTCCTATTCGTTCCAATGGAGCGTTTCGGCTGGAAGCCAGACAACATCTGCAGCCACAGGACTATCAAACGGATTGCACGGAATTACGGTCACTGACGGTAACGGTTGCACGGCAACCCTGGATACCCAGATTACAACAATCGGAAATATTAATGCATCCATAATTTCATCCTCCAGCGCATCATGTTCCGGAGCCGCTGACGGTTCGGCTGATGTTAGCGCAACGGGGGGGGTATTGCCTTATACCTATTTATGGAGCCCGTCAGCAGGTTCACAGACAACATCCTCGGCAACTGGCCTTGCAGCAGGCATTTATTATGTAACCGTGACCGATGCGGGCGGTTGTTCTGATATGGATAGTGTCATGATTAACGCCAGCGGATCAATGTCAGCCCTGATTGGATCGATTAACGATGTTTCCTGTTTTGGCGCTGATGACGGATCCGTTACCGCAATTCCTTCCGGTGGAACTACTCCTTATTCGTTTCTGTGGAATGATCCGCTGCAACAGACAACCCAAACCGCTACGGGTCTCTCCGGTGGACTTTATTATGTGACTGTTTCTGACTTAGCGGGATGTTCCGTCATTCTATCCGCTACCGTTAAAGATGCCGATTCAATTTCTATTGCAACTTCATCAACAAATGCAACCTGCGGTCAGGCGGACGGAACCGCTACTGTTTATACCGTAGGGGGGGTACTTCCGTACACTTATGCGTGGAATGATCCCGGTAATCAGACAACAACCACCGCGACCGGACTTTTGTCGGGTTTTTACAATGTAACGGTTAGTGACAGCAAAGGATGCACGGTAGTGGCGACCGTCCTGGTGAACAATGATATTCCAGTTGTTAAAATATATTCTTATACAAATGTTACCTGTGCGGGAGCATGCAACGGAACTGCAAGCACTTCTTTGACCGGAGGTGTTGCGCCTTTTACATTCATCTGGTTCAATGGCTCGACAACCGGCAGCGTTTCAGGATTATGTGCGGTGACGGTTAGCGTCACCGTCACCGATGCAAACGGCTGCATTACATCTGATAATGTTACACTTGTTGAACCACCGGTACTTACTGTTGCGATTTCCATTTCAACAGGAATATCCTGTTACGGTTCTTCTGACGGTTCACTGACGGCATCAGGGTCAGGGGGGGTATCTCCTTATTCATTTTCCTGGAATGACCCGCTTTCCCAAACCACCGCAACGGTTACAGGCCTTTCAGCCGGTATTTATAGGGTAACCATAACTGATTCTTATTCCTGTATTCAAACCGATTCGTTCGATCTTACTCAACCTGTTCCATTATCGGTTTTAACTTCCACTACGGATGCTACATGCGGTTCACCGGATGGTACTGTCACCGCCTCCGTTATTGGGGGAACTCAGCCCTACTACTATTTATGGGATGATCCATCCGCTCAAACCGGATCTACTGCAACCGGACTTTCGGCCGGATCTTATAACGTGACAGTTACTGATAATCCTGGTTGTACGGGCGCTGCTTCTGCGATGGTCAATAATACTATTCCGCAGGTGAGTGTGGATACTATCATCGGTGCCTCATGTACAGATGTATGCGATGGCATTTCTGCTGTTACCGCTTCCGGAGGCACTCCTCCATACACATATCTCTGGGATAACGGAGAAATAAATTTTTATGCAGTATCGCTTTGTCCGGGTTTGCACCAGGTTACCGTACTTGACTCCAACAGTTGCATTTCATCGGCAACAATGACAATCGGATCGCCCGATACGCTGGAAGTTTTTATTCTTTCAGTTAGTAATGTGACCTGCAACGGTATGAACAACGGAATAATTACGGTTACTGCATCAGGCGGAACAGCGCCATATTCCTACCAGTGGAATGATCCGTTGAATCAAACTGCGTCAACCGCAACGGGTCTGTCACCCGGAAATTATTATGTAACTGTTGCGGATAATAACGGATGTATTGTATCAACCGCCCAGAGTGTTAGCGAACCGGCTGTTCTTATCATCAGCATCTCATCAACCAATGCTTCCTGCGGAGTATCAAACGGAACGGCAACCGCAAATCCTTCCGGTGGTACCCCCCCTTATTCATATCAATGGAATGACTCATTGACCCAGGTAACACAAACGGCAACATCATTGTCAGCAGGCAATTATTCCGTCACTGTTACTGATGCTAAGGGCTGCACGGAATTTTTCTCTATTTCCATTTTCAATAATAACCTTGCGGCAGCAATAACTTCCAGCGCAAATGCATCGTGCAGCGGATTATGTGACGGATCGGCAACGGTGACGGTTACCAGCGGTTCAGGTCCATTTACTTATTTATGGGACAATGGAGAGAACACTTCTACCGCATTTACTTTGTGCGCAGGCCCTCACACGGTATCCGTCACTGATATAAATAACTGTATGACAACTGCCGGAACGACTATCTTCGAATCGATAATCCTTTCGTTATCACTTGCTTCTTCAACGGATGTTTCATGCAACGGGTTTTCCGATGGATCATTGACCGTTAATTTGACCGGTGGTATTGTTCCTTATTCTTATCAATGGGATGATCCGGGGCTCCAGACATCGGTTACTGCGACCGGTTTAAGCGGTGGAACATACCAAGTTACAGTAAGTGATGTTAATTCCTGCACCATTACCGGCTCCTTCACTGTCAATGAACCTGCACCGCTGAATCTGTCCATGTCGAAAACCGATGCATTGTGCGGGCAGATGAACGGTACGGCAACCGCTAATGTTTCGGGCGGTGTTTCACCTTACCAGTACGCATGGAACGACCCGATGAACCAGACAACGGTAACAGCAACGGGACTGGCCGCAGGTGGTTACAGTGTTACTGTGTCTGATAATAATTCCTGCACGGTAATATCATCTGTGGTAATCAATAATGATATACCTGTTGTTAACAGTATTACCGATTCGGATATTTCCTGTAACGGATCATGCGATGGCAGCGCTGCCGTTTTTGTTTCGAACGGAACTCCCCCTTACACTTATTTATGGAATAACGGTGAAACGACTGCTATAAATGATTCATTATGCCCGGGAAGTTATTTTGTTACTGTAAATGACGCTTCCGGATGTATGACAAGCGCAGGGGTAAATATTACCGAACCCGTTGCTCTTATGGGTGCCATTACATCAACCCAGGATATATTATGCGGTGGAAGCAGTGACGGGATTGCCGTTGTAAATGTTTCGGGCGGCACACCTGGTTATTTGTACCAATGGGACCTGCAAACCGGAAGCCAGACGACTTCCACCGCAACCGGTTTAAACGGAGGGATATATTCGGTTACCGTATCTGACTCCAAAGGATGCACCGTATTACTCGACAGTATCATGATTAATGAACCTGCCGCTCTGACACTTGAACTTACCTCTACTAATGTAACATGTATCGGATCAGCAAATGGTTTTATTGATGCGCTTGCAGCCAACGGTGTATTACCCTATACTTTTTCATGGTCTACCGGTGATACAACGGATGATATTTTTAGTTTAACTCCGGGACTGTATATCCTTACATTAACGGATAGAAATAACTGCTCAATTATTGATTCAGCAATGATAAGTGAACCTCTGACTACAGTCGCAATTTCTCTTATGGTAACAAATGTCAGTTGTAAGGACAGCACGGACGGAGCCATAGATGCCACCCTCAATGGAGGAACTCCACCATATTTTTATACCTGGTCAAACGGTTCACCAACGCAGGACCTAAGCGGATTGGCACCGGGAGTTTACGATCTTATCGCAACCGATGCCAATGGTTGTACTGCTTTTATTGTTGATACGGTAAAAGAACCGGACAGTATAATTCTTACTCTTACTTCTGTAAATATCACCTGTTTTGGCGCTATGAATGGTTCCGCTTCGGTATCAGTTGCCGGGGGCACACCACCCTATTTTTACCTGTGGAGCGATTCACCCGCTTCATTTTTCCCTGTGATTTCTATTCTTCCTGCCGATAAATATTTTGTAACGGTTACCGATGATAATGGCTGTAGCCAGACCGGCTATGTTTTTGTCCAGGAACCGGAACCAATTAGTTTAACCATGTACACTACCAACACAACGTGTAATGGAGTATGTAACGGGTCAGCAACTTCTTTGACAGGGGGGGGAACAGGGGGGTACACTTATTTATGGGATGCATCTCCAGGAAACCAGACAAGTGCGGCTGTTACCGGTCTTTGTGCCGGCATATACCGCGTGACTGTTACCGATGAAAATAATTGTTCCGAACTGGATTCCGGTACTATCGGTACGATATCAGGTATTTCATTATCTAATCTGGTAACACCGGTCTCGTGTGACGGTTCGGATAATGGGAAAATTGATCTAACTGTTTCCGGTGGAACCTTACCTTTAACCTATTCCTGGAATACAGGTGATATTACCGAAGATATTATTAATCTGGATACAGGTATTTTCATTGTTTCGGTGCGTGACAGCGCAAACTGTTTCGCCAGTGATACTATACGGGTAACTGCCGGTAACGATCCCTGCTTCCTGATCTATGATGCCTTCTCGCCAAATAATGACGGTGCCAATGACACCTGGATAATCCGGGGTATTGATAAATTCCCTGCTGCAATTGTTGAAGTTTATAACAGGTGGGGATCCTTGGTTTTCCGATCGCAGCCCTATACAACCCCATGGGATGGAAGGTTTAACGGTAAGGATTTGCCTGAAGGAGTGTATTATTATATTATAACAACAGGTACGGGAGATGAATTTACTGGTACGGTAACTATTGTAAGATAACGTAAATTATGAAAAATATTTATTATACATCCGGAATTTTAAAATTTGGATTTTGCATTTTGTATTTTGCTATTTTCTTATTCTCCACTTGGGGGGGATACAGGGGGGCCGCCCAACAACTCCCTTACTACAGCCAGTACATGTACAGCGCTTTTTATATTAACCCTGCGGTTGCCGGCAGCAGGGAGGATATTATTCCCGTTATGATGACATTCCGGAGGCAATGGGCGGGGTTTGACGATGCACCTCTTACCAATACAATCAGCGGACATGCCGCTCTTATAAAAAACATGGGTTTCGGTGCTATTTTACTGGATGACCGTACGGGGCCTCTTCATCAGACAGGAGCGCAGTTTACCTATGCTTATCATATAAAACTGAAAGAAGATATGAAACTCGGTTTCGGGCTGGGTGGAATGGTTTACCAGCATGTTCTTAATAAGGGTAATTTCACCATCCTTGATCAAAATGATAATGTTATCCGGGGGGGGAAAGAAAAGGTTGTCACCCCGGATGCCACTTTCGGAATATATTTCAGAACCAACAGGTTTTTTGCCGGGTTTTCATCACCTCAACTGATAGAAAACAATATGCGGTTTGATGAATATGCCGATCTGCGGTTAAAGATGGTACGGCATTATTTTTTATATTCCGGATACAGGATTGTTATAAATGATGAAATGGAAATCATCCCCTCCGCCTTACTGAAATTTGTTGACGGAGCGCCATTCCAGTTTGACGGCAATATCCGGTATGATTATAAAAGCAGGTTCTGGTGCGGATTTTCTTACCGGGATAAAGAATCGGTAATCGGGTTGGCCGGTTTCAGGGCAGGGAATTTCGCTTTCGGGTATTCCTATGATTTTACGATTTCCAACATTAAAAAATATTCTTCCGGTTCGCATGAAATCTTCATCTCTTTTGATGTAACTAAAAAGCGGAACAAAAGCGTAGCGAGTTTTGATTAAGGAAAAGATTGGCCATTAATATACAGTTTTTCAATATCCGGTTATCACCTGTATTCATCCATGTTACCGGGAAAGGCGGTTTTCCGTCTGAAATCGGATATATTGGTTGAGAGAGAAAAGTAGTGCGATGCCTTACCCGGGAAAAAAATACCGAGCCCGTAACTCAGGTGGAACCGGTTAATGCGGAGCCCGAAACCGGCCGAAAACCCCGATAATCCTTTTTTAACATCCATGATCATCTCTTTCCTCCTGCGGTAATTGTACCCGAAACGCAAATGGAAGTTTTCGGTCAGGAGAATTTCTGTACCGATAACGAGGTGGCGCAGGGTTTTATCGCTTCCTTTTACGATGGTATTTGTTGTTTTCTGAAGGAATTTACCTGTTTTGGTTTTTTCACCGATGGTATCCTGTTGAATAAAAAGGGAATCATAATCATCAAGCGGTGTATCATAAGTCAGGTTCCAGGTCTCAAGATGGTTCAAAGTGAGGTTAAACCGGAAAGGTGAATGCTTGAGTTTTTTTGATATTCCTGCCTGAATTTCAAAGGGAAGGAATTCCCTGTTTTGACCCCGGTAGGGTTTGTACTGCAATCCGAAATTTTTCACCGTTACTGCGCCTGAAAATGTCCTGTTCTGGCTTATATATACTCCACCAACATCCAATGCCTGTCCTATTGACCAGTAGGTCTCCAACTGGGAGTAAATGGTCTTTACTAAAATCCCCGCAAAAAACAATGTGTCAAAATCAATGCTCCCTCCAAGGTCAAGAGAATATTCAGCCGCATAAAATTTATTGAGTACGTTACCCCCGATATCCGTTGCATAAAAATCACCGTAGTTAAGATAACGGAGTCCGGTGTAGTAACGCCATTTATTTTTAAAGGAATTTGCATAGGCGAGATTTCCGTAATATATATCTGAAAAATAATTGAGATATGAAAGGGCTGCCTTGTTGGTGACACCAGCAGTCAGCGCTGCCGGATTTTCGGTTACAAGGTGAATATCATCATCGCGGAGAGTAATCAACGTGCCGCCCAGGGAGGCAGTTCTTGCCGATGAGGGAATATTTAGGAACTCATAGGCATTATTACCACCGTTTTGAGCAGATACGGCTGCGGGAAGAATAAAACAAAGTGACAGAATTCTATTGTAAAATAATTGCAGGTTACTTTTTCTCATCATGGTTTGCGAAGGTAATAATAGTTAACGATCAGTGAGGTAAAAAATTGCATGGATTTGTTTATCCGTGCTCCCCGGTATTAAACATTCCTTTTCGTAGGGATCCACACATTTGTTTTTATCCCGCCAAGGTATCTGAAAAACCCGGTAAGGAGTGCAAGATTCATCATCCAGAAATGCGTGATGAATCGCAAGGGTTTAATATATATTCCCAATTTACCTGACAGGTAATCGCAAAAAGGCAATAACATTACCATGACCTGGATGAAAAATATTACCCGGTAAAAAGGATTCCATACCGATACAAACAGGGCGCATACTAAAGATGCCAGGATCAAAAAAGGTCCGAACCAGCGTATCACTTTATGGGAGAAAAATGAAAATGCCGCTCCTGAAAATACCCTGAACAAAAGCGGGTAGTAAACTGAGAGGTTTTGAAAATTACCTGCGGAAATACGCATCTTCCGTTTAAATTCTTCCCGGATATCATCGGATACGTCCTCATAACACTTTGCATCCGGTTCGCATATGGCCTTGTTCCCGTGACTGATCACATCAAGGGTAATATAAAAATCTTCCATGAGGAATCCGGGGGGTATTTCGGGAATATCCTTTTTCCGTATTGCATAACATGCGCCAAATGCTCCGGCAACCGATCCCCATACAATTCCCTCAAGGTATTTTATCCTGTTTTCCCGCACAATGTATGCGGATTCCTGGAAGGAAATTCCAGAAGATTTTTTCCCTTTGTTCACAACGGTCGCGCCCACCAGCGAGATCCGTTCATTCCTGAAGTGTTTGCCAAGGTGAAAAATCATGTGTTCATCAAAAATGACATTGGCATCCGTAAAAATTATTATTTCGTTCCGCGCCCGTTTTTTAAGATCGTTCAGAATGGGTGATTTCCCGGTGCGGTATTCATAACGTTTTAAAATAATATCCGGATTTCTTTCATTAAATCCGGATACGATCCTGTCGGTACCGTCATCAGAAGCATCGGACCCGATCAGAACTTCAATTTTTCCTGCTGGATATACCGATTGGATAATACTGTGAAGTTTTTCGCCTATTACCTCTTCCTCATTGTACGCGGCCGTGATGACGGTCACACCCGGCAGATCATCTTCTGGATAAATAATGTTATTATTCCTCTTATTCCACGCGGCAATTTTTACGAGCAACGGGTAGAGGACATACGAATGAAACAACAGAAATGCCGATGACCAGAAAACTATTTCAGCAAGAATTGTCATTCAAGTACCTTAATGTAAAATTCCGCAACTTCTGCCGATATCTTACGATTGTTATATTTTTCCTCCGCACGTTTCCTTGCGTTTACTCCGATTTGTTCAGCCGTTGAAGGATCATTTATGCACAACCGGATTTTATCAATAAATTCATCCTTTGAATCGGCAATCAGGATGTTTACTCCATCGGTAACATCAATTCCTTCACACCCGATACGGGTCGAAATAATTGTTTTTCCCATTGCCATGGCTTCAATAATTTTAACTCTTATCCCGCTTCCGGCAAGCAGCGGAACAAGCATAACCTGGTATTTTTTCATAAACTCAATGGCATCCTTAACTTCTCCTGATATTACCGCTCCCGGAAAATTCATCTGGGTAAACCACCGTGCTGCCTGCCTTCCGGCAATATAAAATTTCAGATCCTTAAAACGCCTGTTTACTTCGGGCCAGACATTTCCGAAGAACCAGAGCAATCCCTGAACCGTTGGTTTCCAGTTAAGCGCGCCAAGATGAAATAAGGAAATATCCTTATTCCCTGCTCTTGAAAAAGGATATTCATCAGGATAAATTCCCAGCGGGGCAACTTTTATTTTCAGATCCGGCCGGATAATCCTGAAAATGGAAGCATCCTGTCCGGTAATGGGAATAAGCGCATCTATCCTGGCCATCTGATTTGTTTCAAAATTTTTTAAACGTCCGGCCAGAAGTTTGAAATACTTCTTTCTGAAATAATTCATTTCACCGGCAGCCAGCCGTTCCCATATAAGGTATTCAACATTGTGCGCCCGTAATACGATCCTGGCTTTCGAACTTTTCCGTATCGCATCAATATATAAACAGAGATTTAGTCCTTCAAGTTGTACCAGGTCAAAATTTCCTGATTTAAGCAATTCTGTCAACGCATGCTCAAAATCTTTTGAATAAAACCGTACAATGTTGTATGAATCGGAAGAAAACAGGTTTAAAAACGCTGCGGAATATTTAATACGGTTATCCACATAAATATAATGACACTGGCAAAGGTTTGAATATTTAGCATCAATATCTTCAGGCGTCTGAAAATGGCGCTTTGTATTCATTGAAAGCAGTGTTACCTGGATGCCTGATTCAATTATACCCCTGAGCATATTGCATACGGCAATGGTATACCCGTCAATCGGGGGAAAAGGGCATCGGTTGGTAATGAGCAGCAGGTTCATTTCCGGTGATGTGGATATAAAAAAGTTATTATCCATTTCAGATATGTATCCAAATCCATCAGTACCGAATCTGTTGCGGCTTTGAAGGTAAGAAACACCCCGAACGGAAAGAAAAAAGCCGAAGGAAGCCACATCCCCTGGTACACTTCTATTATATTTTCGCGTGCAAATTTTTCACCTATTATGGACAAAATGTGAAACATGATAAAAAGAAAGCCCGAAACCACCACAGGCATCCCGAATCCTCCTTTGCGGATAATCGCACCAAGTGGAGCCCCAATAAAGAAAAGTATGAAACAGGCGATGGACAGAGTGAATTTTCTGTGCCACTCAATATTATACCTTAACAGGAGATCATTCCTTGAATGAAGTTCACTTTTCAGTGCCGATACATAAGCGGCATGGCTCCTCACTGAATTCATAGCGAGTTCATATACCTGGTCGCTATTCGTTAAACCCGGTTTTTCAACGGTCATCCTCTCCGGAAAAGAGTCAGACATAAGC
Source organism: Bacteroidota bacterium (assembly GCA_016193485.1). Classification (GTDB taxonomy): domain Bacteria; phylum Bacteroidota; class Bacteroidia; order JACPRZ01; family JACPRZ01; genus JACPRZ01. The sequence goes on along the minus strand of JACPRZ010000017.1, from coordinate 26,130 downwards.
ACCGGGCGGTTCTTAATTATTTTCCTATTCTTTTCTGGAATAGTATCGTTCCGGAATATAGAATAACGTTTTTCAAGTATTCTGCCGATTTCTTTTTTCCGGTCAGCATATTTTAGTTTAAGCGAATCACTCACTTCGGTCAATTGCCTGATATTTAACATCTGGTAGTGGTCCCTGAAGAGTTCTTCGCTGGTGCGTTCCATTTTAAATGAATTCATATCGAACCGTAAGACCTCACTTTTGAACCTGATCCTCCGGTGCGGAAGAGTGTTGTTGCGTGATTTCAGGTTGTCACCTTCATCATAACAAAAACCATCCGTCAATTTCAGTTCAAGGATAGCTCCATCATTAAGAAAATTCATTATTCCCCCCTTGGCAGATATTACTTTGTTGTTACCGCTGTATGAAGTATGGTCATAAATAAGAATCTCGGAAATGGAGTTATCACCGGTTTTTTTTCCGGCCCTGATGCTGTATCCTTCAATGCCCGTATAAAAAATACCTTCTTTAAGATGAAACACGGGTTTCTGTTGCCGCACATCCCATAGTAAAGCCCCCATTTTCAGGTTTGCGACCGGCCAGATATTGTTTGAAAAATAAAACGCAACTCCGCTTATGATTCCGGAAATAACAATAAGCGGTAACATAATCCGCTGCAGCGATACCCCGGCTGATTTCATGGCAACAAGTTCAAAATCTTCCCCGAGGTTGCCGAATAGCATCAGAGATGATAAAAGAATAGCCAGCGGCAATGCAAGCGGTACAAGGTTGGCCGAAGCATAAAAAAGCAATTCCGCAATGATATACCATTCAAGTCCCTTTCCTACAAGGTCATCCACATATTTCCAAAGGAATTGCATGACGAGCACAAAAAGTGAAATGAAAAAAGTGGTAATAAAGGGTCCGATGTAAGAACGGATCAGATAGTATGATAAACGGAACATGGGTTATTATTTACTCCAGTATTTAATGAAAAGAAAACCGAATAACATTCCACCCAAGTGGGCAAAATGTGCAATATTATCACCACCTGAACTTACCCCTAAAAATAATTCAACGGCTCCGTAAATAATGACAAAATATTTTGCTTTGATCGGGATGGCGAAATAAAGATAAATAACAGTATTCGGCAGCAACATTCCGAATGCGAGCAATAAACCGAAGACAGCGCCCGAAGCGCCTACGGTAGGAATATTTCTTTCTTTTTCAATAAAGAGGTTGATTATATACTTCGATTCATCTATAAAACCGGGATTACCCGGTTGGGCATACCAGTGGTCCAGCAATTCAGTAAAAATTGATTTGTAATACGCAGGCACCTGCTCACGAATGAAAATTTCAAATTCTTCAATTCCAGGCGATAATGCGTAAACCGCAGCGGCATCTTCAATTGAATAAATTTTGTACGAAAAATAAATGGTGTGAATTATAGCGGCACCCAAACCGGTTACAAAATAGTAAACCAGGAACCTTTTGGAACCCCAGATATTTTCAAGCACATTCCCGAACATCCAGAGGGCGAACATATTAAAGAAAATATGCGAAAAACCCCCATGCAGGAACATGTAGGTAATGTACTGATACAAGTGAAAAAAGGGTGAAGAATAGTGGAATAGGGCGAATTGTTCATCAAGATTAATTCCGAAGCGCCCCTCTAAAACCTGTTGTCCTAAAAAAACCAGGATGTTAATGATAAGAAGGTTTTTAATGACAGGCGGCAGGTAATTAAACCCGGCCGGCCTGTATTCTTCATAATAACTCATGAAAACCTGTTTTTAATTTCCTGGCCAGCCATAATAGTTACGACCGGTTTTCCCGAAGGGGTATAATAGGGAATCTGGCAGGTGAAAAGGTTATTGATTAATGATTCCATTTCAGATTGTGACGGCTCATTCATGTTCCGTGCAGATACCGTTTTTGCCATCAACATGGCAAGTTTTTCCTTAGGTTTCATTTTTAATTCAGCACCGGATATCCTTACCTGTTCGATAAAACCTTCAAGAACTTCAATTGGGTTGCCGACCGGAAAACCGGCAGGTAAACCATCTATAACATAAGAAAATTTTCCGATCGGCTGTATGTCGAATCCCATGCCGCGTACTTCAGAAAGGATACCGGATAAAATCATGGCATCACCCGGTGAGAGATCCAAAACCTGCTGAAAAATCACCTGCTGGCTTGCACCGGGAGATTTTTCCAGGGACGATAAAAACCTTTCATACATGATTCTTTCATTTGCATGAACCCGGTCAATGATCATCAAACCGGATTTTACTTTTGTAATAATGTACTTGTTTTCAAAACAAAGGAATTGATTGGAATTAATAGCAGGATCAGTTAAAGGTAAATTTGTTTTATAATCGCTTTTGTCCGTTAGCACAGTGGCGTCCGGAATTTCACCCGGTACATTGACCGTTCTATCCTTGACATTGGGAATTTTTCCGAACACGTTCTCCCAGTTTCTGATATTTTCCAGGTCGTGCAACTTTATATCTCTGAACGGTGTTCCCGTAACCGGATTACCTGCCTGACGGGAAGGAGTTGTCTGTAAAACGAAATTATCTTCCGGATTAAAATCAATGGATGGCACCAGGTTAAACATTCCGAGCGCCCTTTTCACCGCAGCGGCTACGATGGAATAAATCGCTTTTTCATTGTCAAATTTAATTTCGGTTTTTGTGGGATGAATGTTCACATCTACCGATGCAGGATTAACTTCAAGGAAAATAAAGTAGAAAATATGGCTTCCGGCAGGCAGCAGGTTTTCATAAACGGACATGACAGCATGGTGAAGATAAGGAGAACGGATAAACCGCCTGTTCACAAAAAAATACTGATCACTGCGGTTTTTTCTTGCAAATTCGGGTTTACAGGAAAATCCGCATATTTTTACCAGTTGGGTATCTTCTTCAACAGGAACGATCCTTTCATTGATTGAAGTGCCGCAAATATGCACAATGCGCTGGCGCAGCGAGGACTTCTCAAGATGGTAAAGGGGTCTGTCATTATGGAGAAGTTTAAAACTTATTTCCGGGTGCGCCATCGCAACATGAAGGAACTCATCATTGATATGGCGTAATTCAATGGTATCGTTTTTCAGGAATTTTTTTCGTGCCGGAACCGAAAAAAAGATATTTTTTACCGTGACAGTCGTTCCGGTGGCGCACGATACCTGTTCCTGCGAAACAACTTTTGAATTTTCGGCAATTACCTCGGTGCCGGTTTCATCCTCATCTCTTTTAGTGCGAATAGAAGTATGCCCAACCGCACCTATCGATGCAAGCGCCTCGCCCCTGAACCCGAAGGAGCGGATGTTAAAAAGATCATCGGCAGTTCTGATTTTTGACGTTGCGTGCCGTTCCAGGCACATCCGTGCATCGGTTTCGCTCATTCCCTTCCCATTGTCAATAACCTGAATAAATGATTTTCCCCCCTCCCTGATAAGAATCTGAATTTTTGTACTCCCGGCATCTACGGCATTCTCAAGTAATTCTTTCACAACTGAAGCGGGCCGCTGAACGACCTCTCCGGCAGCAATCTTGTTAGCCACTGATTCGGGTAATATGGATATCAGGTCAGGCATTATGATAAATTTCGGATTTTCGATTGTCAAAATTACGGATTCAAATTACCTATTCCAATCAGGATTAATGTTTACATAAAAAATAAATAATATGCGATAAAAAGTAATATTAACATGATTACAACTAAACGTACCTGGCTCATAAAAACTTTTTTTCCTGCTTTGCGATGAATTTTCAGGGTATGCCTGAAGGTTTTACGGTGCCCGCTGTCGTTATCGCTATTTCTATCAGGAATATAATAGCGGGGTTTATAATCAAACTTTTTATGCGATGGGACTTTAAATAAAGAGAATATTCCGGGCATCAGGGCTTTTATTGCCCCGCCTATGGCGGGGTGGGACAAAGGTAGGAATTTTATGAGGGTCAGAACCTGAAATTCCAGGTCACGGATGGCAGGATCGGGAATACCGAAACAAGTTTTGCATGCGCAGTCAGGTCACCGTCAAGTGCATCACCGTCATAATCAATGTAGATAAAATAGGGATTCAGGCGGTTGTAGAGATTATATATCGAAAATACAAGGGAATTTTCAACTGCCATTGACTGCACCTTTAACGGTTTAAGGTTCCAGGTGGCGGACAAATCCATGCGGTGGTAATCCGGCATCCGGTAAGAATTGCGCTTTCCGTATTCAGTGACTACATTTCCTTCTATAAGATAAAAATCCACGGGCATGGTCGCGGTGTTACCGGTTGCATAGACAAAAACAGCCGAAAATGTCCATCTGCTGTTCAGGGAATAATTGGCAATCACTTCAAAATCATGCCTGCGGTCGTACTTGGCGTAAAATTCTTCACCGTCATTGATATCAGGAAAAGTACGCGTTGTTTTAGAGAGCGTATATCCTATCCACCCGTGAAATTTGCCTTTTCTTTTTGCGATGAAAAATTCCGCGCCATAGGATTTCCCTTCACCGAAAACGAAACTATTGTCGGTATTATCGCTGATGGAACTTTCAGGTGCCGCTCCTTCGGCAAATTCCACCATGTTTTCCATCGTTTTATAGTAAACCTCAACAGATGTTTCAAAAATATTATTCCTCAAATTTTTAAAAATCCCCCCCGCATACTGGATTCCAAACTGCGGTTTTACCCGGTCTGAACTCGGAACCCACAGATCGGTCGGCATGGAAATGGAAGATATTGCAGCAAGATGCAGGTATTGATAATTATGCGTGTACGATGCCTTGAAAGAAGTGCTTTTATTCAGCAGAATCCGCATGGAAATACGGGGTTCAATGCCGCTGTAATCAGCCACTCTCTCACCTCTTTTGTAAACTACGGAATCAACTATCTGGTCTATTTCATTTTTCCGGTATCGGGTAAACGGACCAACCTGTCTGAAAAGAGAATAACGTATTCCGGCATTTACCTTAAGCCATTCGGTGATGTCAAAATCATCGTTCACGTAAAGAGCTCCCTCATGGGCATATTGTCTGATGATTTTATTTAAACTTAGGGTATCTTCATTAATCCTTGCCGAAACATTACCCGGTATGAAGGTATGATATATGTAAATTCCTCCGAACTTAATATTATGCAGCACGGACGGAAAATAGTTAAAATCGCTTTTGAGGGTCCAATCCCTGATGCCGGAAAATAACCGGAATCCGAAATTATCCTGTTCGGCAATAAATTCAAACTTGTAGTCAGAATAGACCGCGGTGGTATTCATGAAAAGTTTTTTATTGTGAAGGTGGTTCCACCGCAGCGACCCGGTAGCGTTTCCCCATGGAATATTCGCTTCAAATCCGGCTTCTTCGCTTTTAAATGTAAAAACATCTTTTCCGTAATAACCGCTTAAAAAAAGCCGGTCGCGGTCCGAGATACGATAATTGATTTTGCCATTGAGATCATAAAAATAATACCCTGATCCTTTGAACATTGAAGATTCACAAACGGTTTTACCAGTACATCAATATAGGTTCTTCTCGCAGTTACGATATAGGAACAGGTATCTTTTTTGACAGGTCCCTGCAAGGCGAGGCGCGATGAGATAACTCCAATACCACCGTCAACCTCAAACTTTTTTGAATTGCCCTCTTTCATCGCTATATCGAGAACCGATGCAAGCCGTCCACCGTAATTGGCAGGCATTCCGCCCTTAATGAGGTTAATATCCTTGACGGCATCGGGATTGAATACCGAGAAAAATCCAAACAGGTGGCCTGCATTGTAAACAATTGCCTCATCTAGAAGGATGAGGTTCTGGTCAGGTCCTCCCCCCCTCACGTAAAAACCGGAACTTCCCTCCCCTGCCGCCTGAACGCCAGGCAGCAATTGAATGGCTGTCAGCACATCAACCTCACCGAAAACAACGGGTAACTGCTTTATTTCCCGTACATCCATGCGCACCGTTCCGATATCGGTGCTCTTTACATTTTTGTCCTGCGCTTCACCGGTAATAACAACTTCACCGGTAGTGAAAACCATCCTGCCGAGTGATATATTCAACCGGATATCTTTATCAAGTTTGATTTTTTTTTCAAAATTATGATAGCCAAGGTAAGAAATCACCAACGTGTAATCACCATCATCAACGGTCATTGAATAAAAGCCGTAGGTATTTGTTGAAGTTCCTTTTAATATTTCGCGCAGGTAAATGTTTGCTCCAATACAATATTCCCCGCTTGCCGAATCGCGCACGTAGCCGCTGACTGTATGGCGGTTTTGGGATAATAAGGAGCCGGAAGAAAATAATAAAATAAATAATATTGCAGGCAACCGGTTCATGAAAACGTGTGAAATAATAAATCCCATAAAAGGAGGGCGAAGATAGGAAAATGCATCACTTCATCACCAACTGTATCGTATTCCTGCTTTTCTGTTCCAGGTATATTTTTTTCCCGGAAGCGAGGCGGTCAATGGTGGCCATGTTGTAATGGCGGATGGTGAACAATTGAAGGTCTTTATTGAAAAGAATAGTGAAATTTTTCCGGAGATCTTTCAGCAGGGCGGGAACCCGCAACGGATCGTTGTCAGCACAGACCGAAAAACTTACGGCAGAATTCTGCATTACGTTTATTTTAACGCGATGCGCTGCAAATACGGAAAAAATGCGGCTCAGGTTTTCTTCCACGATAAAAGAAAAATCGCGGGGCATGATTGAAAGCAGCACCTGGTTCGGTTTTACAATGTAGGATAATATCATGGAATCGGAGGTAGTATCGCTGCTGATAAGCGTACCGTCCTCCTCCGGTCTGACGAACGATTTTACCCGGAGGGGAATATTTTTATCCTGCAGCGGTTTTATCGTTTTCGGGTGGATGACCGTTGCACCGTAAAAAGTAAGTTCAATGGCTTCGCGGTAGGAAATAGTGCGGAATTTGACCGCCTCGTGAAACAAAACCGGGTCGGCATTGAATACCCCCCCTACGTCTTTCCACAGGACAACTTCCGGTGAACCGAGGGAGTAAGCAAAAACCGATGCGGTATAATCAGAACCCTCCCTTCCGAGGGTTGTGGTAAGGTTTTCGGCCGTGGAACCAAGAAATCCCTGGGTAAGTATCACTCTCTCATTTGCTGTCCCGCAGTAATCCTGTATCAGTTTTGCGCTCCGGTCAATATTCACCGTTGCCTCGCGAAACGTATTATCGGTTTTAATAAGAGTCCGGACGTCAGCCCACCGGTTCTCAATTCCAGCCAGGGTAAGATATTCGCTTACAATAACCGTTGATAACAGTTCTCCGAAGGAGACGATTTTGTCATATTCGAAATCATATTTTTCCGATGGTGTGTTCTTCAAAATGCCATCCAGGAGAACGAAAAGTGAGCCGACTTTAGAAAATACAGGTGATTTTGTTCCGCTGAAAAGTTCGTTGATGATGCCGAAGTGATTTTGCCTGATTTCATCAAGAAATTTAACGGCATCACCGGATTTACCAAAATATGATTTCACGACTTTTTCCAGCGCATTGGTGGTCTTTCCCATTGCCGAAACAATAACAACCAGGTTTTCATCAGGATAACGATTAATGATCCCGGCCACATTTCTTACCCCTGCAGCATCGCGCACCGAGGCGCCACCGAATTTAAATACTTTTCTCATGAATTATTTTTATCTGATTACCGGTCAACCGGCAGGTAATCCATTCCGGCAGGAACTGGGCGTTGTACTTGCGGTAAAAATCAATTGCCGGCTTGTTCCAGTCTAGCACCTGCCATTCAAGCCGTCTCGCCTTTCTTTCTTTTACCGTCCGGATAACCGCATCAAAAAGTTTTTTACCCGCTCCCCTGCCCCGGTATTTTTCGCTTACGATGATATCATCCAGGAAAATGCACCTTCCTTTCCACGTGGAATATTTTGTGTAAAAAAGAGCCATCCCGATTATTGTTTTCCCCGCAACGGCAACGAAAAAATCAGCAATGGAATTTTTTCCGAAACAATCTTTTTCAAGTTCCGGTAACGTAATTTCAACTTCACCGGCAGATCGTTCATAAGAAGCCAGTTCCTTTATCAGGCGCAATATATCCGGGAGGTCGGATAGTACGCCTTTGCGAATTGATATTTTTATCTGCATCCCGTTAAAACAATTATATCCGCTTTATGGTCAACTCACGCAAAAATAAGGAATCCGTAATATCGCACCGGACAGGTAATTCCCGATTAAAAAAATAACTTATTTTTGCATTCCCGGAAGTAATCCGGAAATAACCTTCATCGCCATGGACCATGTAACAACCCTTAGTGAATTCATCATCCGCAACCAGCAGGATTTTCCTTTTGCGTCCGGAGAACTGACGCGGTTGCTGAATGATATCAGTATCGCTGCAAAGATCGTTAACCGGGAAGTTAACAAAGCCGGACTCGTGAACATTCTCGGTGATGCCGGCTCAATAAATGTGCATGGTGAAGAAGTAAAAAAATTAGATGAATTTGCCGACCAGCAGTTTATTGCAGCCCTTAAAGCGGGCGGGCAGGTTTGTGCCGTAGGATCGGAAGAAAATGAAAACATCATCCGCATTGATACACCGGTATCAAAAAATGCAAGATATGTCATCGCACTTGACCCGTTGGACGGCTCAACCAACATTGATGTGAATGTTTCCATCGGGACTATTTTTTCGGTTTACCGGAGGATTTCTCTTTCCGGCCCCGGAACGGATGAGGACTTCCTGCAACCCGGCACCGAACAGGTCGCTGCCGGCTACATTATTTACGGTTCATCCACCATGCTTGTTTACACCACAGGGAAAGGGGTGAACGGTTTTACCCTTGATCCTTCCATAGGTGAATTCTGCCTTTCACATCCGCAGATAAAAATTCCGGTAAACGGTAATATTTATTCCGTAAATCAGGGGCATTTCGCTCATTTTCCGGATGGAGTAAAACAATACATAAAAAATTGCCAGGAAGAAGATAAAGAGAGCGGCCGGCCATACACCCTCCGTTATATAGGTTCACTTGTAGCCGATTTTCACCGCAACCTGATTAAAGGAGGTATTTTTATTTACCCGAGCACTGCCCAGTCACCGAAAGGTAAATTACGGCTTCTGTATGAATGTAACCCGCTTGCATGGGTTGTTGAGCAGGCAGGCGGCAAAGCATCCAACGGCAGCAAAAGGATACTCGATCTTCAGCCACGCTCCTTACATCAGCGAACTCCTTATTTTGCCGGATCACAGGAAATGGTAGAAGCAGCGGAAGAATTTATGCTGAAATATTCTCCGGCTGAGAAGATCGCCTGAATATCCAAAAGGAACCTCTAAAAAAATGAGTTCTTAGAGGTGCCTCCAACAAGGGTATTACTTCTCGTCCTCTCCCCTGTCCCGTTTTCTCCAGGCCCATTTCACTAATTCCCGTTTCCAATTACCTTTGCAGTAGTATTTATAAGCATACTCCATGAAATCCGATAAATTGGCAGGTTATTATTCAACATCCGGTCAGGTTGAACATATTGGCGGTATCCTGTCGGATTATGTGAATTCCGGAGTGCGGGGGAAAATTAACCTGAAAGGTTTGTGCGGTTCTTCGCCTGCCTTTGTGATGGCAGCGCTATTCAGAAAAATTCCCGTTGTTAATCTTATTACCTGTAATCAAAAAGAAGATGCCGCTTACCTCTTCAACGACCTTGAATTACTTGCCGGAAGAGAAAATGTTCTTTTTTTCCCCACAACATACCGCAAAACCTTTGCACCGGAGGAACGTGACCCGGCAAATATTCAAATCCGCACCCAAGCGCTGGCGGCATTAACGGGAAACCCTGTGGAATCCCGCTTCGCGGGACGGCAAATCCCCGCCCATACAGCGTTATGTGCGGATCCAAGCAGTATTCCACAGGAAAACCGGAAGCCGGTTATGATTGTCACTTATCCTGAAGCACTATCTGAGAAAACCGCTCCTCATAAAACAGTATCGGAAAATTCCTGGCGGCTGAAAACAGGAGAAAAATACGGAATTGATTTCATTACCGATCTGCTTTCGGAGTACGGCTTTGAAAGGCATGATTTCATTTTTGAACCGGGACAGTATTCGGTGAGGGGGGGAATTATTGATATTTTTTCATTATCATCGGAACACCCTTACCGCATTGAATTTGTAAATGACACTGTTGAATCAATCCGCATTTTTGAACCTTCCAGCCAGTATTCAATCCGGAAGACCGATGAGGCGCTGATTATACAGGACCCGGATAAACTCGAATCATCAGGTAACTTTGAATCTATCTTCTCTTACCTGCCTCCAACTTCCCTGCTATGGTATGGGAATTATCCGCACACGGCAGGGAAAATTGCTGATGGTTTTAACCGGATTTCAGCGGAGGAAAAAAAGAAGCGGTACCTCTCCAAAGAGGAGTTCTTTCTTCAAACGGATAATTTATTTCGCCTGAATTTATCGGGATTTGTTGCTGATGAGGGTACGGTCATATCTTTTAATACAACGCCACAACCATCCTTCAATAAAAATTTTTCTCTGCTTCTTGAAAATATGACAGCGAATATAAAAAGCGGAATCAAAAATTTTCTTTTGTCAGATAATCCTAAACAGATTGACCGTTTTTACGACATTTTTGATGACCTTTCACCTGAGCCAAAGCAGGATGAAACAAGTCCCGGTGATATTTTTACCGCACTGTTATTGCCAATAAAGGAAGGATTTACCGATCATGACCTGAAAATCTGCTGCTACACCGATCACCAGATTTTTAACCGGTATCACCGGTACCACCTGAAGGAGGGTTTCCGAAAAACAAAAAATACCCTGGTCACCCGCGACCTGATGCAACTCAAACCCGGTGATTATGTAGTTCATATTGACCATGGGATAGGCCGTTTCGGTGGCCTGGAAAAAATAGAAGTCAACGGCAAGATACAGGAGGCGGTTAAAATATTTTACCGCGACAACGATGTGTTGTTCATCTCCATTCATTCGCTTCACCGCATAGCCCGGTACGGCAGTAAAGACGGATCGGTTCCGCGTATTGATAAACTCGGATCCGATAAATGGAATAAACTAAAGCAAAAAACAAAGAAGAAAATAAAGGAACTCGCTTTTGACCTGATTAAACTATATGCCCGCAGGAAAATGGAAAAGGGGTTTGCCTTTATGCCCGACACTTATTTGCAGACCGAACTGGAGGCATCTTTCATATATGAAGATACACCGGACCAGATAAAAACCACTGCCGATGTGAAGAAGGATATGGAGAATGAATCACCGATGGATCGCCTAATATGCGGGGATGTCGGGTTCGGAAAAACCGAGATTGCCGTCAGGGCTGCATTCAAAGCCGTTGCCGATAATAAACAAGCGGCACTGCTTGCACCCACCACCATTCTTGCCCTGCAGCATTTTAAGACATTCTCGGAACGGCTTGCTGATTTTCCATGTAACCTTGAATACCTGAACCGGTTTAAAAAAATATCCGAACAAAAAGAGATTCTCCGAAAACTGGAAGACGGAAAAATTGATATTATTATCGGGACTCATGCCCTGCTCGGAAAAAATGTCCGGTTCAGAGACCTTGGCATCCTTATTATAGATGAAGAACAAAAATTCGGGGTATCGGCAAAAGAACGTTTAAAAACATTTAAAACCAATGTTGATACTCTTACCTTATCGGCAACTCCGATCCCAAGGACGCTGCAGTTATCACTGCTTGGAGCCCGCGATATGTCGGTCATTCACACACCCCCCCCTAACCGGTACCCGGTTGAAACCGAAGTTCATGAATTTAACCAAACCCTGATACGGAATGCCATAACATACGAAGTTGACCGGGGGGGGCAGGTCTTTTTCATCCACAACCGGATCGAAAACATTGATCATGTGGCCGGTATAATCCAACGGGTCTGTCCCGGCACCCGGATTGGCGTAGCCCACGGCCGTATGAAGGGAAGGGACCTTGAAAAAATCATGCTGGATTTTATTGAAGACCGTTTTGATGTACTGATCTGTACCACTATTATAGAGTCGGGTATAGATATCCCCAATGTAAATACCATCATCATCAATGATGCTCAGAATTTCGGCATAAGCGATCTGCACCAAATGAGGGGACGGGTGGGCAGGTCAAATAAAAAAGCGTTTTGCTACCTTCTCACGCAACCCGCGGTAACACTGTCCGATGAGGCAAAAAAACGCCTTAAAGCCATTGAGGATTTTTCGGACCTCGGCAGCGGATTCAATATCGCCATGCGCGACCTCGACATCCGCGGAGCCGGAAACATGCTTGGCGCGGAACAGAGCGGATTTATCAATGATATGGGATATGAGACCTACCAGAAAATCATTGATGAGGCCGTTATGGAAATTAAAACCGAAATGAATAATAATGTGGAAAAGCCTGCCCCTGCCTATGCACACCACCCTGATCTGCTATTCGCAAAAGAGTGCCAGGTCGATACCGATCTTGAAATTCTGATACCTGACGATTATATTGAAAGCATATCCGAACGGCTTTCCGTTTACCGGGAACTGAGTGAAATAAAATCGGAGGAGAAACTGAATTCGTTCATTACGGGCATTACGGACCGTTTCGGGCCCTTACCAGACCAGGCAAGAGAATTGTTCAATATAATCCTGTTGAGGAATGAATCGCAGGAAGCGGGAATAGAGAAAATTATCATGCGGTCAGGCAGGTTTCTGGCTTATTTTCCGTCAGGAATGGAATCACCCTTTTTCCTGAAAGAAAAAAATAACCGGCTGATACTCGTTATTCCGAGGGTTACTTCGGTTGGGCAGGCAATGAACCTGGTACGGTTCCTTAATATTGACGAAAAAACAAGCCAAAATGTTATACTTTCCCACCGGGGAGATGATAATGCTCTTTAATTTGCAAAAATCTATTTGCCATCCCGGTAAAAACCGGAATACAAAATCACTGAACCTGCCTCCAGGCAGGCAGGTTTCACAAAATTCTTTTTTGCGGGATTTTGTGTTCTGGTGTTTTAGTGGCAGAATTAATATTATTACAGTTTGTTTTTATCTTTTGATTTTGCACAGTAACTCTTGTTTATTTATTTCTCCGGCTTTTTCCAAAAGTTTTCAGGATACGGTTTCCGCTACATTTGAATTTCCCGATGCAGTTGAAGACGGTTCATCTTTTCAACTGAAAATTAACCTCAATAAAGGAGCCCTTACAGGGTTCGCCCGGATTACCGTTAACCTGCCGGGATTATCTACAGCGGTACCTGTTGACACCCGCCAGGCGCATTTCACACTTGAAACTAATGAGGCGAAATTTATCTGGATGGAATTACCGGCAGAAGAAACGATAACCGTAATACTTTCTCTTTCTCCCGATAAATCAATCAGTGACTCCTTAATTCTCTCCGGTAATTTCTCCTATGTAGAAGGGAACCGGAAAAAGGAAATTTTTATCGGACCGGATACCCTTTTTTTCAGGTCGGTAAAACCAAAACAGCATGCCAAAAAACCGGCTGTCATATCCGCTGTTAAACCAAATGAACTCTCCCGAAATGACTATAGCGGCATAAGATTCAGCATCCAGATCGCTTCATCAGTAAATTCATTACCGGAGAACTATTTCAGGAATAAATATAATCTCAAAGATCCGGTTACCGGAGAACGAATTAACGGTACGTATAAATATATGACCGGTTCTTTTCCCAGTTATGAAAGCGCATCACAGCACCGGAAAATGATAATAACCCGGTACAAATTAGAAGGAATATTCATTATTGCATACGAAAACGGAAGAAGGATACCTGTAGAGGAAGCGATGAAAAAAAATTCTGCGGAAAATAGCCAAACAAAATAATCCCTCCTGCGCGTTTTGTATCTTTGACCCTGTATCTTTCCGCCTTGGCGCCTGCCTGCCGGTAGGCAGGGGCGGTGGCTTTTATACACCTCACCCCCCAGCCCCTCTCCTTAATAAGGAGAGGGGTGTCCGAATTCCGATGCAATCGGAATGAGGACGGGGTGAGGTTATTGACTGGCATAGCCAATTGTAAATACCTACCACCAATCCCGATATCTATCGGGTGGGTTACCAAGTTATACTAAATCCGAAATCAGAAATAAATCTGAAAAATAATTTTCGGCTTCGTAATTTTTTATTTTTTATTTCTTATTTTTTGAACTTTGGACAATCACCACTCACCGGCATATATTAATTTGTCACCGGTAACTTGCTGTAAATACCTGTACTTCGTCCTGACAATTTGCCGGAAGTGAAAATAATCGTGCGCCAGCCAGTTGTTGAGAAATGAATAAGCGGTCATAGTTCCAATTTGGGTATGATTATATGTGTTTTCCCATTTAGGTTCTTTCAGAGATTTGAGCCAAACTACAGATTGTTTGCGCTCTTCAAGGAATTTTTCAATCATCTCGGAATAATTTCTTTCAATATATTTCCTTTTTGTAACCCAGTTAACAGGGTCGATGGAAGCCATCGGCAGTTCAGGATTTTCCAGAACATGCTTTACCCTTGCGCGGAAGTCCTCCCGCTCTTCATCGTAGAGATGGCATACGATTTCAAGGAGGCACCATTTATTGGGGGGGGGCTTCCAGAGATATTCCTGTTCAGAAACATCTGAAAACAATGTTCTGAATACATCGGAATTGCAGGAGAGATTGGAGATAGTAAAATCGGGGTTTATGAATGTCCCCATGCTATCTACTTTTGTTATTTAAACTCCACCGGTAAAGCATATCCGGACAAAAATCAATACCATTATCCCAGTAAATGGTATCCCATCCCGCGAGTAATTTTACTTTATTAAAATAATCAGGATTCAAAAGGCCATGATAGATGCTGTCAGGCGATTTTGTCCATTGTTTCAATTTATTTTTGAAATCGATATAACGAACCTCACCGGTATTAAATAATAAAGTCACTTCAAATGGTTTAACACTCATTATTTTTTTAACTGCATACATGTTCTGTAGTTATTATTTTAATTTGGCAATTTTAATGATATAAAGATAAGAAAATATGCAAAAACCGTGATGATTGAGTTCTCATTCGGCTATTATTTTCCCAGTTCCGGTACCTCATTTCCCACAACAACATTCCCTCCTGCTACTTCTTCAGGAGTGATGAGCAGCAGCCGGTAAATACCTTCGGGAAGGTCGCCAATAAAAATCCGGGTAAGGCCATAAAGGTTTTGGAAACCTTGATGGTCTTTTTTCACTTCCTGCCCGATAATATTCAGCAGGCGAATTTCTTCAATGTTGGCTTTAGTTCCGGTAAATTGAATATTCAGAAAGTCATTTGCGGGATTCGGATAAAACATAAACCAGAGTTCAGAATCTGAAAACCAAGAAGAGGTAATCACCACTGCCACTACCTGCCCATAAACCGTATCGCTGCAAAAATTGTTTGATGCTATCAGTGTAAGCGGATAAACTCCAACGCTGTCATAATAAGCGACAGGGTTTTGCAGGGAGGAACCGGTGCTGTTCCCGAAATCCCACTGCCATGATGTTACCCCCCCTGTGCTCATATCGGTGAAAATTACGGAATCAACAAGCGAAAGATTTATGGTATCGGTACTCTGGGTAAAATCAGCGTATATTGCATTATGCGATATAGTTGCAGAAGCGGCAGAGGTACAACCGGAAGCATCACTAACCGTCACTGAATAAGTTCCCGGTGCAAGACCGGTATCTGTTGCAGACATTTGACCATCAGACCATAAATAAGAATAGGGGGGGGTACCTCCGGTAACAGATGCAGTCAATATTTCATCAGGATTAGTGTCACAATTAATTACAGGAAGTGATAATATTGAAATGTAAGGAACATCATGTGCGGTCACAGCGCCAATCATTGTATCGCTACCGGATAAATTGGAAGCAATCAACACTACCTGGAAATTACCGGCAGTATCGTATTGAACAACCGGACCAGATGATGTATCAGACGAAGGATTCCCCCCTGCAAATTGCCATTGGTAAGAAATGGCATTTTGTGATAAATTATTAAAGGTTATCGAATCCCCTATGCATATTGATATTGAATCGGGAGAAAAAATTGCAACCGGAGGTGAAGCAATGTAAATATAAACGCCATCAGATACACCTGTATTTGAATGCAACCCTGCACCGTTCTCCGCATGAACCGAATAATAATATACTGAGCCATTATTCAATAATAAGGCACTGTCGGTTGCATTCGTGTTCAAACCATTATTTTTCCATTGAATCACATCAGAGTCGCCCGGTGATGAACCGATAGCGTACCAATACCCTGCTACATCAGAATTCGTATCTGCGGATGAAGTCCAATTTGCAGAAAGTTCATAGTTGATAAAAATTGTATCTATGTCATTGCCAACTCCGTCATTTACCAATACATCTGCAGGGGAAGTCCAGTCAATATTCACATCATAGTTGGCAGGAGCGCTCCAGTTTTCGGCTGAGTCCTTTACAATTGATTTTATTCTTCCGGACGGGGTTGCGGAATTTGGATTTTGATATCGGATATCATCGGTTGATGAAGGTCCGACACTGATAATGATATTATTTGCACCCCGGGCGCGATATACTTTCATGTCATTGTATAATACATTGGCATTGCCTGTGCGCGGGGAAATGAAATTCCCGGATGAGAATGGCGCAGGGTCAGTCCAGAAACTTACAAGGGCATCATTCAGGTATGCTTTAATCAATCCGCTTTGTGGATTGAATATCACTTTGCAATCATACCATGTATTCGGGTCAACAGCAGCAATATCGTCTGATTCTAATGTCCATGTATCATTGACAACTTTATAAATCTGACATTTATCATTGTCAACCCGGTAGTAAACGAAATAAGAATTTCCACGATTGGGTTTTGCCGCACTGTCGCAAAAGAAATGAATTCCAGCCCTGCGGTTAGTTCCACTTCCGCCAATGTTCATCTCCCAGTGGAATAAATATATTTCACCGGTTGTTTGTGCAAGCGGAGCGTAAAGGTTTGTGTTACTATTTGCTTCATCATCCTGATTAAGGTAACCCGAATTTATATTCCAGTTTCCCGTGTAATTTGTCCAATCGGGATGCAGAGTTAAATCAAAATTATCATTAAAAAAACCATTTGACTCATTGGCTCTCCACTCAACTCCATTGTATTCAAGCGGTTGGTAAAAGAGAAGGTCAAGCCCGCTGCCCCCCCCATCGGCATCAGTGAATTGCGCGGTAAAATCATCCGTTTGCCATACTCCGGAAACAGTTACGGAAGTAGTGGGATTTATTGTATCGGCAACACATCCTGTAATTGCACTCCATCCGGAATAAATAGTGGCGGC
The DNA here is from genome assembly GCA_016193485.1 of Bacteroidota bacterium. GTDB lineage: Bacteria > Bacteroidota > Bacteroidia > JACPRZ01 > JACPRZ01 > JACPRZ01. Next base: position 8,849 of record JACPRZ010000017.1, on the reverse strand, counting down.
ATCGGAATAAAAGCGCATAGTAAGCGCTCCACCGGCAGAGGAAAGCAGACCGGGCGATGCAGTACCGGAATAACCGCCAATCAGCGGAGATGAAGTGTTTGGACCATCATAAATCCACAACGAATCATAACCGGATTCAAGTTGAAAAGAAGTAAAATTCAGGGTCACGGATGAAGAACTATTTGGTGCGATGGTGAATGTATAATCTTCATCATTGTAATGATTGCAATTGGGTCCTCCGGTGTCATAGATCGTATCGGTGCAGGGAACAACAGCGCAGGTTGAAAATTTATCGCGCAGGAGATTCCATAAATCAGGGTAACCGTCATCATATCCGAGCGCCCAGATACCGATCCCTCCTATTCCCTTCTGCTTCACCATTTCATATTTTTTTCCCAAACTGAATTCGTTATCAATCCAACATTGGTACCAGTTGCCCCCGGAATTAAAATCATAATATGGATTAAAACTCTGCTGGTCAAAATACATATTGTAAACACCGCGGTAGTTATTTCGTTCATAGGCATAAGTTCGCGAGCTATTCGCTGCGGTTACAGAACCGGGCACAGAATTATCGACCGTTTGCCATTCATAGCCATAGTATGGGAGTCCAAGCAACAGTTTTGAAGGTGTGACACCGGCTCCAAGAAAATAATTTACCGAGCGCACAACATTATAGGATGTCCATGGCGAGCCATCGCTGTAAAAAAGCGCGGTCGGGCCTGCTGTTGAACTTCCGCTGTAATAATAGCCGTAACCCATGATGATGAACTGGTCAACATAAGAATTCATGGCAGCAACATCAAAGGCATTGCTCCAGTCAACAGAAGGAAGGGCAATGGAAACGGTTGCACCCGAAATTGCCGCCTTGAGTTGGTTTGAGAGGTCAATCATGAAGGCGGTAAGATTGTTCCTTTGTGCTCCCGGTACGCCTTCAAAGTCAATATTAACCCCATTGGCGTTGCGGTATTGCAATAGCGCGATGATGCTGTCAATGAAGACCTGCTGCGCTGAAGGATTTGTGAGAAAAGTCGTGTTATCTGTGTTGCCGAAGTTGGTCACGCATAAATCAACGCGGCAGCCGGCTGCCAGGGCGAGGGTAACGGAATTGGTCGTTTTCCATGAGTGAATATCATAATACCCCCCCGTATTCGGATTGAGTTCGTACGAGAAATAGCAAAAGGTGGAAAGCAATGAAAAATCGTAGTTATTGTAGGCGGTTCCGACCCAGTAGGGGTTCCAGCCGTAGACCTGGTATTGCAGCGAGCATACCCCCCCTTTCATCCCCCCCAAATGGGGGGGATATTTTGTTACTACACCGATATTGTTAAGGGAATCATATTGTTGTTCGGAAAAGTGTCCGAATTGGTTGAAAAAAGATGATTGTTCTTCATGGATGGATGATGGAAGGGGTTGGGCATGCAATGAATAATTGAAAAATTGAACAATAGAACAAATGAACAGTAGAACAATTGAAAGGTTACCCAGGATCAGAACCGGCAGATAAAAAAAGCGAATCATAATTATTCTATTCAATTACCAGTTTCCCCATTCCTAAAACTCCATCCTTGTTTTTTACTTCATAAAAATATAAACCGGCAGGCAAATCCTTAATTATTATTTCGGATTTAGGATTTCGGATTTCGGATTTAAATACCTTTCTACCCAATATATCATAAATCGTGAAGAATATTTCCTTGTTTCCCTGCCTGTCCGGCAGGCAGGCATAAATTTCCAAAGTAAAATATTCATTAGCGGGATTTGGATAAATCCGAAATCCGCAATTTTGACAATCCGAAATCCGCAATTCCTCAATTCCTATCGGCATCTGCTGCGCTGCGGTATTTGATTTTGATGAGTTGTACTTCTTCGCCATCTTCTGCACCGTACATTCACCGGGATAAAGTGCCGAAACAATATAGTAAAGATTAGGTGTTTGTGGCGGATTCAAATCAGTGTACGAGTGCAATGTTGACGGTAAAGCATCCAGCGAATCAATCTGGTTCGGATTGGTGCCGCGGTAAATGACAAAGGTTGTGTAATTGAATCCTTCATACGGGTCCCATATCAGGTTGATTTTATTGCCAAGTCCGAGATTGATGGCAAGGTGCATGGTTTTATGTATTTCCGAAAATTCCGATTCATTGCCGCAGGAATCAACAGCAGTTATGCGGTAACGCCACGATCGCTGCAACGGATTTGCCGCCATATCACGATATTCACTTTGATCTGAATAGGGTACGGTTGCAATCAGGTTATATACTCCGCTAGCACTGCCCTCTTTATAAATTCTGAAGTCAGAAATATCAGGCGCGACAAGTGACTTATCCCATACAACCAGATTTTTCCCTGTTAAACTGTCAACCGTTACCATACATATAGGTTGTACGGCAGGCATTGCCGATTCAATTATTACATGCTCGATGCTAACGCATCCGGCAGAATCGGAAACGGTCACAGCATATTCTCCTTCGGAAAGCCCGGTAATATCCTGAGTTGTTGAGGAATCGTTCCACTGATATGAATACCCCCCTGCCCCACCGGTCACGCCAATGTCTATTGCACCGGATGATGTCATTCCGCAACCGGTATTGTTCATTGAAAGAACTTCTATTTCTGGAGCGCCAATATTATTAATGGCAACGCTTTTTGTTGTAAGACAACCGCTATTATCCGTTACAGCAACGAAATATAATCCTGCAGGTAAACCGCTTTCCGATGCGCCTGTGCTTCCCGTTGACCAGGAATAGTAGTAAGGAGGGGCGCCTCCCGCCACTGCAACTGCCGCTGCTCCATCCGGTATACCGCAACTCGCATCTTCTTTTGTAACGTTAACGGTCAGAAGGTCAGGCGCGGTAATGGCAACGCTTGCCGCAGCAATGCAACTGTCATTATCAAATACAATCACTTCATAAATTCCCTCGCTTAATCCCGAAAGTGTTGATGTTGTTTCACCACCGGACCAATTGTATGTATATGGCTGACTGCCTCCTGTTACTGTCACTGCCGCTGTTCCGTTCATTTCACCGCTGCAATTGATGTCGGTTTTTGTTGATGATATTGACATCCCGCCTGTATTGCTGAGCGACAAGATGCCGTATTCAATACATCCGTTGGCATCCGTGACAATTACCGAATGAATTCCTGCGTCCAAATCAGTTGCAGCGGCAACCGTATCGTTGTTTGTCCAGATGAATTCATAAGGGGGGGTGCCGCCTGAAGGAACAGCCATTGCCGAACCGTCAGAAAATCCGCAGGAAGGATTAGTGATGTTCTGGAAGGATACCGAAATTTGTGCCGGTTCAGTAATAACAGCCGTGCCTGTGCCAATACATCCGGAGGCATCGGTCACGGTAACGGTATAATTACCGGCAGATAAACCTGTCAGGTTTTGGAAACCTGACAGGTTTGACCATAAATACGTGTAGGGCGCACTGCCTCCTGATGCTGCAACGTCTACTGTCCCATCATCGCCTCCATAACAGGAAACATCGGTCTTGGTAATAGTTACGCTAAGTGTGCCGGAATACCCATTTACGACTGCAATGTCACTTTCAGCACAACCGTTTGCATCATATACAATAACCGTATAAGTACCAGCGGACAAACCGCTGACAGCCGATGTCGTCAGTCCATTGCTCCACTGGTAAGTGTAATTTCCGCTGCCTCCTGCCGCGGCCGCTGCCGCTGTTCCATCATTGCCACCGCAGGTTGTGACATCCGTTGACGAAACCGAAACCGTCAACAGGGGGGGTGAGGTAAGGACAATGTTGTCCGTTGCCATACAACCGAGCGAGTCGGTAACGGTAACGGAAAAATTACCCGCGGATAAACCTGACAGGTTTTGGAAACCTGACAGGTTTGACCATTGATAAGCATAAGGCGGACTGCCTCCCGCCACTGTCGCTACCGCTGTTCCATCGCTGCTTCCGGAGCAGGATGGAGATGTAAAGATAATATTAACCGAGGGGGGGGTAATTGTATTAATCATTGTTGAGTCAACTATAATACATCCGACATTATCGGTTACGGTGCAGGTGATTAACCCGGATGCAAGTCCGGTCGCAAGCGGCCCTGTCTGTGTATTGCTCCAATAATACGTGTAAGGCGTTTGCCCTCCCGAAACAAAAGCAGCGGCAGAGCCGTTTGCCGCACCGCAGGTTGTATTGCTTACCGTAAACGAAATTGTAAGGGAAGCAAGATTATTAATTGTGACCGAATCAACAATAGTACAGCCGTTGAGATCCGATACGGTAACCGAATAACTGCCTCCTGCTACTGCCGCTGCCACTGAATTTGTATTTCCATTGCTCCATAAATAATCATAAGGTTGTACCCCCCCGCTTGCAGTAACAGTTGCGCTGCCGTCATTGACGCCACTGCACGAAGCACCGGTTGATGAAACGGATATGGTTAATAATGCAGGTTGGTTTATGGAATTTCCAGCCCCTGCGTTACAGCCATTTGCATCTGTAACCGTAACATCATACCAGCCGGTATCAAGCCCTGAAATATCTTCCCCTGTATAGCCGGTTGACCATAAATAGGAATAGGGAGTTACGCCTCCGGTTACCGTAATGTCAATAGCGCCATCGTTTCCGCCAAAGCAACTTACACCGTTTACCGATGTTCCCTGGATTGTAAAGAATGATGGTTCCCGGATTGTATCATACGCAAGAACGGAACAGCCATTAGTGTCGTTCACAATAACCGAGTAGGAATTAATCGCAAGCCCTGTTGCAACAGAATCTGTTTGCATGTTTGACCAGTTATATGTATAAGGGGGGGTGCCACCGGAAACGGTTGCAGTTATTGTGCCATCGCTTCCACCATAGCAGGATACATCGGACGAGACGGTGGAAACGCTTATCAGAGGAGGATCGGGAAGATACATAAAATCCCAGAAGGTACAGCCGTTGGCATCGGTAATGGTAAACGTATAAGTTCCTGCTGTAAGATTTGTGATGGCGCCAGTAGTATCGCCATTTGACCAGAGATATGTGTAAGGGGGGGTGCCGCCAAAATAGCCCGGATTCATTCCGCCATCGCTATCACCGTTGCAGGTAATAAACGTGGGATTGAATGTTGTTATGGCAAGAGCAGGGGGTTGAGTGATGGTAACGCTGTCGGTGGCGGTATTGCTGGCGGCATCTGTTACGGTAACGGTGTAGGTGCCGGCTTGCAAACCGGTTACCCCCTGGCCCCCTGAAGGGGGAACAGTGTTCCATAAATAAGTATAAGGGGGGGTGCCACCGCTTGTTGTAACGGTGGCAGAGCCGGATGAATCACCGTTGCATGCTACATTGGTGGAAGAAATTGAGATAGTCAAAGGGGGTACAACGTCCTGCAAGCAGCGCACCGAAAACCCGTAGGTCTTATTATAGTTATCGCGGTACGACTGACTGCTACCCGTGTACAGGGCTCGGACCCAGGCAATCGTGCCACCGTTCTCGGTAGCACTCCAGAATTGAGCGTCCGAACCCAAACTATTTAACGAACCATTGGAGTAATTACGGTTACCAGCAGGTAACGCAGAAAATCCGCTGCTGTTTGTACCGCTCCATGAAATATTGTCTTTTAATTTTGTACCGACATCTATTCCCCGGTTGCCGGTTAAATTACAAGCGGGATCAGTAGTAACATCAATTAAGTTTTCCAATTCGCACCACTCGGCATCGGTGGGGAGGCGCCAGCCGGTGGGGCATACGCCCTGCGTGATGCCGGGGTTCCCACTGTCAGAAGCCGCATAACCCATTGCTTCGTTCCATTCGTATAAAGCGCCAAAAGTGTCGCAATAGGCGGAGTTGTTATTGTAGCAATATTTTTCAAGTATGCTGTTATTTGTTTGCAGTTGCCCGCCTGTTGTGCTGTTTATTTGTGTTCCCACATTTAAGTTTTCCGTCATCCACCATTGGTTGCTTATTTTTTCTATGGGGTATTGCCGGCAGTTGCGCTCGTCAAAAAGAATTTTGGCAACGGTGTCAGTGTAGGTGGCTATGAAAGCCGACTGTGTGATGGTAACGCTGTCGGTGGCGGTGGCGCTTGCGGCATCTGTTACGGTAACGGTGTAATTACCGGCAGATAACCCTGTCAGGGTTTGAAACCCTGACAGGGTTGACCACAAATAAGAATAAGGCGTAACTCCTCCACTTGCGGTAACAGTTACTGAACCGGTTGAATCCCCGTTGCAGGAAACATTGGTGGAAGAAACGGAAATAGTCAAAGGGGGTATAATGTCCTGCAAACAACGAACCGAACACCCAGAGGGCTTCTCCAAGGGATTGCGGATCGACTGGGAGAAACCCGTGGTCAGGATCCGGTACCACGCTGTTGTCCCAGCGTCTTCAGTGGCACTCCAGAAGTTCGCGCTCGAGCCCAGATTGTAGAACGAACCATCGGAGAAGTCGCGGGAACCCGCAGGCAACGCGGTGAAACCATTAGTATTGGTTCCATTCCAGGAATTATTGTCTTTTAATTTTGTTCCGGCATCTGTTCCCCGTAAGCCGGTTGTATTACAACCGGGGTCTGTAGTAGGGTCAATAAAGTTTTCCATTTCGCACCATTCGGCATCGGTGGGGAGGCGCCAGCCGGTGGGGCATACGCCCTGCGTGGTTCCGGGATTTCCATTGTCGGAAGTTGCATAGTTCATTGCTTCGCCCCATTCATATAAGCCGCCATAAGTGGTGCAGTTCGCAGGGTTGTTGTCATAACAGTATTTTTCAATGATGCTGTTATTTGTTTGCAGTTGCCCTCCTGCTGTGCTGTTTATTTGCGTTCCCACATTTAAGTTTTCGGTCATCCACCACTGGCTACCGATTTTTTCAATGGGATATTGTTTGCAGTTGCGCTCATCAAAAAGGATTTTGGCAACGGTGTCGGTATAGGTTGCTATGTAAGCGGGTTCGGTGATGGTAACAGAATCAGTTATGGTGTTGCTTGCGGCATCGGTAACGGTAACGGTGTAATTACCGGCAGATAACCCTGTCAGGGTTTGAAACCCTGACAGGGTTGACCACAAATAAGAATAAGGCGTAACTCCACCGCTTGCGGTAACGGTTGCTGAACCGGACGAATCACCGTTGCAGTTTACATTGGTGGAAGAAATTGAAACAGTCAAAGAGTCAAATGAATCAATGTCTCGCAAACAGCGTACTGAAAACCCGTTTGTCTTTCCGCTTGTATCATGGTTCGACTGACTGTTGCCGGTGCTCAAGACCCGGTCCCACGCGTACGTGCCACTGGCCACGGTAGCACTCCATAAAAGTGCGTTCAAGTTCAGATTGCTGAACGAACCATTGGAGTAGTTACGGTAACCCGCAGGCAATGCAGAGAAACCGCTTGTGTTTGTTCCGTTCCACGAAACATCGTCTTTTAATTTTGTTCCTATATCCGTTCCCCGCCAACTGGGTAGATTACAAACGGGGTCGGTAGTGGGGTCAATAAAGTTTTCCATTTCGCACCACTCGTAATCGGTGGGGAGGCGCCAGCCGGTGGGGCATACGCCCTGGGTGGTGCCGGGGTTTCCATTGTCGGAAGATGCATAGCCCATTGCTTCGCCCCATTCGTACAAGCCGCCATAAGTGGCGCAGTTAGCGGGGTTGTTGTTATAGCAGTATTTTTCAAGGATGCCGTTATCGGTTTGCAGTTGCCCGCCAGTTGTGCTGTTTATTTGTGTTCCCACATTCAGATTTTCTTTCATCCACCATTGGTTGCCGATTTTTTCAATGGGATATTGTTTGCAGTTGCGTTCATCAAAGAGAATTTTGGCAACGGTGTCGGTGTAGGTGGCTGTGTAGGGAGGTTGGGTGATGGTAACGCTGTCGGTGGCGGTGTTGCTGGCGGCATCTGTTACGGTAACGGTGTAATTACCGGCAGATAACCCTGTCAGGGTTTGAAACCCTGACAGGGTTGACCACAAATAAGAATAAGGTGTAACTCCACCGCTTGCGGTAACGGTTGCTGAACCGGACGAATCACCGTTGCAAGTAATATTGGTGGAAGAAATTGAAATAGTCAAAGGCGGTACAAAGTCCTGAAGACAGCGCACCGAAAACCCGTACGCTTTATCGCCATTGATTCGGTCCGACCCCGGGTTTCCCGTGAACAGTCCCCGGAGCCATGCGTCAGCGCCACTGAGTTCGGTAGCGCTCCAGAAGTCCTCATTCATGCCCGGATTGATGAAGGAACCATCAAAATGGCGGATACCCGCAGGCAAAGCAAAAAAGCCGCTGGCGTTGGTACCATCCCATGAAATATTGTCTTTTAATTTTGTTCCTATATCCGTACCAAGATAACCGGTTAAATTACAAGCGGGGTCGGTAGTGGGGTCAATAAAGTTTTCCAATTCGCACCATTCTGCATCAGTGGGAAGGCGCCAGCCGGTGGGGCAAACGCCCTGCGTGGTTCCGGGGTTCCCGCTGTCGGATGGTGCATAGTTCATTGCTTCGCCCCATTCGTACAAGCCGCCATAAGTGGTGCAGTTTGCAGGGTTGTTGTCATAACAGTATTTTTCAATGATGCTGTTATTGGTTTGGTGTTGTCCGCCTGCTGTGCTGTTTATTTGTGTTCCCACATTTAAGTTTTCCGTCATCCACCATTGGTTGCCTATTTTTTCTATGGGGTATTGCCGGCAGTTGCGCTCGTCAAAAAGGATTTTGGCAACGGTGTCGGTGTAGGTGGCAATGTAGGGGGGGGCGGTGATGGTTGTGTTGCCTGATAAGGTGCAGCCCCTGGCATCGGTAACGGTTACGGCATAGTTGCCTGCCGATAACCCTGTCAGGGTTTCAAACCCTGACAGGGTTGACCATAAATAAGTATGAGGCGTAAGCCCGCCCGCAGGAATTACAGTT
>JACPRZ010000067.1 GCA_016193485.1 Bacteroidota bacterium | reverse complement strand
GATCTTCCTCCGAAAGTTTCATCAGCGAGAGGGATAGTTTATCCACTTCCGCCTGGGTTTTGGGTTCAACGGCAACACCGACAACCGGATCGGGGAAGGTCATTGATTCAAGAACAACGGGATGGTCTTCAACACAGATGGTATCACCGGTTTTTATATCTTTAAATCCGACTGCCGCGCATATATCGCCTGCCTCGACAAATTCAACCGGGTTTTGTTTGTTGGCATGCATCTGCAGAAGGCGGGCGATACGTTCTTTTCTGCCTGTGCGTGGATTAAAAATATAAGACCCTGCATCAAGCCGGCCTGAATATATACGGATGTAACATAACCTTCCCACGTAAGGATCCGTGGCAATTTTAAAAGCGAGTCCGGCAAGCGGCAACGTGTTATCGGTCTGCAGTGATACTTCCGAATTGTCGTCCGGGTTAATCCCTTTTGCAGGCGGAATATCCAGCGGGGACGGGAGAAAATTCACCACACTGTCAAGAAGGGGCTGAATTCCTTTATTTTTAAAAGATGCTCCGCACAGAACCGGGAATAACTTCATTGCGACAGTTCCCTTTCTTAATGCGCTGATAATTTCGGCATCCTCTATCTTGCCACCATGAAGGAATTTATCCATGAGATGATCATCATATTCGCTTGCCGCTTCCATCAGTTTTTCGCGCCAATGATGCGCTTCAGCTTTAAATTCTGCAGGAATTTCTTCATAGGTAAATTCTGCGCCAAGGGATTCGTCTTTCCAAATTATGGCTTTGTTTGAAATGAGATCTATAATACCGGTAAAATGTTCTTCCTGGCCGACAGGTATCACAACCGGGACCGCTTTGCCTTTCAATTGTTCTTCAATCTGCTTTACGACCGAAAAAAAATCAGCACCGGGCCGGTCAAGTTTATTAATAAAAGCGATTCGGGGAACATTATATTTATTCGCCTGCCTCCAGACGGTTTCGGACTGGGGTTCAACACCGCCTACCCCGCAAAATACCACAAGAGCGCCATCGAGAACGCGAAGCGACCTTTCAACTTCTGCGGTAAAGTCAACATGCGGTATAATATAGAATTCGTTCGGTGGTTGTGGTTTTGCCAGCATCGATGTGGGCAATAATCCCGATATTCCTGGTATGTAGTAACGCCTGGTTCACAGATTGACGCTGTTATCGTTCTTTTTATTATCAAATTTTCAGAATCTAAAATGGGCAAATGCCTTGTTCGCCTCGGCCATTTTATGGGTGTCTTCCTTTTTCTTGTAAGCCCCCCCCTCCATTTTTGACGCTGCAATAAGTTCTTCTGCCAGTTTCATTCTCATGCTTTTTCCTTTTCGCTGGCGCGCATAGAGAATCAGCCATTTCATTGTCAGTGAAATTTTCCGTTGGGTGCGAATTTCCGTTGGGATCTGCAGGGTGGCGCCTCCAACCCTCCGACTTCTTACTTCCACCTGCGGCATGGCATTTTCCATGGCTTTCTTCCAAACCGTTACCCCTTCTTCTTTGGTTTTTCGTTTGATCTCATCCATTGCGCCATAGAAAATATTGTAACATGTTTCTTTTTTACCGTTCATCATCATTGTATTGATAAAACGGGTAACCATCTGATCGCTGTAACGCGGATCAGGCAAGAGCATGCTCCTTCTCGTATCGGTCTGTTTCATCTATTCGGATTTTATCTTCCTTATCCCTTTATCCCTTTATTTCCCTTTTATCCATTACCCTGCAGGAGCCGGTGCTGCCGGTGCACTTGTTGCTACCGCGGACGGTTTTGCCCCTGGTTTCGGTTTTTTTGTCCCGTACTTTGACCTTTGCTGCTTCCGGTTCTCAACCCCGGCACAATCCAGTGTACCCCTTACAATATGATAGCGTACGCCCGGAAGGTCTTTTACCCTTCCTCCGCGCACCAGTACGATTGAGTGTTCCTGGAGGTTATGGCCTTCACCTCCTATATATGCAATAACTTCATAACTGTTTGTCAGTCGAACTTTTGCTACTTTTCTCAAAGCCGAATTCGGCTTTTTCGGAGTGGTGGTATAGACCCTTATGCACACCCCCCGCCTCTGCGGACAGAATTCAAGGGCTTTTGATTTGCTTGTACTCCTTACCTTGGATCTGCCATGGCGGATTATCTGCTGAATAGTGGGCATAATTTAACCTTACTGATAAAAAATGGGGTGCAAAGGTACGAGAATAATATTAACTGTGCAATAGGGTAAAAAAAAAATCAGTTGCAAGGGACTACCACCAGAATCAAGGAATGATGGTGATTCCAATAAGGGCAGGCGATAAGTTATTATTTCTTTGTAAGGATAGCCGACATATTATCAGGAGTTTGGCCACTCTGGTCATCAGCGGTGTAATTTAGTTCAAGCAGTTTTCCTTCGTTTTTAAGGTTGCCGAAACCCGATACAATATATCCGCCTACATTCTGCTGGAAAATATCCACTTCGGTATTGCTCACCGTTGCTTCGGCCCTTACCCCGTAGCCGATCTGGTTAAAATTATCAATGAGAATCCGCGATGCTTCGGAAGGATGGGCAAGGATCTCCAGGTCATAGGTAGCATCGGCAGTACCGTTTTTATATAATTCGGCCTGCCATATACCGAGATAATTATCGCGCGTGGCCGTAAAATTATCGTCATCCGGCTGACAGGATGATATCAGGAAAATGACCGATATTAATAACCAAAAGTTTTTCATCAGTCCGCAAAATTAGGAAAAATAGTGTTGGAAAGGCGGAAGATTGAATAGTTGGTAGAATTGAATGGAACGATATTGAGATATTGGGATATTAGATATTGGAACTTGGAACTTTTTTATACTCTTATTCCAATTACCGTCACGTCATCCGTCTGCTCACCTGTTCCTATCCATTCATCAAAGGTTTGCTGTAATATCGCTTTTTGCTCTGATACGGGTTTGCCCGCAACCGATACCAGCAATTCCTTCATCTTCCCCGATTTGAATTTCTTGCCTTTGGGCCCACCGAACTGGTCTTCAAAACCATCGGTAAAAAGATAGACCATGCCACCCGGAACCAAAGGGAATTCATGGAAGGTAAATTTCTTTTTTCCCGATGTGTCATCGCCAATGCCGCACCGTACCGGTTCCGCTTCATTGCATTGCCCGCTAAAAATATACAAAGCGGGGTTGTTTGCACCGGTTAGTTGAATTTTATTTGTTTTATGGTTTAATGCCATACAGGAAATATCCATACCGTCTTTAACGGTGGTCTGGTGACCGGATGGATTCAGCGCTTTTTTTAATTTCATGTCGAGGGTATTAAGCAATGCACCCAGGTCGTTTACCGCAGCATCAGAAACAATTTCGTTTAATAGCGAATTGCCTATCATACTCATAAGCGCACCCGGAACACCGTGGCCGGTGCAATCAACTGCCGCAAAAATAATCCATTCATTAACCGCATCAAAAAAGTAAAAATCACCTGAAACAATATCCTTGGGACGGGAAAAAATAAAAAAGTCCTTTATGGTCTTCCGTATCAGATCTTCAGGAACCAGGATCGCCTGCTGGATGCGGCTTGCATAACTGATGCTATCGGTAATATTGGTATTTTTTTCCTCAATGACCCGTTTTTGCTGTGTGATCTCCTCATTTTTTTTCTCAAGGAGCGCATTTGCCGCTTTTTTCAGTTTGTATCCCCTGAAAATAAAGAAGGCGAGCAGCAACGACAGCATCAATCCGATTGAAATCCCCAGTGAAACAAGTTGCTGGCGGGTGATATCGGACTGCTGCCTTTTCAGTTTTTCTTTCTGCAATTCAATTTCCTTCTGTTTTTTTTCGGTTTCAAAACGGGTCGCCATTTCAGCCATCTGCCTGCTGCTCTCGTCATTCATCAGGGAATCTTTCAAAAGATAATAACTGCGGGAGAAATAATAGGCAGAATCATAAGATTTTATAGCAGCGTAGATAGCGGAAATTTGAAGGTATGCTGTTGCAATGATGAATCGGGAATCCAGATTCCGGCCGATTGTTAATCCTTTATTTGCATATTCAAATGCATCATCGTATCTTTTCTTTGCAGTTAACATCCGTGCACATTCTATATATCTAAGCCCTTCACCATACCTGTTACCCGCCCTTACGGAAATACCGGCTGATTTAAGTCCAAAATAAAGAGCGCTGTCCACATTGCCCGCATTCATATAAGCGCCACTCAGGTTACTGTACGCATTGACCATATCCTGTATGTCGTTGTACTGTTCAGCGATTTTTAATGATTGCAGAAGATATGGTATTGCAGAATCAATGACATTCTTCAGTGAATATACCATCCCGATATTATTGTATGCGCGCGCTAACCCTCTGCTGATATTCATTTCCTTTTTCAGCGCCAATGACCTGTAATGGTATGATAATCCTTCATCAAGGTTGCTTTTCATAACATATAATTCACCGATATTTCCGGTGGTACCGGCAATTCCCTTTTTATTGCCAATGGATTCATCCATTTTCAATGATTTCAAAAAAAATTCAAGGCATTTTTCATATTCACCTTTTACCCCGTAAACGTTTCCAATATTGGCAAGGACACCCGAAGCGGCAACCATGTCCCCCGATCCGGATAAATAAGTAAAAGCAACCCGGTAATACCTCATTGCCATGTCAAAATCACTCTTGTCATAGTGATAATTACCGGTAATTTTCAAAGCGAGACCGGTTCCTCTGTCAAAACCGGTTCTCCTGGAAATGGTTAATGCTTTATTTGCATATCCTACCGACATTTCAGGATCAGTGTTTTCAAAAAAGCGGGCTAACCGGATGTACGTCATGATCACTCCTGAATCCTCTTTCTGAATTTTCAGTGAAGCAAGCAATGAATCTGCCATCCGGTTCTGAGCAGTGGCGCCAGGATTTATTGCAAGGCAGATTGAAACGGTAAGAAATATTAAAAAATATTTTTGCACAAAACGATAATGACAGGTACAACGAAAGTACAAATAATAGTGACGATGATTTGTTATTCACCTCACCCCTTGCCCCTCTCCTATAAACAGGAGAGGGGTGAGTTCCCCCTTCTCTTGTTAATAAGAGAAGGGGGTAGGGGGATGAGTTAATATGAGAGAAAAATAGTGACGGTGATTTTATGCGAAATTTGCTTGTTGGCCGGGATTTTAAATCCCGACCAACAAAATTACAAGCGCATGGAAAACTTCCCTCTTCAACCGCTTTATGATGATCCCGACTACATCATTTTCAATAAGCCATCCGGTTTACTTGCGCTTCCGGACGGATATGACCGGGCAAAAACAAACATGCGGGATTTATTAATCGCGCAGTACGGAAAAATTTTTATCGTGCACCGCCTCGATAAAGATACGAGCGGGGTTATCTGTTTTGCAAAAAATGAAGATGCTCACCGGCAACTCAACCGGCAGTTTGAAAGCAGGACGGTAAAAAAGGCCTATCATGCGCTTGTCAGCGGCATTTTACCGGAAAAGAGCGGAGTGATCAGGCAACCGATCGCTCCTTTCCGCAAAGAACCGGGGCTCATGCGCGTTGACACAAGGGGGGGAAAGGAATCGGAGACCTTTTATGAAGTGATGGAAGAATTTCCGGGACATCCTTCCTACTCCCTTGTCCTGGTTAAGCCCAAAACCGGGCGGACGCACCAGATACGGGTTCACTTCCAGTTCATAGGCCATCCGCTTGCCATTGACCCGCTCTATGGTAATCCCGGAGCCATTTTCCTCTCCGGAATCAAACGCGGGTACAAAAAAAACGAGGATGTTAATGAGAAGCCGCTTATTGACCGGCTAACGCTACACGGAAAGGAGTTATCATTTATTCATTTCCGTACGGGAAATGAAATTAATATTAAGGCGCCATTGCCTAAGGATTTTGCAATGACGCTGAAGATGCTAAGGAAGTATGCGGTTGGAAAATATTAGTTGTTATACCGGGCAAATATAGATGTCCAAAACGCATTAATGGAGAGCACTCCTGGAAAAATGTCGTATCTTCCGATAGCGCTACCTCTGTCGGTAGGAGCAGGAGAATTTTCTGTTTTATTTGTGTTCATGCCGTGAGGGGTTGATTGTTTGCGATGCAAAATTACAACCCGGCACTGCCTAAAACAAGATGTAGTTTACCGAAGGGTTACGGATGGACGTTGTTTTATTTAATGCACTAAGCATAAGCAGGCACACTCTTGTTGGGCATTTCTCTGTAAGTCCTGCCGTTTAACATACTGCCCCCTTTGGCGTGATGTTTATGTTCGATATCAATTGTCGGGTCATCAGGATTGATGTTGAACTTTGGTCTTCCCCATTGTTTGAAAAAAAATAAAACGTTTGCTTTCTTACATTGTTTCTTAATATCCCACACCCATTCGAATTTAATCTCTCTTGCCTTGGGTCCAGATTCACCACCAACAATTACCCAATGGATGTTTTTCAGGTTGAGATTATTTAAAGGACCAATGAGCGGCTCAAGAGAAAGGAATTTAACCTGAGCATGTGTCTTTCGTAAATAATCAATACGCTCAACTACTTTTTCATTTTCAACAGAAACACCCATCCAGATATTTTTTGTCCAGTTTAATTGCGTGTTATATTTATACAATACATCACCGCGCTTTGTTAGAATCTGGTAAGTGTGTTGAGGTGTGTCATTCATCACCTTGAAAACTTTTTTTATGAACGATAACGGAACATCCTTATGAAACAAATCACTCATTGAATTAACAAAAACGGTACTTGGCTTTTTCCACTCATAAGGTCTTTTTAATTCATCAGGATGCAGTGTAAGTTTGAAACCATTTTTGTATTTCTCTTGCCCCATTGCTTTGAGCCGCATGCTCATAATTTCTGCATAGCAGAACTTACAACCCGCAGAAATTTTACTACAGCCCGTTGTGGGATTCCAGGTTAATTCTGTCCACTCTATGCTTGATTGTGCCATGGTTTTAAAAGTTAAGTTTATGTTGACCATCAGAATAACTCTGAACCTTGTTCCAAAAATCGTTTCCTAAATTATGCTTAGAGAAAAATGCTAAATGATATAAGGGCAAATTTTTATCGGATGAACGAATTTCATGAAAGTTTTCTGCTTTTGTGTATCCTATTTTTTCAATGTTAGCACGAAATTCTTGTGCCAAAAACTGAATAAAGGATTTATGTTCCATTGGATGATTTTCAGCAAACTTCTCTCTCCAATTTTCATTATTTAAGAATTTTAAAATTTTATCATTACTGTTATTTAAGTACAGTTCAAAATTTCTGTTTGCATCCATCCCAAGGGCAAGTAATATCAGAAAATCCATAGCAAATATTCCTAATTTTTCTATTGTGGTAAAATGTATGTTTAAAGCAAAAGGGTCGACAAAACAGAATGATAAAACTGTATTATTTCTTGAAAATTTTGGAAGATGCGATATTATTTCATCAATCTTCTCATTGCAATCACCTTCAATGATAGTTACTTTTTTATTCGGGAAATCTCTTTTAACTCTTTCTCGTAATGCATTACACAAATCATTTTCCTTTTCACAAAAAATATATTCAGTAAATGGAACATTGAGAGATAATGCAATAAGAGGAGATGTCTTAATTATTTTTTTTGTATTTCGTATTCTCGTATAACCACTACCAGCATTTCCTACGCATACTGTTAGTAAAAATATCACAGTATCTGCCAACAAGATTATATTTCTTTTCAGACCATTCGCCCACATCTTTTTTGCTGATAATTAGTGAATCGTCAGCAACAGGTATAATCGGATTAAATATATTATTGCTCATGCTTATTTAGTTTCCTTTTTCATTTCCATCTTCCTCACAATCTCCATTGTTTCCACGCTCACGGTGCAAACACGCTTGAGTAGATCAATTACTTGCTCTTTATAGTCAACAAAGCGGTAGGTATTAAATTTTTCCGCTATTGTTGGGTCGGTTGGTTTTTTTTCTTTGTATTGGTCGAGTGGCTACTAAACTGTCCCCATCTACAAAACTAATTGCGAGGCACAAAAGTACAAATTGCTTGTCCACCCCGCTTACGATCAGCCCCATGTTATGCTATGTAGTTTTACTTTGGTCGGTACTTATCAACGAATTTTTTAAAGTCCAACACTATTTCCTTTGTTAATAAGTCTTCGTTTTGTCTATGTTCATGAACTATTTTATTTCTGATCTGTTGAAAGTATTTTAGTTTCCTTTGTTCCTCTTCTGGTATAACTCCGGCATTTCGCATAAATTTAAAAGCAAAGCCAAAACCCTTGTCAGGAACACCAGTTAGTGAACTTTCCCAAGCCATATTATGCATTTCCGTCTCGAGGATAGTCCAGTTTTTAAGAAACTCTGCAAGCAATTTAGCTTTGTCTGATTTAGGTCGAACTAATATTACTCCATAAAGTTTATGAAATAATTCATTTGCAAGAGCGGCATAAACTTCAACATTCTCCCTTTCAACAGTTAAACCATTCCCTTGGTGATAAAGCTGGTTTCTGAGTCTGTGATACCACTCAATTGCTCCCAAGTCAATTCCAATTATTTTTTCTGATGCGTGTTTTTCAAGTGCATCGAGTAAGGCTGGAAAACTCTCTGAAATTTCTTGGTATTCTTTTCTAGAAATTGCCAGTTCTGTAATTCTTTTAGGAAGTCCTAAATATGTTTTTACAATCAATTCAACTGAATTGTCAATTGCTATCATTGCAAGACGTCTGTTGGTATCATTGTCATCATCCAACAAGTCAAGTCCGTGTTTTAATATTTCTCCAGGACCAGAAGCCCATGGTGGTAACTCTCTCATTGTCGATTTGATGTATCAGCACTATAGTCCATTGCGAAGCCGTTAATGGCGTTCCACCGGGAGAAGTAGTTATCAGAAAAAATTACACAATAGTAATTATTGAAGAGCAGAATTTGGGCAATTTGCCGGTATAAGGTCCGGAGAGATGGGGGTTTCATTGAAAATAACAGAGATATAAAAGTGGGGATAAATAAAAAAAGAGAGTATGAGAAATGTCAGGATTTTGTAAAACCTGCCATATTCCGGAAGGTTGTCATATATTTATTGCCTGAAGATAAAGTTAAAGTTTACTTATTAAGTTCGTAACTTCTCAATAGTTGCAGATTGGTGGGTTAAAACTTTTACATTTTACATTTAGAGTTTTACATTTTACATTGTTAAAGGAAAATAATAAATGTAAAATGAAAAACGGGAGCCAACTTTTATATTTTATATTTAATTTGTTATTCATGGGAGCGAAGGTACAATATTACCGGCAAGGGATCTGCATTCGGGCTTTCATTATTGCCCGCATTGAGCGAGAGCAGGAAATCACGGGGGCGCTGAGTAGTTACCCTTTTTTTATTTCACGAATAATTTCGCGGGTTCTCTCTCCATCAGCGGCAATCAGTTCTGCTATTCTTGCATTTACGGAACGTGTTTTTTCTCCATCGGCAACGATGAGTTGGCCTAAATCGTGAATCATCTGACTGATTTTTTCACCGATTCTCTCTGTTGATTCACGGGCGAGGCGCCCTTCTTCCGCAATCAGGTTTTTTGTTTCAGCGGAGGATACCGCAATCAGGTTTCTTGTTTCGGTGGAAAGTTCCTTAATAACTTTATTATTTGTGCTATTTACATGGTGCCATATCCAGGCAAAAATAAAGGCGGCAAGTGTAATGCCGGCACCTAAAAGGGATAGTCCGGTTTCCATAGTGGTTGATTTTCATACAAAGATAAATTAAATTCTCACCCCTATAACCATTATACGGGTGTACGACAAATTGGACTGGCATGTAGAGACGAGGCATGCCTCGTCTCT
>JACPRZ010000056.1 GCA_016193485.1 Bacteroidota bacterium | reverse complement strand
TTCCCGATGTGCCCCAGGTCGAACTTGTCGATCCCCCCCCCCTGCTTCCCGCTACGATATAGGTGCTTCCTGAACATATTGCCGCATCCGCTCCTGCGCTGACGGTGGCAGCAGGGTTGATGGTCAGCGTCATCGGGTCGCTTACTGCCGGACATGGTCCGGCAGGATCATTGGTCGTTATGGTTAAGATCACGCTTCCGGATGCAATGTCTGCCGGTGATGGCGTATATACAGCAGCCAGCAAGGTATTGTCGTTGAAGGTCCCGGTTCCCGATGTTCCCCAGGTCGAACTTGTCGCGCCTCCCCCCCTGCTCCCGGATAAGGTGTAGGTGCTTCCCGAACGCAGTGGCGGCAGGGTTGATCGTTAAGGTCATCGGGTCGCTCACTGCCGGACACGGTCCTGCAGGATCATTGGTCGTTATGGTTAAGATCACGCTTCCGGTTGCTATGTCTGCCGGTGATGGTGTATATATTGGCGCAAGAAGGGTGTTGTCGTTGAAGGTCCCGGTTCCCGATGTTCCCCAGGTCGAACTTGTCGCACTTCCCCCCCTGGTACCCGATAATGTATAAGTGCTTCCCGAACATATTGGGGCATCGGCTCCGGCACTGGCGGTTGCCGCTGTGTTAATGGTCAGGATCATGGGATCGCTGGCTGCGGTACATGGACCTGCAGGGTCATCGGTTGTAATAGTCAGGGTGACGGTTCCCATTGTTATGTCTGTTGCCCCAGGCGTATAGGTTGCAGCGGGAAGAGCGGCATTATTAAAGGATCCATCACCCGATTTTGTCCAAGTTATACTTGAAGCGCTTCCTCCAAAACTTCCGGAAAGGGTGTAGGTGTTGCCTGCACAAATCGCAGCATCAACTCCTGCACTTGCCGTTGCCAGTGGGGAAATAGTAATTGTCATATAATCGGTATCAGGGTCACAACCGCGGTTACCAGTTGAAATCAACCGCAGTGTAACCGAACCCGCAATCACTTCTGCAACCGAAGGGGTATAGTCAGCATCAAGTGTATCGTCATCAGGTGCGAATACACCGGGAGATCCGCTCATACTGGACCATTTGCCTCCATCTGCCGCAACAATAGTACCGGCAAGAGTAGCCGTAGGAGAGGTGGTGCATACTATCTGGTCAGGCCCGGCATTAGCATCTACCGGGGAGGCGAAGACAACAACTTCAACGGAATCACGAACCGGTTCACAATCTGAATTATCGTAAATATCAACCCAGTACCATCCCGCTCCACCGGCAACAATTGTCTGGGTCGCTTCACCTGTATTCCAGTCATAAATATAGGGTAATTTACCGCCAGAACCATTTGCAGTGAGTCCCACACCAATCTGTCCGAAACAAATTGCCGGGGAATCAGGATCAATGGCAGCGGTTAAAGCAGTGGTGAACCGTACCCATATTGTATCGTAAGTAGTACCGCTTGCACAACCTACTGCGGTACCGGATACCTGAAAAGCAACTGAGTCAGGCGGTGAGGCAGGTGCAAAAATTATCGTGGTATCACACTGGGAGATGCAACTTAAATAAGAGTTGTAGGTTCCATTAGGTGCCGGATAAACAGATGTCCAGTTTATGGTTGATTCAAGCAAGCCGTCCACTCTGAGTGTGTCGGTACACAGCGGGCGCAGAGTGAGGTCATTGGAAACAGATGAATTCCGTCCCGCAGAAATGATATAGTCGGGTTTATCCCCACCGGGCTTACAATAGGTGAGGCATATTGTCGTCTGTCCGGCCGCACAAAAAGATTCTCCGAGAGTTATCTGGGGTCCGCAGTTAATCTGGTAGAAAGCCGAACCCTGGGGGGGGGCCGGGTTCTGCACATCAAAACTGACCTCTTCGGTTTGTGAATTAAGTAAAATATTAAAACGGAAACAGGCATCTGATCCGCTTGCACTGCAGCAATGTTCATTCCTCACTATATTATGATTAGTCATTAACCATATTGTATCTGATTTGGAGGATAAGTCCACATTAGTGTCAGTTACGGTAGGATCACATGAGAACTGACAGCAACTATCGAGTGTTGTCACATATAGTATAATTGTACCTGTATCAGCGCATATCAAACCCGGATTGGTAATTAAAGTTACCGTGTATGTTCCGTAAGAAGCATAGGTATAGGATGGTGTGGGTAAAGATGAAGTATCGGTTGTAATACCTGTCACTCCAAAATCCCAAAACATAGGAGCAGTGGCGCCACTGTCATTCTGAAAACTCACTGGCATGCTTCCACCGCATGTATAATTACTTGAAGGAACGGCTGGCAGCGGGTCGGTGGCGCAAACAACCACATTAAACTGAAAATCTCTTTTATTTTCACTTAATAATAGGCCATCCCTGTACTCTTTGACAGAAAGGCAAATAAGATATTGACCGGAAGCGCTTGGAAATACAATAAGTTCACCTGTTTGCGAATCAATCGTAAGGGTTCCGTTTATTTGATTGGATTCGGAGTATCCGGGTTCCCATGGAATCAGAGGAGGCGGGAGAGTGGCTCCGTAATCATCATAGGGAGTGGCTAACGAATAAACAAGGGAGTCACCATCGGCATCGGTGGCGGACTGGTCTAAAATTAACGAGTCGCCCAGGCAAATAAAGACCGGGGGGAAGGTATCAAAGGAAGGACTGTTATTGCACCAGGCAAGCACGGTATCTATTGGAGCATATTCACTGATTTTTACATTATCAAATCTATGATATTCACTGGTTGCATTATTCACCTGCCTTACGATTATTCTGATGCTATCTCCGGTTAAATTATACTGAATTAATGTTGCGGTAGGGGGATCATTCCAAATGTTTCCACCCGGGAAAAGGACAGGAGCACCGGCATTGATCTGATAATAAATCCGGAGGGAATCAGAGTCCTCCATATTTGCAGTTCCGGAAACATCAATTGAAGCGGTAATTCCTCCGGGGTAAGCGGAAATATCTATCCATTCGGAGTACCATTTTACGGTTGCATCCGGGTCATTTCCTTCAAAGAGCTGGTTACGGACGTCAAAATGGTCTCCACCGGTAAAAGTACCTCCTGTAATATTACGGGTCCAGGCGGTTGGTCCTGCATCAGAAGTAGTAGCATCCGGCAGGTCAAAGTCCTCCCACCAGATAACAGGCATTGCAGGATATTGAATGATTGTATCGGGTATAACAATATAATAGGAAGCGCCCCAGTTATCGGCAGGTTGATCAATATTGTCTATAGAGGCATTCCTGCAACAGGATTCAAATACCACTTGGTAACCGCCAGATACCTGGGGAAGGTTTATGGTATCAATATAGACGGCTTTTTGAACACATATATCAATGGGCGGAATAAAGCACTGGTTCTGATACTGGCCTAAATCAAGAGTATCATAAGAAACCCGTGCAAAACTGTAGGAAGAAGCCGGAATTTCAGTGTCATCATCATAATAAACACTTATTGTAGCAGGATTAGGTAGTTGAACCAAACCGTAAAAACAATCACGGTACAGTTCAAGCGTAATTTCATAATTATTTCCTCCGAGGCAACGGTATTTGATTTCACCGCCTATGATATGGGAAGCCCTGGTTTCCATCCCGATGGATCCCAAAAAAATCATTAAAAACAAAATCAAATTGGTTCTCATTCATTATTGAGATTAAAATTTTACACGGGGAAACAAATTTTTTTCAAAAGTATAAAAAATTACAATTCAAAAGATTGTCTATTTTTGCAGAATAAATATTATGATTTGATTATCATGGTTTAAGACGATTATACCAATATTTCAGTTGTACAGGTTAATTAAAGTTAAGTCCCCTCTAAAAAGTATTTTTTGTCACAAAAACACGAAAACACAAAAATTGCACTAAAAATAAATCTATGATAATAAAGATTTTGTGGGATTTCGTGTTTTTGAGATTTAGTGGCATTTTACTAAATTTGACTTTTTATAGTGGACTCAAAGTTTATTTTTTCAATCAATAAGTAATTCTCCCATGAAACCACCTGCAAGAGTCAAAAAATTTTCAGGATTTTATTTTCTCTTTCTGATGACATATGGTATTCCTGGCGGGTTCTCCAACGGGTTAGCCGGTGACACGTTAAAACCATTTTATTCTGTTACCCGTTGCGGTTTGAATTATGCTGAGGGAAGTGTCCTTCTCGGTAAAAAAATGGAACCCTACGGAATGCCTTATGATGGCGTTGACCAGCCGGCTCCGTTAAACATCAGCGGTATACCGGCATCAGCAAAAATTGAAAAGGCATTTATATGGTGGGACCTGACAAAAATTGATACTATTGAAAATATAATTGTTGAAAACCCGCTTGGCATAAAAGACACTTTTGCCGGACAGGTAATCTCCTATAAAACCGGTGGTTGCTGGGGTATCGGAGTCACTGCTTTCCGCGCTAATGTAACTTCCGCCATTGCCGGTAACGGTATCTATAAGATCAGCGGTTTACCTGTTGATTCAACACTCACCACCTACCTCGATGTGAACGGGGCGACCCTGCTGATTATTTTTTCGGATCCGGCAGAAGATTATTCGGGAAAAATTATTATTTATGACGGGCACCTGATGGTGAAAACCGATACAGTTACTCAGGCGATTACCGGCATGAACGTGACTGCTGTAAGCTCGTATGCTGAAGGGTTCATGATTATATCGGACCTGGAAAATTTATCCGGGAATGCTTTAAAAATGAATAACGGTCCCTACCAAAGCATTACGGCCGACTATTGGGATTTTGAAAAGCGGTCCACGATAGTACTCCAGGGGCAAACGACTTCGGAATTTGGTTTACGGGTCCCGCTTGATTGCAGCAATATGATCGTTACCGGATTATATTACCGGCAACCAACCGATACAACACCTCCTGGTATCAATCGTTTCTCTGATACCCTTATTTGCACAGGTACATCACCTTACCAGTGGTATCTCAACGGATCCCTTATTCCGGGCGCAACACAGCAGAAATTTTTAGCAACCAAACCCGGAATATATTCCGTTACGGCCACAAATGCGGGTGGCTGCCTGGTATTATCAGATACTCTATTTGTCCAATGCCTTACACAGTACAAAGCCCCCATATATAGCAGCGGTCCTCAATTCTGGAGCGACAATACTTTTTCAAGTTATCAGTGGTATCTTGACAATATTCCCATTTCAGGTGCCATTAATACTGGTTATACGGCAACCGACACGGGTTATTACAGGGTTGTAGTAACTGATACACTCGGATGCGTTTATTATTCCGATTCGGTTTATACCGACCTTTCGGGAATAAGCGAATATCGTCATAATCCTGAAAGTATCTCTGTTTTTCCCAATCCCACAAACGGATTTTTAACTATGTCAGTTAACATGACCACCGGAGGATTATTGGATTTCCGGATATTTACTGTAACGGGTAAATTGATATATTCGGAAAAAATCCCCAATAGGAAAGATGTTCCGGTCACCAGAATAACCGATCTTCGCGCATACGGTAATTCAATCTTTTTTGTTGAGGTATTAAAAGACGGGTTGCCGGTTTACAGGGGTAAGATCATGAAATTCTAAACCATCCTGAATGATCCGGATTCAATGCAATTTGTATCTTCGCTGAAAAGTTATCCTTTATTTTTCAAATAATCTTCAAATCTTATGGCAAAAACAACAACAAAACAATCCAAAAAACACAGAATTGTGGTACCAATAGATTTTTCAGAACAATCGGTGATCGCACTTGGTCAGGCATGCGGAGTGGCAAAAGTTACAGGCGCTGACATAATCCTGGTCAACGTAATAGAAGATCTCGGGATGTTTGAAAAATATTTTTCCCAGAAAGAAAGGCAGGAGATTCAAAAGAGCATTGATGACCGCCTGGCGAAATTTGCAGGCGATCATTCAAAAGAACACGGTGTAACTATTACCTTCAGAGTGGAAAGAGGTAAAATTTACGATGTCATCAACAAAATTGCAAGTGATCTGAATGCAACGATGATCATCATGGGAACATCGGGAACAATGGGGTTAATGAAATTCATCGGTTCTAACACCCTGCGTGTAATCAGGGAGGCAAAAGTTCCGGTAATTTCCATCAAAGGAAAACATCACCGGAAGGGTTGTGACAATATTGTATTACCCGTTGACCTGACCAAGGAAACCCGCCAGAAAGTTACCTATGCCATAGAACTGGCAAAATTTTACCGTGGCGCAAAAATCTGGGTGTGTTCTATCCTGACAACCGATGATGAATTCATAGTGAACAAACTTACGCGCCAGTTATCTCATGTTAAATCGCTCATTACCGGGGCAGGAGTCAAATGCGAAGCGGAAATGATAAAACAGCATGAAAAAAAGTCAATTGCCGACCTGGTACTCGAATTCTCAAAGAAAGCGGATGCCGACCTTATCATGATCATGACGCAGCAGGAAACCCGCTTTGCCGAAATGTTCATCGGGTCCTCAGCGCAGGAAATGGTCAATGAATCGGAAGTCCCCATCATGAGCATTGTTCCCAAAGAACAGCCGGGTATTGTGGAGACACCGTTTTGAAAAATAAGTTGGCAAATTGCAGTTGGCAGTTGGCAAAGACACCTTCTATTCTGGCTGTTATACTTACAAGGATAATTCTTCCAGTTCTTTGCATTTACTGCGGTTCTTTATAGAGGGCAAGGCCGCCTCTCCATGTCCCGATCCATTTCCGGCCTTTTGAGTCAATTGCAACAGTGTAAACGAAGTCCTTTGGCAGGGCAGAATTTTTATTTGTGAAAATTGTCCATGTGGAATCGCGGTCAAAAACGGCCAACCCCCCCCCACCTGTTCCCACCCACAGGTTATTTCTTATATCAAATGCCACAGTATAAACGGCATTATTGGGCAACCCTGAGTTTTCCATATTATAAACAGTCCATTTTTTACCGTCAAATTTAACCAGTCCGCCAGCAATGGTACCAAACCATTTGTTATCCTCATGATCAACGGATATTGTAACAATCCAGTTATCAGGAACAGGTGAATTGATTTTATTGTATACAATCCATTCTTCCCCATTATAATACGCAATACCGCCATTTTCGGTCCCGATCCATTTGTCGCCATTCCTGTCAGAGGCGACACAATAAACAATGTTGTCGGGCAGCCCGGAATTTTCTTTATTAAAAATAAACCATTCATTACCGTCAAATTTCACAAGTCCCTGGTCTCCTGCACCGGCCCACACATGGCCTTTTTTATCTATGGCAATAGTATTAATCCAGTCGTGCGCCAGGAGGGAATTTTTTGTGTTGTAAACTGTAAACTGGGGTTTTCCCCCATCTCCCGCATCCGAATATTTTCCCATGCCTCCGCCATAGGTTCCAAACCATTTATTATTATTATTGTCTATCCTGAGGGCGTAAACGGAGTTATTGGGAAGTTTGGAATTATTGCTTTGCATTACCTTCCAGGCAGTATCATTGTATTTAACTACCCCCCCCCTTTCCGTTCCCACCCATAACAAATCGTTCTTTTCAAGTCCGAGGCAAATGGCATTATTGTCGGGCAGGGACGAGTTACTGCGGGTGTAAACCGACCAACCTATATATTGGGTATGCTGTTGTCCTGATGAAACAGTAATAACTGAAAGGAAAAAGAGGATCGAAGATAAAGTCCTTTTTGTTATCATACCAGGACCGTTGTAAACATCCGGAGGCACTTCCTGTATTGCGCCACAAATATAGTAAAAAAAAATGATTACCCGGTTTTACGCACAACCAGTTGGGCAGTATCCTGCCTGATTACCTGCACTCCGGAGTCCTTTTCAATAAAACCGGTTTCGGCCATAGCATCATAAATTTCCCCGCTGATTTCAATTTTACCTGAAGGCCTTAAAATGGTAATTGCAATGCCTTTCCTGCCTATTAAACCTGCTTCTGACATATCAACTCCAACATAACCCTCTTCTTTCCTTTGTACGTCATTGAGGGCAAGTGCCGGAAAGAACGGTGAGGTAAGTAATTTACCTGTAATAAAAATTGATATTGCCAGTGAAAGGAACATTGCGATTATTACAATAAAAAACGCATTGACGACAGTTCCAATATTGGTCAATTCGAAGTCAAACCCGATGTTGTCAATCATACTGAGGGTAAGACCGGTGATAACGAGGAAAACACCGGCAATTCCGATGACACCGAATCCGGGAAAAGCGAAAAGTTCAATGATAACGAGAATCAGCCCGATAATGAATATCAGAATTTCCCAATGGGCAGCCAAACCTTCAAGGTAAAGAGGGGCAAAATAGAGTAGAGCGGCAATAACCGCAGCGGCCAATGGAAAACCGATACCCGGTGTTTGTAATTCATAATAAATACCCGCAATGATGATCATGATCAATATACCGCTTACGACCGGGTTTATCAGGAAACTTATTATTTTTTCAAGCGGTGAAAGGTAATGTTCTACAAGGGAATATTCACCAATTCCCGATCTTTCAAGAATTTCTTTGATGGAATTTACCTGCGCTTCACAGAAATGATGTTTTATTGCTTCGGATGTTGTAAAGGTTATTACCTGACCGGAATCGTTAACCCCCTTAACGTACACTTTCGGGTCAACCATTGCCTGGGCAATGAGCGGATCACGGCCATTCATTTCGGCAGTAGATCTCATCATTGACCGCATATAGGACTGGTACTTATCAGGCATCTGCTCACCCGTCTGGTTCACCACAGTGGCAGCACCGATATTGGCGCCCGGGCTCATATAAATACTATCACACGCAATTGCGATAAGCGCCCCGGCAGATGCAGCGTTATTGTCTATATAAACATAGACCGGAATCTTTGATTTCAGGATTTCGGTACGAATGGAATCGGCATGGATGAGCGTTCCGCCATAGGTATTCATGTGAATCAGGAAATAATCCGCCTCAATTTTTGTGGCTTCCTCAAATGCCTTTTGTGTCTGCCGCCAAACCGGGGGACCGATTTCATCCTTGATATCAAGTTTGTATATTACCGGACGGGTTGAATCACCGGCAAAAGTGAATATTGAGTTCAGCAGGAAGATTGTGAAGAGTAATAACCGGGAGGTCATGGAGGTTGGGAATATTACGGAAAAGATATTGGGATATTGAGATATTTGTTATAGGTTAGGAATTACCTTATCCTTGGGGTATTTAACAGAGAACATAAATTTATTTTTGCGGACTTCAGCGGGCGCCAGTTTCATTTTCCAGTACAGTTTCCCGGTAATTTCATCGTAGAGGGCATTACCTTTATCAATCGGTTCAACGGTAATTTCTTTATCGGAGGAAACAGGTATCTGGTCTTCGGCTACAATTTCAATGGTATCTTTCTTTGTGTTCCTGATTTCAATTTCCCATGCATGGGTCTCCGTTTTATTGAGTCCGATTATTTTTTTACCCGTAAAATCTTTAACGCTGGTTCGTTTGACCGCTACACTTTTATCTCTTCCGAAAGAAATTTCAAGAGTATCATTTGTTCCTGTGCTTATGAATGACTTTCCAACATACGTTTCTT
>JACPRZ010000055.1 GCA_016193485.1 Bacteroidota bacterium | reverse complement strand
TTGAAATATCGGCTTCAGTTACAGTCCGCTTATGTGTGATAATGGTATCGCCAATTTCAAGTTCTTCAAAATATTTGCAGAACGGATGAACGGAGCCGGTTTTCTGCTCCGCTTTCGGAAGGTAAACCTCACATATACGGGATAAGGTTGCAGGAGAGCCCTGCAACGCCACACGCTGCATGTATTGCAGCACGCCCCGGATGCCGCCCATTTCCTCGCCCCCCCCCGCACGCCCCGGGCCGCCATGAACGAGATGGGGCAGGGGAGAGCCGTGACCCGTGCTTTCACCGGAGCAGGAGGGGTTAATGACAACTATCCTCCCATGCCAGGCGCCTGTACCCAAAACAATTTCACGCGCAAAACGGTCATCTTCCGTAAATACCGAACCGCATAAACTTCCTCTTCCCATTTTTATGAGTTCAACGGCTTCTTCAGCGCTTTTGTACGGGATAACGGTTGTGACAGGGCCAAACGCTTCAACTTCGTGAGGGGCTTTTCTCCTGAACGGATCTTCGCACAACAAAATCATGGATGGAAAAAATGCACCCTTCTTTTTATCGGCACCCAACAGTTCAAAAGAATCATAGTCGCCAAAAACCCGCACACAATCATTCATCAGTTTCTCCGTATTATAACTTACTTCTTTGACCTGTTGCATTCCTGCAAGAGAACCCATGCGAACACCTTGTACCTGCGGATCACCGGTTTTGATTTCCGACAACCTTTTCTTCAAAGCATTGACCACCGGTTCCAGGAATTTCTGCGGAACTATCGTCCTTCGTATGGCAGTACATTTTTGTCCCGCTTTAACGGTCATCTCTTTTGCAACTTCTTTGATAAAAAGATTGAATTCTTCTCTGCCAGGTTCCGCATCAGATCCAAGCAGGCAGAAATTCAATGAGTCGGCTTCCATCGTGAAGCGCACGGAATTTTCTATAACGGCAGGATGGGATTTGAGTTTTTTACCCGTTTCAGCGCTGCCGGTAAAGGTTACTACATCCTGGCAGATGAGGTGGTCAAGAAGGTCACCGGCACTGCCGCAGATCAGTTGCAATGATCCCGCAGGAAGAATTCCCGATTCAATAATTTTACGGAACATCAGTTCTGTAAGGTATGAGGTAACGGTGGCCGGTTTTACAATTGCAGGAACACCGGCAAGCAGGTTTACCGCGATTTTTTCAAGCATTCCCCAGCAGGGAAAATTGAATGCGTTGATATGGACTGCAATGCCTTCAAGCGGTAAGCAGATATGCTGCCCGATAAAAGATCCTCCCTTGGATACTATTTCAGGATTCCCGTCAACATAAAACACCTTGTCGGGTAATTCCCTGCGTCCTTTTCCTGCATAGACAAACAGGTTACCTATGCCCCCTTCAATATCAATCCATGAATCGGCTTTTGTGGCACCCGTAGCCCAGGAGAGATCATAAAAGAGTGATTTTTTTTCGTTGAGGTAAACGGCAAGGTTTTTGAGCATCCGTGCGCGCTCATGAAATGTCAGTTTTCTAAGCGCGGGACCACCGGCATTTCTTCCGTATTCCAATGCCTGGCCGAAATCAATGCCATTCGTTGAGGTTGCTGCAATTTCCTCACCTGTAATAGCATTGAAAAGTGTGGTGTGGGGTTGCATCCCGGCAATCCATTCCCCGCAAATAAAATTTTTTAACGTCCTGGTTCCGGTTTTTTCCGGGACAGTTTTCAAAGAAGTAAGCATAGAGTCGTTAATTTCAGGATTTATCTATTTAGGTATAGATTACATAATATTGTGCTCAAAAGTACTAATAAAATTAATGCGCACATGTCTGAATTTGATTTAACTTTAACAAATTATGCAGTAGTTATATGAAACCCTTTTTAAGTAATTTTATTTTTTTAATATTCCTTACTGTTTACCTCGCACATAGTTCTTCCGGTACGGAAACGGATTCTCTCCTGGAAGTAATTAAGCGCACTAGTGACGACACGGTGAGAATGAACTGTTACGGGATGCTTGGGGAAAGAACCGCTCAGGCAGATCCTTTCAAATCAATTGAATATTTCAAAGAAGCCATAAAGATAGGAGAAAAACTGAGAAACAGTAAAAATCAGGTGATATCCGGGAAAGCGCTGAAAGAACTTGAAATGGATTATAATTCGATAGGGGAATTGAATGCACGAACGGGTAATTATAAAGATGCTATTAAAAATATGAATAAAGCCATGTACATAAGCAGGAAGATCAACAATAACGAGGGACTTGCTTACAATATGAATTCTTTGGGACTGATTTTTTTTCGTACAGGAAATCTCAATATGGCCGAGAGATTCTATTCCGCTTCCCTGAAAAGATTTAAAACGGTAGGTTCAAAAAGGGGTATCGCTCTTGTGAGTAATAACCTCGGACGGTTTTTATATATGCAGGGCAGATCGGATGAATCTGAAAAAATGCTTAAAAATTCACTGAAACTCTGTAAAGACATTGATGACCGTGAAATAATGGGAATGGCTTTAAGCAACCTTGGCGTTCTGAGCAACCGGAAAGGAAAAATTGAAGATGCATTAAAATATTACTCCGAATGGTTATCACTCGAAGAGGAAGCCGGAAATAAAATGGGACTCGCGTATGCCCTTACAAATATTGGAGGAATGCTTTGTGACCAGAGAAGGTGGAATGATGCCCTGACCTATTGTGAACGCGCTCTTTCCCTTCATACTGAAATCGGGAATATTGCCGGCCAGGCATATATTTATAATAATATAGGGGGCATTTTTTTTAACCTGAGACGCGACAGCGCTGCGTTTGAAAATTATTCCAGGGCAATCGGATTATGGGAAAAGTTAGGTGAAAAACGCGAACTGGGTATGTCGCTTGAAGGTTTAGCCCTTGCGCATGAAAAACTCGGCAGCCGGCAAAAGACCCTTGAAATATTATTAAAAGCCAAATATCTTTATATTGAGACAAACGATAAAATAGGACTGGCATCGGTTTCTAATAATATTGCCTCCTTATATTTGAGCATGAAAAAGTATAATGAAGCTGTCGGCAATGCAAAAAATTCCCTCCGGTTGAGCCGGGAATTGAACTATCCTGAAAATATTAAAGACGCTGCCTTAACATTGTCCAAAATTTATGAAGAACAGAATATGATTCATGAAGCATTAGAATACTATAAATTATATAAGCAATTCGGGGATAGTATATTGAATCAGACCACCGTAAAGCAAATTACCGAAATGCAGGGGAAATACGAATCTGAAAAAAAAGAAAAGGAAATTCTTTTACTCAGAAAAGACCGGCAGATTCAAATGGCAGAAGCGACCCGCCAGCGGATTATCAGGAACTCTTTTATTGCCGCTGCATTCCTGTCGCTGATTTTAGCAATTGTATTATTCAACAGGTACAAAATAAAACAGAGGGCAAATAAGCAACTTAAGGAACATAATGAACAGATTCGCCTTCAGAAAGACCTTATCGCACAGCAAAAACAAGATATGACGGACAGTATTGAATATGCGGGCAATATTCAGAGAGCCGTTCTTCCCTCACTGGAAGAATTCAAATCTTTGTTTCCCGATTCATTCATCCTTTACAAACCAAGGGATATAGTGAGCGGAGATTTTTATTGGATAGCAAAAATTGAAAACGGGAATCCCGATAGATATCGGGAGAGTGTGGGTGAAAACGAGATGAAGGAGAATGTCTCGTTTTCTCTCCGTCCCTCCTTCTCGTCTTCGGTTCTTTTATGCGTAGCCGACTGCACCGGCCATGGCGTACCGGGTGCCTTTATGAGCATGCTATGCAATGCCCTGCTCAATGAAACCGTTACCGATAACAGGATTACTGACCCCGATAAAATATTTGACGAAGTGAGGAATGGAATCATTACTGCCTTGAAACAAAAAGGCAGGATTGGTGAAAATAAAGACGGCATGGATGCTATTTTACTGCGGATTTTCACTTCACCGGAGGACGGACCGGACCCCGGAGCGAGAATGGAAGTATCCTCTGCTAATAATCCGGTTTATCTTGTACGAAACGGTATTTTGTCCGAGTACAAACCCGACCGGTTTCCTGTTGGCTTTTATGAAGGTGAAATTAAGCCGTTTTCACTGAATAAAATGCTATTATCAAAGGGTGATATGTTATACCTTTTTACGGATGGTTATGAAGACCAACTGGGCGGTGAAAAACAAAAAAAATTCAAATCCAGCCGGTTAAAAGAACTCCTTATTTCAATTTCCGGCAAGCCCCTTGATACGCAAAATAATATCCTTGAAAAAACTCTGTTGGAATGGAGAGGGTCCGGTGAACAGACAGATGATGTGACTGCTATTGGAATAAGGATATGAAAATAGGTTTGTAATAGATTTTAATATTTGAGCCATATCAATGATATTTTATTTCAATGTACTTTTGCGGTAAATTTGAAATTATCGCCCAGGTGGTGGAACAGGTAGACACGCAGGACTTAAAATCCTGTGGGCAGTTAAACGCCCTTGCGGGTTCGATTCCCGCCCCGGGCACTATGAAAAATGAGATACGGTACGAGTTTTAAAATGAGTAGGAGAAAATCAATTTAGCACACAAATTAGCACACATTTTTAATTATTAATTTTAATTTTTAAGATATAACTTAAATAAAATGGTTACCTTTGCCGTTCAACCTTTACCAGAGTTTGAAACACGCCAAAGGGTAAACAAACTTATCAGAGACGGTAAATGCATGGTTGATGAGTTCAAAGATGAGGTTTTGCAAGACAACAACATCAGGGATGAATGGGGTGAACTTATCGCAGTTGTCAAAGACATTGCAAACGACAAAATGCTTCCGAAAACCCGCTACCGGAAATTGAAGTTGAGCAAGAAACTGCCATACAGCGGATTTGAAGCAAAATCACATAATCTCCGCCTGTATCTTTTCAGAGAACACCTCACGGGGCAGATTCTTGTTTGCGGTGGTAAAAAGAAAACGCAGGAAAAGGACATCGCCCGGCTTGAAAAAATCATAAAAGAATACTCCGCATTTCGGCACCAACAAATAAAATAATAGGATATGTTTAATAAAGACGAATTACTGAAACGACCTAACTACCTCCTTACCACTTACCAAAACGAAATTTACCGTAAGTTGGTAACTTACATGACAGCAAACAATCTCTCACAAAAAGATGTAGCGGAAAAATTGGGGGTTAGCAATGCTTATGTAAGTCAAATAATCAATGGTAATTTCAATTTCACTTTGAAAAAACTGATTGAACTTGGCTTGATGATAGGCAAAGTTCCTGCTTTGGAGTTTGTTGAATTTGAAGAATACTGGAAAAGGGAACAAAGGGGAACTGTTGTAAGTCCTACTGTATCAGTTACCATCAATGTAAATGTACAAATTCTTCCGGTGCAATATGTTCATGTAGTGCATCTGCACAAACCCGATTTTAAAAGCAATCCTTTTATTACAGGGATGAAAAACAATATCAATATTTCTGAAATTGGAAATTGCCCAAATTGACTTCTAACACACCGGCAATGGAAAATCAAGGAAAAAAAACGATTCCTCTAAAAATCGGAATCAATGATATAAAGTTTCTGCATTTTGAATTAACAACAAGAGTGCAGGAACTTAAAGAACCTTTGCCCTATAATGTTTACGAATTTCAATTTGAAATGCAATCGCATATTGCTGAAAGTGAGAAATTGATGAACGTACAAATAACTATTACACTTTACGAAAAGCAAAGTGCAGAAACTAAAATTGAACTGGCAAAAATTATTACACTTACTTCCTTTCGTGTTGTAAACTTTGATGAAGTGATTACGAAAAACAACAATATTATCAACATTCCCAATCAACTTATCGCAGTGGCTGCCGGTATTGCTATTTCTACGTCAAGAGGAATGTTTGTAATGAATGTGAAGGACACCATCATCAGCAATGCCATAATTCCTATAATTAATCCGCAAGATTTCTTACCGAAAAATACATAATCATAATAGAAAATAATCCTGAAGCGATTGGTTATTGTACTTTCATCCCGCATTAATCCTCTCATAGACCTTTTTCAACATATATGTTTTCACTACGGTTGCAAAATCCGCATCGTCCATTATTTTGCCAAAGATGTCCTGATTCTGCTCCATGCGGTCTATCAGTTTTGTTAGAAAGACATCTTCAAATCCGAATTTAAAATTCTCAATGGCGTTATTCTTCGCCTGTTCG
>JACPRZ010000053.1 GCA_016193485.1 Bacteroidota bacterium | reverse complement strand
ATTTGTAAAGTATCTGACGCAGAACATGTCCTTTGCCGCATCGGTGAGCGAACTGAAAAACTTAACCGATGATGGTTCGCTCCATCTTGGAAAAACAGCAATTCGTCCACTTTCAGCACATGCGATAGACAGTTTGATTGAAGATGTATCGGTTGATTTCATAAAAAACAGACAATATGATTCCGCCCTTACCGTTTTATTTCCGCTTCTGAAATATGAACTGACCGAGATGCAGAAAATAAAAATCATGTGGCGGGGAGGCACTTGTTATTTTCTAAAACGCGACTATCAGAATTCTTATATTTTTTTTGACCGCGCCATGGAATTACTTTTTGAACAAAAATCTAAGACACCCGAAATGGTTTTTATCTATGCTGAAGCGTTGCATAAAGCCGGGATGTGTCAGTTTTACATCGGCCTGCGGGAAGATGCACTGCAAACCATTGAAAAATCCATTGAGGTTTCAAAAGCAGGTTACGACAACGACCCCTTGCGAAAGGAACTTTATATCAGCATGCTTCAAATCGGATATTATTCGCTCGGAGTGATCAAACTGCAATTGGGAGAAACTACTGCCGCCTGTTTGAACTTTAAAATTTCAAAACAATGGGGTTACGATAAAGTGGAAAAAGAAATTGGACAGTTTTGCAAATAACTTTGTTAATCCCCCCGCAGTTACTCCGTGGTCACCCCGACATGAGTTCAAATTGCCCCAGGTTGACAAAGAGTAAACCCTTCGGCTACGCTCAGGGCAAGCCGCACAAAGCTAACCCTTCGCTATTACTTTACAAAAAATCGAGCGATGATTTTTTTTCTTTCACCGGAGAACAGGTAAACGAACCCCGAAAAAACCTCATGATGAAATAAAAAAATGAACTATCTTTGTGCACTGATACACTGTTAAAAAAATCACTTGTTTACAGAGACAGCGACATATAGAAAAACCGAGCAATTTTTTTGGGTAAGCCCTGAAAAAAAGGAAATGCGACCGAAAAAGTGCATTAACTTAAACGCAGGGGGGATGCTGCAACCGGGACGCACTTTCAATCCTTCTGAATATTCTTTTGGATTTAACTCACAAGAGAAGGTAAATGAAATCACTCCCGACCATTACACTGCTTTGTATTGGGAATATGATGCAAGATTAGGAGGAAACGGAAGATGGAACACCGACCCCAAACCCGACCTGTCTATTAGCCCATACTCCTGTTTTAATGGAAATCCGATTTGGTTCAGCGATCCGATGGGGGATACGGTAATAGTAACAGGATTTAAAGAAAAACGAATATTGAGAAAATTATCTAAAGGTTTAAATGTTACTAAAGAAGAAAATCCATTTTATTTCGAAAAGGGAAAATTACAAATTGACCCTCTGAAAGCAAGTAAGTTAAGTACTGAGCAACAAGGTATTCTTGAAAATATTAATTCTGCAATTGAAAATGATATCGTATTTACATTAAAAAAATCACATTGGTATACGCAAATTCCTATTGTACAAAAAGCTACAACTAAAAGTCTTGAATTTGTTGAATTATGGCAACTTGGCGGAGCCGCTACCGTACCTAATGTAAAACCTGGCACAAAAGAATTGGATTGGACAGGGAAATCAGGTGTTACAATTTATTGGACTGGTCGTAGACCAGGTTCTGTCGAGGCAGTTACTGGTGGAAGAACAAGCTACCCTTCTTATATTGTTCCTTTTCATGAAATTGGAGGCCATGGATATTATCGTTATATCTTAAAAAAAGTCGATCAAGGTGAATTGACAATTGAATACGAAAATAAAGTCAGACGGCTCCATCATATAATTGAAAGGAAACCTGATCCTTACCATACAATACCAACAAAATATTAAGCATGGTTTTAAAGTGTACAAATTTTATATTATTATCATTATTTTTCTTTAATAGTAATTTTTGTCAAATATCAAACAATAATCTGTTTTATTTTGAAATAATTAAATTATCAAAAGATAGTTCTTCACAAAACTACGTTGCTATTTTAGGGAATAAAAATAATTCAATATGCTTATATCTATCTTCTGCAGTTGATTATTATAATCTTCACTTTGTTGATAATTTTTTATCATATAGCGATTCATTAACTTCAAATCAAATTATTAATATAAGCCATACTGAATTTGAAGTTGATCATGCACCATTTACCCGATATTGTATAATGCCAAATGATATGTTTGTATTTAAATTTCGGATTCCAAACGAAATAACTACCGTAAAAAAATTAATTTTTTACTATTCGATTAATTCAAAGAAAAAATTTAAAAATAAAAAAATTATCCCATACAATAAGTTTCCTGTAAATTACAATATTTTTGAAATTACTTTTTAATAATGGATTTGGGTAATTTAGACGATAACCTGCAATCAGGCAACTGGACAAGCGACCTTGACGACCAGAGCAGCGGAAACTACGCTTATGATGCCATTGGAAACTTAACCAAAGACGCCAAAGAAAAAATAAAACAAATTGAGTGGACTGTTTATGGAAAAGTAAAACGGATAATACATTTAAACAAAAATGACCCCACACTCAATTTCACTTACGATGCGCAGGGAAACCGGGCAATCAAAGCAATTATATTTCCTTCGCTTATATTGGTTCCCGTAATGGGCGGACCTACAATATACAAACCCAACCCGAACAACATAACAACCTTTTATGTGCGCGATGCGAGCGGCAACATCATGGCGATTTACGAAAAGAAGTTTACTCCAAACAATTTTGAGTACCGCATGGTGGAAGCGCCTCTCTATGGCAGCGACCGGTTGGGAGAATATAAGCCGGCTCTTCTGGTAAAAACAAAAGACCCTGTTACAGGCGTTGAAACCCTTACCCCCCCTCCGGTGAACGCTGCCATATTTACGAGGAACTTAAAGAAGGAATATGAAATGAAAGACCATCTGGGCTCAGTGCGGGCCGTATTAAGCGACAGGAAGTTCGCAACCATTACAGGGGGGGTGGCAACGGATTTTACGGGTGAGGTGGTGAGTGTGAGTAATATGTATGCAGGAGGGATGCTGCAACCCGGACGCAGTTTTAATAGTACGGATTATTCTTTCGGATTTAATGGTAAATTGAAAATTGATGAAGTTTACGGAAATGGAAATCTGTATGACTTTGACGCACGGTTATACGACCCCCGCATTATGAGGCCGCCAAGTACTGACCCGTTATTCAGAAATTTTCCTGAATTGTCGCCTTACCAGTTTCATAGTAATAACCCGATTTGGTTTATTGAAATGGATGGTTTACAGGGTGAAAAACCTGAAATCAAGAAAGAGGAACCTGCTATTAAAAAACCAAATAGTGATAATATTCAGTTTTATGTTGAGATTAAAGGATCACTTGGCCTGCAATTAGGTGCAGAATTAAAACTTGGTGTTCCTATCGGAGGTGTAATTCAAGGTGGGGTTGCAGAAGGTAGCAGAAGGTTTTACTTAGAATACACTAAAGAAAAAGGGTGGGCAATATCAACAGCTGGCGAACTTAAAAATATTCCTTATTCTGCTGGCTATGATGTATGGTTATTTTATGGAGCTAAAAAAGCTGAGGAATATGGTGCTTTTGAACATCCGGTCTTCACAAAAAAAATTGAAGAGATAAGAAGAGGGATAGTAAAAGAAATTACTAAAAAAAGTGAGGAGGGTCAAACCTATGAAGAGCTCCTAAATCTTTCGGCCGGATTAGGGGTTCATCCTTTTGTATTTGGATTAGAGATTTCAGTAGGTGCTGAAGGAACATATCTGCCGGAAACACCAATAAAAAAGGAAGAAGAAAAACCTAAACCAAAAAAATAAATCATGAAATCTAAGATTCTATTTATTTGCTTTATTGCTAATATTATTTTTATACCCTATTGTTTATTTCCTTTTCTAACATTACCAATTGATGTTGACTTTTACAAAAGGGTAATAGAGGTAATGGCTAAAGGATTTTTAGGACTTGGTATAACTTACTTTCTGGGTATTTTATCTCTTATCTTATGGGTTAATAACCTAATATTCTGGAACAAAAATGATAAAGATTTAAAAACTTTACTGGGCCTATTTTTCTTGACGATTTTTTATTCTCCGTTCTATTATTATTCAAAGATTAGGAAATTAAATACATAAACAAAGACTCGTGCACCTTCTCTGCTCAGCACCTTCTCTGCACCAATGATAAACACTATAGCGAAAATTGGTTGCACAAACCCTAACGCAAAGCGGCTGGACGAACTGGACTACCGCTACTATGCCGCCACCAACCGCCTTGAATACATTGATGACGCAGTGCCGCAGGGCAACTGGACAACGGACATTGACGACCATGGCGCTGGGAATTATACTTACGATGCTATTGGAAATCTGACAAAAGACGAAAAGGAAAAAATAAAACAAATTGAGTGGACGGTTTATGGAAAAGTAAAACGGATAATACATTTTAACAAAAATGACCCCACACTTAATTTCACTTACGATGCGCAGGGCAACCGGGCGATCAAAGCAATTATATTCCCTTCGCTTATATTGGTTCCCGGAATGGGGGGCCCTACCCTTACCAAACCCAACCCCAACAACGTAACAACCTTTTATGTACGGGATGCAAGCGGGAACATCATGGCGATATACGAGAAAAAGTTCATGCAAAATAATTTTGAATACCGCTTAGTTGAAACTCCCTTCTATGGCAGCGACCGGTTGGGAGGATATAAGCCGGCTCTTTTGGTAAAAACAAAAAACCCTGTTACGGGCGTTGAAACCCTTACCCCCCCTCCGGTGAATCAAACTATTTTCACGCGAACACTGAAGAAGCAATACGAAATGAAAGACCATTTGGGGAGTGTGCGTGCGGTATTAAGCGACAAAAAATTCGCAACCATTACAGGGGGGGTACCGGTTGATTTTGTTGGGGAAATTTTGAGTGTGAGCAATACGTATCCAGGAGGGTTTTTGGAAGTTGGAAGAAATTACAACACAACGCAAAGCCGCTTCGGCTATAGTTCTTATGAGAGCATAGATGAAGTGTACGGCACCGATAATTTTTATGATATGGGAGTGCGGTTGTATGATCCGAGGACTATGCGACCGCCATCGCCTGACGCAAAACGTGATAGCTTTCCTGAATTAAGTCCTTACCAATATGCGGGAAATACACCTATCTGGGCATTTGACCTTGATGGGTTGGAACCTGCCATATACACACAATATGGCTCAACATTGGCCAGTTCTACATTGCAAAGAAACCTGTCTGAAGATGAGGTTAAAGCACTAATTCAACAGGCAGGACCCATAAATCCAAAGGCAGGATGGGAATTACAAACAATAGCTATTGGTGCAGGTTTTGTACTTCCAGTATTGAGATTTGGTTATATAATGACAGGTGTTCCTGCGGCTACTGAAACCGCAATAACTGGATATGCAGTAGAAACAATGGTTATTTTGATACCTACAGTTTATCAAGCAGGAAGTCAATTGCTGCCAGGAGGGGGGGTACAATCCAGCACTTTCCCCGGTCAATTGCTTGAAGCAGGTGGGCAGGAAAAAGCAGCTGCTTTTGTAGAAACGTTTTTTAGCGGTAAACAAATTATTAAAACTGGTATACCAAAAACACCTGTTGAAACTTTTCAAACTGGAGTTAGTGCGAAATCTGTTGTTGAAAATGTTACTACAATAATCGAAAAGAAAGAAGAGCAATAGCATAGCATAAATGTCCTACACTAAACGGCAAGCAAGAATAATCCAGATTTTATTTATTTTGGCATTTGGAGGAGGGGGTATAGGTGGCGGTATTATTTATCCCCTTATAAAAACATATTATTTTGAACCGCGTAGATGGGTAAAAGAGTGTGTTTATTCTGGATTAAAAGAAGGTCCCCAAATAGATAGTAATGCGGTTGTTAAATTTTGTGAATGTACGTTGGAAAAATATTTGAAAAAGTATAAAATTGATGATATTCCGGCAAGAAAAGATTATACTATACATGATTACTACCGTATTGTTGAATGTACCATTGAATACCTTATTGCCGATTCCTTGAAACAAAGAGCAAGAGATAGTATTGACGTGGTTGTTAGAATTCAAATGGAAAAAGATAAAAAAGTGGTTGGTGCCCTGCATGGAAATTTCGCTGCACCTTCCCAGCCAAAACGATAAACTCTATGGCGAAAATTTACGGCACCAACGCCAACGCAAAGCGGCTGGACGAACTGGACTACCGTGCACATTCCCAGTAAAAATGATAATCACATTGGCGAAAATTGGTTTTGAAGAAATATTCAAGGTCTATCCTTGCTGTTTTCCGGTTTACGCGGCAAGTTGATTTACTTTTCTGCTCTGTGGTTTCTATTTTTTGATTTAATGTTATTGGATTTTTTCGTTTTCTTCATTTGGCGCACACTGCTCGCATAACTGTTCCTTGTTTTTCAATATTCTTTCCTTTCTCGCCTGCGCAATCTGCGCTGAAAATTTATACTTATCGGGAACTGAACCGTTCAATACCTCTGAAGGCGTGTATCCGTAAAGCGCGGAATGGTAACGGTTATTGTATTCGTTTACCGATTGCTCTAAAAATTTTACAAGTTCTTCATAACTTTCAAACGAACGGGTAAATAAAAATTCATATTTGATTTTTTTATTAACGGCTTCAATCATGCTGTTGGAACTGGAAATTTCT
Organism: Bacteroidota bacterium; assembly: GCA_016193485.1. Classification (GTDB taxonomy): domain Bacteria; phylum Bacteroidota; class Bacteroidia; order JACPRZ01; family JACPRZ01; genus JACPRZ01. Next base: position 41,959 of record JACPRZ010000053.1, on the reverse strand, counting down.
ATCTGGGCGATCACCCGCTGCACTTTCTCTGGAAAAACAAGAAACTCATTGGCGAAAATTGGGTTTAATGAAAAGTGAAAATTCCTGAACCATTGACCATGTTTTTCCTGGAACCATCAGTTTGCTCCGGAATGAGGTGGCCAATTACACCGGGATTTCCACTTACAGGACTTGATTATTTTAAAAATGACTATCTTTACAAAAAAAATAAAACCATGGGAGAAATAAGAACAATTATCATAATCAAAAATCCAAAGAGTGACCAAACAGTAACCCTGGATGCAATGATAGATACGGGCTCAGTCATGCTTTTGCTTCCACAGGATGTAGTGGAAGAAATCGGGTTAAAAACTATTGACAAACGAATCGTTGTATTGGCAAACGAACAAAAAGTCGAAATGAATATTGCAGGTCCTGTACTTGTCCGGATTGGGAAAAGAAAAATGAACACCGATTGCCTTGTGGGGCCGCCAGGATGTGAACCATTGGTTGGACAAATTGTAATGGAAGCATTGGATCTGATTGCCGACCCTGTGAAAAGAATTATTACTCCCCGCCCTGAATCCCCTTTCCTTCCAACGCTTAAATTAAAATGAGTTCTCTGTATGGAAATTCCGTGAACCATTGACCCTATTGATTCGGCTGACAACGAATGAGTAAAGTTGTTTTTGTTTCTTTAACCTGTGCCGGTCAGGTTGCTCCGGAATGAGGTGGTCAATTACACCGGAATCTCCACAAAACGGGTAACGGCATTTTAGTGGCCATTGTTGATGACTGGAGATTTGGTAATTTTGTAAAAATTATTATCCCTTATGCGGCTTTCTGATTTTGAACGAATGGTTATTAAAAATTCAATACATTCATTGGATAAAACCGCTAAAATATACTTGTTTGGTTCCAGAACTGATGTTGAAAAAAAAGGAGGGGATATTGATATCCTGGTCATTTCGCAAAAATTATCCTTTAAGGATACTCCTTTGATTTGTGCATTTGTGTTCAAAGACATGGAAGAACAGAAAATTGATTTCATAATGGCAAAGGACCCAAACGAATCATTATTTGTTAAATATATTTTTGAGAAAGCCATTCCTTTATGAACAAAAAACTTATTGCTCTTTTGCAGGAAGAATTTAAAACCCTGCTTAAATCTGCCGGTGTCCTGAAACTATCATTATCCAATTGCCACGAAATCGGAATAAAGGACGAATTTACACCGGACGAACTGGAGAAATTTGAAGCCATGTGCAGCCGGTTTGCCAGGGCAAGCGATATATTAATCCAGCGCATTTTCAGATTAAGTCATTTATCTTTTGACCGTTGTGCCCGGCAGACAGTTTCTCACCCGGTGGACAATTGCGCAGGAACAAGCAGGATGTGTTGTGCTTTTGCTAATGAAGAAAAATTGGACATTCCCCTATATCCCTTATCCCCTCCGAAGGAGTCCGCATGGCTCTTCGGAGTCCATCGGACTTATCCCTTATACCGAGGACATTATTTATTGCAGTAATTCTTTATTTTTGCATACGCCTCAAAATAGCCGAGTTCTCCGGCTTTGCTCCAGTCGGCACAACCGCCATCCTTATCGCCTGAGTCGTACTTAGCCCTGCCCCGCTGGTAATATGCTTCGTGGTCGTTGCCGTTTATGGAGATCACTTTGGTATAGTCATCAATGGCTTCTTTATATTTTTTAAGATAAAATAAGGTAAGTCCGCGGTTGAAGTAGGCATCGCTGTAAGCCGGATTGATTTTTATCGCCCGGTTGAAGTCAGCAACCGACCCGTTGAGGTCGCCCATGAATGCTTTCAGTTTACCGCGGTTTTTCAGCGCCCTGATGTGATCGTTTTTTATGGAAATGGCTTTATTGTAATTCTTCATCGCTTCCTGGCGGTCATCTTTTTTCATCATGGTCTCGGCAATGTAATAATAGGCATCGGCATCATTGGGATTGAGTTCAATGGCTTTGTTGAAATCGAGCAATGCGCCCTCGTAGTTGCCCGCAATCAGTTTTTCGCTGCCGTTGAGAACCCAGGATGTTGAATCCTGTGAATAGAGGCATATTGTAAAAAATGGAAACAGGAGGGATAATATCAATAAACAGAACCCGTTCATTCATTTCATAGTTATACTGGGTTATTCATTTGATTTAAAAAACAGCAGGTACGAATTCCGGCAGGTTATCCATTACAACAAGTCCTTCACCGGTGGCTTTAAGAACGAAGAAACCGTTTTCACGTGCATATTCATCGGAGTTTTCCGTATATAATAATGCCCCTATTGCACCATAAACCTTCCATGTCTTGTATTCCGGATAAAATCCCTTAAATTTTTTTATACGATCCAAATGCTCATCAATATCCTTTTTCCTGGCTGTTGTTTTAATTTCCTCAACCACTATTTCACCGGTATTGATTAAGAGTAAATCAATTTCCAGTAACTTCCTATTTTCTTTTTCAACTGTTACATTGGGATGGCAACGCATGACATCTATTCCTCTGTCACGGAATAATTTTAAGCATCCTGGTGCCATCAGCGCTTCTACCAACTTACCCCACTGCCCGGTAAAAAGATTGGACAGTTCTTTAATCTTCCTGTCGGTCTCCTTAAACTGTTTATTGGTTTCCTGAAACATTAACCAAACCTTTTCAAAGGTCAAATGTTCCGGAGATCCATAAAAGGACTGAGGTTCACTCACGGTGTACTTTAATGCGGCCTTCCTGCCCCCGCGTGGTGCCCCATATATTTTTTTCTTTTTCATAACAATTCATTTCGCAATTTCAGGATTACCTGAATTTTACGTTTACGTAAACCGGACAACAGCGGTAAAAAATAATTAAAAGAATGAGAAATAAAATACCCCTCTTCACTGCTCCATAAAATTGTAATACGGTTTTTTGGAACTGATGACGCCTGTGCCGAATACGGAAGGCATTTTGTTTTTATTTTCCCCGATGAGGAAACCAAGGGTCAGTTCGTGCGTCCCTGAAGAAATACCGGCAATGCCGCTGGAGGAAAACTCAAATGAATAATTGAATGCAATGCGGTCATGCGGAAGAATTCCGAGCGATACACCTATGGAAGAACCTTTCCTGTAGGAAAGTCCCAGCCAGTACTGCCCTTTATATCTGCCAACCACAGTCAATTCATAAAAGAGAGGAACATTCTGAGCATAGCGGGTAACGAGAAACGGTTCAACTGAAAACATTTTATTGATGGGGTAGGCATAAGAGAGATGAAAATAATAATGCCGTTTCAGCGTATAGACCGTATAATCGCTGTCGTTGGTAGTTGCAGGTTCAAGGAGGCGGGGGACCACAATGCCTGCATTGAGGTTCTGGAAACGGTAGAGAGCGCCAAAGGTGGCTTCAATTTCGGTTGAACCGATACCCTGGTTCAGCAGGGCGACCGGGTCGCTGCCCGCTTCCGATTTGCTGATTGACGGGTCAATATAATTATCATAAATACCGGCCGATAATCCGAAACTGGCCGATTGCATTTCATTTATTTTAAGATGATAGGCATAACTTAAATTTGCCGACAGCCCGTTAAAAATTCCTGCCTGCTCGCTGATCACCGAGCACCCGAGGCCCATGTTGCTCATAAGCCGGCCGTTGGCGTTGATCATTTTAATCTGGGGCGCCCCTGCCAACCCTGACCATGCCTGCCTGAAGGTCATGAATGTTTCAAGATTGTAATTGTAGCCGGTATAGGCAGGTGACAAGGAATATTTGTTCACCTGGTATTGGTTGTTGTAGGATAGTTGCTGTGCAACAGAATTCACTGCATTGGTACAACCAATAATTATGATTGCGAAAAATAATTTATTCTTCATTTTAAAAAATAATTAAAAAGTGAAAATTTTTTTTAATTCGATTGAAAACCCTTTTAAAACAGATGATTTTAATTTTCCACTCTCATTTACTTCCGGTTGTAGTTTGTATTTACCGTTTTTTAATACAAACACATCCACAATTTTTTCATCCGGGTAAACAATCCAATATTCGGGAATACCATACTTTTCATATAAGGATTTTTTTGTGACCGTGTCATGATGAATGCTTGAAGGTGAAACAACCTCAATGACCAAATCAGGATTTCCCCGAATATTTTTTTCTTTAATTATGCTTTTTCGGATATTAAGAATGAATAAGAGATCAGGTTGTACAACAACTTTTTCATCTAATACAACATCAAGCGGAGCGATCAGGGCAATACCTAAACCGGTTTTATTCAGAAAACTCCTCAGGTTCCAATAAATATTTCCCGATAAACTCTGATGCTCATACCCGGGTGTTGGCGGTTCACGCACTAAACCGTTGATCAGTTCGAAACACCCTTCGGGTGTCTGTGTCATATATTCCCTAACGTTCATCCCTATCGTAAAATATTTACATTACCCGCTAACTGGCCTTTATCATCGCATTTAATAATATAATAATATGCACCGGCAGGGAGGTCCTTGCCGGAACTATTTGTTCCTTTCCAGTCGTTATTATATGCAGAATTTGAATATACCTTGTCACCCCATACATTATAAACAGAAACATCGCATTTTGAATACAAAATAATGTCTTTAATCAGAAGGGCGTCATTTGTTCCGTCATTATTCGGAGTAACAATATCATTGATTATCTGAACGGAATCGCTCACATCCTGAAAAGTAACACTTATGGTGTCGCTAACGGTACAACTGTTCGCATCTGTTGCGGTTAAAAAATAATTTCCTGACGATGCAACTGAGATTGTACTGTTTGTTTCACCGTTGGACCATAAATAAGTTAACCCCAACCCGGTGGCGCTAAGTGTTGCATTATCTCCTTCAAATAAAACCGAATCACCGGTTAATGCAAGTGTTACTACAGGTAAAGGAAATACAGTAATGGGTTTGATGACTGTATCCTTACAATTATTTTGAGTGACCGTAATGAGGGTGACGGTGTAATATCCGGGCGCTGAATAGAGGTGGGTTGCATGGTAGGATGAAACCGGCTGCGATTCCCCGAAATTCCAGAGATTAATATCGGAGGGCAGTACGCTGTCTGACTCATTCGTAAATGCGGCCGTTTCATTATCGCATACATTTGAAGTGGTAAATTTTGCAGTCGGTTGAGGATAAACCTTTGTGGTTTTAGTGGAAAATGCGGTGCACCCTTTATCGGAAACACAAGTAAGTTTGGAAATATAGGTTTGGGGTGGTCCGCAGGTATAAGAAACAACCGGCCCGCTGATATCATCATCCTGGCCGTCATTATTAAAATCCCATTTATACTGGTCAATTGCTCCTGAACCAATGGTGGAAGTGCTTTGATAGATTGCAGCTTTCCCGGCACACAGATTATCTGCCTGGAAGTTTACCTGCGGAACAGGGTTGACGGTAACCGACTTTGTAATGGTATCGGAATTCCCATATTGTGAAATTCCAACCAAAGTGACCTGGAATGAACCGGATTGTGTATACGTATAAAACGCATTCTGTGAAAATGCATCGTCCGTTTGCCCGTCATTATCAAGGTCCCATTTCCATGAGTTAATCACAGAATCAGATTGACCAACCAGGTAGGTCTGTTCCCCGAAGCATGCTTCGGTGGCTATAAAATTTACCAACTGCTGGGATGAAGATTGCTTAAACGGGATAAGCAATATGGGTAGAATAAACAACTTTTTCATGATAATATCTGTATTAAAGGTGGCAAATATAATAATTTATGAAATCCGGCACACAGGAAAATTATTTGGGCTGGACAGAAGGGCATATTACTACTTTTACCGTTTCTATATTATGAAAATACTGGGAATATCGGCTTTTTACCATGATTCGGCCGCTGCGCTAATTTGCAGCGGTGAAATTATTGCTGCTGCCCAGGAAGAACGATTCACAAGGAAGAAGCATGATGCCGGTTTCCCGGCAAATAGTATCCGCTTCTGCCTTGATTATTCGGGTTTATCCATGGATAATCTGGATGCCATTGTTTTTTATGATAAACCGCTGTTGAAATTTGAAAGATTGCTTGAGACATATTATGGTTTTGCACCGCAGGGGCTCCGTTCCTTCTTGACAGCGATACCCGTCTGGCTGAAGGAAAAAATGTTGATAAAATCACTCATAAAAGAGGAACTTGCCGAAATAGAAAGATATGATAAACGGAAAATAAAATTATTATTCCCTGAGCACCATCTTTCGCATGCTGCGAGCGCATTTTACCCGTCACCTTTCGAAGAATCAGCCATACTGACAATTGACGGAGTAGGGGAGTGGGCTACCGCTTCAATCTGCCATGGAAAAAGCAACGGGATTAAAATTTTAAGGGAATTGCATTTCCCTCATTCTCTCGGATTACTCTATTCAGCATTTACTTATTATCTTGGTTTCAGGGTAAATTCGGGTGAGTACAAATTAATGGGACTGGCGCCTTATGGCAATCCGGGTTCCGTACAGGTAGAAGATTTCGTTGCCAAAATAAAGAACCATATCATCCGGATTCAGAATGACGGTTCACTATGGATGAACCAGCAATATTTTGATTATGCTGCCGGTTTGCGTATGGCGGATGAACGAAAGTGGGAAAAATTATTTGGTTTTAAGAGAAGAAAACCGGAGGATGAACTGCAATTGCATCATTGCAATCTCGGTTTGGCTATACAGCGGATTACCGAAGAGTGCGTTACAAGGATGGCTCATGAAGCAAAGCGGTTAACCGGGAGCGATCACCTTTGCCTTGCCGGTGGAGTGGCGCTTAATTGTGTGGCGAACGGTAAATTGCAACGTGAAAAAATATTCCGGGATATTTTCATCCAGCCGGCTGCAGGCGATGCGGGGGGGGCGGTTGGATCCGCCCTTGCTGCATACCATATTTATTTTAATAAACCCAGGATCGGTTCAGGTGGAAAAGATATGATGAAAGGAGCATATCTGGGACCTGAATTTGAAACGGGTGACATGGTCAGGATGGCAAGAAAATTCAGCGGAGTGTACACTGAATACAACCGTTTTGAAGACCTTGCTTCCGGGGCCGCCCGTTTAATTTCCGGTGGCGCATCAGTAGGGTGGTTCCAGGGCAGGATGGAATTCGGACCCCGTGCGCTTGGTAACCGGAGCATATTAGGTGATGCGCGGAACCCTGAAATGCAGAAAAAACTCAACCTGAAAATAAAATACAGGGAGAGTTTCAGACCCTTTGCACCGGCAGTTTTGTATGAGGATTCCGGGAATTATTTTGACATGGAGAGCCCTTCACCTTATATGCTGCTGGTTTATGATGTTTTGACCGGACGGAGAAAAGAACTCCCTCCCGGTTTTAACAAATTGCCGGTACGGGAAAAATTGTATTTCCAGCGGTCGGATATTCCATCTGTTACCCATATTGATTTTTCAGCGCGCATCCAGACCGTGCACCGTGAAACCAATGAAAAGTTCTGGATCCTCATAAATGAATTTAAAAAACTTACGGGTTACAGCGTGATCGTTAATACCAGTTTTAATGTACGTGGCGAACCTATTGTCTGTACCCCGGAAGATGCTTACCGTTGCTTTATGCGCACTGAACTTGATTACCTTGTGACCGGAAATTTCCTTTTCGATAAAAAAATCCAGCCGCAGTGGAAAGAATCAAAAAAGTGCCTGCCTGCCCTGTACCAGAACGGTACAGGGCAGGCAGGGAAGGAGGATTTTGTATTGGATTAAATGTATGGCCAATTCTGCATCACTTCAATCGTGGATCTTACTGATTGTTTCATCGGCAATCTGGGGGAGTTCTTTCCTGCTCATGAAAAAAGGACTGGTCGCTTTTACGCCTGTGCAGGTAGCATCTTTCAGGATATTTTTAGCCGGGATCATCTTTCTGCCTGTGGCCATTTCCTGCCTGAAAAAAGTACCGGCCAAAACCCTTTGGCTGATTTGCCTGGTTGCCATCATGGGAACCGGTATCCCGCCTTACCTGTTCACTACAGCACAGACCGTAGTTGACAGTTCTACCGCAGGCATATTGAATTCGCTCACACCGGTCTTTGCCCTGATTGTCGGCTCTCTCTTTTTTGATCAGAAATTGGACAAGTACAAAATATCCGGGGTTATCCTTGGATTTGCCGGTATTCTATTTGTTTTTTCTGATGAAGGGATTCTGAATTTTTCAATGAATGTTTTTGCGTTGCTGATTGTTCTTGCAACGGTTTTTTATGCATTCAGTTCAACGATGGTGAAGAAATATTTCGGTCAATTGGATCCATTGCATCTAACGGCACTGGTTCTTACTTTCATTGCTGTACCTGGCGGGGTCGTACTGTTTTTTTCCGACCCGGTATCTTCATTCAGGAATCCCGGAGGAATGGAGGCATTCGGTTATATCCTTATTCTTGCATTGATAAACACCTCCTTTGCGAATTATCTTTTTTATAAAATGATACAGAAGTCAACGGCTCTTTTCGCCCAGTCGGTCACTTACCTTATTCCTGTGGTAGCCCTTTTGCTGGGAATTGCCGATGGAGAAAATATCGGGATCCCGGAATATTCCGGCATGGTGTTGATATTAGGTGGCATCTATTTGATTAATTATGAACGGAAATAAAATCCATTCAACTCTTATTTATATTCAACGAACATGAAAATGCAACGTAATTACCCACCGAATCCCGATAACTATCGGGAGAAAAAAATACGAACTTACGAACTACGAATCCTTCGTACTTCGCAGGTTCGTAATCCCGATAGTTATCGGGACGTACTTCGGTGGAATAATAACTTTCTGGTCAGTTAAAGGGCTGATCCGCTTTGGCGGACAAACTCAAACAGCATCAGTATAAATGTCGCTGCTTCAAGCCATCATACTTGCCATCATTGAGGGACTTACCGAGTTTTTACCGGTATCATCCACCGGTCATATTATCATCGGATCCTCGGTAATGGGAATATCGCATGATGAGTTCACAAAAATGTTTACGGTCTGCGTGCAGTTCGGTGCCATCCTTGCGGTCGTAGTAATGTATGTGAAAAGGTTTTTCAGATCACTGGATTTTTATTATAAACTTTTTATCGCTTTCCTGCCTGCGGCAATCATCGGAAAACTTTTTGGGGATCAAATTGACATGCTTCTCGAAAACGTCCTTGTCGTTGCTATTACCTTACTCGGAGGGGGAGTGGTATTTTTATTTATAGATCGCTGGTTCCAGGAAAAGGTTGAGAGAACGGATTCGGAACCTTCATATTTTTCATCCTTTATCATTGGGTGTTTTCAGTGTATTGCCATGATACCCGGTGTCTCACGTTCCGCTGCGACAATCATTGGCGGATTAGTTCAGAAAATGACGAGGAAGTCTGCTGCAGAATTTTCATTTTTTCTGGCAGTCCCTACCATTTTTGCCGCAAGCGTTTATAAATTGTATCATTTTTTTTCGGAAGGCGGCACGATCGGTAAACAGGAAATTATTTTGCTGGGAGCCGGCAACCTCGTTGCTTTCATTGTCGCCATACTGGCAATAAAATTCTTCATCTATGTCCTGGTGAAATACGGCTTTAAGTTTTTCGGATGGTACCGCATTGCTGCAGGATTAATAATCCTGGCTCTTTATTTTTCGGGTAAAAGTATTGCCGTATTTTAGACCCGGAATTTACTGTAAATTTACCGGAAACAGAACATCCTGAATTATACTCAACCATGAAAGAATTTCTTACTGACCTCTGGGGTTTCCTGAAGGAGAGAAAAAAATGGTGGCTCACTCCTATCATTCTTGTTTTACTTCTGCTCGGCATTTTAATTGTCATCGGAGGAAGTTCAACGGTAGCCCCGTTTATTTACACGCTTTTTTAATTATTCATGAAAAAACAAAACAGCGCACTTGTTGTTCTTACTATCTGTACCGGTTTATTGATACTGTACTTCATTTTCAGCAATAAAATATTCCTATACATTTCCGGAATAGTTGGAGTCCTATCGGTATTTTCCGGATGGATAAGGGAAAAAATATCTTTTGTCTGGATGAAACTTGCTGAAGTTCTTGGAGCGATAATGTCAAGAGTTATTTTAACCCTGGTGTTTTATCTGATTTTATTCCCGGTAGCGCTTATCAGCCGGATTCAAAGAAAAGATGTGCTGCAGATCAACCCGCCAAAGGATGATACTTCATTCTTTCATAAAAGAGACCACGTTTTTAATGCGGAAGATATTGAGAAGATGTGGTGAAATCAACGAATAGCGAATCCCGATGGCTATCGGGACGAATATACGAATTACGAATTAGCACGAATAACAAAAATACATTTTCAAGCATCAATTTTAGCATACTTTGCGTGCAATTCAATAAATTCCCGCCTTGGTGGTACATCATCTCCCATCAGCATTGAGAAAATTCGGTCGGCTTCGGCACCGCTTTCAATAGTTACCAGGCGAAGGGTACGTTTTTCAGGGTTCATGGTCGTTTCCCACAATTGCTCTGCATTCATTTCACCAAGTCCTTTGTACCGCTGTACATGCACTCCGCTTTCTTTCCCCTCTTTTGAAAACTCCTTTACCGTTTTTTCCCGTTCCTCCTCATTCCAGCAATATTTTGATTCCTTACCTTTTTTAATAAGGTAGAGAGGCGGGGTGGCAATATAAATGTAACCGTTTTCAATCAGCGGCTGCATATACCGGAAGAAAAAGGTCAGGATCAGGGTTGCAATATGGCTGCCATCAACATCTGCATCGCACATGATAATGATTTTGTGGTAACGCAAATCCTCAACATTGAGGGCTTTTGTATCTTCCTCGGTTCCGATCGTAACACCGAGGGCGGTATACATGTTTATGATCTCTTCGCTTTCAAAAATTCTGTGCGGAGCCGATTTCTCAACATTTAGGATTTTACCTCTTAAAGGTAATACGGCCTGGAATTTCCGGTCTCTTCCCTGCTTGGCAGTACCACCTGCTGAATCACCTTCTACAAGAAAAAGTTCGCATTTCTCAGGCGCTTTTTCCTGGCAGCCGGCAAGTTTTCCCGGTAATCCGCCTCCGTTATTCAGGTCGCTTTTTTTTCGCACCAATTCCTGGGCTTTCCGGGCTGCATGACGCGCCTGGGCGGCAAGAATTACTTTGTTGACAATTGTCTTTGCTTCCTTTGGATGTTCTTCAAGATAATGATAAAGCATTTCACCGACAAACTGATCAACAGCGCCTGTAACTTCGTTATTGCCGAGTTTGGTTTTCGTTTGCCCTTCAAATTGCGGTTCGTTTACCATAACCGAAATAACCGCTGTCATTCCCTCGCGGAAATCATCTCCGTTGATTTCAAAATCGAGTTTTGCAAAAAGTCCTGATTTTTCAGCAAAAGTTTTCAAGGTGCGTGTCAGCGCTCTGCGGAAACCGGCCAGGTGAGTACCGCCTTCATGGGTGTTGATGTTATTGACATAAGAATGTATCTGCTCGGAAAACGAATTATTATAATGCATCGCAATGGCGATGGGAATACCATTCTTTTCACCTTCCATATAAATGGGTTCGGAAATGAGTTTTTCACGCGCAGCATCTAAGTACCCGATAAATTCAATTAAGCCCTTTTCGGAAATGAAAATCTCTTTTTGCGGGGAACCGTTTTCGTCAACATCCCTTAAATCAGTTAGTGAAAGTTTAATCCCTTTGTTCAAGTATGCAAGTTCGCGCAACCGGGATGCAATGGTATCATAATGAAATTCAATTATCTGAAAGATGGTCTGATCCGGTTTGAAAGTCACCTCAGTTCCGGTTTTATTTGTCTTTCCATCTTCCTTTACATCATATAAAGGGTTTCCGCGCTCATATTCCTGAACAAAAATTTTCCCTTCCCGGTGTACAGCCACTTTTAATGCGGATGACAGGGCATTTACACAGGACACTCCTACACCATGTAATCCTCCGGAAACCTTGTAAGAGTCGCGGTTGAATTTTCCCCCGGCATGAAGGATTGTCATTACCACTTCAAGGGCGGATCTTCCCTCACCCGCATGAATATCGGTGGGTATTCCCCTACCATCGTCAATTACGGTTACTGAGTTATCCCTGTTGATATAAACATCAATATTTTTACAGTACCCGGCAAGCGCTTCGTCAATTGAATTGTCAACTACTTCATATACAAGGTGGTGTAAACCCTTTAAACTGGTATCACCAATGTACATTGCAGGCCTCAATCGTACCGCTTCAAGCCCTTCCAGAACCTGGATGCTCTCGGCTGTATATTGATCATTTTTTACTCCGTTATCGCGTTTGGCGGACATAACATCGAAATTAAAGGGAACAAAAATCTAATTAATTGATTATCAACACACAAAATTTCAAAAAGTGACGAGACAAATGTACGTATTTTCAACGTATTTACCAAATAAAAATTGAAGAAAAATTAACAATCTTATCAACAATTTGGGAGGGGCGTAAAGGGATAAGGGAAATAGGGGGATAGGGGGTTAAGGGACAAGGAGACAATGCGATAATTGCATTTCTATTCCTCAATGCTGCGCCATGGGTGTCCAGGTCTTGTTTTCGAAAATTGAGTCAAAATATTGCTCAAAATTCCGCAATGCCGGTGGAACATTAAACCTCGCTTTTACCGTTTTTACACGGTTACCTTCGCGAATGGATGTAATTACCGAGGGAAGGTCAGTAACCTGGCTGTCATACACATCCTGAAGGTTAAAATAATTTATTGATTTTGCTCTTTCAAGGATGTTACCCATTTCCTGCCGGGTCAGGAAGCAGGTAAATAAACCGATCCGGTCAGTAAACCGTTTGCCTTCATACAGAGTATATCCGCTTTTATAAATGGTAATTTTATAGTTCGGACAGCGGCCATAACATGGTGTTCTTTCAAGAGTTGCAAAAACAGAATCGGCAGTTGCCTGTATGACCGGTGGAGGTGGATTTACATTAACATTGACGTTCACCGGTACCGGGTGTGGTCGTGGTTTTTCACCGGTCGTACCTGATTGCGTTGCCGTTGTACCCTGTTTAGAGGTATCCGGTTCTGCCATGGTGAATTTATCCGGAGAAACCGGCTCCTGCCTGGGCTTGTTAGCCGTCCGGCAGGAAAACCAGATAAAAAAAAGTAAGTAGGGAAAGAGATAGTTCATCGTGTACTTTTCTATACTGATGCTGAATGATTTTGTGCTGACGCTTCGGTACAGCATCCTGACATTTATCGTCAGAACAAATCATTCAGATCAGCATATACTGACGAATTTGATTTTGTAAACTTGCAAAATCAAATTCCGTCAGTATACATTAAAAAGTTACACAAAGTTACAACAGAATATCAATGCATAAGATAATATTGCAACAGGTAAGCAAAAATTCCCCCGAAATAACCGATCATGGCTGTGATTGCTATCTTTTTCATGTACCAGATAAATTCAATTTTTTCAATCCCCATGGCAACCACTCCTGCTGCCGACCCGATAATAAGGCAACTTCCACCGGTTCCGACTGCAAAGGCGAGCATTTCCCATATTTTCGCATCATGTAAAAAATATTGCACATTATTAAACATAAATGCTCCATGGCTTACAAGGTCAGGATTGCTCAAGGCAAAATTATAGGCATCCGGATTATGTTCCGGTGAAGCAAGGGTGTACATTCCCTGGCATGCTGCAGTCAGCGGAATGTTATCAATAACAGCCGATAATAAGCCGATGATGGTAATGATCACATCTTTGTTGCCGACTTTTTCATCAAGGTAAGTTGCAAACTCATGGAGAATACCTGATGTCTCAAGGCAACTGACGGCTAAAAGTATCCCGAGAAAAAAAAGCACGCTCGGAACATCAATTTTGGTCAATGCCCTGTTAATCAGAAGGTGTTGATGATCTTTTTTTCCGCGGTGAATAATTTCACTTACCAGCCAGATAACGCTTAAACTGCAAAGCATTCCAAGATAAGGCGGCAACCCGGTGGTCGCCTTAAAAACAGGAACAAAAATAAGCCCGAGTATTCCCATCCAGAAAATAAGTTTCGCACCGGGTTCGGTTTTTGACATTGCTTCATTTCCTTCCGGTGATTTAAATGTCCCTTTTATTAATAGCGACTGGTAAACCAGCGGAAGCACAAGGCAGACCAAACTCGGCACAATAAGCATTTGCATGATATTCACGGTCGTGATTTGCCCTCCAATCCAGAGCATTGTAGTGGTCACATCACCGATTGGCGTCCATGCGCCACCCGCATTGGCTGCAATGATCACCATGCTTGCAAAAATAAGCCGGTCATTTTTGTCGCTCAGGAGTTTGCTCAACAGGGTAACAATGACAATTGTTGTGGTCATATTGTCAAGAACGGATGATAAAAAGAAAGTAATGAAACTGATTATCCACAGAAGGGTGCGTTTGCGTGAAGTTCGAATCAGGTCAGTGACAACTTTAAATCCATTATGGATACTTACCACCTCAACTATCGTCATCGCTCCGAGCAGGAAAAAAAGTAATTGAGCGATGCTTCCGAGATGCTCTGATAATTGATCAAGGGTTTGATGAATATCCCCGAATCCGCCATAAGAATAAAGAACCCACAAAATAACAGCAAGGAAGAGCGCTGTTGCAGATTTGTTTATTTTGATGGGATGTTCGATTTAGGTTTTTAAAACGGGTGCAATATTAAATTATTTTTAATTGTATGGTTGTGATAAAAATAAATACCGGTATGAAGAATCTCATGAAACGAATATCATCCAGACGGGCTCTGAAAACGAAATTACAAGTGCAGGATATTTATATTTTTGCAATTCAGAAGGATAACAAATAATTGCAACTACTCACCGCCAAGACGCTATGAAAAATAAAAAAATAATCCTTGCGTCTCTGCTCCGCCACAGGCGGGGGTGAAAAAGGTATTCTGCTGAGAGTAACAAATAATTTCAATCAACAGCAATTTCTTAATCTTCTATGAAAGAACATCCAAATCTCGTTAAAAACATTTTCAACGCCACCGTACTGGTTGCGGGGCTTGGTTATTTTGTTGACATTTATGACCTGATCTTATTCGGTATTGTCAGGGAACCGAGTTTGCGGGCTATAGGGATTACGGATGAACAGGAACTCTTGCATGAAGGTATCCGTTTACTGAACTGGCAGATGGCGGGAATGCTCATCGGAGGCATCATCTGGGGTATTCTTGGCGATAAAATGGGACGGTTATACACCCTTTTTCTTACTATTTTTCTTTATTCAGTAGCCAACCTGGCAAATGGTTTTGTTCAGACCATTGAGCAATATGCATTCCTGCGTTTTTTTGCAGGCGTAGGCCTTGCCGGTGAACTTGGCGTTGGCATTACTCTGGTTTCGGAGGTGATGACCAAAGAGACAAGGGGTTATGGAACCAGCATCGTTTCGGGTATCGGTATTGCCGGAGCTACCCTGGGTTTTGCTGTAGCGCAGCAGGGAAATGTTATTTTTAACTGGACCGGCCAGATCTTCGGGGCCGATTGGAATTGGCCTGGTTCCGATAACTGGAAAATCGCCTACTGGGTGGGGGGAATACTCGGGCTGGTACTTCTCATCCTCCGCATCTCGGTTTATGAATCGGGAATGTTCGCAAAAACAAAAAAATCAGATGTAAAACGGGGCGATTTTTTCTCACTCTTTACAAAGCGCAGCAGGTTTCTGAAATACCTCTACTGCATTATGATAGGACTGCCCATCTGGTACGTCATCGGCATCCTGGTAATTTTTTCTTCCGACTTTGCAAAAAATGTGTTTCATATTGATGGGGCAGTCAGTTCGGGAAAAGCAATAATGTGGCATTATATAGGGGCATCAATAGGCAGTTTCCTGTGGGGTATCCTGAGCCAGGTTCTGCAATCCAGGAAAAAATCCATTCTTGCAGCGCTTATAGCGCTTGCAGCGCTGATCGCCTGGTACTTAGTTGCGTTTGAAGTTACGGCAACGCTTTTTTACGTCATCATTTTTATCATGGGCATGGCGATGGGCTACTGGGCTGTTTTTATTACGGTAGGAGCGGAACAGTTCGGAACCAACCTGCGGTCAACTGTCGCTACAACTGTCCCAAACTTTGTTCGCGGAGCAACGGTTCCGATCACAATTTCATTTCAGGCATTAATAGTTCCATGCGGACAATGGGGAGCCGGTGTGATTGTTGGCGGAGTTGTTATGCTGCTTGCCCTCTTTGCACTCTTTAAATTGGAAGAGACCTACGGGAAGGATCTGGATTATGTGGAGGAGATGTGAACGGGAGACAGGTGATAAAACATCCGAAGTTTTTAAAACTTCGGATGTTTCGGTGGGAATTACCCGGCTATCAACTTCCAGATATCATTCCCTATTATCAGCACCATAAGAGCGCCAAGGATGGCCATTCCGACACGTTGGGTGTTTTCCATGAATTTATCGCTGAGTTTTTTTCCTGTCACCGCCTCATAGGTAAGAAACATGACAAATCCACCGTCAAGGGCGGGGATGGGAAGAATGTTCATCAGGGCGAGAACAATGGAGAGAACCCCTGTAAGGATCCAGAATTTCTGCCAGTCCCAGGTACCGCCATAAACTTTTGCTATGCCAACCGGACCCGTAAGATTATCGGACGCTGAAATTTCACCGCGTATTATTTTTCCCATTCCTTTAATGTTCAGCGCGAGGGTTTCAAACGCACGGTAAGTTCCCCTGCCGATGGATTCAAATATCCCGTAACGGATTATTTCTTCATTTAACTCTTCAAACCCAAGTGCAATACCGATCAATCCCTTTTCATCAACCAGAACCGCAAGATTTATTTTCTCATCATTGCGCATGACAGCAACCGGCATTTCTTTCCCGGAATTATTATTCAGCGCTTCCTTGAATTCGTCAAAAAACTGAATGGGAATTCCAGCGGCTTCAATGATTATATCGCCAGGTAATAACCCGGCTTTCCAGGCATTGCTTCCCTGAACAATATCTTTCACATAAAATGTCTGCCTGATTCCAATGAAATTATAATCCTTGAGTTTTGAAATTTTATTCAGAAAATCCGGAGGTACGGGAATATCAATAACCTGGCCGTTCCGTTCGACTGTTATGACAACGTTATTTTCAAGGAAAATTTTCAGATTTGCCACATCGGAAAACCGTTCAACCGCCTTTCCATTGACGGATAATATATTATCACCTGTCTGCAACCCCAGTTCCTTTGCCTGTTCTGATGCCACTATACCGTATTTCACCTGGTTCATAGGGACATATGATTCCCCAAAGAGGTAAGTGATAATTGCAAAAATACCTATACCGAGAAAGAGGTTTACTGTAACCCCCCCTATCATTACAATCAGTTTCTGCCATGCCGGTTTTGAACGGAATTCCCAGGGTTGCGGGGGTTGTTTCAATGCATTGGTATCAAGCGATTCATCAATCATGCCGGCAATTTTCACGTAACCGCCAAGCGGAAGCCACCCTACTCCGTATTCGGTATCCCGCTTTTTAAAACTGAATAATTTTATATCGTTAATGTCAAAGAAGAGGAAAAATTTTTCCACTTTGATCCCAAAGAGACGGGCAGCCATAAAATGACCCAATTCATGCAATATGATTAAAATGGATAATCCAAGTAAAACCTGGCTGATCATTACCAATGTTTCCATAATTCAGTTAATAAGTGAAAGTGCAAATTTACGGGTTTCCCGGTCTGTATCATGTAAGTCCTCTAAACCCGGATTTTTCATGAACCGGATTTTATTCAGGCAATCTCCTATAATGTCAGGGATGCGGAGGAATGAAATTTTTTCTTTGAGAAAAGCATCCACTGCAACTTCGTTGGCCGCATTCAGGATGCATGGTTTGTTTCCGCCCCCGGCAATAGCGTTGTAGGCGAGGTCAAGATTGCGGAAGGTGGTCATGTCGGGCATTTCAAAGGTAAGCGCAGGATAAGCGGTAAAATTGAATCTCGGAAAATCCGATTTAAGACGGACCGGATAGCCGAGAGCATAGAGGATGGGAAGCCGCATATCGGGCAGGCCCATCTGCGCTTTCATGGAACCGTCTTCAAACTGCACGATGGAATGAACAATTGATTGAGGATGAATAACAACGTCAATCCTGTCCGGTGGCAGGTTAAAGAGCCAGTGCGCTTCAATTACTTCAAGTCCCTTGTTCATCAATGTTGCCGAATCAACGGTTATTTTTGCACCCATATTCCAGTTCGGATGTTTCAGCGCTTCATGCGGGGTCACCTTTTCAAGTGCATCTCTTTTTTTCCCGCGGAACGGTCCCCCGGATGCGGTAAGGTAAATTTTTTCAACGGGATTGTTATTTTCACCGGCAAGGCATTGAAAGATGGCGGAATGTTCCGAATCAACAGGAATAATCCCGGTGTTATGATCATTAATCAGTTTTGAAATCAGTTCACCGGCAACTACGAGGGTTTCTTTATTGGCAAGGGCTATATCTTTTTTACTGGCAATCGCCTTTACTACCGGTTTCAGACCTGCAAACCCGACCATAGCGGCAAGAACCATGTCAATACTTTCCATTTCCATCAGTTGCTCAATGGCATCAGTACCGGCAAAGACCTTTATTCCTTTCGGGAAAAGGCCTTTTTTTACTTCTTCATATTTTGTTTCATCGGCAATGGCGACTGCATTGGGATGAAATTCCAGCGCCTGCCGGATAAGAAGACCTGCATTTGAATTGGCGGTAAGAATTTCAACTCCGAAGGAAGCAGGATGGTTTCGTATCACTTCAAGCGCCTGGGTGCCGATGGAGCCGGTAGAACCGAGGATGGCGATGTTTTTTTTAGTCAAAGAAAAAGAGGATTGGAAAATCAAAATTTATCAGAAACCCTGAAGCGAAGTGACAAAATATCTATTGTAATTTTAGTTATTTGGGTCACCTATAAAAGTATTCCTTTTCCCTGCCTCACCACTATACAGGAATCGCCTGTACAATCTACCACCGTAGAAGGTTGGTTTCCGCCCGGGCCGCCATCAATGACAATATCCACTATGTTTTTATATTTATTGTGGATTTTCCCGGGATCGGTCGCATATTCAAGGATATCATCATCGTCATGAACCGTTGATGAGAGAATAGGATTGGCAATCGTAAGAACGATTTGTTTTGCAATAAGATTTTTGGGAACCCGTATCCCTACGGTTTTTCTCTTGTTCTTGAACATGCGCGGTACGCGGTTATTCGCCTGCAGAATGAAGGTAAATGGGCCGGGTAAATTCCTTTTCATCATTTTATATACCGGAGTATCTATTTGCTTGCAGAAATCCGAAAGGTGGCTTAGGTCATGACAGATAAAAGAGAAGTTGGATTTTTGCGCATCCATCCCTTTCAGCCGGCAAATCTTTTCAATGGCTTCATGGTTGCGGATGTCGCAGCCGAATCCGTAAACGGTATCGGTAGGATAAATAATTACCCCCCCTTTTTTAAGGCATTCCGATACCAGGTTGATCTTGCGCTGTTCCGGAAATGAAGAACTTACTCGCAGCAGCATGATGCAAATTCAATTAACGGTTAATATTTCAGGTAAGCGATTAACTGTTTATCCCTTCAAGTCCTTTCAGCACTTCTCTGATGTTACCTGAAGGCCGGGGAGCGTTGGCGTTAATGATGTTACCCTGTTTATCAATAAGAATAAAGCGGGGGATTGATTTTACATAGTACTCTTTCGCAAGGACTGAATTCCAGTCATTTTCAGTGTAAACCTGTATCCCCTTCATCTTTTTTTCGGTTACCATTTTAACCCATGCTTCTTTATTTTCATCCACCGATACGCTCATGAAAACGACATTCGCTTTTTTGAATTCTTCCTGCAATTTTTCAAGGACAGGAATTTCCTGCCTGCATGGACCGCACCATGTTGCCCATATATCAAGATATACGTATTTCCCGGTAAACCTGTCAAGGGTAAAAGTGTCGCCTTTGATGTCGGTGGCAATAAAATCAGGGGCAGGCATCCCTCCGGCAATTTTATCCCAGTTGGCCCTTATCGCTTTGATCTTATTCCTGTACTCTTCACTGGTGCATAATTTGTTGAATTCTTCATACATTTCCTTTGTGTTTTCAACACCCGAATACATGAACTGTTCCTCCAATATGGTTGTAAGTATGAAGTTCCGGGTTTGCTCATCGGTAAACAATTGTTTAGCCACGCTGAATCTGGCAACAGAAAACCCATTATCCTGGCTCATCAAAACAGTATCCTTTTCAATTTCCTTTTCCGCTTCGATATTCATCCGCTTTTGAATATAACGATTATAGGATTTTATTTCCAGGAGGTCAGCACGGTTTAAAGACAACAGGTCTCTGAAAGAATAAAAATCCGCAGGCAGGTCAAGTGAATCATTTTTGGTAAGGTATCTATGCCTGTTCGGATATTCTTCTCTCAGCGCTGCCCACCAGTACAATATTTCCGATTTTTCTTTTTCAATAAATTGACTGTCAGCGGGTGATTGTAAAGCGGCAAGGGTCAGTAATTTCTCGTCCATAGATTTACGTACAGAATCAGTTTGAGCGGTAAAGGATGCAGGTTCCAATGAATACATCGCAGCAAAATCGGACTGTACGGCATACCGGGTGACTAATTTCTGCGCCAGGTAATTATTGACTTCGGCACCGATGCCCCCAAAGCGGAGAGAACGGTCAAAATCAAGTCCATCGGCAAATATATTTAAACTGTCACCGGGTATAAGATACAACCTGGCATATTCATTCCCTGCCTGCAGCAAATAATAATCCGAATCATTTACCGACAGCCGCATGACAAACCTTCCTGTCGAATCAAGCATTGCGGAATCAATTTTTTGCACTTCAAAAGGAAGATCCTTATTGAGATATACAATCCCTGTTTTTACGTTTTTAACCACACCGCCAATATAAACCGGACTGATTTCTTTCTGGCTGGAAGGAGGTTCGTTGCATGACATTATTAATGCCGTAAATAAAATAATAAGAAGTTTTTTCATAATTAAGGAAGATTAATCCGGTGTATGTGAAACCGGTATTGCGGCAAATATACGATGTAATTCATACCGCAAACAAATATTATTTTTTTCTGTTCGCTTCACCCGTGTATTTTAGTGTGAGTTTGCTGAACATATTCATTATTTCACGGGTTATCGGACCGGGACGTCCGGTACCAATCCGGTTTGTATCAATTTTTACTACCGGTACAATTCTTTTAGACGTACCGCAAATAAACGCTTCATCTGCCAAATTTAGTTCGGACAATTTAATTTTCCTTTCCCTGACCTTGAATTTCCCTGACGCAAGATCAAGGATTATTTTACGGGTGATGCCATGAAGGACATTCTCGGACGGAGTGACAATCACACCTCTTTTTACCATGAAAAAATTATTCCGCGATACTTCAAGAATTTCGCCTTTGTAACAATATAAAACCTCATAGGCGTTTTTCCTGTTCAGAAGTGATTTCAACCGGATTGCCGTAAGATAATTAGTTGATTTTACCAGCGGCAGAACCCTCTGGTACTCATAGGTGATCAGTTTCACCCCGTTTTTATAGATTTCATCGGGATAATGCGGCAGTTTTTCGGTCAGGATGATGAAATTGGGATGGTTCAGGGTCATGGAATCATTTGCATACCCCCCCGTCAGCATAAGCCGGATTCCCGCCTCATGGCATTTTCCTTTTGCAAGCAGGTTACCGATAATTTTCTTTATCCGTTTTTTCGAACAGGGAATTGATAAATGAAGTTCAGATGCCGAATTAAAGAAGCGCGTTAAATGGGCATCCGCATAAAAAGGTATCCCGTTATAGGTGCGCATGTAATCAAAAACAGCATAGGAACGCAGCAGCCCGAGATCGGAAATGCCGATCCGGACATCTTTTGCCGGCAGAATGCGGCCGTTAAAATATGCGTAGAATTTCAATTGTGGAGGATATTAATATCTCAAGAAGTGAAGATATTAAGTGTGTAGATTATACATAAAACGGGATAAAAAAGTACGTTATTAATCCATCGAATTAAGAACAAAATACGAACATACGAAGTACGAACCTGCCAGCCGGCTGGCAGGTTCGTACTTCGGTGAAATAATAAAGTCACAATTTACCCCACGCACAGTATAAACAGATCTTTTGCAATCGTTACTTCTTGATTTCCTGACTTCTTTATTTCTTTAAATCTTTAATTCTTCAATATCTTTACTTCCTGGATATTTTACCCTCCATCTAAACCGATATTTCCGCTTTTATATGCGGATGGGGATGATAATGTTCAAGTTTAAAATCCTCAAAACGAAACCCGAAAATATCCTTTATATCACTATTGATGATCATTTGCGGCAACGGGCGCGGCTGTCGTTGTATCTGTAGTTTCGCCTGTTCAATATGGTTGAGATAAAGATGCACATCGCCAAAGGTGTGAACGAATTCGCCAACCTCCAAACCGCAAACCTGCGCAACCATTAGTGTAAGCAGGGAATAAGAACCGATGTTGAATGGAACGCCCAAAAATGTATCCGCACTTCTTTGATAGAGATGGCAGGAGAGTTTTCCTTTACCCTCCCCCCCTTGGGGGGAGTTGGAGGGGGGCTGTATGTAAAACTGGAAAAGGCAATGGCAGGGGGGGAGCGCCATCCGGTCTACATCCGCTACATTCCATGCGCTTACAATAAGCCGCCTTGAGTCGGGATTCCTTTTTATCTCTTCAATAAGATTTGAAATCTGGTCAATTTTCCTGCCGTCCGGTGCGGGCCAGGAGCGCCATTGCTTTCCATAAACCGGACCAAGTTCGCCTTCATTATCAGCCCATTCATCCCAGATGGTGACATTATTTTCTCTGAGGTACCTTGTGTTGGTTTCTCCTTTCAGGAACCAGAGCAGTTCATGAATAATGGAACGGGTGTGAAGTTTTTTTGTGGTCAGGAGTGGAAAACCCTCAGAAAGGTCAAAACGCATCTGGTAACCGAAAACACTCAATGTACCGGTCCCGGTGCGGTCTTTTTTAAGAACTCCTTTTTCAAGGATATGGTTCAGCAAACCGAGGTATTGTTGCATTGAAGCGTATGATGAAATAAGTTTGTTCTATACCCCCCTCTATCAAGAGGGGGGATAGGGGGGTGTGTCAAATTACATCTGAATAACAACCTACAAAATAATCCCCACGATCACAGCGGTGAACAGCGATGCTGCCGTACCGCCAATCAGTGCAGGAATTCCCAGTTCGGACAGGGTCGTTTTCTGGTTAGGCGCCAGCGCCCCGATTCCTCCAATCTGGATTCCGATTGACGAAAAGTTGGAAAAACCGCACAGGATATAGGTTGCGATGATGATTGATTTTTCTTCAACAAATGATCCGCTGAATTGCATATTCCCGAGAGTTGCATAGGCGACAAACTCATTTAATATTGTTTTTTCTCCCAGTAATTGTCCCACCAGCACCATATCTTCGGTACATACTCCCAGCAGCCAGGAAAGAGGAGCGCAGCCGAGGCCCAGAAGGAACTGGAGTGTGAGTCCGTCATAGCGGCCATTCGTAATCTCTGCTATCTGCCGGTTCAGATCGGCATAGTGGCCGATCACATCTTTCAGAAAATAGTTGACCATCGCAACCAGGGCAATAAATACCAGTAGCATGGCTCCCACATTTACCGCGAGGCGTAATCCGTCATACGTGCCGTTGGCAATGGCTTCGAGAAAATTAGATCCTATTTTTTCCTGTGAAATGTTGATTTTTGCTTCTACTGCTTGCGTCTGCGGCAGGAGTATTTTTGCCGCAACCACTGCGGCAGGTGCCGACATCACCGAAGCGCAGAGAAGGTGTTTCGCATAAAACAACTGCAGGACAGGGTCGTTGCCACCGAGAAACCCGATATAAGCGGCCATCACCCCCCCCGCAATAGTCGCCATCCCACCGATCATAATACATAAAATTTCGGACCGTGTCATATTGCCGATATAGGGTTTGATGAGCAATGGCGCCTCGGTCTGCCCGATAAAAATATTTGCGGCAGCCGATAAACTCTCGGCACCCGACATTTTCATCGCCCGGCTCATCACCCAGGCAATACCATAAACAATTTTCTGAAGTACTCCGAGATAAAAGAGAACGCTGGTCAGCGCTGAGAAAAAAAGTATGGTGGGCAGTATCTGGAAAGCAAATATAAAACCGATAGAACCGTCACCATTCATCAGGTTACCGAATAAAAATTCCGCACCGGCACGGGTGAACGAAAGTATGATCACAAAAAACTTTCCCGCTACTTCAAATACCGTTTTCACTATAGGCACATACAAAACGCAAAAGGCAAAAATTGTCTGCAGGAGCAATCCGCTGATGACAAGTTTCCATGATATTGCCCTGCGGTTCCGGCTGAAGGCAAAAAGTATAAGAAGAAGTGTCGCGATGCCGATAAGCCCTCTCCACAGGGAGTTAAGCGAAAAGCCGGTTACCGTTTTCTGAACAAGACGCACCCGCGGCTGATTTGGGGTAACGGGTTTTTCAACAAAACATGCATAGGAAAATTGCGCAGAGTCATGGGACAGTACCAGGTTGCTGTCTGAAAGGGATACAACCGTAAACTCACCCGGCATAATTCCTGCTTCCGGGATGGCGGAATCCCCTGAAAGAGAATCGGACTTATCAGAAAAATCTGAATCAAAAAGAAAAATCAGGGATTTCCCGGTTAGCCGGCATGACCCGGTTACTATTTCGTTACCGATGAAAAGTTGAAACCTGTTTTTATGAATTATCGAATCGTGATAGAACAGGAATGAATCGGGGGGGGAAATGGTTTTGACGGTGTCAGGTGAGGGGATTGTTTCAAGACGCCATTTCCTGAAAATACCGGCAGGGATGCTGTCGGACGCAGTTGCCTGAAAAAAATTAAAAGAAAGAAGGAAAATTATGCTATTGAGGAAAGAAAGCCGGTGCATTGTCGGAATGTTTCAGGAATTATTCCCTTTTCTTTTTTTTATCTCATCGCGGATAAGGGAGGCGCGTTCGTATGCTTCATCGCGCACGGCTTTATCGAGAATTTCATTAAGTTCTTTCATGGTATAATCCCTGAGGTCGCCAATATCCCCGCTGGGTTTGCCGCGCGGATTTTTTTCGGGTGTCTTAACCTCTTCAACCGGTTCAAGTCCCTTTTCGCCTAAAAATACACCTGCCTGGTTAAGTACGGAATCGTATGTAAAAATGGGGCAACTGAACCTTAGAGCAATGGCTACGGCATCGGAAGTGCGGGCGTCAATTTCAATTTCACCCCCCTTATGGTTTTCACATACCAGCCGGGCATAAAAAACGCCTTCAATGATATTATAGATGACAACTTCTTTTACCTTAACCGAAAATGCCTTTGCAAACGATTTAAAAAGGTCGTGCGTGAGCGGCCGGCTGGGAGTCATCTTTTCCAGTTCAATGGCGATGGACTGCGCTTCAAACGAACCGATCACGATAGGCAGCCGCCTGCGGCCCTTATATTCGCCAAGCACCAGCGTGTAAGCGCCCGACTGCGACTGGCTGAACGAGAGCCCAAGGATCTCAATCCGTATTTTTTTCATCTGTTCCATAATCCTATTGCAAAGATAGTAATTTGTGAAAAACGGAAAGATATCAAAGGCGGAATCAGAACACCCAAATCCCCAAATTCAATGGCACAGGCAATCATCTGCCCGATGGGGGTTTCCAAACGTGTAAGATTAATTACACCTCTGTTTTTACTGCTTGTCATGAGATGAAAAAAGTAATAATACTAAAAAAGCGGGTTTTGTTTGGTTTTTGCCATTGGAAAGAGTTGTGCAACGGATACTTTTGTTGGAGGAAGTTGCACTTTTAAAATTCCAGAACCTGCACTAATTCGTCATCAATTTTTTCCAGATCAAGTAAAACTTTTTTATGTCTCGGTCTGCCGTCAGAATTGCGAAAATCCTGTTGAAACGAACCGCATTTTACAAGCGTCTTGTCAGTAATTTCAATTAAAGAAATTTGCTGTAAATCAAATTCAACTTTTCGCAGACGAGACCAGGCGCCACGGGCAATTCTTTCTTTTGTATAATCAGACAAACCGCCTTTTATTTTTTCATGCCATTTTTGGAAGGAGCGTTTTTCGTCATTGTATTCAACTTTTCCAAGTGCAAGCAATAGTCCGACTTTTCCATACTCTTTTATTGCACTTGCAATTGCTTCGCTGTCGTTCACAATAATTTGATGACTGCTTGTATTCATTGCGTGTGCTTTGAAATCAAAAGGAATTTTATAGAGTCCGTCAAAAGATACATTGTTGTAGCGTGGAATTTGAAATTCAAAAATGTCGTTTAAATGTTTTTCGCAGAGATATTGAAAATAAAATCCAATCCATTCCATTTGTTTCCAGTGAGAATAATCATTGTCTTTCATTTCAAGAATTACTTCTTTCGCATTCCATATTTTTGAAATCTTTTTTAAACGAGTAGATATTGCTTGATAATTTGTATCAGCCATATTGTTCAGATATTTCAAAAAGTGACAAAGACTTTTTTCTAAGTTCTGTAGTCGGAAATTAGTTTTGGTTTTTTTTTGTAACCCACACAAAATTTATTTACCGGACATTCTTTACAATTGGGAAGTTCTTTATCATTATGGCAAAAGGTTGTCCCAATGTGCATTAATCCATCATCCAAATCAGCAATTGAATATTTGTATCCTTGCTGAAATAATTGAAATAAAATTAAGCCCGGCATTCTCTGAATTTCCATTCCTCTTGGACGCGAACCCATCTTCAGATAGTTTACAAGTAAATCCGAATAGTCGCGAAATAAGGAAGAATTATTTTCAACATCAACAACTTTCTTTTTCCGAATATTAGTTACTCTTATATGGTGTTTGCCATATTTCCCACTATTTAGTTGAATGACTTTCCATTTTTTATATTCCTCTAATGATGCAAATTCCGAGAAAAATCCCGTGCGAAACAATACTCTTCCCACATTGCCATCAAATGGAACTTCATAGGAAATATCCGTCCATCCGGTATCAGATTTTTTACGAGTTGAAAGATTAAAAAATGTTACATACCATTTTGCAAAAAGATGTGCCGCTTTATCTCCGATTGCACTTCCTAATCCATATCTATTATTATTCTTAATCCCTTGTACCATTGTTTCAGCAGAACTGTAAGATTCCAAATAATCAATCAATGGTTGTCCTGATTCCTTACCATTTTTTTGATTATCTTTTTCTAATAATAGCGGAACACACAGAGGGGTTCCCCATCTATGCACACTATAATCTAAAACCTGATTTGTAGAAATTATCCCTCTTGAAGATTGAGTGAAAAATAAATTATAACTGGCGGCAGAAGATTTTTTGTTTTTTGACCAGTTTTCAGCAAAAATTGCTTTTACCGATTTGTGTTGTTCAAGAATACTATCAATAGAAATTCCCATTTCGGAGAAAAAATCTAAAGGACGATGAAAAATCCTTCTTTCTTTTCTATAAAGATCTGTTGTAACTTCTTTTAATAATTTTCTCACACCGGGAATATGCGGACCTTGGTCAAGAACAGCATTTACCAATAAATATCTTGTAATAATTTCTCTCCTTGTGCATCCGCCATCGCGTTTATCAAGTTCATTGTACTTAATCAAACCTTGAGAAAAAAAATATTGAAACGGTTCAACTTCATATATAGGGGGAACCTGCCTGCTTTGCTTACCTATTTCAGCAACCTTTAATAATAATTCTTTACACTTCTCAATGTCAGTCATTTTTTTCAGGGTTGTATTCTTTTTAAATACCGCTCTACGAAAAATTGATTAGATGATTTAGGCAATTTGTCAAAATCTATTATCTTAAATGAAATGCTATTTTCGTTCAAGAGATTGAAAAGAATACTTAATTCTTTATTGTTCAAATATTCCTTAACTTTCTTTGAAATAATAAAGCAATTCACATCGTTAAAGTCAAAAATGATTTTCTTTGAGACCCATTCACATTCCCACATTCCATATAATAAATTGCCTTCTTTGTCAACGAATTTATTGTCTGTAACCTGAAAATCATAAGGATAAATTTCATTCTTGGCAAGTAGATTTTTTGCTTTAAATTCAAAACATAAATCACCAAAATCAAAAGTCGCTAACTCTTGATGCAAATAATCGGCAAATGCGACAAAATTTTCCTTCCATTTTTCTATTCCTCTCCCAAAAGTCAAAAATTTATCATTCAAAATACTCACGGCATTTTCGTAACAAGTCAAATGATAAAAATACTCCGGTTGAAACATTTTCAAACTTTTTGTTTATGTTTATATTTTGTCGGTTTATCAAAAAGCGTCAAAAGTTCGGTTTCCTTTTGAACATACCCTACTTCTTCATCTTTTATCCGATAGAGATTTTTTTCTAATCTCTCATTAATAAAATCATGATACTCCTTCACAATCTCAAAACCAATATATTTTCTTTCTTCCATCTTGCTCACAACCGCCACTTGTCCCGAACCGAGAAACGGGTCAAGAACCACATCTCCCTTTTCGCTTGAGTAAGCAAGAATTTTTTTTATGATCTCTGCGGGAAGTTTTGTCGGTGTCTTAATGTCACCATTCCAGTATTCACGATTGATTACCCAAACGTCTTCTTTGTCCTTATAGTGAAGCGAACTTCCTTTTTTATCCTTTGCATTTTTGTCGAACCTTGAGTATGGGAAAAATTTTCTTTCCCTGTCAACAAGACAAACATAAAGACAATGATAGTGTGAGGTTACATATTTTCTACTTGTCACAAGTCCGAATTGATATTTCCAGATGAGATGATTTATGGTAATAAAATTCAATTCATCAAGTGCATTCAGAATGTCTTTGAGATAATTCCAACCGGAAAAAATATACATGCTTCCGCTATCCTTCAATACACGCTTAACTTCTTGCATCCAGTCATAAGTGAACTTCAAATATTCTTTGCCGCGGATTTCATTGTAACCATCAAGCACCCGTGATGACTTTCTGTTGTAGTTTTCTCTTTTCGCTTTGAAATCAATTCCGAAAGGTGGGTCGGTAATCACAAGGTCAATTGTCTTTGAAGGGATAATTTTCATTCCTTCAATGCAGTCAAGATTGTAAACTTTGTTTAATTCAAATTGTTTTTCCATTACCAAAACGTTTTGTCAAAGTTACTATTTTTCTGTACCGTAAATGTTTCCTGGCAATTTCCTGGTAAGTTGTGGAAGGGCGCTAATACATAATTTGGGTTCAGTGTCAAGGTCGTCATAAAATTACCCCCAACAATTATTACCCGCCCCAAAGATACCCAAAACATGCGCTAATCCGGCAAAATAATATCGGATTTGCGTAGTAAACCCTTTTTTTTGCTACGTTTGTGACAAAAATCAACCATGCACATGTATCTCTTCCCGCAAAAATATAAATATCATTATCTTATTATCGTTTTTTATCTCGTTTTATTTCTCCATGAAAAAATTTCAGCCCAGTGCGATACCATCGTTCCCGTCTGGATAATAGATCTTTCCTCCAATCCCGACAGCATTTGGGATTACAAAGCCGAACCCCGCAACGGCTTTTGCTGCTCCGCCTCAGGCACTGACAATTGCATAAAGTTCATTGTTACGCTCCATCCCTCAGTGGGCGGCATCTATTTTGGCGCCCGTAATCCCGGCCCCTCCGGCTCAATGTATTTTGTTTTTGAATGTGATTCCGCAAAAACTTTCATCGTAAACGAAGATACCGCCTGCGTCAATGGCCCGGGTCCTCATAACATTACCATCTGCAAACCGGGTGGGGACAATCCTATTTACACCATAGCAGGAATAGGAAAAGGCGAAATATCGGGACCCATTACCGTAAGCGATGCATGCTTTGATACCCTTTTTGCACTGGGATTTAACCCGCAAACAATAACATGGACTTCCGTGCCGTATGATTCCGTTTACAATTTGTTCCTGGGCTGCACCACGGGTTGCGACACAAATATTGTTATGCCGAATGGAACTTATCCCGATTCCATATTGTATAAAGTTTGCGGAACTCCTGCCGGCCTTGAATGTGGCGGCTCAGGGGGGGGAACAAAATGCGACTCCGCATGGGTTTATTTTATTTCATCTTTCACCAACACTATTACCCCCGCTACCCCTTCAATATGTTTTGGCGGTCCCGGAGTAACGCTTTATGCTAACCCTTCGGGTGGCAAACCGCCTTATTCTTTTCTATGGAATACCGGTGCGACTGCCGATTCCATAATGGTCGGTTCAGGAGGCTCGGGAATTTACTGGGTGCAGGTTTCTGATGCATCAGCATGCCAGGATATTATTGATACCATATTTGTTTTTGAATTCAACCAGCCGATTACTGCAAATGCAGGACCTGAGGACAGCGTATGCAACTCAAGCCCCGGTATCAACCTCAACGGTTCCGTAACCGGTGTCACCACCGCTATCTGGTCTGGCGGAGCAGGTATTTTCTTCCCTGGATCAACCTCGCTGAATGCCGGGTATTTACCAACCGGTGCGGAAGTCGCTTCCGGTTCGGTAACACTTTCCCTTATCACAACCAACACCGGAAGTTGCCCTCCCGACACTGATGATGTGACAATATTTTTTATTCCCCCCCCCATAGTCAGTGCGGGACCGGATGATTCATTATGCGAGGACTTACCCTTCTCGGTTCTTATCGGATCGGTAACCAATGCTGCCGGAGCATACTGGACATCTGCGGGAACCGGAAATTTTTCACCCGATTCGACCGATCTGAACGCTACCTATACCGCAAGCCCGCCTGACATTGCAGCCGGTTCAGTGGAAATCATCCTCACATCCTCCGGCAGCGTATGCCCCCCCTCTTCCGATACCATGGTAATTTTCATCGGGATGAATGATGTCACGGTAAGCGCGGGACCTGACCAGGTATTGTGTTCCTCCATTGATACTGTTTTTTTATCGGGAACAGTCACTTCTTCCAACCCGCTCATCGGTGGAATTTGGACTACAACCGGTTCCGGAAGTTTTTATCCCGATTCAACCCTGGTAAATACAACATATATTCCCTCTCCATCAGATACCATTTCGCCAAATATCACCCTGACTCTCACATCCACAAACAACGGCAACTGCCTGCCTGTTGCCGATTCGCTTACTCTTTCATTTCTTCCGACTGTATCGGTAAATGCGGGCGATGATACGCTGATCTGCAGCGATGTTGATTCAATAATTCTCAACGGATCATTTGCGAATGCCGCAGGAATTACCTGGACAACTACCGGGGCCGGAACATTTATTCCATCCGACACGGTCACCGGACCGGTTTACTATTTTGATGCCGCAGATAAATATTTCGGAACCGTGCAACTGGTGGTGGGAACCATCGGTGGCTGCGCTCCGGCAACCGACACCATTTCCATTACCATCATTCCAGCAGTATATGCAGGTCCTGACCAGATTCTCTGCACCGATGATCCGGCAGCCAATCTCTCCGGGACCGTGAGCGGTGCGGCAGGAGCCAGTTGGACAACATCGGGAACAGGTTATTTCCTGCCGGATGATTCGACCCTTAGCGCTTCATATAATATAAGTCCTTCCGACAGCGCAAACGGGGGGGTTAACCTTATTCTCTCAACCTATGGCGGTTTTGGAGGTTGCCCTGATGCACTTGACTCCGTGAAAATCACCATCCTCCCCCTTACCCTTGCCGATGCAGGAATTGACCTGGCAATCTGTGCCGACAGTTCCTACATTCAACTGGCCGGTGTGATCAGCAATGCACCGGGCGGTTACTGGACAACATCTGGAACGGGGACCTTTTTACCTGATTCTTTATCTTTAACACCGGTTTATTACTTCTCATCTTCAGATTCGGCAGCCGATACCATGATCCTGAAAATAACCACAGCAGGCGGCTGTATAACTGCAACAGACAGTATTATTGTCCGCATTGAACCGATACCCATTGCATCGGCAGGAAGCGGTATTTCGGTTTGCGCCACCATCCCTGACGGCATCCTGAATGGCGCTGTTAATAATGCAACGGGGGGGGTTTGGTCTTCATCGGGAACAGGCGCTTTTCTCCCGGATGACTCAACTCTTACCAATGTGACCTATTCCCCTTCTGCTGCTGATATTCTCAACGGAAATGTCCTGATCATCCTTACGACTTATGGCGGATACTCAATTTGCCCGGCAGGAACTGATAATCTTTCTATAACGTATACTCCCGATTCAATTGCCGTTAATGCCGGTTCCGATATTACCGTTTGCCGGGAGGATTCAGTCATAACCCTCAATGGATCCATGACAATCGCTGCGGGCGGAGTATGGACAACCACAGGAAGCGGTTCATTTGTTCCGGGTGATTCTTCAGTTATAACAAATTATCTTATCGCTGCTTCCGACAAGTTGTCGGATTCTTTGATATTCATCCTTGAAACAACGGGGAATGGCGGCTGCCTGCCAAAGAAGGATTCACTTATTCTTTACATTCTTGATTCCATGTCGGTATCGGTTTCAGCGCAAAAAGATACTTTCTGCCCATCTGAAAACGGGGTTCAACTTTCCGTTATTTTCCAGAACCTGTCGCAGGGCAAATGGTCAACCGGTGGTGACGGATTATTTTCACCCGATGATTCTACTCCCGATGTTTATTATATCTTCGGGCCCCTTGATATTACTTCCGGTTCTGTAAACCTTTTGTTCACTTCCACGGATCAGGGTATTTGCCAGGCAAAGAAGGACTCGGTCACGCTGATCATTATACCTGGCCCTACAGCCGGTTTCACGTTTACCGGAACATGCCTTGACGATACAATTGTTTTTACGGATACTTCAGGCGGAAATTTAATTGCATGGAACTGGAATTTCAACGACAGCGCTCCGGCTGATTCTCTGCAAAACCCGGTGCATCTTTTCTCAAACTGGGATACTTTTAATGTTGTACTCATTGTAACTTCCCTTAGCGGTTGCACCGATACGGCTGTAAATCCTGTGATCATCCACCCTCTGCCGGCCGCTTCCTTCAATATACCCCCCCCTTGCGTTGATGATTCCGCAGTTTTTATTTCAACTTCAGAGGTTCCTGCCGATTCAATAATTTCCTTTCTATGGAATTTCGGGGATGGGGACAGTTCCTTACTAAGGGATCCCGTGCATGCTTATCCGTCCGGTGGTTCTTTTAATGTAACGCTTGAAGTTACAACCGATGCCGGTTGCAGCGATACCGTATCAGATATTGTCACATCCGGTATCACCGCGGGGTTTTCATTTACTCCGGTATGTGAAAATGATACCGTTGTTTTCATTGATTCTTCTTTTACGAATATTTTTTCTCACACATGGGACTTCGATGATGGCGCTCCGCCTGATACTTCTGCCAATCCGGTGCATGTGTTTCTGGGATGGGGCGCTTTTGATGTTCAACTCATTGCAAATGGTTCCAACGGCTGTACCGATACGCTGGTAAAACAGGTAAATATTTACCCCCTGCCTGCTGCCGCATTCAGCAGCACCGCGCAATGCTTTGTGGATTCAGCCATGTTTACTGATCTGTCCGCTGTCGGATCCGGTTCTATCGTTTCATGGTCATGGGATTTTGGCGACAGTTTAACTTCGTCCGTTCAGGACCCGGTTCATCTTTATCCTGCCGGTGGATCGTACCAGGTTACCCTTATTGTCACATCCGGTTACGGGTGTGCCGACACTGCGGTTCAAGACCTTAATGTATCCCCGGCACCGGTGGCTGCATTTACTTTTGCTTCAGCCAGTAACGGCTGCCCCCCGGATATTTTTATCTTCTCCGACAGTTCATATTTTGATACTACCTATACACCGGGCAGCATCACAGGGTGGTACTGGGATTTTGGTGACGGGACAACCGATTCCGTTCAAATACCCCCCCCTCATGCGTACGATACCACCGGGTCATACGATGTAACCCTGATTGTATCAGCCGATAACGGATGTTATGATACCCTTTTAAAAACCGTTACCCTTCATCCATTACCCGTTTCAGATTTTACGTTTAATAATGAACTCTGCGTTTATGATACGGCATGGTTTACTAACGCTTCAACTGTAGCCCCGCCCGATACCATAATTTCCCAGAACTGGTTATTCGGTAACGGAAATTCCTCAATGGCTGTGAATCCGTCTCACCCTTACTCTGCATGGGGAAATTACGGGGTGACTCTTATTGTGAGTAGCGATAAAGGATGCTCTGATACAATGATCAAAATTATTTACGTTAGGCCTTTACCCATTTCTGCGTTTACCGTTTCAAACCATATTGTCAATGTTGACGAACCCGTTGTACTTACCGATCTTTCGGCCGGTTCCACATCTGTACCCGATACGGTTGCCATTTTCGGATGGTTGTGGTCATTTGGTAATGGCGACAGCGCACAGGTACAATATCCGGAATACGCCTATGATACCGGTGGCGTCTTCAGTGTATCCCTTGAAGTGGTAAATGAATACGGCTGCCGCGATACGGCCTCTGATTCCATCATTGTCCGACTCCCCCCCCTTGTTCCTACCGCTTTTTCTCCCAATGGCGATGGGCAGAACGATATTTTATTTGTGGAGGGAGGTCCCTATAAAAAACTTGAATTTATCCTCTACAACGAATGGGGGGAAATTATCTTCACTGCCGATAAACAGGCGAATGGATGGGATGGCAGGCGCAGCGGGAAAGATCAGCCCATCGGTGTCTATGTCTGGGTTGTGCATGCAACCACGGAAGATCAGAAGTTCTATGAGATGTGGGGTGAGGTGACGTTGTTACGGTGAATCCGGTAAAACAGGTGGAGTGTATTGCGTACATTTGCCGGGATTATTATCTATATGCACCGCCCTATTTTCTTCCCTGAAAAATTTTCCCTTCTTCTCCTCATTTCACTGGTCATTACAGTTGCGGCCTCTAAAGAATCTCCTGCCCAGACAACAATCCAACAGAAGCAGATTGATTCGTTATCAGGTATCCTGAACGACCGCGTACATGATACCATCCGGTTGAAAACATTGAACCGCCTTGCCCGCCTCTTCTACACCACCCAGCCCGATAAGGGACTGGAATATGCATGGAAAGCGCTTGAACTTTGCCGCACAATGAGGCAACCGGAAGATAATTACCTCCTGAATAAAGAATGGGCATTAGCCCATCAGTCCATGGCCGTCTGTTATTATATCAAAGGGGAACATCCGCCAGCCCTCGATTATTTTTTTAAGGCCATCTCGCTTTTTGAAGATTTGTGTAAAATCAATCCTGGCGATAAGGGACTCTTTATTGACCTTGCGCGAACCTATGCGAATGCGGGAAACATATTCGGCAGGGAAAAGAACAATGAAAAATCCCTTGAATTTTTTTTCAAGGCGTTATCGCTTTTTGATAAAGCAGCGCCCATGGGAACCGATGTGGCAAACACCTACATTAATATCGGGAACATATACAAGGAGATGTCAAAAAACGGCAATGAAGGCGAATTGATATCAAAGGCGATGGATTACTATTTCAAAGCGCTGAAAATTGCCGAAAAAATCCACGATAACCGCAGGATAGCATCCTGCTATACAAATATCGGTACGCTTTACGCGCTTATCAATAATCACTTATTGACTGTCAGTTACCTGAAAAAAGCCCTTGAACTTCACAAAAAAACAGGAAACAACTGGGGTGTCGCCTATACTCTTCTTTCATTAGGCCAGGAATATGTTGACATCAACAAGCCCGATTCTGCCCTTGAAGTGCTTTACCAGGCCGCTGCAATGGCAAGGGAGATGGGAGCCAAGAAAGAAACCGCGCACATTTATGAAATCATCGCTTATGCCGATACTGCGATGGCCATAAATTCTTTGTCTTCTTCCGCGTGGTGGCAAAAGGCATTCCGGAATTTTCATCTGTTTAAAAAATTAAACGACAGCATTCTCAATGAAGAGAACCTGAAGTCGCTTGCCAAAGCGGAGGCCAAATTCGAATATGATAAAAAACTCACGGAACAGAAAGCAGGACAGGAAAAGGAACGTCTACTGGCGGAGGAAGAAGCAAGAAGGAAAAATATTATTCTTATTTCGACAGTCATTATCCTCCTTCTTGCCGTCATCTTTTCCTTTTACCTCTATACCCGGTTCAGGATTATTTCGAAGCAGAAAAATATTATCCAGAACCAGAATTCCGTTCTTGAACAGGCAAACAGGGAAATTACCGGACAAAAGCAGTTGATCCAGGAAAAAAACAAAGATATAACCGACAGCATTCACTATGCGAGCAGGATACAAAGAGTGATCCTTCCGTCAGAAGAAGAATTCAGTGCCCTTTTACCGGATTCATTTATTTTTTACAGGCCCAGAGATATAGTGAGCGGAGATTTTTATTGGATAGCAAAAATTGAAAACGGGAAAACGGGACAGGAAGAAAACGAGAAGAAGGAGAATATCCCGTTTTCTCTCCATCCCGCCTTCTCGTCTTCGGTTATTTTAGCCTGCTGCGACTGCACCGGCCACGGAGTGCCGGGTGCGCTTATGAGCATGGTTGCAAATGACCAACTGACTCATATCGTCAGGGAATCACCGGATACCACTCCTGCCCGAATACTTGAAGAACTTGATGCGCGGATACGGAGAATTCTCCATACCGATGAATCAGGCGATGTAAAAGACGGATTGGATATTTCCCTGGTGAAGTTCAATCCGGGGGGGGTATTGTCATTTTCCGGTGCCAACCTCCCATTATTCCTGCTTCACAACGGTGAACTGTCAGAGTATAAACCTGCCCGGAGCGGGATCGGGGGAATCAGGCATCGCAACATGGAATTCTTATGCCAGAATATTTCCCTGCAGGCCGGTGATCGTATTTACCTGCTCACGGATGGCCTTTTTGATCAGTTTGGAGGTGAGGAAAACAAAAAGTTTTCAAAAAGAAATTTCAGGGAACTGCTTCTTTCAATGCAGAATATCCCTGTATCACGACAACATGAAAAACTGCGGGATACATTTGAAAACTGGAAAGGTTCAGGAGAACAAACGGACGATGTTACTGTAATAGGTATAAGAATTTAACTGTATTTATCCTGACCGAGCGAAGGGAGCGTCAGGCATTTATCCTGACCGAGCGAAGGGAGCGTCAGGATGATGTAACGGTGATTGGGATAAGAGTATAAGTTTCCAACGACACCCCCCCCATAACTGACGCAAACAATCATTAAATAATGACTTCTTCAATAGGAGAAATATTTGACTTTCGTGTTCTCAGGAGGATGCTGGTCTTTGCACTGCCCTATAAAAAGGTCTTATATACCGGCTTAGCGGCAATCATTCTTGTCGGATTTATATCCCCTGTCAGGCCCTGGCTTATCCAATATACCGTAGATAATGCAATTCTGAAAAATAATGGTGAATTGCTTTTATGGATGGCCGGAATAATTTTTACGGTTATTGCCATTGAAACAATGCTGGTCGCAGCAGAAGAATATTATACCGGTTTGCTGGGGCAGAACGTAATTCATGACCTGCGCATATCGCTTTGTTCGCATCTGAGCCGTTTCAAAATACAATTTTTTGATAAGACCCCGGTAGGCGCTCTTGTTACACGGGTTATCTCGGATATTGAAGTCATTGCTGATATATTCGCAGACGGTATTCTCATTATTGCCGGTGATTTATTCCAGATCATCATCATTGTATCCATAATGGTTTATATTGACTGGGAACTTACCCTCTTGAGTTTATCCGTTTTGCCCCTTATGGCTGTTGCAACGTGGTTATTTAAAAACGCTGTCCGGAATGCCTTTCAGGATGTCAGGAACCAGGTAGCCCGCCTTAATGTCTTTGTACAGGAACATCTTACCGGCATGGGTATCGTACAAATATTTAACCGGGAAAAAGAAGAATATGAAAAGTTTACATTCCTGAACAGGGATCACCGGCAGGCGCATATCAGGTCTATTTTCTACTATTCGGTTTTTTTTCCGGTAGTGGAAATTCTTGCAGCCGCCTCAATCGGTATCCTGGTCTGGTGGGGCACAAAAGGTGTCCTGGAAGGTCATTTTACGATGGGAAAAATTATTTCATTCATCCTGTACATTTATATGCTTTTCAGGCCGCTGAGGCAATTAGCCGATAAATTCAACACCCTGCAGATGGGAATTGTGGCATCGGAGCGGATAGTAAATTTGCTTGATCAAAAGGATGCTGTTCCCGGATCCGGTTCGCATATCCCGCATGATTTTAAAGGCAGTTTGGAATTCCGGAATATCAGTTTCGGATATAATCCGGAAAATCCGGTGCTCAGGGACATTTCATTTTCTATCAATCCGGGTGAAAAAATCGCCCTGGTTGGACCGACCGGTTCAGGAAAGACAACCATAATAAACCTTTTGGCCGGCTTTTATGATTATAATACAGGAGAGGTGCTTGTTGACGGAAAAGACCTGAAAGAATATAGTGTCACCTGGCTGAGAAAAAAAATGGCTGTCGTATCCCAG
This sequence comes from Bacteroidota bacterium, assembly GCA_016193485.1. Taxonomy (GTDB): domain Bacteria; phylum Bacteroidota; class Bacteroidia; order JACPRZ01; family JACPRZ01; genus JACPRZ01. The sequence continues at coordinate 3,623 of JACPRZ010000053.1, read as the reverse complement.
AATGTTTTCCTTTTCTCGGATTCCGCTCTTAATAATGTTACCTTGCGCGATCCTTCTATATCCCTGCAGGATGTGGAAAGAGCCGCGGAGTCCATCGGTATTCAGGGGTTCATTGAAAAATTGCCCGGCAAGTGGGACTTTAATGTGCGTGAGGGGGGGACTATGCTGTCGGCAGGACAGCGGCAACTGGTATCATTCCTGCGGGCTTATGTTCACAACCCGGATATACTGATTCTGGATGAAGCTACATCCTCGGTGGACTCAGAGACCGAGCAGTTGATCAGGAAAGCGACATTTCACCTCATCCGGAACCGCACCTCAATAATCATTGCCCACCGCCTTTCCACAATACGGCAGGTTGATAAAATTTTAGTGCTGGATAAAGGGAAAATCATTGAATGCGGGACCCATGAAGAATTGGTTGACCGGAATGGCCTTTACCGCAAGTTATATGACCTTCAGTTTGTATTTGTGTAATTCATTACTTTTTCCGAACTTTACAGCCCGAATTTGCGTCTATACCCTGAACCATAAACACACTTTAAATGGGAAACAAAAGGGTTCCTGGTTTTATCATCTTATTTCTGACTTTTCTCACCCAACCGGTGTCGCTCTATCCGCAGGGTTCCTGCTGCGATCTTCCGGGATGGGATTATTATTCACTCATCACTATTGATAATACCTGCTGCGCTGTCACATACACAAACCGCGGGTATCTTATCGAAGTTAACACCCAGGCATTGATTTCTGCCGGCAAAATGAATGCAAGCGGCTCGGACATCCGCTTTAAGGACGGATTCTGCAACCCCAACCTGCTCGACTATTGTTTTGAAAGCGGGGTGAATACCCCAAATACGCTGATATGGGTAAAACTGCCTTCACTGCCCGCAAACGGGGTAACCCAGATATATATGTTTTTCGGAAACACATCGGCTTTCCCGGCACAGAACTGCGCATCCATTTTTCAGAATGTGCTTACCGTAACCTCTTCTACCTCGATGAGCGGTGTACAAACTTATGATGAGATTGATATTCAGGGGGGGGCTGTGATCACTGTTTCCAGCGGTTCCATCCTTGAACTGAACGCCCTTAAAATCACCATGGCAGGAACAATAACCGGCAATAATGCCGGTTACGGACCCCAATCGGGACCCGGTTCAGGGGTTAACGGAGGAGGGGGTGTTGGCGGCAGCGGTGGCAGTTATGGCGGCTCGGGCGGCAGCGGTGGCGGAGGATTTCCTGCACCTTACGGCACAACTTCAGGCACCGATATTGACATGGGATCAGGTGGGGGGGGGTCTGACTGTTCTCCTTCAGCAGCCGGTGGCGGTGCGGTAAAATTAGTGGCTGACTTCATTTCGGTTACCGGCACCATTACCATGAACGGGCAAAATGCAGCCAACTGCTGTTGCGGCAATACATCCGAAGCCGCAGGAGGCGGTGCAGGGGGGGGAATTTTAATCCAGTGCGACTATGCCAGCGGCAACGGACAACTGATAGCCCGTGGCGGCAGGGGCGGTGACAGCGATACCAAAGAAGGAGGCGGTGGCGGTGGCGGTGGAAGAATCAAAATCTGTTATTCAAAAACAAATAACTTCTCCGGGACAACCGATGTGGCCGGGGGCCAGCCCGGTGTGGGACCCCAATCAGGTGAAACTGCCGGTCAGAACGGAACTTCCAGTTTTTTCATCTGTACTGAAGCGGCAATAACCGTCAATCCCGACCAACCGGTAAAAATAGTACCCGTCCCGGGATTCACTTTCAGCAATATCTGTGCTAACGGCACCGCTTCTTTCACTAACACTTCAACCATTACCCCTCCCGGGCAGATTGTCGCTAATAACTGGGATTTCGGTGATGCCGGTACAAGCACGTTGCAATCTCCTACGCACATTTATACCTCACCGGGTACTTTTAACGTTACCCTGACCGTGACTTCCGACAGCGGATGTATTGCCGCTTACAACACCGCCATCACGGTCGGACCTTATCCGGTTGCCGGATTTACCACTTCGAATGTATGCGGTTATGATACCGTGCAATTCAATAACATAACAACAATTTCAGGCGGGACGGTCACTTACCTGTGGAATTTCGGTGATGCTTCAACGTCAACGTTGCAGAATCCATCTCACTTTTACACTGCGCCTAACACCTACTCAGTTACCCTTACCGCAACTTCTGATAACGGTTGCGTTAATACCGCAACACAACCAGTAACGGTGTACCCGGTTCCTGCCGCGTCATTTACAATCACCAACAGCGGGTACATCTGCCTTGACCAGGCAGGTACATTTACCAATACATCTACAATCCTTAGCGGAACGGTTACTTACGGATGGGATTTCGGTGACGGAGGAACTTCGTTTCTTACAAGTCCGTCACATATTTACGCAAACCCGGGGACTTATCTTGTAACGCTTGCGGCACTCTCAAACTATAATTGTCTTGACACGGTTATGCGCAATATTGTAGTATCGCCTGAACCGGTTGCAGGTTTTACCATTGCTGATGTTTGTCTCAACAATCCTTCAATTTTTTCGGATGTCTCAACAATATCCGGTGGTACAATTTCTACCTGGCAATGGAATTTCGGTGACGGAATCGGAAATTCGGTTCTTCAAAATCCGGTTTATCAATATGCTTCTCCCGGAAATTTTAATGTACAACTTGTGGTCACTTCAAACAATAATTGCCAGGATACCGCAATAAAAGCAGTAAATATTTTCCCTCTGCCGAATGCTGATTTCACTTTTACCAATGCCTGTTTCGGGCAGCCGAATACATTTACAGATGCCTCATCAATCCAAAATGATAATATTGTTACATGGATATGGGATTTCGGTGATGCTTCGTCCGCGGCTACTGCCAACACCTTTCATACATATTCCGCAGTGAATTCCTATAATGTTGAATTACTGGTTACCTCGTCAAACGGTTGTAAGGACTCCATTTCCTATACCGTTACCGTCAGCCCCAACCCGGTTCCTGATTTCACACCGGTCAATGTGTGCGAAACCTCACCGGCTGTTTTCACCAGCGCTTCAACCGTTTCATCCGGTTCCATCGCAGGGTGTGTGTGGGACTTTGGCGATTTTGACACTTCCATGTCCTGCAATACCACCCACCTTTATGCCGGAGACGGAACATATCTCGTGACGCTCCTTGCCATGACAGATAAAAATTGTTTTGACACGGTAAAGAAAAACATCATCATCTACCCTGCCCCGACCGCTGATTTTACTTTTGTTCCCGCCTGCGAAGGATTCATTACCGTTTTTACCGATATTTCAACCGTGAACAATGATATTATTACCGGCTGGCAGTGGGATTTTGGCGATGCATCGCCTTTTGATAATACTCAAAGCCCTCAACACACCTATGCGAGTGACGGTATTTACCAGGTTGAACTTATTACATTTTCCGGCAGCGGCTGTTCGGATACGATTAAAAAATCAGTTGAATCGTACATCGTACCGGTCGCTTTTTTCAGCGCAACATCAGTTTGTGAACAGGAAATCACCCAGTTTACCGATATGTCCTCCCAGACCGATACCCTGATTTCATGGACATGGGATTTCGGAGATGGTACCCCCCCTGTTTACCTGCAGAATCCATCCTAT
>JACPRZ010000062.1 GCA_016193485.1 Bacteroidota bacterium | reverse complement strand
TTCAGACCTCAACCAGGCAATTTATTGTGACCCGGTATCCGGTGCAACCAACTGGGAATGGGAGTGGGTACATGCAGCCAGCGGGTTTTCTAAAACCGTACTGAGAAACCACAGTTCCACTAATTTTTATCCGGGTTGGGTAGGAGGAATTCAGTATGGAAAAACGTATGATGTACGGGTAAGAGCATATTCTGGAGGTGCATGGGGAAGTTTCGGAACCGTTTGCCAGATCACCACTCCAGTTTCAGTACCTGGGACAAAAGTGCGTAATGCCGATTGCGGAATAACGCTATCTGACCTCAACCAGGCCATTTATTGCGATGCGGTATCCGGTGCAACCAACTGGGAATGGGAGTGGGTACATGCAGCCAGCGGATTTGCTAAAACTGTTCAGAGAAACCACAGTTCCAATAATTTTTATCCGGGTTGGGTTGGAGGAATTCAGTACGGAAAAACCTATGATGTCCGCGTAAGGGCATATTCTGGCGGTGCATGGGGAAGTTTCGGAACCGTTTGCCAGATCACCACACCGGCTTCGGTTCCTGCCACAAAAGTGCGAACAGCCGATTGCGGAATAACCCTCTCATCTCTCAGCCAGGCAATTTATTGTGATCCGGTATCTGTGGCATACAACTATGAATGGGAATGGATAAATGCTGCCAGCGGATTTTCAAAAACCGTTCTGAGAAACCACAGTTCCAATAATTTTTACCCCATTTGGGTTCCGGGGATCCAGTATGGAAAAACCTACGATGTCCGCGTAAGAGCATATTCGGCAGGCGCATGGGGATCTTTCGGAACCGTTTGCCAGATTACGACACCTGCAGCAAAAACAGCAGGAACAGAAGATGATAATGAACAGAACGGGTCCGGGAATTCAAATAACGTTTTCGGATTACCTGATTTGACAACCCCTGATAATCCTGTAATAAATATTTATCCTAATCCATCGGACGGTAAAAATATTTTTATTACCGGGTTTAAACCTGGTGACGGGATAATAAAGATTACTCTCACCGATATTACCGGGAAGAATATTTTTTCGGATGACGTTAAAGCGGAAGAGGTAATGTCAGTCAGACCGGACGGGACGCATGCGCAGGGTATTTATTTTATCTCTATAACTGCTGGCGATAAAACACATATTTCGAAGTTGATCATTGATTGGTAAATTGCTGATGGAAATATCATGATTCTTAAGTTTCGGAATTATCCCAGTCAGGGAAGCCGGATTAGAGAAAAGTAATCTCAAATTGAATTCAGAGAAGCAATTACTAATATGGCAAAAAAACGAATAAAGGAACAATAGAACATTAGAACATATGAATTAAGAACAAATACAAGCAACTGTTCTATTGTTCTGTATTTAGTGGTTCATCAGCAGTTGGGGAATACCCATCATAAGGTTCTGAAATCAGTTTGAATTTACAGGATTGCAAATATAGGAATAATTGTTACTGTTCGGGTTGTATGATTATTTCTGCCACAAAGGCACCAAGACACGAAGTTTCACAAAGATTTCTTCGTGTTTCTTTGTGACTTTGTGTCTTAGTGGCAAGTTTTTTTAGTTTTTTCATGAGTACCCGAACAGTAACGAATAATTCCGGATTTTCATACAGGTCAGAAAATATTACCTTTTTTGGTTACTGTTCACCTCCTTATTGGCTTGTTTTCACTATTAAATGTCTGTTTGTTTTTTTCAACACAGAGGACACAGGGCAAACAGAGTTACACAGAGTTTAAATCACCATTGACAAGAGTTCCTAACTTTCCAAAAGTTAGGAACTCTTCCTATTTTGTGAGTAAGGTTATTGTAGTCATTCTCTGTGAAACTCTTAAACCTCTGTGAACTCTGTGTTAAATTCATATTGTTAAAGATTTGGGGTGAACAGTAACCTTTTTTGAAACAAAAACCGCCTGCTTTCCGTATAAGCGGTAATTGGTATTATAACTTCATGTTCTAATCATTAAAACCCATTTTTTACCCATGAAACTGAATTTTTATTTTACCGGTGCGGCATTACTTTTAGTGCAGGCCGGATTTATTTACGGTCAAAATCCTCTGCCGGTTTCACAAAAGCAGGCAACCCGTGAATGGGTGACCCTCATGGAAGATCCCAATGCCAATTTTTACGACATCAAACAGAAATTTGAAGAATACTGGCAGGGTAAAACCATCCGGCCGGGAAAGGGATGGAAACCATTCAAGCGGTGGGAGAATTTCTGGGAATCGCGGGTATTCCCTTCCGGGACTTTTCCGAAACCGTCAATAGCATACGAGGAATTCACCCAATACAAAAATTTACAAGCATCTTTGAAATCGATGCTACCCGATAATTCCAACTGGACAGCCCTGGGACCCTCGGTTGTCCCAACCAATGGCGGAGCCGGAAGAATTAATTGTATCCGTTTTCACCCTACTAATACTAATATTATTTTTATAGGGGCGGCATCCGGGGGATTGTGGAAAACTACTGATGGCGGAAGCACATGGAGTTCCAACACTGACGGACTACAGGTGTTGGGTGTAACCGATTTCCTTATTGATCCGACCAATACAAATATCATGTACCTGGCTACCGGTGATGGCGATGCCGGTGACACCTACAGTGTCGGAGTATTGAAATCAACAGACGGTGGCGCAACATGGAACGCAACGGGACTTTCATGGACGGTAAACCAGGGACGCAGGATCAGTAAAATGATCATGCACCCTTCCAATTCTTCAATAATTCTTGCCGCAACCAGCAACGGAGTGTATAAAACAATCAATGGAGGAACTTCATGGACGCAGGAACTTGTCGCCAATATTAAAGATATTGAATTTAAGCCCGGAGATCCGACAGTCGTTTATGCAGCAAGAATCGCTTTTTACAAATCTACTGATACTGGTGACAATTTTTCACAAATCACATCTGGTGTACCTACATCCAATGTCGGCAGGTTTGCTATCGGAGTTACGGCAAATGACGCAACTTATGTTTATCTTCTGGCATCCAATGATACTGATGATGGTCTTCTCGGTGTTTACCGTTCGACCGATAGTGGAAATAATTTTTCAACCCGCGCCACAACGCCCAACCTTCTCGGATGGGATTATGATGGTTCCGATGCCGGTGGCCAGGGATGGTACGATCTTTCCATTGCCGTGAATCCATTCAACAAGGATGATGTATACGTGGGGGGGGTAAACCACTGGCGCTCCACCAACGGAGGTACGTCATGGACTTCAATATCTCACTGGTACGGCTGCTGCGGTAAACCCTATGTTCATGCCGATGTTCACGCATTGGAATTTCTCCCGGGAAGTTCCACTACCATTTTTTCCGGAAATGACGGTGGATTTTTCAAAACAACGAACAACGGCACTTCATGGTCAGATCTCAGTGCCGGACTCTCTGTTACGCAGATCTACCGCCTTGGTTTATCGGCAACCAACGCAAATCTCGCACTTAACGGTAATCAGGATAACGGGACTAACCGGGTAAGTTCCGGAACATGGACAAGAGTTATCGGAGGTGACGGTATGGAATGTATCATTGATTACAATAACGCCAATACCATGTACGGTGAACTTTATTACGGGGAAATACGCAAATCAACTAACGGGGGAAGCAGTTTTTCATCAACAATTGTCTATTCCGGTGGAAGCGGTGTGGATGAAGATGGCGACTGGGTAACGCCATATATAATGCACCCGACCAACAGTTCAACCCTCTTAGTCGGAAAATCGCAGGTTTACAAAACTACTGACGGTGGAACAAACTGGTCACAAATCGGAACCATTTCGGGTGGTACAGGAAATATAATTGCTTTGGCATACGCACCTTCAGATCCGGTTAATATCTATGCCGCCAAGCGGGATAAGTTGTATTATTCATCGAACAGCGGAAGCACCTGGAATGACAGAACATCCGGATTACCTGTGGCATCCGCTTCAATAACATATATCGCTGTTGACCCGGCAAATACCCAGAGAGTTTGGGTGACATTTTCGGGATATTCCTCCGGTAACAAAGTTTACTATTCCTCAAATGCCGGAACATCTTGGTCAAATTTTTCAGGCACTCTTCCCAATATTCCTGCCAACACGATTGTTTATGAACAGGGTTCAAGCGATGGCCTTTACATAGGCATGGATGTAGGAGTTTATTACCGCAATTCATCAATGGGCGACTGGCAGACCTTCATGAATAATCTCCCGAATGTCATCGTAAATGAACTGGAAATCCATTATGGCTCTTCAAAAATAAGGGCAGCCACCTATGGACGGGGATTGTGGGAATCGCCACTTTATTCAGCAGGTACTCCTCCGGTGGCGCAATTTTCGGCAAGCAAAACCGCTGTTTGTGGCGGTCTGACCATTAATTTTACCGATCTCAGCACAAATAGTCCCACATCATGGTCATGGACTATTAACGGAGGCACGCCTTCTTCTTCCACTGCCCAGAATCCATCAGGAGTGGTATTCAATACACCCGGTACCTATACTATTTCATTGATCGCCACTAACGCAGCCGGAAACGATACTGAAACAAAGACAAATTATATTACGGTTAATAATTGTTCCACTAAAGTGCGCACGGCTGATTGCGGAATAACCCTTTCAGACCTCAACCAGGCAATTTATTGTGACCCGGTATCCGGTGCAACCAACTGGGAATGGGAGTGGGTACATGCAGCCAGCGGGTTTTCTAAAACCGTACTGAGAAAC
>JACPRZ010000060.1 GCA_016193485.1 Bacteroidota bacterium | reverse complement strand
CAAGGTGCTGGTATATGATGTTCTGTTCATTTTTGGCAAGACCCTGCATCTCTTCGGTGAGGCCTTCGGAAAATTCGGTGATATCAAAAAGTGACGGGTTATTCCTGACAATACCTTCTTCAAGTTTTCCGAGCGAAAGAAAATCATTGAGAATTTCCTGCAGGTTATTTACGGCCGACTGGATCTTGTTAATATGCCTCACCCGTTTTTCCTCATCCCCTGGTTTGCTGTACCGTCCAATCAGGTTTATAGATGAAAGAATTGCCGATAAAGGGGTCCGGAATTCATGTGAAGCAGTAGAAACAAAGCGTGATTTGAGTTCGTTCAGTTCTTTTTCTCTCGCCAGCGAACGGCTGACCTCCTCTTTTGCTTTCAGGATGTTCTTATTCGCTTCCTGCAATTCTTTAATTACACCGGCAAGGGCCTGCGTTCTTTCCTGCACCCTTCGCTCAAGATCAAGATTGAGTTTCCGAATTTCATGAATGTCCCCGGCATGACGGATACTGTAGCGGATAGCGCGCTCAAGAAGGTGGGGATTAAGGGTACTTTTCTCGATAAAATCATAAGCTCCCGCTTCCATCGCCTGCTCATCAATCTGGAGTGTACCCTGTCCGGTCAGGAGAATCATCGGCTTACCAATACCCCTGGCAATTGACTCTTTGATCAGTTCAAGTCCCGTCCTTACACCAAGGCGGTAATCAACAAGATAAACATCGTGTCTGCGTGCAAGAATATCCTTTAATCCCTGGTCATAGGAAGAGACCCAGTCAAGCGTGTATTGCCTGTCGGTTATTTCCCTTATTATGCCTTTAATAATGAGGAAATCATCCTCGTCATCGTCAATAAGCAATATGGCGACATTGTGGAACATTTCTTATTATACTAATAGCATTTGAATTTAACGTATCAAGAGAAAATTGTTACTGTTCAGCAACCCCGGAATTTCCCGCCACAAAGGCACGAAGGCACAAAGTTTCACTAACCTGCCTGCCGATAGGCAGGGATTTCTTTGTGTTTCTTCGTGTCTTTGTGTCTTAGTGGCATGATTTGTACTGTTTTTATTTCCCTGCTGAGTAGTTACAGAAAATTATAGAAATAACCTGTTAATCCAAACATGGTCAATATACCATTAACAACTTGTTTTTACCGGCAGTTCGACAATTTCGAACCAATATTTCCCGATTGCTTTCATTACCTGTATAAGACCTTCAAAGGTAACCGGTTTTGAAATAAAGGAATTCGCTCCCAAATTATAGGTTTTAATAATATCTTCTTCCGCCCTTGATGTGGTCAGGATTACTATGGGTATGTATTTCAATTTTGGATCATCTTTAATTTCTTTCAACGCTTCCCTGCCGTCTTTGCGCGGCATGTTCAGATCAAGCAGAATAATTCCTGGCAGTGGAAAACGCACCGGATCAGAATGGTTCTTCCTGTTTTTCAGGTAATCAATGAGTTCCTCTCCGTCCTTAACAAAACGCAATTCATTTACCAGGTGGCTTTCTTCAAGCGCTTCTTTGGCCAGGAGGCGGTCTTCCTCATCATCATCAGCCATAAGTATTGTAATAGGGATTTCCGGTTTCATTCAGATCGGGTATTCTGGATTTTCGGCAATGATACGATAAATAAAGAACCTTTGCCCGGAACACTCCGCACATAAATACGTCCATTATGGCGGGTAGCGATTTTTTTACAGATGGCAAGCCCAACACCTGAGCCGGTGTATTGATTTCCTTCAAGGCGCTGAAAGACCGCAAAAATACGGTCGGCATATTTTTCATCAAAGCCGATACCGTTATCACTGACGGCAATGTTTATATTGTCTTCAGGAAGGTCAAGGTCATTGATTGGGACCGGAAGGTTAAATTCAGATGTTGTTAAATGGCTCACTGGGAAAACAGCAATTTTCGGTTTTTCGGCTCCCCCGGTAAATTTTATTGCATTTGCAATCAGGTTCATGAACAACTGCCTCAACTGTACCGGGTCACCGGTAACTGCCGGTAATTCCGAAATGCTTATTTCAGCACCGGACCGTTCAACGGCAAGTTCAAGATCGGAAAGCGCATCTTTCATCAGCACATTCATATTTACCTGCGTAAAAGGGTTAGCGCGGGTGGTGACACGTGAAAAAGTCAGCAAATCGTTAATAAGTTGCTGCATTCGCTGCGCTGCACTTACCATGCGGCTGAGATAATCCTTCCCTGCTTCTGATATATTTCCGGCTTCCTTTGTTTTTAACCGGTCACCGAACGCCTGTATTTTTCTCAACGGTTCCTGAAGGTCGTGTGACGCCACATAGGCGAATTCTTCAAGTTCCCGGTTGGAAGCGGCAAGGTCTTTTGAATATTGTTCGAGTTGTTGTTTTGTTTTCCTGAGAGCATCCTCCTGTTCCTTGCGTACCGAAATATCAATGACAAAACTGGCAACCCTGGTTCCGTTGAATGTTTTGAAAGCGCTTAAACTTATTTCTACCGGGAATTCAGTACCATCCATACGTAACCCGAAAAGGTCTCTCCCGGCTCCCATGGGCCTGGGTGCAGGATTATTATAAAACTCCCCCCTCTGCGAAACATGCCCCCTGCGCAACCGCTCAGGAACGAGAATTTCCACCGGTTTCCCGATCAGTTCCTTTGCCGGATAACCGAATAACCTTTCCGTTGCAGGATTGCAGGCAATAATAAGACCCTGCTCATCCGAGATTACAATGCCTTCGGTGGAATGTTGAAAAAGTAATTGGAGAAGTCCGGGGTCTGAGATGAGAGTATTTTCCATAATTTATACATAAAGATAAAACTCAGTTATCGTAATAATAATAACACACCCCTCCTTTGGAGTCCGATACTCCGTATCGGCCTCATACGGAGTCATCGGACCTTCCCCCCTCTTTTTAGAGGGGGATAATAACAAACCTCCACAAAAAAAAGAAACCATAGTTTCACTTTTGATGAGGTTCACGACCAGTATACAGAGCAGCGGCTTTTGATGCCGATAATTTAATTCCTTTTATCATAGCCGAACTGAATCCGAAATGTTCCATTTCGTTCAGCCCCGAGATGGTGCAGCCCTGGGGAGTAGTGACTTTGTCAATTTCATTTTCGGGATGAGCGCCACCCTGTATCAAAAGCGAAGCGGCACCTTTTGCGGTCTGGGCTGACATTTTCAGCGCTTCATCCGCATGAAACCCTATTTCAATCCCCCCCTGTGAAGCGGCACGTATCGCCCTCAGGAAAAATGCAATTCCGCATGCACACAGGGCGGTTGCCGAAGTCATCAATTCTTCCTTTATTTTCATTGTACGTCCTACCGTGTCAAATATCGCTTTACCTTTTTCCATATATTTTGCGGAGATGGCATCGCCTGCAAGACAGGTCATTGACTGACCAAGAGCAATAGCGGTATTGGGCATGGCCCTGATGACAGGAATCTTCCCGCCTGTTTTATTCTTCAGGGTTGCAATGGATACTCCGGAGACAACAGAAATAATCAAATGTTTTTTCACATCAAATTCACCTTTAACTTTATCGAGAAGGTCGTTAACCTGCTGTGGAAGAACAGTAATAATTATGATTTCATTCTGGCGGACAGCGGTTTTGTTATTTTCCGTGACAGCAAATCCTTTCTCTTTAAGGTAAAGAAGAGAATTAGTATTTCTTCTCGTAAGAGTAATATTTCCGGGTTTGAATTTTCCGGAGGCAGCGAGTCCTTTTGCAAGGGCAAGGCCTATGTTACCGGCACCGAGGATTGCGATTTTCATGGGAATTTATTTGGAGAGCAAAGATAGGAAATTGATATTGGTCATAATCTCCATCACAGAAGTACACTTAATAGTGAAATCCCTAATTTTCTTATTTATATTGATGAATTTGACCCTGACGAGAAATCTGTCAGGGTCAAATTCCGTCAGTATAAGTACTTTTGCGCTCTTAAGGAGAGGTGGCTGAGTGGTTTATAGCACCGGTCTTGAAAACCGGAGTGCTCGCAAGGGTACCGGGGGTTCGAATCCCTCCCTCTCCGCTGAAAGGGATTGTCTTGCTAAAAAACGGAACGGTTAACCTAAAATTAATTCCTGCGCTCTTCATCCAAATTGAGGATATAAAAGTAATTTTTATATTTGCATAAATTGAATTTTGTTCTACTTTTGCATTGCCTTTATTTTTGACACATCGTATCATTTTATGAGGCATAATCTCATTAAAAACAGCATAGATGATTTTTTGTCGGTAGTTTTTTTGAAAAAGAAAAAAATTGCCATTACCTTCCTGGTATTTTTTTTAAATTTTCTTCACTATAATATACTTCAAGCACAAACGGATGAACCCCTCGAACCAGTCATGCCTGTTTTCCTGGAGTGGCTGTCTCAATGGACCGTTTTCCTTTCATTACTGATGGTCGGAATATATCTTTGGTGGAGGCGAAAATATCCTCCCTTTAGACGATGTGAGACTCACGGACCTATCCCTAATTTATTCATCTTACCCATAGTCGCAACTGGGTTATTAGTATTTGGCACAGGTTTTATACAATGGCGTGAGACAGGACAACTTGTTAATTGGTGGGGAGAATGGGTTACTATAACGCTTGCCTTGCTGAGCATTTTGTCTATAGCGACTTTTAATAAAGTAAAAGAGTATTATCCTAAAATATTTTTTACCTCCATTCTTGCTTTTACCGTTTTAGCAACTATTACCGCTTTTCTGTGGTGGTTCTGGTGGTATTGGTGGTTGATACCACTGCTTTTATTTCTCCTAATTATTTTTCTGATATGGACATGCGGTGTTATTTTATTATGTGCGAGTAAACCTCCGAGACCACATACTCCGGTAGGAACGGAAGTAAGGGAAACTTCGTCAAGCAGCAGCAGTTCATCATCATCTTCTTCGTCCAGTAGTTCGTCTTCAAGCAGACAATTGCCTTCTCACAGTTCTGCATCCCTAAGCTCTACAAGCTCAACCAGTCAATGTTGTTGCTGTGTAACCAATCTATGTATTCAAAGTGTAACTCCATTTCAAAATAGACCTTATGGTATATTCGGACACGAATTTGAAACTCGAATTGATTTAAATTACCGTGCGGGAGTGGCTGGAATTTGCGATTGCGTATTAGAATGGTGGGAAAGGGCAACCATCGCCACACCTTTTAATCCTAACCCTAATACTTGGCATGATGTTTTTTCAACCCATCCTCATGTATTTCCTCGTTGGGTTGGGAAAGTACCGCCCTGTCCTGCTGGGGGAACTTTAAGAGTTATAGATGTTGACCTCCCAGGGTTATTTCAAAGACCAGGAGTAACAAATAACAGAACATTGGACTTTGTTATTAGAGTTCGTTCTTGTGTAAGTTGTGGTTGTGCTAACGCCCAGTTGGAAATAGCCGCTCAACAGATATTAAGTATTGTTAATGGTACCATAGTAACACAAAATTTCACTACCCCTAACAGATGTCCGTAAAAGCAAGGAGATAAACCAATGAATAATTTAAGAAATAACATAATTGAATGGCTCAGGAAGTTACCCCCAGATGATCCCAGGGGTTACCAACCCAAAGAAGACTTTTCTTATGAAAAGTGGTTTCAAATCGGAAAATCTTTTCCTGATATTACTAAACAGTTAATCGACTTGTTGGAAGAAATCGATATAAACAAACCTACCGATCTGACTTTCCCGATAGTATATGCTTTGGGATGGATTGGTGATTTAAGTGCAGCAAATCTTCTCAGTAAATTTATGCAAAGTCCCAGTGAATTTATTCGGTACGAATCCATTGCTTCTTTAGGAAGGTTAAAAGCATTGGAATATTTTGACAGTATCCGTAAAATTCTTGAAGACAGAAAGCAAACGGAAAATGTTCGCGCTAACGCCTGCATTGCTTTGGGTAATATGGGACACCCCGATTCTAAAAGAGTTCTACAGAATTTTATTAATGATTCCAATCCATTTGTTGCCAAATGCGCAGATGTGGCTTTGGGTTTGTTAAAGTGATTTTTCTCAGTGCGCAAACTCATTCTTACCAGTTTTCAATCCCCAGGAGATATTGTCATGCTAACTGCGGCTGTCCGAGATTTACACCTTTGCTATTCTAAGCAGTTTATTACTGATATAAGAACCTCATGCCCACATCTCTGGGAAAATAATCCATATATCACTCCGTTAAATGAGGATGATGGTGATCTGGAACAAATAGAGTGTCATTATCCTTTAATTCATAAAAGTAACACTCATCCCTATCATTTCATACATGGATTTATTGAATTCTTAAATGAAAAGTTAGGGTTGAATATAAAACCAATGGCCTTTAAAGGAGACATTCATATTTCAGCACTTGAAAAATCATGGATTTCGCAAGTGCATGAAATTACCGGAAAAGACATAAAATTTTGGATAATCGTATCTGGAGGTAAATATGATTTTACTACCAAATGGTGGGATTCTAAACGGTATCAACGCGTGGTAGATCATTTCAGGGGAAAGATAAAGTTTGTACAAGTAGGCGAGAATGGGCATTACCATACTCCGTTAAAGAATGTACTTGATTTACGAGGTAAAACCGACCTAAGACAACTGGTACGCCTCGTATATCATTCACAAGGCATTTTGACACCCGTAAATTTATTAATGCACTTAGCAGCAGCAGTGGAAGTAAAACACGGTATTCCTAAAAACAGACCCTGTGTAGTCATTGCAGGGGGGAGAGAGCCATCACAATGGGAAGCATATCCCCATCATCAATTTATTCACACAAATGGCGCGCTTCCCTGCTGCGATAATGGAGGATGTTGGAAAGCAAGAGTAAAACCGCTGGGAGATGGAGATGAAAAAGACAGACCAGAAAATCTCTGCGTTGATGTGGTAGGAAATCTTCCTAGATGCATGGATATGATTACCGCTGACGAAGTAATCAGAAGAATATCATTGTATTATAACGGAGGATCTCTAAGTTATAATTAGTTTATTATGAATAATTTAAAGATAGGATTAGTTATTGGAACCTATTCTGCAGTACCATATATACACCTACATTTAGAATCAAGAAAAAGGAACTATCCGGAAATTCCAATACTAGTTCATGATGACTGTAGTCACAATAAGCAGAAACTAATTGAACTGTGCAAAGAATACGGTGCTGACTTTGTATCTACTACTCAAAGATCTGTACCAACATTAGGAGATATTTCTGCATTTGTTAGGGGATTAGAATGGGCCAATAAACAAGGGTTTGATGTCTTAGTTAAAATGTCGAGAAGATTTGTTCCTAAAAGTGGTTGGACAGCCGAATTAATAAATTTAGTCCAAACTGGACATCACACTTTCAGCAATGTTACCCGCTCTTTTAACTTTGGTTTTCGGACTGAATGCATTGGGATGAAAGTGAAAGATTGGTTGCAGGATATAGCTATTAATAATCTTACAAAGACATTGAATAATAATGTTGAGGTGTTTGTAGAAGGGCATATTCATAACATTGCTCGTGAACTTAATAAGTTGAACAAAAAGGCACAAAGTTGGGATATAGTAAACAACAGACCTCCCGAAGCGAATGCATTTGCGATTTGGAGTTTTATGGGAGATGATCGTTGCGTTCAGTATCCGGGATTTTTGTGGCATGACTCTCATCTTCCAGGTGATTATTATGATCTCGCAAATCAGTGGAATTTCACATATGCAGTCGAAGATTTTAATGATCCTAATGAAGGCGATAGCAATGGAAGATAAATTGTGTGTCTTGCCTATGCTCAAAATTGCCCTTTTTGGAAGGGTGCATGACAAAAGTCCCATTTTCCTCTGGCAGCATTATCTCTATTGCACTCCTTTACTAATGGTATTTTTAGAAACATTTTCTGATAGTACCTTCTCCACTTCATCCAATCTTCCGCAAAAACACCCCACCATTTTATGCTGATTTTATTTACTCTTTCGGTATAAGACCGCCTTGCCGTTATTATAATCCCGCTCAATGTAAAGGCACAGATAACTCTTTTGTGATTTTCGGAAGGAAGATATTTCTTTGCTGGAAGTTTGAGCAGGAAATCTTCTGAAAGCCGCTCGATATTCGCTTTTACTTTCCTGATTAAATTCTTAGTTGAAACCTAAAGCCGTTTCGCTAATTCAAAATCAAGTAAAACTTTCTCTCCTTTTACGATCCGCATTTTTTCTTCCAGGAGAGCATCAACGGAAATCAATATGGACTCGTTTGAAAGATTCATGCCGATTATATCGGCATAAAAGTATCATAATCCCCCGCAATCTCCCCTCGGTTCTCCGCAATCCTCCCTAATCCTCCCAAATCCGTTCAAGGCAGGATGAGTCCCCCCGCAGTTTTCTCCTGGTTGCCCCGTTAATGCGTTCTAATACCTCTGAATTTTCCCACCAGATTGGCACAGTTGCGTTGTGTGGGGTTTTCTCTTAAAGGATGGGCATTGCCCCCATATCAATGCTTTGGAGAGGAACAAAACCGACCCCCTTTGTTGTGGTAAAGTATTTGGGTTCTTGGCTTTACCGCCAATGAAATGCATCGGGGTTTGGCAGAATGCTTTGAAGTTGTTAGTTTTGTAACTGAATTTTTGCCCTTCGGAAAATACATCCGGGCAAATTCATAAATTTGCGCCAAATCGTGGGTGAACCCGTTTGAACTGTTGAGCGGGTAGCCCGCTTTGGCTGCGTTTGCCGAATTTCTGGAAGAGTTCAATTGTTGGATTCATGCTGCTTGTTTTTGATGGTTGTTGTCATTTATGTCAATGATGTCAGAGGAGGAATTTTTCTGTTTCAGTTTGAGATAATCAAATACCAACACAGCAAAAGCATGCAGGGTGTTGGCGATTTTATTTGCCCTTTTTCCTTTCCCACTACTTGATCCATCAATTTGTACCGGTTTTTTACTATTTTTGCAGCGTAATCCTTTTTACATATATGTGGATTAACCGTATGATCAAAACAAAAATAAAGGCATTCACCCTTACGGAACTCCTTGTTGTCCTCTGTATCATTGGCATCCTCGTTCTTCTGGCCCTTCCCAACCTCATGCCCCTCATTTCGAAAACCAAGGCCACTGAAGCGCAACTGCAACTGGAACATCTCTATACCCTCGAAAAAAGTCATTTCTTCCTCTATTCAAAATACAGCGACAGTTTTGAAGAGATCGGGTTTGAACATGCAAAACTGGTAACCGAAGATGGGAACGCCAACTACAAAATTGAAATTGTGGAAATATCTTCCACCGCCTTTAAAGGACGGGCCACCGCGGTGATTGATTTTGACGGGGACGGCATCTTCAATGTATGGGAAATTGACCATGAGAAAAAACTGAAAGAGGTCACAAAAGATTAGTCAGAATTTCAAACCATTTTTTCCTTGTCATTGCTTAAAGACCTGGTGTGTGCGCTGCTGTTGCTGGTTATTGCATACCAGGATTTTAAATACCGGGCGGTCTGGTGGTTTCTCTTTCCCGCACTCGCGGTTGCTTTTTTATTTCCCGGCCTGCCCGCTCATTTCCCTCTGCCTATAGAGGAAATTGCATTCAATCTCGGATTTATTTTTTCGCAGTTGATCCTGCTCTGGTTTTATGTATCTATAAAGCAAAGATCTTTTGTCAATATTGTGAATACTCATATCGGGATGGGCGATATCCTCTTCCTCGTTGCCATTTGCTTTGCTTTCTCCATAGTCAACCTTTTGTTTTTTTATATCACGGGGCTGCTTCTTGTTCTCTCATCTGTTATCATGGTGAAATTCATTACCGGGAAAGAGGTTAAACATGTTCCGCTGGCAGGCGGCCTTGCTGTTGTGCTCGCAGGATGGCTGATTGCAAAAAATATTTTATTTTTGGACTTTTTTAAAGACCCGTTGTTAAATAACTTTTTGCGATAAATTGCCTCGCTTCATGGCTCACACTGATTTTATACCGATGAATGCTGAAACCCGCCAGTTAATTACAGCAGACCAGGCATGGCATTACCATATTATCCCTAAAAAAGCTGAAAACGGCAAATTACTTTTTTATGCAGATGCAAACGAGGAAAAATCGTATGCGCAACTAAAAGATGAACTGGAACTTTTATTCGGAAAGATTATTGAATTTGAAGCCGCATCCACCGGTGTTATCCGGGAGACCCTTTCGCGCTATTATATGCGCGGCAGTGAAGGCAGGAGGGCTCTGAAAGCGAGCATTGATATCCGTAAAGCGGACGATTTCCTGGAGAATCTTATTGTTGAAGCGAAACAACTGAATGCTTCCGACATCCATGTGGAGACGTACGGAGACCGCTGCCGCATCCGTTTCCGCATTGACGGATTGCTTATTGAACGCTATACCGTTTCTAAAACCGACTATCCTGCTCTTATCAATAAGATAAAAATCAGGGCTAATCTGGATATTGCCGAAAAGCGCCTTCCGCAGGACGGGCGGATATTTTATGAACATGGAGAAAAAAAGTTTGACATCCGCGTTTCCATTGTACCCGCCCTCTATGGTGAAAAGACGGTGTTGCGCCTGCTTAACAAAGATGCAACTGAAATAAATATTGAGGAACTCGGTTTCTCGGATGGAGAACTTGCTGCTTATCTGGAAGGCGTGCGTAAGCCATTCGGCATTGTGCTTATCAGCGGCCCTACCGGTTCGGGCAAGACAACTACCCTCTACGCAACTTTGAAAATATTAAACAAGGAGAAAACGAACATCCTCACTATTGAGGATCCTATAGAATACACCCTCGAAGGCATCAACCAGGTTCAGGTTAAAGAAAACATAGGGCTTACTTTTTCCGGTGCATTGCGTTCTTTCCTGCGGCAGGACCCGGATATCATTATGCTGGGGGAAATACGCGATACCGAAACAGCCAACATGGCGATAAGGGCAGCGCTGACAGGGCATTTAGTGCTTTCTACCATCCATACCAATTCGGCATGGGGTACCATATCGCGTCTTATTGATATGGGCGTGCCTTCGTACCTGCTCGCCAACACGCTTAATCTCTCGGCAGCCCAGCGGTTAGTACGCCTCCTCTGCCCTTCCTGCAAAGAGGAACAACCATTTGGCGCCAGGTCGCTTCCTAAAAATTGTAAACCACCGGTAAAACCGCAAACTCATTTCACTCCAAAAGGATGCGAACAATGTTTTTATACCGGCTATAAAGGCCGTAAAGCCATTTACGAGGTAATCGCCATTGACAGTGAGTTGGCTGAGAATATTAAAAACGGTACATTTGCCATTTCATCCCTTCTGAAAGAAAAAGGGATCAGAACGCTTGCTGAAAACGCGTTTGATCTTTTTGCTGAAGGGAATACCTCCCTGGAGGAGGTTTATCCGATGATCATGAGCGGCTGAAATAAAGACGTATCCATACCTTTGATATATCGGCTATTAATAAATATTATATGAAAATCAAATTATGGTTTTTCTTTTGCCTGTTCCTGTGGCTTTTTGCCCGCCCGGCAATCGCCCAGGATCGTTTCACCACCCTGGACAATACCCTTACTGCCTTGTCAAAAGATGTTCCGGGTTTAAATGAAAAAGTTGAACTTTCGGTCAACAATGTTTCCATACAGGAATTTATCCGGGGGCTTGCTGCAGCGCACAACCTCAATGTAAGCGTTGACCCGAACCTCCGCCTCTCCATAATCAATAATTTTTCCAATGCAACCGTTGCCGATGTTTTTCTCTTCCTGTGCCGGCAGTACGACCTGGATATTACCCTCATCGGCAATATCATGTCCATTGCAAAATACACCCCCCCTGCCAAAGAAGCGGAAGCGTATAAACCGCGGGTGCTGAAAATTTCGTACAACCCCCAGACCGATTTCCTCACCCTGGACCTGAAAAAAGACAGTTTGTTTGAAGTGGTTAAGGAGATTACCCGGAAATCAATGAAGAATGTCGTTCTCTCACCGGACATCCAGGATAAACTCGTAAGCGTTTTTATCCAGAACCGGCCATTTCTGAATACCCTGCAGAAACTCGCTTTTGCAAATGACCTTAAGGTAACTCCTACGGATGATAATTTTTACCTTATTGAGAAGCAACAACCCGAAGGTAAAACAGCCCAGGGAAAAGAACAGAAAATATCCCCTAAAATTCCATCCGAGGGGCTTGATATCAGGGTTGAAAAAGATGAATCAGTCACGGTCAATGCCAATAATGTCGCCCTGAAAGATGTGATCATCGCGGTCACTTCGGAAATGCTGAAAAATTATTTCCTTTTCACCGACATCAAAGGCAATGCTACCTTTTACGTTGAAAATGCCGCCTATGAGGATTTTCTGAATTATGTGTTCAATGGCACTGAATATACCTTTAAAAAACAGGATAATGTATATCTTATCGGGGAAAGAAAATTAGAAGGGCTCAGAACCACCGAATTGGTCCAGTTGCAGTACCGC
The DNA here is from genome assembly GCA_016193485.1 of Bacteroidota bacterium. Lineage (GTDB taxonomy): Bacteria > Bacteroidota > Bacteroidia > JACPRZ01 > JACPRZ01 > JACPRZ01. The sequence goes on along the minus strand of JACPRZ010000060.1, from coordinate 36,165 downwards.
ACCGTTGAAAAGATAAAAGATAATATCCCTGCCGACCTTAAACAGGGCGTGGACATCCAGGAATTTATTGAACTGAACAGTTTGATAATGAGCGGTTCCCTGCCCCGTATCAATGAAATAAAGCAATTTGTCCGGGATATTGACAGGGTTGTACCGGTTATTGTGATAGATGTTATGATCGTTGATTCTAAAAAAACCAAGACAAAAACTACAGGTATTGAAGCCGGCTTAAGCCAGGAAGCCAAAGAGACGGGAGGGACTATTTTTCCGAAGTTGGATATTACATTGAGTTCGTCCTCTCTCAATGAATTAATTGAGAGTTTCAACGGGTTCGGTCTTGTGAATCTCGGTAAAGTGACTCCGAATTTTTATTTAAGTTTAAAGTTGCTTGAGGAAAACGGATTTCTTGATATGCGTTCCACCCCGAAACTTGCAACCATTAACGGCCACGAAGCGAATCTGAGCATCGGGAAGACCGAATATTACCTTGAAACATCCAATAACGTAATCGGAACCCAGAACCCGCAGAATATCATTACCCAACAATATAAATCGGTCAATGCGGACCTTACCGTAACCATTAAGCCGATTGTTTCGGGTGACGATTATGTAACCCTGGAAATTACTGTTGAGCAATCTGATTTTACCGTGCGCATCTCACCCAATGCCCCCCCCGGGAGCGTGAAAAGGAAATTTAAATCATTGATCCGCGTAAAAAACGAGGAGATGGTGCTGCTTGGCGGCTTGGAAGAGATGAAAACGGATGATACCGGCAGCGGTGTTCCCTTCCTTTCAAGGATTCCTGTTATTAAATGGTTATTCAGCAGCCGCACAAGGGTAAAAAATAACGCAAAACTTAACATTTTCATTAAGCCGACAGTTATTTATTGAGTATCTCTCACGTAAAATATCTCCGGCTGAAATAATAACTGAGTTGTTTTTCTCTTCCCATGCTCAACACCCTCAACTTTCAGCGATTTTTCAGGAGCAGGACTGCAGCGGGAGTTGAAGTTATTATTGGCGACAATGGGATTGCCGGCATCAACCTCGTTGTTGTCGCGTTGAATAAGTCGGCATTAACCATTGAAACGGCAAGAATCGGTGTCAAAGATATTCCTTCACTAAGACCGCTGATGCCTTCTCATATTCCTGTAAACCTCGTGATATCCGGCAGGGGAATTATGCATAAACTCCTTGAAGGAAGTGACGACCCGGATGATGCTGCCTTGCTGCAGCAGGCGCTTCCCAATGCGCAGCCGGACGAATTCTATATGGAAAAGGAACCCGCGGCCGGAAGCGGTTCAAACCAAATCCTGCTATCAATAATCCGGAAAAACCGCGCGCATGAAATAGTCGGGGAGTTTGGAAATAACGGGATATATGTGGTATCCGCATCATTAGGACCTTTCTGCGTCAGATCCATATTGCCTCTGCTCAACGGGAATTCGCATGAGGGACAATTCGAAATCAATTTGTCAGGACGCTGGCTCTGCTACAGCAAAAGCATGATCCGGGAATTTAATGTGAGTAACTTCTCAGGCAATGGCAGCAGGATTGCTGTCGGAACTGAGTCCATGGACGAACGCTCTGTTGTTCCGTTTGCCGCAGCATTTCAATATTTTTTTTCCCAGGCGGAGCGTACAGCAACAAAAGTCCCGGTCATTAAAAATGCCCAGGCCGAAGTTGCAGGCAGGCGGATGTTCAGGATACTTGCAGCAACGACACTTGTTTTTTATTTTGTTTTCCTCGTGGTGAATTTTTTTGTGTTTACATATCTTTCCGGAAAATTTAATGAATTAGAGAGTTCCGTATCGCAAAACAGGGAAATACTTACCGGCTATGAAAAGTTAAAAAGCGAACTTGCGGAAAAACGCAGGTTCCTTCATAATACCGGCCTGCTTGAACCATCGCTTGCTTCTTTTTATGCCGACCGACTTGCAGCCGGAATGCCCACAGGCATTCGCCTTGAGGGTATCTCCATTAATCCACCGCTGAAAAAACCGGGTGACGATAAAACAATCGCTTTTAATATGAACTTTATCCGCATTTCAGGGGAGTGCAATGAAACATCCACCCTGAACAACTGGGTCCATTATATTAAAGAACAACAATGGGTAAAAGAGGTAACCATTGCAGATTATTCAAAAAAAGTTCAAGAATCGTTTTTTCCTTATAGGCGGTATCCTGTTTCTTTTGATTACCTGGCAGTTTGCAATAAAAAAGACCATTGATTTGTATGATCGTTGCGCAAAACTTGAGGGTCAACTGGAAAGCGTAAGCGATGCTCCTGCCAAAACCGCAATCCTGGAAAAAGAATTGGAGGAAGTTGACAATAAAATAGGAAGCGGCTTTACAACCGGGTATGACAATCACCAGCGCTTACTGGAATTACTTACCAACTTCTGTAAACGTGAAGGCGTGATTCTGAGGGAATTTCCAAAACCGGAAAAAAATGCCCAGCGTAATTATTCGGTTGAAACGAGTATATTTGTGGTGGAAGGCAATTTCAGCGATCTCAACCGGCTTATCTATGAACTGGAACAAAAGCAAAAAGCCGGCAAGGTTTCATCCGTATTGTTTCAAACGAAAGAGGACTATAAAACCAAACGCATTTCTTTAACCGCAACTATTTACCTTCAGAATGTCAGCAAACAGAAGAATTCCTGAACGGATTATTTTTCTCTTGTCCGGGATGCTCTTGCTCTGGTTCTCCTGCACCAGGGACTTTGTAGTGCCTGACCTGGAGAATAAAACCGTTACTGTTATTGCTCCTCCGGACAGTTTTATTACTACAACGGTCACTCTTACATTCTGGTGGGATGAGATCAGGGATGCCGAAAAATATAACATCCAGATTGTCTCGCCATCCTTTTCATCGGTACAATACCTGTTGGTTGATTCAAATCTTGCCACAAACAAATTTACCTACACATTGAATCCGGGTACGTACGGCTGGCGTATAAAGGGTTTTAACAGCGCCAGCAGCACCGCCTATACCACTTATTTTCTCACCATTGACAGCACATCCGACCTCTCATCGCAGGTAATTGTCCTTGCCTCTCCTGCGAATAATTATACCACGAAGAATATGAATATCACTTTCCGGTGGAATACCCTTTACAATGCTTCGGATTACAGGTTTGAGATTGCAACACCTGATTTCAACGGTACGCAGGTTATTTCCCCGGTGATCACGACTGCCGACAGTGCCCAACATACCTTTACTTCCGAAGGAAATTATGAATGGCGTGTGCGGGGAGAAAACACCTCATCCGTTACACCCTACACGGTTTATTCCCTCGATATTGACACCGCGCGTCCCAACGCCCCGGTCCTTGTATCACCGGCAAATAACACTATTTTGACTGATTCGGTCGTTACATTTTACTGGGACAGGGGAACCGTGAGCGGTTCAGCGATACAGGACACTTTGTTTGTTTACTCCGACTCCCTGATGGCGACTGTTGCCATTGAGGCATATACGTCCAATACTTCTTTTTCTGACACGCTCTCTGCCGGAAAATATTTCTGGAGAGTCCGGTCAGTTGATGCAGCCGGAAATATCAGTCCCTACAGCAATCTCAATAAGGTTACCATCCAGTGATCAGGAACAAAAAACTTCTTTATTATCTCTTGCCGGCAACGATAGCGATATGGGGCATCGTTTTTTATAAGGTACTTACCACATTGTGGCGCGGGGATGATGCTGCGCCTGCCATACCATCCGCCAATGTCAAGGGCGCGAAAGAAAAAATATCTGCCGACACCTTTTCTCTTATCGGTACCTACCGCGATCCGTTTCTTGGAAAAATTGCCGATAAACCGCCCATTTCCGCTGAAATTAAGCCGCCTGTTCATCAACCGGTGAAAACCGAGGTGAAAACCGTATGGCCCGCCATTATCTACGGAGGCATGATCAAAAACCAGCAAACGAAAAAAATGGTCGCGCTGATCAATATCAACGGGCAGGATAACCTGCTGGCGCCTGGCGAAGAAAAAGAGGGATTGAAACTTCTTGCGGTTTTTCCCGATTCGGTAGAGATGATCTCCGGAAAAGAAAAAAGAGTTATCAGGAAAAAGAAATAAGCGCTCACCCGTTTTACGCATAAGAATGATCAGAGTGAAAAAATAAAATCCCTGCCTTCATGGATCTAACCTTTACCCAAATTTTTGAATATGAAGGAGGGGTTTGAAGAGGCAGGAAATTTTACAAATGCGCAGTAAATAGCACTTAGAGGAAATGCTTTTGTCCCGTTAGGGACAAATTATTGGTAGATGAATAGTTGCCCGCGAAAAAAAATTCTGTCCCATAGGGACAGAATATAAATTGCAATTTTATTACTCAACCGCCTTAAAAATATACCGCTCATCATATTCAATGCCGAATTCCTGTAAAATTTCCTTATACTCTTCAATAAAGGAAACTTTTTTATGATGCTCCTGCTGATTTCGGACATAATTTATTATCGTTGGCACCTCTGATTTATTATAAGAAAAAGCCCCATAACCCTCCTGCCAACTGAATCTTCCCCTGATTAATTTTCTTTGATTTATCCATTTTGATGAATATTCCTTAACGTCTTGCATTAAACCGGATAAGGATTGGGTTGGACGAAATCCAAAAAATAAATGAATGTGGCTGGATATTCCATTTATTGCAAGCATTTTATGATTATGACCTTGCACAATACCGGTTATGTATTTATATAATTCATCCCGCCAGTGATTTTGTATCAAACACAACCGGTTTTGAACGGCAAAAATGGATTGAATATGAATCTGGGTGTACGTATTTGCCATAAAACCAATCAATATTTTGTCCCTGACGGGACAAGCGGGTTTATTTTGTAATCATTGTCTGCTGCTACTACCCGTATTTTGTCCCTCCGGGACAAAGAGATAAAACCAATACAAAAATAAACCATTATGACCTGCCTGAAATGTTGAAACTCCTGATGGATAGAAAAGAAGAAAAAAATTGTCCTTGCACAATGCCATTAAAGAAAAAAGAAATAAGCGCTCACTTTATCATGGTTCCGAGTTGGAACAGCGGCAGGTACATGGCGATTAAAATAACGGCAACAAAAAGGCCGATACCTACAATCAGGATTGGTTCCAGGGTAGTGCCAAGCATGCCGGTGCGGTACTCCACTTCATCGGTATATTGTTTTGCAAGTTTGCCGAAAATCACGTCAAGTTGGTTTACTTCTTCCGCCACTTTTACCAGGGAGATCATCCTCCGGTCGTAAATATCATATCCGGAAAGCGCCTGGTACAATGGTGTTCCCTTCATAACCTTTATTTTGGTTTCCGCCAGCGATTTTTCAAGCGGGTAAAAACTGACCATCTTCTCAATGAGCGCAAGGGCATCCACCAGGGGAGTGTTGGCGGCAGTAAGCAGGTTCATGGAAGAACAAAAGCGGCCGAGGTAAAGTTTCCTGATAATATCGCCTATCAAAGGAACCCTCAGAATGATTGCGGCTGACAACTTCCGGAACCATTCCTGTCTTTTCTGCCACAGGATAAAAGCAACACATAGGACGGATACGAGCAATAGGTAGGGCAAAAGCAAAGAAAGCCAGCCCGAAGCATCAATGATTATTCTCGTAAGCAGCGGAAGTTCACCACCAAACCGCTTAAAAACATCGCTGAACATCGGCACAACAAAATTCAGCATGAAAAAAACGGCAGCAGTAGCAGCGGCAACAACAATTACCGGGTAGGATAAGGCGCTCACAAACTGCCTTTTCTGCCGGATCAGCCGCGAATAAAATGCCGAAAGTTCCTCCAGCACATGCGGCAACCTTCCGCTCTCCTCCCCTATCCTGACGCTGAAATATTCGTAAGGAGAGAATTTCCCCGTTTTTTCAAGAGCGCCCGACAACGCCCCCCCCTTCAGGATATGTTGCATGACGGAGCGAAAAACTTCTTTATCGGCTTTCTTTGCCTGCCCTTCTTCAATAAGTTCAAGGGCGGTCTTAATGTCCACACCGGAACCAAGCAGGATGTTCAGTTCGGAATAAAACCTCTCTTTGTTCTTTTCACTGAACTGCTTCCTGAAGAGCGTTATATCCCGGTTAAGAATATCCTGCCATGACCGTTTATTTTCTCCTTTGCCTTTTTCGTTACCCCGGGAAAGGTCGTTCGTTTTAAAATCAATATTTTTTACTTCAATGGCCACCGTCCTGTCATTTATAAATTCATGAGAATATCGGCACCGTATTGTTTTCTTAGATGGAGGGGATATACCGCGCTTTCCGAAACAACATCCACCATGATCTCATCAACCAACCCGCCATGTATCGCCTGCTCATTTTTAAAAAGATTCATCCTGAGATTCCTGTACGAAAGATGAAACGTATCCGTTGCGCTGTCGCTTTTCCTCAGGATGAAGGAATGGGCAAATCTATACGTAACCGGGGGCATGTTTCGGAATACCAGGATGACGCTCTCATTTTCCCTTCTAACCTCCCTTGCATTTAATATATCCCGCTGAAGGATTGCATTCAGCCAACTAATATCTACAAGGGCCATGGCATTCGTCCGGAAAGAAAAAAACTCTCTTTTGATAATGTTAAAGGATGTGTAACCGATTGCCGTCACCATACCGGTAAGGAAAAGGACAATGATGAGTTCAATGAGAGTAAAGGAAAGCGCCCGTTTCATCCGTAAAAAATTATCGGGAGGCGGTAACAATTTTTTTAAAGGAAAATATTTTTTGCCCTTTATGGTCAAATCCTTCAAATAAAAGTGTTTTGATCCCTGATGTATCTCCTTTGAATGGAAGGAAAGCGGTCCTGGTTATTACGCCCGTCTCATCGCCAGGCAAAGAATCAACCTCTCCCTCACCGGCAATGCCATCGGCTAATAAAAAAAGCTTGAACGTGCTGTTTATACGGCTTCCGGTGATAACCTGTCCATAGAGTACAAGTGCAAGCCCGAATGAGAGCATGATAATAGTGAGGGCGGCAAGGGTTTCAACTAATGTTGACGAAGGTATTTTCACGTCCATTTATAACCATTTTACGATATTTCGCTCTTTTTTCACAGCAAACGATTCTAAAATATCAGCACCGGCAAAGTGAACCGAAAGGCGGCTTGCATCAACAGTCGCATTCAGCAGATTGTTTTCATAAACAGAGGAAGGGGTGGTTAAAATAAATTTATCGCATATAATGGTCCCGTACACCGATCCCTTCATTTCCACCATCCCGGAACAGAAAAGAATGCCTTTTATTATAGCGTCCTTGTCAACCGATACCCATACCGGGTTTTTTCCGCCACCATTTTCCGAATATGCAAAAATGACCCCTTCGGCAAGCGTATTTTTTCCGAGCCATATTTTTCCGCCCTTATTCTTTTCCAGACCTATCACTCCTGCCGCGGAAGGATAGATCAGTTTGACATCTTCATTGACAATAAGAGTATCGGAAGCAAAAACCTGGATAGTACCGGTAAAACCCTTTTCAATTTCAACAATGGGGGCGTAAAGGATTACATCGCTTAATTCCGCCATTGAACTGATAAAAATATTACTCCCGGATACCAGCCGTATGTTACCCGAATATTTTTTGTTTATCACCTCAATAGGCCCGGTACTTTTCATCACAAGGGTTTTGTTTAAAAAAGAATTGCTGATCGAATCGTTGTCATCCATCTTTTCAAAATCAATGATGCTGTCCGTCTCAGCATATTCACCATTCATATAGCGGCTATTCCCGTCAATAATTTCCGGGTTAACGGGAGGGAGTTTGCTATCAGACGTTCTCACCTCCCCGTCAATAAGTTTATCCCCGGTAAAACTCTGCCCTTCGATATATGCCCTTTTTACACCCGCTACGGGCAGGTAGCATAATCCTTTTATAAACGTTTTTCCGCAGAGAGACAGCGGCTTATCATGGTCCGCAACAACAAGAGCCAGGTTATTATCACTGCCAAGTTTTGCGCCCAACAGCGCAGCAAGGGTCTGGCTGTATTTTCCAACTGAACCTTTTGAAATACCGATTTCAAAAATACCCCACTGGAGCCGCCTGAGGTGAACCGTCTCCTGCCCGTCACCGAACAGGTCCAGGTCGCCCTCTCCGCAAGAGGGTATTTCGCTTTTTCCCGCCAGTAAGATGTTCATACCCGACTGGCAATTTATGCGGGCTTTTTCAAGCTGCAAAGATGATTCAACTTCATGGCGGCTGAAATAAGCAAATAATATAAGTGAACTGCTGATCAGCGTTATCAGGAACGAAATGGCGAGCGAATAGAAAAGTGCAGCGGCTTTCACCATGGCGCGCTATGCTTTTGAAGAGCCGTCATCTTTGCCTGCCTTTTTCTTCTTCTTTTGAGGTTTTTCCACGGGAGGTTTTTCTTCAACCGGCTCAACAGGCGTTATTTTATTTTTGGGTTCACCGGTTTTACTTTTCTCAGTTGATATGACCTCTTTTCCATTCCTGAACTCTTTTTTCTCTTTCTCCATGCCATTTTCATAAACAATATAATGGCCATGCAATACTCCCTTGCGGTAATGCTCTTCAAGGGTCATCTCGCCATTTTCGCTGAAGGTAATTGAAGTGCCGTGCTTCACCCCGTTGTTATAGTTGGCTATTTCTTTTAACCGGCCGCCCGGGTACCACGCTTTCCACTCACCGTGCTTAAGCCCATTCCTGAATTTTCCTTTTTCCTTCAGGTTGCTGTTCAGGTAAAAGCACGTGAATTTACCATGGAGCAGTTTACCCTCATAGCCCCCCTGCGTCTCTTTAATGTCGTTTGATTTGTACCAATAATAGATAAGGCGATTGTCCGGTTTCAGATTAAAATTTTTATTGAGCACATGCACTTTGATGGTCGCCTCTTTCTGGTTGATGACCATTTCCGAAATATCTTTCCTGAAAAGTTTTAATTGTGCCGGACTTTTTAAAAAAAACAAAATAAAAACGCTCGCTAAAAGATATTTCATTTAAGGAATATTATTTGTCCGATAATAAATTAAGGCGATTGTTGAAATGCCCTGCAAATTTCGGAATTTTCCGGATACCCGCCAAAACTATTTTTATGAATCCACCCGCATTAAGGGGATTGATCATGCCATATTTGGCTGTTTTTATCATAATCCCCGATACTTAAAAAATCAAAAGATAGGTATAAATACCTATGTACGCAAAAAATAGGAAAAATTAAATCAATTTCTGGCACGATCGTTGATATGCCGCCAACTGCCTCAGGTTCTTATAGATAAAATCAGATTCATTCTAAATAAGCCGTCTTCCGGAAATTGTTTTTTCCCACGATTCTTCAAAAAAAAGTTATCAACAATTTCATCCTTTCTGTTGAAAAATATTTTAAAAAACACTTGATTGTTATCAGTGGATGTCGTAATATTGGTGACGATTAAGAGTAAATATGTTTTATTAAGTTCCTGTTTTTGTGCTGCGTAATTCATTTTGGGAATTTCAGAACGGTTAATGTTTGCTGTTGATATTATTGACGGCTAATTTACAATTAAAACTTCTTCCTTTATGAAAACACCGGTCCATCCTCTCCATTCGTTCTTCCTGCTTTTGCTCCTGGCCACATCGGTCTCTGTAGCCCAGCAGGAAGGCGTTTCCATTTCATCCGATGATTCGCCTCCCGATTCATCTGCCATGCTCGATATAAAGTCAAATTCAAAAGGGTTGCTTATCCCGAGAATGGATTCCGCCAGCCGCATGGCGATCGTCAATCCGGCCGAAGGGTTGATGGTATATGATAACACAAGTAAGAGTTTCTATTATTTTTCAATCGGACAATGGATCCGCCTCGGTACGGAATCCACAATGTGGAATTTAACCGGGAACAACGGCACCCTCTCATCATTGAACTTCCTCGGAACCACCGATGCTCAGGACCTTGTATTACGGACAAACAACCTGGAGCGAATGAGGATATTATCAAACGGGCTTGTTGGAATAAACATGGCATCGCCACAACACCGCCTCCATATTCATTCGGTTGAAACAACGGGGCCTTTGCCCGCAGCACATGAAAATTGCTGCGAACGTTCCGAAAGAGAGGTAATTGATACAATTCTACCTCCAACCCCCCGGCCGGCCGATGGCTATTACTTTGCAACCCAGCAGTTCACTAATTCGTTCACCGGTTCTAATATAAATGACGGACTGTTGATAGGAATTACCGGGATTAACGGCTTTCTTAACCTGCAGGAGGAAGGCAGTTTGCTTTTTTCCGCAGGAGGAGGTACCCCCATGGTACTGTCGTCACTTGGTCTTGGGTTGGGCAAGGGTAAACCGCTTGCAAAATTTCACATCCAGGTTAAAGACGATACTGCAAGTTTCCTGAAAATCAATACCGGCAAGGAAAATATTTTTGAAATATTAAATGATTACAGGATCCAGGTCGGTTCCGAACCCGACACGGGTTCGCGCTTCTTTATCTCCAACGGTACCTACTCTAACTCATTAAAAGTAATAGGAAGGACAAATCGCAATGCCATATTTGGCTTTGGCGAAGATAGCGTGAGAGGTGTCCTGGGTAAAAGCCAGAACGGGGAAGGGATCCGGGGAGTAGGTTCAACAGGAGTTGTCGGCAAGGCGCATGATGGCGGAACAGGTGTAAAAGGCGTATCAACCAATGGCATTGCCGGTCATTTTAAATCAACTAACGGAACGGCTCTTATTGCAGAAGACAATACCGACAATTATGCCCTGATCATACCGCCAAACAACGGAAAAGTCGGAGTGGGAATTAACAACCCTACATCACGTCTTCATGTAAAAAATACAACCGGCTATAATCAATTCCGGCTGGAAACCCCATACAAACCGGCAAATTCATCCGACCCTAACGGTAATATTGGCGATATTTCGTGGGGTGAGGACGGTTCTAACTTTTACTTATATTTAAAAGTTGACTCAACGGAATGGGTGAGGATGAAATTTAATAATTGGTAATATTTTTATTATTTTTCAATGAAAAAGATTCGAATATTATTGCTATTGATTTCATCATCAACTTTCATTATTAATCATTTATTTTCCCAAAACGCAAAATTAATTGTATTCAATACAGGCATTACAGTAAAAGATGGCACTTCATTATTTACTTCCGGAGCAAATCTGAACCAGGGCAGCCGTATTAACAATTACGGGAATCTCCTGATTACCGGTGATTTTAGCAACAATGCAACGCCAAAAGAAATAGTGTGTGTGGGTGAAGCGGGCACTGTTCTCATATCTAAGGATGGAGGAAAAACCTGGAAAGTAGATACACCACTTACCTACCAGGGTAACCTCTCAAAAGTATCTCTTTCAGTTAAAGATACATCCGTATCTGGAGAAGGAATTATCTATGCAAGCGGCCAGGCCGGTGCTGTCCTGAAAAGTGCGGACGGTGGAAATACCTGGACATCCCTGCCCCAGCAAACAACTAATGACCTAAGGGCAATAAGTGTGATTGATGACCAGACAGCGATTGCCGTTGGGGATGCTGGTAAAATTCTTAAAACTACCGATGGCGGTTTGAGTTGGGTTACAGTCCAGTCAGCAGTACCCTCCGACTTGAGAGACGTAACTTTTATTGATGATACTACCGGCTTCATCGTATGCAGTGGTGGCTCCATTCTGAAAACCGTTGATGGCGGTGCGACATGGACCACTCAGGCGACTGTGGCAGGGAAAAACTTAAATGCTGTAAAATTCTCACGGGACGCATTGGCGGGATATGCGGTAGGTGATTCCGGAACCATTCTCAGGAGCATTGACCGGGGGGAGACCTGGGAGTTGCTCACTGCCACAACCCCGTACGAACTAAAATCTGTTGAGGCGCTCAATGCAAGGGACGCTGCTGCTGTTGGCGCAAACGGAACCTTGTTGAAGACCACTGACGGGGGATTATCCTGGTACCTTCAGCAGGTTTCCTCGCAGGCATTAAACGACATATCCGCCATCAATGATAAACAAGCGATAATCGTTGGTGATAATGGCGAGATATATAAAATGTGTAACATTCTTAATGCCTGTACCCAATTAGGTTCACCTACTAACAGGCGCATTGAATCCATCGGGACGAGAGCCACTCTTACGATTAAGGGAACGGTAAAATTTATCGGGAGCACAAAACAAACCATTAGCGGGAACACAATAACGATTTTCAAAGACCTTGTGATCAACAATAAAAGTAACGGAATAATAATGCAGGCGCCTGTAGTTGTAAACAATTCTTTGCTGCTCTCGAAAGGAATTGTCTATACTACCGCTAAAACCCCGCTGGCGCTGCTCGATAATGCTGCAACCACAGGTGGAGATGATTCGGCTTTTATCGAAGGTCCCGTAATGAAATTCGGAGATGATTCTTTTCTCTTTCCGTTGGGAAGAGGCAGTTTTTATCATCCTCTCAGCATATCAGCCCCTTCTTCACGAGAAGATGTTTTTTCAGCGGAATATTTTGATACGGCACAAAATTTTGGAAACACTCTCGACACTACACTGGAAGCGATAAGCGATTGCGAATATTGGATGTTGTCCCGGCTTTCGGGAAGGTCTGCTGTTTTTGCTGGCATTGGCTGGAACCTCAATTCATGTTTGGTGAATGACCTTGAAAAGGTTACCACATCTTTTTGGGATAGCGCTCAATGGAGAAATGGCGGCTCTTCTTCTACAAGCGGAAGTTTACAAAAAGGGTTTACTAACGGTTCAACACTGCTTTTTGACCCTGGAAATTTCGGCCCTGCCCCGATACCGGTAATTCCAATTACGATTGGCAAAATACCGGTAAAATGCAGTTGCCCTAAAGCGAATTTTACCTACTCCCCGCCTTGTGAAGACGAACCTGTTACTTTTCAATTAGATCAATCCTGCTCAAATATACCCTCTGCTGGCGCTACTTATTTCTGGAACCTCGGTAATACAACTTCCACATCACCCAGCGCCACTACTACATACCAAAATCCTGGCACCTATAATGTATCCTTAACAATCAGCCAGTTTGGATGCCCTCCTTCTACAGTAAGAAATACAATAACAATTCATGAACCACCTGTTGTTACCGCAAATCCAGCCATGCTTGAAGTTTGTCCGGGAAGTTCAACTCCTATAGATTTAACCGCTTCGGTGCCGCCAGTTGATAATTTTGCTATTCAATGCACCAAACAACCTACTGCTGGAACCTATTTCGTGTCAACCCCACCTGTTGATCTTACGTGTTGCAGCGATATAACCATTGAGGCATGGGTATGGTTGGATGAATATGTCTATTATTCATCACAGTCAGAACGGGTAATAATATGCCAGAACAATAACCTTGATTGGAAAATTGCCATAAAAAATAATGATATGCAAATCTATTTTATACTCAATGCCGGTGGCGCCTTGGAGACATTAACAGTTAACTTTTCTAGTCCTTTACCTAAAGGAAAGTGGTTTCACGTTGCCGGTACCTATAATGGATCCTCAACAGCGCCTGAACAAAAACTTTATCTAGATGGTGTAACCTTCCCAAGTTGGAGTTATGATCGATTCAAAGATGGCCGTATTGGATTCACCGGGAAACAAAATTTTCTGGGAACTTCTGATGGAACGAATGGTATATTGTACGGCATCCTTGATGAAGTTCGCATCTGGAAAGTCGCAAAATCGCAGACGGATATTTCAGGGGGAATGTCCTGTACCGTCTCACCCAATGCTTCCGGTTTGGTTGCCGCATGGCCAATGAATGAAGGTTCTCCTTCTATTACTACCGCTGATATCACTGGTCATAATTACACAGGGAACCTAATTAACATTTCCCAATGGCAACCCTCCGCTGTCGCTCCGGTATGTAACGAGTTTGTTTGGGATCCCCCAAATAATATAACTCCAAATTTGACTACAAGTACAAACATTCAACAGAATGCCACATTATTTCCACCACCTCAAACTACAACATCTTATACTGTCACTGTTACTGACAATAATGGATGTACAGACGATGCAACTGTTACCATTAAGGTTCCTTATGTAACCTTAAACCCCACAGATGTTTCTTCATGCATTGCTTGTAACGGCTCTATTGTGGCAACTGTTCGTGACGGAACTCCACCATATACTTATTACTGGCCGGATGGATCTTTCACAAGTAGTACTTTAAATAATCAAACTATCAGCGGCCTATGTGCCGGCACGTATACTGTCACTGTTATTGACGGAAATTTACCTGCTTGCACTGTAACCGCTACCGCCACAATCTCAAGCACCGCCCTGGCTGTTACATCACAAGTTACTAACCCCATGTGCCCCGGACCACCTTGTGACGGTCAAATCTCTGTACAGATTACATCAGGTACTAGTCCCTATGAATACGAATGGAGCAATGGTTCTTCCGGCTCCGGTACGACCTCTGCATCTTCATTTACGATAACCGGCTTATGTGCGGGACCCTATAATATTACCGTTCATGATGCTCATGATTGCACAGTGAATGTTTCGTCACTAATTGAAGAGCCCACTATTACAATTACCCTTGCCGCCATTGATGTTTCCTGCTATGGAGAATCCTCCGGTAGTGTGATAGCGGCTATTTCGGGAGATATTGGTCCACCACCCTATTCATTTTCCTGGAGCGATGGTTCCAGCGCCTCCGGGACAGCAACATCACATATAGTATCCAATTTAAGTGCTGATGAATATTTTCTTACAGTTACTTATAACAACAACCTCTGTACTGCGGAAACAAGCGTAACTGTTTCTCAACCGGCAGAATCATTATCGGTATCGGTATCAACAACGGGTGTCGCCTGCAACAATGTTTGCACCGGTTCAGCATCAGTGACAGTGACTGGCGGAACCCCCCCTTATGCTTATGATTGGGGTTCCGGTGCTTCAACCAATACCACCACAGCTTCGCTTTGCGCAGGAACGCATACTGTCACGGTATCTGACATTAATCAATGTTCCATTATATATTCATTTACTATCTCCCAGTTGACAAGTGCTTTAACGGTCTCGTCAACTACAACTTCCCCTGATTGTTTTGGTCAATGCACCGGTACAGCATCACTAACAGTGACCGGTGGAACCCCCCCTTATACATATGATTGGGGTTCCGGCCCTTCAAACATTACCACCACAGCATCGCTTTGCGCAGGAACGCATACTGTCACGGTATCTGACATTAATCAATGTTCCATTGTTTATTCATTCGCTATCTCCCAGCCAAGTGCTGTAACGTTCTCATCAACCACAACTTCCCCTGATTGTTTTGGTCAATGCACTGGAGCGCTATCGGTCATTGCTTCGGGGGGTACAGCGCCATATAATTACGCCTGGGGCTCCTGTTCCACCTGTTCATCTACTACCACAACGCGAACTAATTTATGTGCCGGTTCTTATCCTCTTACTGTTACCGACAGCAAAGGATGCGTGGGCACAGAAAGTATCATCATCACACAACCCGCCCAATTGACAGTTACAATCCCGCCCTCTGTTATTTGCTGTCAGGGTCAACATACTGGCTCGCTTACTGCGAACCCAACAGGGGGTACACCCATTTATTATTATTTATGGAACACTACTCCGGTTCAGAATACGCAAACTATAAACAACCTTTCTGCAGGTACTTATACTGTGATTGTTTGGGATTCCAAAGGATGCCAGGCAAGCGCAACTGCCACTCTTGATGAACCTGACGAGCGACCTAATGTTACCGCCATAGCAGCAGGTGAATCCTGTGACGGAGGTTGCGATGGAACTATAACTTTAGATTTTACAAATGAAAGTCAACCTGGTGGGTCCTGCCAGATTACTTATCAATGGAGTGGACCTAATGGAACAAGCGGAACAGGTAATGGTTACAATGTTACCGGCCTTTGCACCGGATCATATACAATTACCGTATCCGTTGCCGGACAATGCAGCACAACCGTTACGGCAACGGTTGTGGCGGGTACTGCATTAACTGCAGCCATATCAGTGGACGACAATGAGCAATGCCTCGTTGGGAATGTTTTTTATTTTACCGGCACCACTAACGGTACACAAAATCTGACCTATAACTGGGATTTTGGAGATGGCTCTACCGCTACAACAATTTCTAATCCCTATTCTTATTCTTATTTGTTATACGGAATATTTGATGTTACTCTTACCGTGAATTCCTCGGGAACCTGTACCGCAACGGCCCAAACATCGGTCACAGTAAATCCAACTCCGGTAATTGATGAAATCGAAGTAAGCCATGACTGCAGTGCCGGCAGTCCGGGCACAGGAAGTTTGGGTATATCTGTTTGTTATAGTGATCCTTGCTCTGATAACATTGCCGGTAATCCTTGTTTCGCCTTTAATCTATCTGGGACCCCTTCTGGTGGTGCACCAGTAAATATTCAAGTGGAGCCAAACCCTTCCTGCTACTACTGGGATTTTTATGATCTTAAAGGTGGAACCTACACCATTACGGTAACCGATGCTAAAGGTTGTACCGCATCACAAACCGTGACTATCGAATCCTCTTCAACTCCTTTGACCGGAACGGTAACTGGAATTATCGATTCCGACTGCGAAGGAAAGGATAATGGTTCCTTTACTGTAAACCCTTCGGGGGGAACTTTGCCCTACGCTTATGCAGTTACCGGACCTCAGAATATTAATGTTACTCAAAATGCGCCCCTTGATTTAACCAATCTTCCGGCAGGTACTTATTACATTTGGGTCACTGATGCTATCGGATGTTTTATCCCCTTGACAGCAACCATTAATAACCTCATAACAATTGGAACCAGTTTCTTTAATGTTACACCCATTTTTTGCCTTGGACAGAGTACCGGTTCAATCACGGTACTTGCAACAGGTGGTAATCCGGATTATTCTTATACCATAACCAACCCACCGGTTGGATGGAGTGGCCTCAACCCCAATAATACTGGCTCCTTTATTGATTTGCCGCAAGGCACTTATTCAATCACTATTGAAGATGCTAATGGATGCATTAAAGAAGTGGAGGCGACTATCGGTGTTTTAGAAGGTACCGGAGTGAATGCCGGCCCTGATGTAGAGATGTGCCTTGGTGATCAGGTGCAGTTACACCCTGATGGCCCTGTTGGTAATGCAGCACCAAGCGGTATATCATTTGTATGGACACCCGAAGATGGAATTACTTGTCCGGGTACTATTCCATGCTGCAATTGCGCTGATCCTATTGTTTCTCCTGGAACTACAGGAACGCATACCTATACTGTAACCCGTACCGATTTGTATGGATGTGTAACAGATGATGAAGTAACAGTCACTGTCAATTCTGACTTCACTATTGACATACCTGATGTTACAACTTGCCCTGCTCTACCCGTAACTTTGAATCTTCCTGAAATATATCCTCCTGCTGGCAGCCAATACACATACACATATACTTGGGCGCCTTCTACAGGCCTTTCCTGTACAAATTGCCCTTCACCTGTAGCCACCGTGCCGGTTCAAACTACATATAACGTCACAGTTACCTACGACCACTGTTCCGCTACCGACCAGGTTACCGTATTCATATCCGATTTTACTACATTGACTTTTAACGTTACAACTGTTGGTGGCAATCCGTTGGAACTTGAATTTACCGCTGACCCGGCTGGCATGGAGCCCTATACATGGAATTTCGGTGACCCGGCCTCAGGAACCGCCAATAGTGCCACCGGGCAGACCGTTACACATACTTTTTCGCAGCCGAATACCGCGTTTACAGTATGTCTTACGGCAGGAGTACAATCATCCTGCGGACCATTGACTGTGTGCAAAGACATTTACATATCCCAGGATTGTATTTCAGGTATAGTTACATTGCTCGTTACCCGTTAACCATGATAAAATGAAACCCGAAAGAATAAACACTGTACTCATAATTATCTGCATGGTTCTCCTTGTGGGCGGATTCTGGTATTTTGGTTCTAAACAACCTAAAATCGCTTATGTGAAAACCGCCATGCTCTACGATGGTTTTGATTACAAACATGAACTTGAAAAAAAACTGGAAGATACCAAATACCAGAGAAAAGCAATACTGGACAGTATTTTAATGCAACTCCAGGCGCTTTCGGAACAACTAAAAGCAAATAAAAATAACGACCCGGAGAAAATTGAAAAGTTCCAGCAGATGAGAAGCCAATACCTTGCAAAAGAAAAGCAATTTTCAGAAGACAACCAGGCGCTCGCTGAAAAATATAGCAGCGATATCTGGAAGCAGTTGAATCAATATGTTACCGAATACGGCCACCAGCACGGCTTTACCTATATTTTCGGGGCTGACGGAAGCGGTGCATTGATGGCTGCAAGCAATGATAAGGATATCACCGAAGATGTAAAGATTTTTGTGAACCGGAGATATAATGGAAAAATATCTGACTGACATGCGTCTCTTATTCTGGATACTGCCTCTTATATTAACCGCTTCCTGCCGGCAAACACCCGGGTGGCAGGATGATCTGGATCCTATGGAATATGTCAACTGGGTGGAAGACATGAATAACGGGCTTAAGGTTTCAAAACAGATCGGGAATATCCGTTTCACGCTTCAATTTAAGCCCTTGGAATATATTATCCTGAAAGAAAACGGAAATCCTGATGCCGGTAAAGAGGAAATTATAAAGGAAATGGAACAGATGAAAGATATGCAATATTATACATTCACAATTTCGGCAGACGACCACCTGTCCGATATTCTGAAATATAATCTGAATGATCCTGCTGATTATTATTTTCGGTTAAACTATTTTGCATCTGAAATGCAGGATGATCTTGCGCTGGTTGAGGGAACAGATACGCTCCGATGCCTGCTCTTTCACTATGAAAGAAATTATGGCCTCGCTCCCTATACCAACTTTTTGCTTGCTTTTGAAAAAAAAGAAAACGGAGAGGAAATACCTGACCGTACCCTCATTTTCGATGACGGTGCGCTCAATTCGGGCATTGTAAAGATTACAATTAACGGTGCGGCTTTAAACCGCATGCCGAAACTGTTCGTAACAACAATGGTTCGAAAATAAATTATTAAAATAAGTTACTATTCAGGTATCCATGAAAAACCCTGAAATACTTGCCACAAAGACACAAAGTCACAAAGAAACACGAAGAATTCTTTGTGAAACTTGGTGCCTTGGTGCCTTTGTGGCAGGAATAATCAGGCAACCTGAATAGTAACAAAAATAAATTATTTATTATACCAATCAAATTTTTATTATAAAATCTTTGCGCTCTTTGCGACTTTGCGAGAAATAGAAATTACTGAACCATTGTTGCATCGTAAGTTTTTAAACTATGTTTATATCTCTTATCCGGCACAGGTTTTTTAAAGCGATATCGCTCTTTGTCGCTTTCGTTTTTCTGACCCAGTTGGTCGCTCCTTCAGTCGCATGGGCCCTTACAGGCGGACCCAGCCAGCCCGAAGTGCAGAGTTTTGAGCCAGTTGGAACCACCGAGATGGTGGACCCTTTCACAGGCGATTTTGTCTATAACATTCCTTTGATAGATGTGGGCGGCTACCCGGTCAACCTTAGTTATCACAGCGGTATAACTATGGACCAGGAAGCCAGTTGGGTCGGACTCGGATGGAATATCAATGCAGGAGTGATCAACAGGGGCATGCGCGGAATGCCTGATGATTTCAAAGGCGACCTGGTAAAAAAGACCTTTCACATGAAACCGAATATTACCTATGGCGGCAACCTGCAGATCGGGGATATAGAGATCGTTGGCGCTCCTTTCATCAACCTCTCCCTCGGTGTCGGCTTTGGGATCTTTTACAATAATTACAAAGGCGTGGGATATGAACTATCCCTTGATCCGAACATCGGCATTGGCGACAAAGAGAAGGGAAGTTTGAACATCGGGCTCGGCCTTTCGGCCAATAGCCAGGAAGGCATCGGTGTGGAGCCCACTCTTGGATTTTCAGTAAACGCAACAAAAACGGTTGGTAAAGATGCATCTACCTCATCGCTGAATGCACAAATAGGCGCTCCTTATAATTCAAGGTCCGGGCTGAAAGCCCTTACCCTGAGCGCTTCGGTAAGCGCAAACGTCACGCGAAAGGTTACTCCGCAAAAACGTATCACTACCTACAGGTCAGCGTCACCCGGGTTCAGCACCACCATCCCGGTCAATATGCAAACCTATATCCCGCAGATCAGCATGTCAATGCTAAATACCTCCGCTACGTTCAGCGCTGGAATCGGAGGAGAGGGTAAGTGGGTTAACTTTAAAGGAAGGTTTAGCGGCTATTTGCACACCCAGTCGCTCTTATTCAACGAACTTGAACTTCCTGCCTATGGTTATATCTATGCCGATGCAGGCCAGAATAATCCAATTGCCTTGCATGACTTTAACCGGGAAAAAGATGGCGCCTTTAATGACCAGACCCCCGCTTTGGCGCTTACCCAGCATACCTATGACGTATATAATGTCACCGCCCAGGGTATAGGGGGTATGTATCGCCCTTACAGGGGTGATGCAGGAAGGGTCTATGACAACATGGGCATGAGCATAAGCACCGCCATACAAGGGGGGGGCGATTTAGGAGCAGGCGATATCGTCAAAGGGGGGGTAAATGCCGGCTTCAACTTCTCTTTATCCACCTCGGGCGACTGGTCGGACGGGAAGGGACCATACGATGCGGGTTTGAGTTTCAGGCCCCCGGTTCCCGACCAGCAGTTCGAACCCTTCTACTTCAAGCAGGCGGGGGAATTGGTTCCAAACAACACCGATTTTTTCAATGCGTACGGTGGAGATGACCCGGTTCGTATCGAAACCACCAAAGAGGGAAATGCAATGTTACCCATGAAAAAGAAGGGAATAAACGGCAGTGAATTACCTCTTAGTTCCGTTGGATTAACCAAAGTAAACCGCGAACACCGCAACCAGGTTATCTCCATACTTACTGCGCAAGAGGCATCCAATGCATCCCTGCCGCTTGACCCTGATCTTGGTCACAACATCGTATCCTTTGATGCCGCTGGAATCCCATCTCTTATTCCAAGGGTAGATGCTGCAAGAGCCAAAGATGATCATATTTCTGAACTTTCTGTACTCCGGCCAGATGGCTCCAGGTATATTTTCGGCATCCCTGCCTATAACCTTAGCCAGAAAGAGGTAACCTTTAACGCAGGACCAAACCTTGAGACAGGCGTTCAGGCCTTATATGATTGCACTACACCAACCGGTCTCTTAACGTATTCAAGTACCGGTTCAAATCCGGATAATTCAACCAAAAACAAAAGAGGTATTGATAATTATTATCAAAGCACTGAACTCCCCCCCTTTGCACATTCCTATTTACTCACGGCCGTCCTCTCTCCCGATTACGTTGACAGAACAAGCAACGGGCCTACCGATGATGATTTCGGCACCTACACAAAATTTAATTACACAAGGGTGTATGGCGATTACCATTGGCGGGTTCCTTTTGAAACCGATAAAGCCAACTATAATGAGGGCATGAAGTCGGACGATACCGATGACAAAGCAAGTTATATCTACGGCACAAAAGAAGTATGGTACCTCCATTCAATAGAAACAAAAACGCATCGTGCCGACTTCACTATTTCTGCCAGGCATGATGGCTTTGGGGTGGATGGTGAGAACGGTGGCATACTTAACAGTCGTCCATCCTATGAACTTGACAAAATAACCCTCTATTCCAAATGCGATAGATTGACTAACGCCACTCCAATAGTGATTAAAGAGGTGAATTTTGTTTACGATTACTCCCTTTGCCCGGGTGTTCCCAACAGCGACAATGCTGGGGGTAAACTCACGTTGAAACAGGTTTACTTTACGTATGGAAAATCATTCAAAGGCAAACTAAGCCCTTATAAGTTTATTTACGCAGATCCCGATTATGATGGAAACCCGGATGCTGATTATAATCCAAATTATTCTTTAAAGGAATATGACAGGTGGGGTAACTATAAGCCGGATGAAGCCACTGGTTGCACTACGGGAGAAGCCAATTCGGAATTTCCCTATGTTAAACAAAACAAAACCGATGCCGATATATACAGCCAGGCATGGCACCTTACAACCGTTAAATTGCCTTCTGGCGGAACTATCAATATTGATTACGAATCCGATGATTACGCTTTTGTTCAGGATAAACGCGCCATGCAAATGGTAAAAGTGGAAGGGGCAGGGAGCGATCCTGCAGCAAATACATCAGTTCTTTATGAATCTACCATTGCAAACCGATATATCAGGTTTCAACTTCCTGTTCCTGTATCTGGCAAAACCGATTTTGAAAATAAATACCTGCGCGATGAAAATGGAAATGTTATGACTGATATCTACTTCCGGTTTTTTATTGACCTTATCGGCTATCAGGGCGGGAGCCATTCCACCGGTGATGAATTTGAATATGTTTCGGGCTATGCTGATATTGAATCTTATGATGTGATTGGTACAGGTGAGGCCTATATAATACTCAAAAGCGATGACTTTAAAGATAAGCCGGACAATGATGATGTCAACCCCATTGCGAAAACCGCCTGGCAGTTTGCACGCCTCAACCTGAGCCGGCTCATATATCCCGGCTCTCAGCCCAAAAGCGATGATGAAGGCGGCCTCCGTTCACTCCTCGGCCTGCTTACTGACATAACCACCATGTTCAATGGTTTTAATAAAACCCTTCGTGACTGGGGCTTTGGAAAGAGATTCATTCCTGGAAAATCTCTCATCCGCCTTCACAACCCTTCATGGAAAAAATTCGGGGGCGGCTCAAGAGTTAAAAAAATTACCATTTGCGACCAATGGACTGTTATGCTAGGGGGGGTTATCAACTGCGAAGTACAATACGGCCAGGAATATTTTTACACGAAAATACTAGAGGGCACTGCCACAACTAACAACTCAGGCGGGTTGACCATCAGCAGCGGTGTTGCCGAATATGAGCCGATGGTAGGCAACGAAGAAAATCCATGGAGGCAGCCCAAATCCTTTACCAACAAAAACCGCCTCGCTCCCGATGACAGGTTTTACCAGGAGACACCCTATGGGGAAATGTTCTTCCCTTCCCCGAATGTCGGCTACAGCCGCGTTACCGTTCGCAACCTTCAGTACACCGGTGTGAAGAGAAATGCCACCGGCCATGTAGTACATGAATTTTATACCGCACGTGATTTTCCCGTTTTTACCCGGAATACCGGTGTTGACAAAAAAAGGGATAAACCTTCATGGATCACGAAAATTCTAAAGATAGAAGTTGAGGATTACATGACAGCCGGTCAGGGTTTTGTAATTGAACTGAATGATATGCACGGCAAGCCCAAAGCCCAGTGGGTATATCCCGAATATCCCGCTGGAACCAGAATGGCAGATATGTCGCCTATTTCCGGAGTAGAATATTTTTACCGTACCGAATCTAAAAATTCCAAAAAACTAAGCAATGAAGTGGTTTCAATAACAAAAACCGGGAATCTGGTAAATGGTGTTACAGTTGGAAAAGAAATGGATATTATTGGCGACTTCAGGGAAAACTATACGCGTTCCTTTGGCGGCAGTTTCCAGGGTAACCTCGATTGTTCGCTCTTTCCTTTCCCTCCAGCGCCTGTTCCCATTCCTTCCTTATGGGTCTCCTTTACCTCCGAAAAAACCCGTTTCCGCTCCGTAACAACTACCAAAGTTGTTACCCGGTACGGAATACTCAGAGAAACCGTTGCTTATGACCTCGGTTCAAGAGTATCAACCGAAAATCTTGCATACGACCATGAAACCGGGGAAGTGCTCCTTACCAGAACCCGGAATGAATTTAGAGATCCCATCTATTCATTCACTTACCCGGCTCACTGGGCATATAAGGGAATGGGCATGGCATTCACAAATATCGGGTTTGAGTTCAATGCAGATATTAATAGTGGTGTTTTGACTTTTTCAAATGTATCCGATTTCTTGAATCCCGGTGATGAATTAATGATAAATACTAGAACCTATTGGGTAAAAGATATTTCAGGAACCTCTATAACCATTGTGAATAGGTTTGGAATAGTACCAGTTGGGTTATCGGGTAATAATACTACTATAAAAGTGATCCGTTCAGGAAGAAGGAATATGCAAACCGTACCAATAGGAACCGTAACATCCAAATCAGATCCCTTCTCATCCGGCCAACTGAACTTTTCCGGTGTGCTTAACGCAAGCGCAGTGGAATTCACCGATCAATGGGATGCCTATTGCGAGTGCGGTGTTGATCCTGATTTAGGTAATCCATACATAAACGGCAGCAGGGGGAACTGGCGGGCAAAACGCTCTCTCCTCTTCCTTACTCCCAGGAACCAGTCCTCGCTGAACAACAATACCAACACCAGGGATGACGGCACATATAAGGTTTTTTCTCCTTACTGGCAAAAACAAATTCCGGAACAATGGACTCCCAATACCGCTGCATTGAATCAAACCGAGGGATGGACATATACATCGGTGGTGACCAAGTTTAATCCCTTTGGATTTGAGATTGAAAACCGTGATGCGCTCAGCAGGTATTCCTCTGCCGTTTATGGTTTTGGCAATACCCTCCCCACAAGTGTATCATCTAACGCCCGCTACAGGGATGTCGGCTTTGAGAGTTTTGAAGATGAAGATTGTAATACCTGTACCGATGAAGAAGATCATTTCAGTTTCCAGGCTGGTTCCAAACTTAATAATTCATCGTCCCACACCGGTACAAACAGCATTAAAATCGGAACCGGGCAAAAATTAATTATGACAAAACTCTTTGAAGAGTGCGAAGAATAAAATAACAACCTTATCGGATGATAAAATATCTGAAAATAACCTTATTCTCACTCTTGGTTGCCGCTTTGATTAAGCCCGCCAGTGCCATCCATGTGGCGGGAGGCGATATCACCTTTAAGTTTCTCAGCGCCCAGTCCGACCCCAATGACCCAAATGTTCCACCCGATTCCCTCTATACCTACGAAATAATCTTTCACTATTACCTCTTTTGCAAAGGCCCGGTTGATTATGATGTTTTGGCTGATGATGGTAGTACCTTATCATGTCCTTTTGGTTCAAGGGCTTTCCCTAATGTTAACTACCCTGATGATATTAACGGCCCATGGCCCTGCGGAACCTATATGGAATTCAATCCTGATGCGTCAAACAGTGGATTTCAAGTCAACGGCTGCTATCCTGCCGGCAACTATAATCCCGCTTCTGCATTTGACCAATACGGTAATTTCAAACTTACACTTGTGTGTTGCAAAGAAGCGACCGAAAATTGCCCTGACAAAAAAAGCCGTTGCGATGGCGGTCCTTACTATGGCGTAACGGAATATATCTACTCGGCTGATATTACGCTGCCGCGATGCTCTTTGTGGACATTCGCGGTCTCAATACAAAACCGTAATGCCGTTAATACTTTGCCCGATCAGCCCCTTCAACGCTTTTATCTTGAAACAAAAATGAATAATTTTGATGTGCCGCGCAACAGCAGTCCCACTTTTTCCCAAAACCCCATTATACAACCGTTAGCAGGGAAACAATTTATTTACAGTCATGGGACAAATGATACCGAATTTTCTCTTGGTCACACGCTTGAATGGTCGCTTGTTTCGCCCGCAACAGGACCAACTACGCCAGTAATTTATAAGCCGGGTTATACTTATCTAAACCCTTTCGGTCCCAATGATGGACTTCAGATTGATGCAGGTACAGGTACCGGTGGTAATATCTCCGCCACCCCCCCTGCAAAATTGACTACCATTATGGCTGTTATAGTCAATGAATACAACAGCGGTGGAACCTGGCTCTGCTCCGTTGTGCGAGACATTCAGATCAATGTTGACGATTTTTCTAACACCAATCCGATCCTGAGCGGGATCATCATTAGTGGTCAGGATGTCGGAACCACTATCTATGCCGGGGTTGGAAACCCGCTCAATTTTACTATTATAGGCACTGATGATGATACGCCTGACCAGGAAGTTACCTTATGTTCCGATGATTTCGATGCCGTCTTTGCCGGTACAAACGCATCTTTTCCCACTCCTTCCGGGGGTTGTGTAACCGGTTATACGGCAACGGGCGCCTTTACCTGGACACCGACCGCTAACGATATCGGACAGCACTGCTTTACGGTTACCGCAGTTGACGCTCCTTGTGCCATGGCCGATGCCATCTTTGCAGGAAAAGCGGTGAAGACCTATTGCATTACTGTAGTTGGTTCCATTTGCACCGATTGCCCTAACTCCTTTGCCCCTGAGCCAGGTAAAAATTATATATTAAGCGCCTGGGTTAAAGAGAATGATGTAACCGCAACTACATATACCGGTCCCGAGATAATGCTTGAATTTCTTTTTAACGTTGGACAAACTCTCCACTTCAAAGCAAAAGGAAATATTATTGACGGCTGGCAGCGCATTGAAGAAGAGTTTACCGTTAACAATGCTGCAATCGGAATAAATGTGGTCCTCAAAAATACCGGAACCACAGATGTTTTTTTTGACGACATCCGCATCTTTCCCGTGGATGCCAACATGAAGAGTTTCGTCTATGACCCCGTAACCCGGAAGTTGGCGGCTGAACTGGATGAACGCAACTATGCAACCTTCTATGAATACGATGAAGAGGGTTCCCTCATCCGCGTTAAAAAAGAAACCGAAAGAGGAATCATGACAATCCAGGAATCAAGAAGCAGTACAAGAAAAAAATAGAAAGATTGTTTTTTATACATGACGACATACGTAATATCATAAAATAGTTGTTACTGTTCAGGTTGGGGTTAACTTTATTAAGTAAAAAATTAACCACAAAGCACACAAAGAAAAATTCACACAGAGAACACAGAGAAAAAATTATGACGGAAAACGAAATAGCAAATAAAATAATCGGTATTGCCATAGAGATTCATAAGACGCTGGGTCCTGGTTTATTGGAAAGCGCCTATAAAGAATGCATGTATTATAAAATCGGAAAGTCAGAATTGTGGGTTGAAAAAGAAAAACCGATGGCATTAATTTTTGAAGAAGTAAAATTAGATTGCGGCTACAGAATTGATTTGTTGGTTGAAAAAAAATTAGTGATTGAAATAAAAAGTGTTGAAGCATTAAATGATATTCACTTAGCGCAAACATTGACCTATCTGAAACTCGGCAATTACAAGCTTGGACTATTAATTAACTTTAATGTCGTTTTACTGAAAAGTGGAATTAAAAGAGTAATTAACGGCACTTTGTGAACTTTGTGTAAACCCTTTGTGTTCTTTGTGGTAAAAAAAACAGTGTGTACCCGAACAGTAACAAATAGTTAATAACCTTTAAAACTTGGCGTGCTTTGCGTCTTTGCGAGAAATGAAATCTTTTTTCACCATAATATCTATCCTCCTCTTTATCCCTCTCTTTTCTTCTTCCCAGGACTTTGAAAAAGATATGAAAGCCCTTTGGGCAAATTATTCCGGTTCCGCTTCTTACGAAATGCAGGTTGACTACCGCCTTTACAAAGATCATCTTTCAACTAAGATAATTGAGCACAATACCGTTACCCTTAAAAAAGAGGGAAACAACTACTATTCCAATCTCTTCGGCATAATAACCGTAGTCAATGCAAAATACCTCCTCATCGTGGATAATAAAAACCAAACCATCATGATTGATAAGCGGCCCCCCGAAAAAGATCCTTCTGAAGAACCCGTGATCCGCTCCGACACCCTTATGGAACAATTGCTGAAACTGGCCGGGGAAAAAACCGGAAAATGGATTAAAACCGTCCGCTTTGAAAAAAACGGGAAAAACAGCGGCCTCTATACCATCACATTCAATTACGGTGATTACCTCATGCAGAAAATATGGTTTAATACAACCGCATTCACCATAAACAAGATGGATTTCTTTTATGATACCGCCTACCCGGTTGAAAACGACAAGCCCTCTAAACCGCGGCTCGAAGTCATCTATACAAAATTTACAAAAGGTGTCTCTCAAAACAACCGCCTCTTCTCAGAAGAACAATACCTGACTGTAAATAAAAAAGGTGGAGTGATGCTTAATGATAATTATTCAGGATACACGGTCATAAATCACCTCCTTTCAAAAGGTGACTACGAGCGCCTCTATAAACCTCAAAATTTTGTAACCCATGAGTAGCAGGACGCTTTTCCATGTTGGATTGCTCTTATCGGGCGGACTGCTTCTCTCCCCGGTAACTGCATTTCCGAAAAACCAAACCTATTCGCAATATCTCAGCGGAACATCTATTTGCACGAACTGCACCCTGACAACAAAAGACCTGCTGTTTCCGGACCCTTATACCACTTCCGCTTGGTATGATGATATCCCCTGTCAGCAAGTCAATAATTATATCGTCTTGCGTTTTGATCCTGCAAGCGATCTCTATTTCTCAACTCCCTTTACCATTGCTGTTACCTGTACAATTTCCGCTTATGACAAAGACAATAATCTCTTATCCCTGCCCGATAATCCCGTTACTCTTACCGTTGAATACGATAATACAGATGGAGCGACTCCTGATGACAAGGCCATATACAAATTTACTGCTGCCCATAAAGTTACTCTCGAAATAACGGGCATATCCGGTACCGTGACCGGCAATCTTATCCTTGAAAATATCATTGAGGTTGAACGCTACGATGCATTTAACCCATCTGCTACAACACCACCATGCACAACCTATACCCTTTTAAATAGCCAGGTAACTGCCGGGTGGGCTGCAGTACCCGGTGCCGAAGAATATGACCTTGAATGGGCTCATGTGAATGACTATTTTGATGGAGTCACTAACGTGCCTCCCGCGGATATTGATTATTCGTTCCGGAACAACAGCACCCGGATACAAATCAAAAACACCGCTTATTCTTTCCCCGCAGTTTTCGAGGGGGGGTGGGTACTCCTCCGTTATCGCCCCATAGGTCGGGGAGGAACCGACTGCAAAAATATTGTGGCCGGAATATGGTCAGAACAAGAGAGTGGAAAAGTAACTGCCTGCACCTCAAGGGTGCAGGTCAGTGGTGCAACAAATATTCATGAAGGCGATAACCTCAACTGGCAATACACCGCCAACTATGCCGAAGAAGGTAAAAACAAGGTGGCCGTCTCTTACTTTGACGGCTCCCTGCGCAACAGGCAGACCGTTTCAAAAATAAATACCGCCAACATCGCCATTGTTGGCGAAACCGTTTACGACCACCAGGGCAGAGGCGCCATCCAGGTCTTACCTGTTCCCGTATGCACCACCGGTACTCCTGCCTATGCTGATAAGATTGAATATTACGAAAATTTCAACAGGAACTCAGATGGCGCTCCTTTTAACCGCACTGATTTTGACCTTGATATTCCTTTTAATCCATGTACCGTTGCCGTAGAAACACTAAGTATAACCTCAGGCGCCTCCCAATACTATTCAACCGCTAACACCGACATAACCGGCCATAATGGCTACATCCCCTCTGCCGATGGGTATCCCTTTACGCAAATTGAATACACACCCGATAATACGGGCCGCATAAGGCGCCAGAGCGGGGTCGGAAAAAACCATATTCTCGGTTCAGATCACGAAACAAAATATTTCTACGGAAAGCCGGGCCAGGAACATCTTGACCGCCTCTTCGGCAGCGAGGCCGGCTATTTTTCACACTACAAAAAAAACCTCGTTGTTGATGCCAACGGGCAGGTGAGCATATCCTACCTCGACCAGCAGGGAAGGGTCATCGCCACTTCTCTTGCCGGTGACAACCCAACCACACTTGATGCACTTCCGAGCAAGAGCGTATCCGAGGTCACAATGACCATCAACATTCTTGATAACAAACCCTTCCTCTCCGAAAACCCTGCCCTTGTTTCAACACACGTCTTTCTTGCATCTTCCGCTGGCGATTACACTTTTGATTTCAGCGTATCTGCCACTGACTTTGATCCCGAATGTACCCCTTCCGCCTGTTACGATTGCGTTTATGACCTTACTATAAGCGTCAGGGATGAATGTGAAGTTGAGTTGGAAAAAACACCTTACTCCTGTTCCCCAACCTGTGATCCTATAAGAAAAACCGTTGGCAGGGTGCTGCTTACCGGTAATCTTGACCTCGATAATTCCTGTGATGATCCCACCTTCTCACTGAATGAAAACTTTACAGTAAATTTTCCTAAGGTTGGAAACTACACCATCACTAAAACCCTTACCGTAAACGAAGAAGCCCTTCTCTTTTACCTCAACGACTACCTGAATGACGAAAACTGCGTCACACCCCATAGTACATTTATCGCCACTTCACTGGCCAATACCGACTTTACGGGCTGCATCCCTGCCGATAACTGCGAAACCGTTTGCGAACGCGAACATCAGGGCGGAACCCCAACCGAAATTGCCGCCTGCATACAGCAGTGCGAAACCATTGACAAATGCTCCATCGGCTACCAGGCCATGCTTGCCGACTTTTACCCTGGCGGACAATATGCAAAGTTTGTAAACATCAGCACGTCAACAATTACTGACTTTAGCGCCAGCGGAATTCCCTGGTCAATTCTTAATACCGATAAAATAGAAGATACTGGCGATGGAATTTTAGATTGCAGCGATGATCATATCAACTCTCTGGGCATTGATTATACCTGTATTTCCTGGAGCGATGAAGATATGGTTTCATTGCCTGATGGTTCTCTGAAATTTCCAGGCGAATTAACACTTGAAGAATTTATCATATTCTTTAAACCCTCATGGGCTGAAAAGATGGTTCTGTTCCATCCCGAATACTGTTATTACCAGTGGTGCCTTACTGAAAATAACGAAAGCGATGATTACGATGAACTCATGCGCAACACAAAAACCTATGACGAGGCATTTGCCCTCGGATTGTTCAATCCGCTCGGTTTGACAGAACCCTCTCCGGACCCACCTTACGATGTGTTCCCCTTTCGTGTTTGTTCTCCTCCACCCGGCTCGTATCCTGATCCCTTCTTTGAAACAGGGGATGGAAAGTTCTTTCCGGTAAAATCCTACATAGAAACCTTTATGACTGAATATGAGGTAACTGCCCAGATCAATTGTACTCCCGGCCCTTGTGTGACCATAAGCGATGAATTTACTCTATGGCAACTCGCAGCCGCCTCAGTAGAATGTCAGGGCCTTACTGATCTCGCAAAACGTTCTTGTGCAGATAATATTCGTGCCGGTGATTTTGATTTCTGCGACCCCGGCTGCAATGCCGACAGAATTTGGGAAATCTTCCGCGCCCTCTACCTTGCCGAAAAGGACCGCCTCGTGGAAATTGCGCGCAACTGTTATGTGGAGGGCCAACCTTCAACACCGCCATACTATCCCAGTATTTGCATCTCGCTGAAATCGTGTCCCGGTCCTAACCCTTGCTGCAATGGAGCACCCGGGAATTTCTCTTATGATGATGGTACAGGCACAGGCAATCTCATAACGGTAGAAACACAAGTCCGCTTCCCTGACATCGCTTCCCTTGTGCAGCCCGGAGTCAATATCTATGGCGATCCGGATGATATGGTAAACGCTTTGCAAACTGAATCCTCCACAGCCCTCGAAAATAACTGCACCGACCATTGCGAAGGTTATGCCGCCACCTGGCTTGAAAAACTTGCCGGGTGCAACCCTTCCGCAACTCCATGGGATGAGACGAACCCGGTTTACCTGGACATGAAAACCAAATTGATAGAACTTTGCATTGCCGGCTGTGATCAGGAAAATCCACTGGGCTCATCTTCGCTTCCCGATGGCCATACCGGGATTGCACCGCTCGTAAGCGGTGATCCCAATTACTTTAATTTTAATGATGTTGTTGAAGGTGTGATGAAATTTCATGGAGTAACTGCTTTATCCCTTGACTGCAATGGCGACCTCATCAATTTTCCTTATAATTACGGACATGGCAATCGTTCCATAACCGTTGGCGGCAATATGGATAATTGCGCCTGCGATAAAATCCTGCAGATTCAGAAATACTATGATAATTATCCCGTTCTTCCCCGGCCGCAATGGGCTTCAACTCCTGAAAAACTTTTTCAACAGGCATATGGACTTGAAGTTGAAAATTTCCAGGGAAAGGTCTGCCTCTGCAACGATGCATTTGTAGACGGTACGGGCGTACAATGGTCGCCAGGAGCCGAATGGCCGGCAACTTCTATAGGCACTCTTCAGTCCAGCGGTGAATTCATTCAAAGCCAATTGGTATGCCCGGGAACTTGTCCCTCCTGTGACGATATTCAAAATGAAATCAATGATTATACAAGCGATGTAGTAAACAACCTCTCCGTGGCCGGTGTTAATAGTGACCTGGTGCCCGTTTTAACAAATTCCATGCTCGCCACCCATCTTAACAACGTTTTTGACCTTGACCTCACCTATCAGCAATATGCCGACTTCCTTGAAAAATGCAATGAAGTGACTGCCGGCCAATATTCCTGCGGTGATATAACCATTGAAGCATGGGACCTTATGCGCACCCTCAACCTTCTTGCCGATATGCAGACCGCCTATTACTATAATGCAGGCGAATCCGAACTCCTCACCGAGGCATGCCTCTGCATCCCGCCTTACGGCAACCCTCCCACCGATCCCGACTTCCCCTTTGACCCTGATGTAAACACCCCTATATTCCCCGCTCCAATGCCCTATACGAACAGTTTGGTGCCTAACACCGATCCATCCTATACCTATTCAAATGCAACCGATGTATGCGATCACTATTACCAGTTTTCCGATATCAACGGGGAGACCCTCACGGGCCACATCATCACTGCCGAAACCGAGGCACAATTATGCACCCTCCATCTTACCTTTATTCAAAACGGCTTTGAATTTAAAAACATCATCCGCTTCATGAACATACGCCCTGACCCGGATCATATCAACTCCACCGATCTTGTCAGCGGAACCACCAGTTACTATTTCCTCATTGATGCCGAGGTATCGCAGGCGCCCAATCATCCTTTAACCGTAATTACCACCCTTGCCGGCCACACCACCTGCTTCCCCATCGTGGAATGTACAAACGACATCAGCGATCTTACCCTTTGCAACCCGCAGGAACTCATCACCCCCGAAGAGCGCTGCACCACCGAATTAGTCAATACCGCCATCTTTAACGCCACCCAGTTGTACGAGGACTATCTTGAACAGGTAAAGCAGGAATTCCGCAACGCCTATATAGCAAAATGCCTCGAGGCGGCCGAAACATTCACCATGGAATATGACGACAATGAATACCACTATACCCTATACTACTAC
Organism: Bacteroidota bacterium; assembly: GCA_016193485.1. Classification (GTDB taxonomy): domain Bacteria; phylum Bacteroidota; class Bacteroidia; order JACPRZ01; family JACPRZ01; genus JACPRZ01. The sequence goes on along the minus strand of JACPRZ010000060.1, from coordinate 2,986 downwards.
GACCAGGCAGGCAACCTCGTGCGCACCGTGCCCCCCGAAGGCGTTGAATTACTCGACATTTCAGATCCCGTATTGAAAAGTCATATCGCAAGCGACCGCCTGAACCATACAAGACACTGCTTTACGAACCATGGCTTGCCAACCACATACCGCTATAACAGTTTGAACCAGTTAACGACCCAGTCCGTTCCTGACTACGATGATTTTGACGACTGGAAGAATAATAATCCGGCAATCACAGGTCTTGCAGATGTACAGGATATTGATATGACCGGACAGTCCGGTACCGGTTACATGATTGACTACGACCCGGCCGATGGTTTGAGCGACATCTTCAAAACTGACGATGGCGGTGCCACCTGGTCCCAGGTAAACTCCCTCATTGCAGGCGCTTTGAACGAAGTTGACTACATTAACGCAAACAATGCCTGGGCGGTCGGTAACAACGGCATGCTCCTCAAAACAACCAATGGCGGAACTTCCTGGCAATTAGTGCAGACAGCCGTTGCCGGAAATCTGGCCGCTGTTGATTTTATCAACTCAACCGATGGCTTTATATTTACCGCCAATGGCGCAATGTACAAAACAACGGACGGTGGGCTTACCTGGCCCGCAGGACCCTACCTTACAGGCCTTACCCAGTTAAACGATGCCGTAATGGATGGGTCAGGTAACGGCTATGCGGCAGGTATTAACTCCTCCGGCAGGGGAGCCATTGCCGCTACTTCGGACTTTGGAGTTAATTGGTCGCTTCAGAATAATATCGGGGCGAACAACCTCAATGATGTTAATTTTTTCAATAATAATTATGGCGTTGCAGCAGGACAGGACGGCACCCTCCTCTATACAATTGATGGGGGCGACAACTGGGCGCAAATAGCCGCTGCAAGCGTTGAAAATATCAAAGAAGCCCACATGGTCGAATATAACAAAGTTCTCTTGCTTACCAATGCGGGAGTACTGATTCCGGGTACCATCACCGCTTTTTCATTTACCTCCGCCACTCCGCTCAACATTCCAGCCCCCCCTGTAACGGATATTTACTTTGCGGAACCTGCCGTGGGTTATGCTTTACAGCCACAATCACCCACCTCTTTTGCCGTTTTTAAAATATATTATACCGCAGGTACCTGGAATTTTTTGCAATGGGGAGGCGGCACCGGCCCGGCCAATTCTATAAGCGTTTCATTGAACCAGTCCACTAATTTTTATGAGGGATATATTGCAGGAAATGGTTTTGTTTGGGTCAATTCCAATATTACTAATAGTTCCGCCTGGTCTCCCCTTGTTTCTATTCCGGGTATTAACATCAGACAATTACATATTTATCACTTTTCCGCAGTATGGAATGGAGCAGCGATTCTTAATAATAATGACCTGATTGCAATCCAGAACGTTTTTATTCCCTCATTTTGGACTGCGCCTGCCCAGCAAAGTACCGGTCCCTATTCTGAAATGCATTTTTACTCTGCCAGCGGGGGATATGCATTAAAAGAAGATGGCTCTTTTGCATCCATTAACTTATCAACCCCGTTAATTGATGCTGCATTAACCTGTGATGCCCCGGTCGCTTCACCATCTGTGATTACATCTCTTTTCTTTACAACTGCCACTAACGGCTGGGCGGTCGGAACCGAAGGTAACATCTTCAAATATCAATCGCCCTGCACCGGAACATCCTGGCTGGATAAACGATATAATCTCTCGCCACTCCCTCTCAATGGCATCGCTTACCTGAACGCTGCCAAAGCCGTTGCCGTTGGCGATGACGGGACTGCATTCTTCACTGCTAATAGCGGTACCTCCTGGCAAATGGCAAATACCGGTACTTCTGAGAATATCAATTCCGTTAATTTTTATGATGCCTCCAGCGGCTTTATGGCCGGAGCCGGTGGAACTTTATTCAAATCAACAAATAGTGGTCAGGCATGGAGCGATGCTTCATCAACATCAGGAATAACAACCGGCATTCAGGATATCGCCTACACCCCGTCTGACATCGGCTTTGCAGTCGCTTTCGGTAACCAGGCAAGCAAGCAGGATGCTGTGGGCGGATCGTCATGGACCGCTTTAACGTTACCCCCCGCATCCCGTAACCTGAACGGAATATCGGCAGGCACAAATAATGATGCCGTCACCGTTGGCAATAACGCTTCCCTTATCTCAATTCTTAAAACTTCCGATGCCGGCTTAACATGGTCCGAACAAAATACAAACATCAAAGTCCGGCTCAAATCTCTCATGGTGATAAACGCCAATGAAGGTTGGGCTGCCGGAGATAATGGAATCCTTCTCCACCTCGCCATCTCCGGCAACAATGCATCCTGGACACTCCTGAACACCGGCACCACCGAAAACCTTACCGCTGTCTGGTTTGAAAACGGTACAGGCCTCATTACCGGGGAGAATCAAACACTCCTCTATACTGCCGATGGCGGCACTACATGGATACCTGGCACAGTCACCGCCTGCCCCGGCTGCCCCGATCTTACCGGTGTAACCTATAATGACATCGTTAAAGAAGGCGCTCTCTGGTACGTGGTCGGTGGGAACGGGGCCATACTCCGGTCTGACGATGGCGCCATAACATGGTCACAACAACCCTATCCCTCAGCCGATATTCCCGGCAATGTTATCTATGATCTAAATGCCATTGCCCTGAATGACTACGCTGGCTACATTGTTGGTTCTTCCGGCATAATCCTTAAAAGCGAGGACTGCTCCGATCCACTTAGTATGTGGGCGCCCTTGCTTGCCGACCCGCACGATGGCAGCCCCTTACAGGACTGGGCGACCTTCCTCACAGGCAGTACAAAAAACCTTACCGGTGTTGAATTCGTTGACTACCGCACCGGCTATGTCACAGGCGCTGACGGCCTGCTTATTAAAACCATTGACGGGGGCCTCGATTGGGAACTGAGAAATTCTTCAACCCCCAATGACCTTAACGCCCTTGCCCTTTCCGGCTCCGAAAACCTTATCTTTG
>JACPRZ010000050.1 GCA_016193485.1 Bacteroidota bacterium | reverse complement strand
CACCGATCCATAATCGGAGGCGATTCTCATCCGCAAACTGATGTTGGTATCGGATACTGCCGGAATTCGCACAATACCATTGTGGTATTGCAGTGTATTACTGCTTAAAACCAATTCACCCTGGTTTGAAAATATTCCGTCATTATTATAGTCAATCCAGGCACGAAGGTCTTCACTATAAACCGGACCGGTTTCAACAGATATGGAATATTTCCCGCCTGTAAGGACATCAGCATATTGTTCACAGGTAAAATCAGAATACCAGTCAGCGCTGTCACCTGTAATATTATCAATCGTTGCAAACAGGAGACGGTAAATTCCGGTTCCGCAGCAGGAATTTATAATAGGAGGGATACATGAGGGTATCGGTGCGTCAAGAACCCTGATATATCCGGTTTTTAACATGGTATCGCTTCCATACTGGTTAAAGGAGACAAGGGAAACGGTAAATATACCGGTATCCGTATACGTGTGGCTGGGGTTTTTCAGGGTTGACGTTGTGGTGTCACCGAAATCCCAATACCAGGAATCGGGGAACCCGCCAGAAAGGTCGGTAAATGTTATGGTACTATAAAGGCAAATAACCGTTTGAGATCCTGTAAAATTTGCGGTTGGCGGGATTGATTTACCTTTTATGATAATACCGTAGTCCTCAAACTGTCCATATCTTGGGTTGGTGCATGGTTCCGGGACAGGCCAATTGACATTATCGGATCCAACACGCATCCGCAACGTGCGTCCGGTTTTGACATTTCCGGTATCAGGCAAATACAATAAACCGCTGTGGTATTTTAATTTATTCAGCGATTCGAAAACTTTTTCGTTTACGGTATCAAATAAAGCATCATCATTAAAATCAATCCATGCCCTTACATTTTCATACAGGGAAGGGCCGGTTTCAATTTCTATTGAGAAGAATTGCCCTGCCGTAAGTGTGGTTACAAAATTACATGAATAATTTTTATATTTTCCGCTGTCATGAGAGGTGGTATTGTTAATCGCGCCAACGGTTACATTATAAATTCCCTGGAGGCAGCAATAATATGTTGCGTTGGGGAAACAGGTGGCCGCAAGAGGGCCTTTCAGAATAATATTCTTAACAACCGTATCGCAGCCCATCATATTGCATGCCACGAGGGTTACGGTAAAGGTATCATCAACCGAATACGTATGAGAAGGATTCTGAACGGTATCGGTATTATTATCTCCAAAATTCCAAAACCACTGGTCCGGAGAACCTGAAGTGAGATCCTGGAAATCAACGGTACGGGATCCGGTGCAGCCTGTATCGGATGTGGTAAAATTTGCAACCGGTATGGTTTGCCCGATTCCGGGATTGAACATAATAGTGAATGAAAGCGTAAAAAATGCGGTGAAAACCGGGAATATCCGGATAAAAATCATAAACCTATTTTAATCTTTTGCGTTTCAAAGATATAAAAAAAGTTAATTGTGCAGCCGGGTGTATGTCAAAACTTACGTTCCTGTGTTAACAAATAAATATCCTAAGGTATATAAAGCAAAGAAAATCCATCATTTTTTCATTTCAGTTGTCCGGATATTTTGCGCATCTGAATTTTGCCGATACGTCATTTATTAAGGGTTGCAACATGATGCCGCGGGTGTATCTTTTGTTGGAAAGTTCACCTTTACTTGAACGTGAAAACCCACCGTCTTAGACGGTGGTAGTTTACTCCGCATTCATCTCTGCTAACAGTATTCAATATGCCTCTGATGGGGCAGGGAATTGATTTCCCTGAGCCGGACCTCGGCAGTAGAAATAGTGATCGTAGTAATTATTTAACTTGATAATTATCAGGTGAAACATTGAGCCATCTCATTAACAATAATTGTAAAATACCTAATCTTTGAACCGAAAAATTTAATTTTCATGGATAAAAATAAAGCATGTAAAATTTAATAATATTAAATATACCAATGGAAAAAGAAAATCAGAACGAAAATTCGAGAAGGAACTTTCTCAAAGGCAGTTTAATTGCGGGAGCCGCAGCAACGGCAGCGGGCGCAGGCCTTTTCTCCTCCTGTTCAAAGGAGGAAGAAGTTCCAACTGGCGCAAAAGTTAAATTACTAAGTCCTGATGGTAAACTGGTGGAAGTGGATTCATCCCATCTGCAGCATTGCGGTGCGGGCGCTCCGCCAGAAGAAGCGCGTAAAGGCATACCCGGGAAAAAATTTGTGATGGTGATTGACCTATCACGGTGCAAGCACGCACTAAAGTGCGAACAGGCATGTAAAGCCGCACACCATCTTCAGCCCGGCCAGGACTGGATAAAAGTATTCAGAATGCAGGACAGCAAAAATACTGCACCCTACTGGATGCCTAAGCCATGTATGCATTGCGATAATTCACCATGCCAGAAAGTTTGTCCGCCTGGCGCCACTTTCAAAAGGAGTGATGGAATAGTGCTGATAGATACCGAACGCTGCATCGGCTGCAGGTTTTGCATGGTGGCTTGTCCCTATTCATCAAGAGTATTTACCTGGGGGAAACCGGACTTGCCGAAAGAAATCAGCGAGCAGCCCGGTTCTCCCGAAACCGGCTTTCCGCCTAAAATGGGAACTGTCTCAAAATGTGATTTTTGCCCTGATTTGCTGAAAGAAGGAAAACTGCCTCATTGCGTTTCTGCCTGCCCGAACGGTGTTTATTACTTTGGCGATATTAATGAGGATGCCGTAACCAATGGGGATGAAACACTCAGGTTCAGTGAACTGATCAGGGATAAGGGTGGCTACAGGTTATATGAACACCTGGGTACCAGGCCAAGCGTATATTATTTACCGCCAGTGCACAGAATATTTCCTTTTAAAGAAGCGGAGGAGGAGGGTAAAAGTTAACCATTATTAAAGTAAAAAAAATATTAATCATTAATAATTATCAGATGACAAAAATAATTTCAAGTGCAATTTTAATGTTATCTATAGTGTACGGGATGACATTTGCGCAGGAACAGGCACAGGAAAAGTTAAAGACATCCATTTCACTGAATTATTATAAGAATTCGGATAATGCTAAAGCACTAACAGCAAAGGTTACGTCAAAGAAAGAAAAGAGGCCTTTTCCGGTTGCAAATGCGACTGTGCATTTTTTTGTTAAATCAATGGATAATCATCTTGGCGATATTCAAACCAATGATGAAGGGGAGGCAACGGTTGAAATACCCGAAGAAAAATTATTGAGGGATTCTCTCGGTAATATTATTCTTATTGCAAAATTTGACGGTGATGATGCTTACAAAAGCGCAGAAGGTGAAATTACCGTAAAAGATGTCCGGATGGAATTGTCGCTTTCAGTAATTGATTCGGTAAAAACCATCAGCGTGACTGCAAATGAGCCAGGCAATGGGAAAGAAATACCTCTTGAGGGAGTTGATATTTCCTTTTATGCTCAACGCTTATTCGGTAATCTGAACATTGGTACAGGTTTATTGGAAAATGGACAAAGCTCTATTGCGTTTCAATATAATGATTTACCTGGGGATTCTGTAGGAAATGTAACTATTTCGGTGAAAATTGAAAATAACGAAACCTATGGTAATGTTGAAAAAAAAGCGACTATTGATTGGGGAGTTCCCACAATTTATGATATGAAGAAATCCGATATCAATACAATAATTATAAGACAGGCGGGCTCCAATGCCGCTCTTGACCGTATGTTTTTAAGTTTGATAACTGTAATTGTAATTTTGATTCTGATTACTATTGTTTATTACAAGCGTTCATAACAGGAGAATTTTTATTGGCGGCTTTTTTATTTTTTAACTTAAACAAAATAAAAATGGAAACAAAAAAACCGATGAGTAAGGCAGTTGAATTAAAAACGAATGGTTCTAATGCGGGTAACTTTAAAACAAATTTTGAGCCGTTTATCCGGCCGCTGGCCGGAAAGGGAAATGGCTATACCATGGTATTGGGCGCCACAGTAATATTGGTAGGCATTTGGCTTTACTATTGCATTGATATGTTTATTCACGGCCACGCTCTTGACGGCACAACCAATTATGGGGCTATCTGGGGCATCACGGTTGCCCATGTTGTTCAATGGATAGGGGTCAGCCATGTGGGTATCGCCATTTCTGCTACGGTGCGGGTACTGCGGCTCAGGCACCTGCGTAACATCGCCCGCCTGGCTGAATTAATTACTATCGTTTCAATGATTGTTGCTGTTACCAATATCGGCCTTGATACCGGAAAAATGGGGTGGTTTATTATTAACACGGTATTGTATGGCAGATGGCACTCGCCAATGGTTTGGTCATGCACCGTCATCACCCTTTACATTTTTGGAACTTCTTCCTACTTATATCTCTCGATGCGAAGGGATTTTTGGCTGATGAGCACGATTGCTCCCAGGTGGAAGGGTTTCTATAAAGCATTAGCATGGGGTTATGAAGATACGGAAGCAGAACGCAAAAGGCATGAAATAACCTGCTTCTGGTGCGCCCTACCTCTTCTTCCCATTATGGTGTCGGTTCACTCGGTCTATGGGTTATTTTTCGGTATGCTGCAATCACATCCGGGTTGGTTCAATCCGCTGATGGCGCCTTATTTTGTATTGGGAGCCATCGTTACGGGCTTTTCCTTTGTCATTTTAACGATGTCTATCCTGCGCGGGGCTTACGGATGGAAAGAAATTTTTCCGGACAAGAATTTTCAGGTTTTAGGCGTATTCCTCGCCTTTGTGATTGCCCTCTACATTTATTTTCTCTGGTCGGAAATGATGGTCGGCAATTATGCCGCACCGCCACTGGAGAAAGCGACTGCAAAATCCCTTTTGACCGGTGAGTTTTCCGGTATGTTCTGGTTTGCGGTAATTACAGGGCTTTTCATTCCTTTCTTCTATTTTTTCAGGCAAGGGCTTAAAGCCAAATATATCAATGTCCCTTTATCGGGTGTTGTGGCATTTCTCGTATTCTTAGCGCTTTACCTTAAGCGCATATTAGTGGTGGTTCCCGCCCAGTTTACATTCCACATTGAATCCCTGAAAGAAGAGGCAATCCCTTATTCACCAACCTTCTCTGAACAGGCGGTAACGTATGGAACCATTTTTTGGGGATTGCTGATTTTTCTGATACTGTTGAAAGTGCTGCCCATTATTGAAATGCCCCCGGAAGAGGACGAGCCGGTGCCTGCCGGAGAGCGGAAGAACAGCCAGCGTTTCAGATATTTACTGGTATTTCTTACTGTGGCAGGGGCGATCACGATGATTGCATGGGGATTCTCCACCCGGCAATATGATTATGCCCCGGTTAAATGGCTCATTGGAATTCTTATGCTCGTATGTGTTCCCCTTGCCAATTGTCTCCCGAAGGATAAATTAATCGTAAAATCAAATCAGTAATTATTCCATAATCATTAATCAATTAATCGCACCGTTATGAAAACATCAAAAAACCTGATTGTAACCGGAACCCTGGCGGGTTTTGCTACTGTATTACTGAGTTTGGTTAGTACCGGCAATGCCCAGGATAACAAGAAAGCATGGGTTGCACCTGCAGCGGAAAAAACCGTTAAAAACCCGGCAAAAGCGGATGATGCCAATATCGCGGCAGGCAAAGTCCTTTATACAAAGCACTGCAAATCGTGCCACGGGGCAACCGGTAAAGGCGATGGTCCCAAAGCCGCAGAACTTGAAACACCTACCGGTGATTTTTCTGAGGATGATACCCAAAAGCAAACCGATGGAGAACTGCACTACAAAATCAAGAAAGGCAATGGCGATATGCCATCCTTTGAAAAGAAAATCACCGATGATGATGAAATCTGGCAGATCGTAAATTATGTGAGGACGTTTAAAGCATCGGCTGAAAAATGATTATTAACTGAACCTGGTGAAGAGTGCCCATTACAAAAAATAGATCGTGCCTCCAATGCTCTGCAAAGGATTGTTTTATTAACCTGAACTGTAACGATGAGTGGAAACAAAAATTTGACATTGCAAAGGGCGTTAATGTCTATAAAAAGGGTGAATATATCTTCCGGGAGGGTTTTCCTATTGTGGGGATTTATTTTGTCTATTCGGGTAAGGTAAGGCAGGTTTCAATTACCGCTGACGGCAGTGAGTATGTAGTGCGCTTTGCTAAGGAAGGACATGTACTCGGGCACATCGGTGCTGATAACGAAAAATATTCCGTTGATTCGGTAGCCATAGAGGATACAGTTGTTTGTTTTTTTAAAAATGAAATTTTAAGGGATGCAGTATTTCAGAATACATCACTGCTTTATGATTTAATGATCTATTATTCATGCGAACTGCGTAAATCGGAAATAAGGTCAAGGAACATTGCGTTGATGAATGTAAAAGAGAGAATTGCATCCTCCCTGTTACTTATGGTCAATGCTTTTGGAAAGGAAATAGCATCAGGGATGCTAAGATTGAATGTGAAAATTTCCGGTGCCGACCTGGCAAATATAGCGGGTACAACGCCTGAGGAAATATCGAGGACAATGTCGGAATTTAAAAAGCAGGGTATTGCCTTCGTGGAGAAAAGAAATTTTTTTATTAAAGACCTTAAAAAACTGGAAAGTATCATTGACGGTTATTCGCATGAATGGGATTGTTGCGAGAAAGCGTTTTAGGGATGGAAACCGTTAATGATATCAATAATTCCAACTTCTCGTAATGTTAAACCCAGTCACCATCTGTTTTTTCAGGAAGTTGTTCGGGTTGTACACTCTCGTCTCTTGGTAGAGAATAGCATCAGTAAATATATAAATGATATTCACGGATACGGAAATATTCGTTAAATTAAATATACAGAAATATGTAACATCTCAATAATTATAGCCATAGTATAATGAATGAGAGATTGAATTTCTCGCTTGGGTTATTGAAGATTCTTACCGCAAATAAATTTTGCGTATTGCATTCGTAAGGTCATCCGCATACCGGTGAAGCATTAATATTCCGTCTGAGTAACTGTTCACCCCCCGCTCATTTTAATAGACGAGCAACATACTCACCCTCCGATTTATCGGAGGATTGGGATAATGATAGGGGGGTGAACCAAATGATTATTGGCTAATTCTTAATTTCAGGTGCTGAAAAAATTTAGTTTTGCATGAAATCTGTTTTTTGTTCCGTTAGGAACAATATACCGGTAGAAAATAAAACCCACTCATTAACCAAAGTCCCGTAGGGGACGAAATATAAAGGATATGGCAAATACCTATACACAAACCTGCTTGTCGGCAGGCAGGTTCACATTCAGGCGGTTTTTACGGTGCAAAACCGTGAATGTATTATTGACAAACAATGGAAAGATGAACTGTACAAATATATTACAGGCATTATTCAGAATCCTGACCATAGGTTGCTTGCGATTAATGGCATGCCCGACCACCTACATGTTTTATTTGGTATGAGACCGTCACAATCACTATCTGATTTATTGCAGGACATTAAAGGGGATTCATCACAATGGATAAACAACAGGAATTTTGTAAGAGGCAAATTTTCATGGCAGGAAGCCCCGATAGCTATCGGGGGGTGCGTTTTCAAATGGCAAATCTCAAATCTCAGAGGTAATCCGATACATTGAAAGACAACAAGAACATCATAAGAAAAAAACATTCATTGAAGAATATAAAGAATTTTTAAATGCTTTTGACATAAAATACGATGAACGGTATATTTTCAAACCGGTAGAATATTGAGCGATTATTTCGTCCCTACGGGACTTTTTATGTAACTCTATCGGCTTGTTTCTACCGATATTTTGTCCCTATCGGGACAGGCAACAAAATACCCAGCACCTGAAATTAAGAATTAGCCTTATTATTTTGATTTATCATCGTAGTATTAAAATACCTATTTTTGCCTAAATGGCATGAAAAATAAGTATTTTTCACTAAGAGGCAAATAAAGTAAGTATTTTTCACCAAATATAATTGTTATTCACCAAATAAGGATGAAAAGTAAGCGTTTTTTACAGGAAATAACTGTTTTTAATGGGCGACAGGCGCCAGAGAAAGGATATATTGTTGGTTACGGATCTATCATAAAGGTATTGAACTTGCCGGTACCCAAACCCAAAAAACTGGCTCTCATCAGCAAAAAAAAGAGACAGTATGAAACAGAAGAATGGTTGGTTTTTACTCCAAGGCATCAGCCAAAAGATACTTTATATAAGCATTTGGTTTTTGCCCTGAAATACGAAGGGATAGACCTGTTATTTTTTAAAATCCTGTTTCAAAAACTTAAAAAAAGAGATATTGAGACGCTTATTACAATAACACCGCAGGGGCAATACAGCCGGAAAATATGGTTTTTGTATGAATGGTTGATGGATGAGAAATTAAACGTACCCGATCTAAAGGCGGGTACGTATGTGGAAATAGTAAATCCAAAGTTACAATATCCGGGACCTGTACGTAATTCTACCCGGCACAGGGTAAAAAACAATCTTCCCGGTACCCCTGAATTTTGTCCAATGATCAGGAAAACAGAAAAAATTGAAACTTTTATTGAAAAAGACCTATCCGGAACAATTGAAAAGGGATTGAATAAGCGGGATAAAGAATTGGTTCGAAGAGCAGCGGCATTCCTGTTATTGAAGGACTCCAAGGCATCCTTTGCTATTGAAGGAGAGTACCCTCTGAACCTCAGGGCAAGAAATTGGGGAAAGGTGATCGGACAAGCTGGAAAGAATCCATTGACGCTTAAAGAATTTGAGCGCTTACAAGATACTATTATTGGCCCGAGAAAACTGAAGAATATGGGACTAAGAAAGGATGAAGGATTCATTGGAGAACACGATCGTGAGACATTCTCTCCAATTCCGGATCATATTTCTGCCAAAGCGAAAGATCTACCCTCTTTGATGAACGGTTTAATTGAAACGGATAAGCTATTCCAAGAAGCCAATTATGATCCTGTTCTGGTTGCCGCAGTGATATCTTTTGGATTCGTCTTTATTCATCCTCTTTCTGACGGCAACGGAAGAATACACAGGTATATCATTCATCATATACTTGCTAAATCAGGTTATGCAAAAAGAGAGATGATTTTTCCGGTGTCAGCAGCTATATTAAATAGGATCAGCGATTATCAGGAAATATTAGAAGTATATTCCAGTCCAAGATTGGATTTGATTGAATGGAAAGAAACTCCGGATCATAACGTTCAAATTCTGAATGAAACTATTGATTTATACCGATACTACGATCTTACCGAACAAGCAGAGTTTTTATATGAATGTGTAGAAGATACAATTAAAAGAATTATTCCTGAAGAATTAGATTATTTGGAAAAATATGATCGCATGAATCAATTCATTAATAACCATCTAACGCTTCCCGATAATAAAGTTGATTTATTAATTAAGTTTCTGAATCAAAACGAAGGCAAGTTATCTATGAAAAAAAGACAAAAAGAGTTTGATGAATTAACCGATGATGAAACTAACAACATTGAGAAAGCTTATTCCGAAATATTTGGTAACGATTAATTCTTAATCTGGATAAGTCATATCCGTTCTGCTAAGCTCACGGCCGAAGCCAAATGGGTTAAATTGTAAACGATTAATTGAGTTTATTAAGTGACAAATAAATACCCCTCGCTTTGACCGGGGTGAACCACAAATGCCACCTGATAAATATCAAGTAAAATAGTTGCTGCGTTCAGTAATTCCAACTGCGGGTGATGTTAAACCCTATCACCATCTGTTTTTTTAGCAAGTTGTTCGGGTTGTACACTCTCATCTCCTGGTACAATATTGCATCCGCTGTAGTTAAGAAGATTTGGAACTGATGACTCCCCGTGGAAACTTCTATCCCGATGCCGATATCAGGCTTTGGAAAATCTGCGGCCCGGCCCATCAACGGCATATTGAATATTGCCATTACTGATGATTGCGGACTCATGGTATATTTCCCCACAAAGGATGCACCGGCTGCATCGTGTTTCAACTCCTTATAAGTAACTGTATCGGCAAAATTAATATGCACAAAATATCCGGACAACTGTAGTGATAGGTGGCTGTTGAATTTTCTGCCGACCATCAGTTCATGAAAATAGGTAATGCGGTTAGCGAATTTGAATGCACTGTCCTGGTTAAGGAAGTTTGCTTTCGGTCCGGTAATCAAACCGGCATCACCATAATAGGTAACCGACAGAGGAATCTTTCCGGTATTTTGTTGTAATGCACGGTATTTCCAATGCAAGTCATATATTTTTTTGTATTTTGTCACACCCAGACCAACCGATATTTTGTTGGTGATTCCGTAATTCAATCCCAGATTGATATTTGATGGGCTAAGGATGCCGAACAAATTATCCAAATCAATATTATCTTTAGAATTGACTATTGATCCGAAGCGATGCAAAACATTAAAGTCAACCGTTTTTTTGTTCAATCCTTCAACCGTCTGATTGTTGATAACCGAGCCGTGTTCAAAAGTATGCCTGATCAATTTTGGTTTAGATACTTCGGGTGGCGCAGCGGTATCACCCTGTGCCAGTAATGCTGATGATAAGGGTAAAAAAAAGAGCATGGAAATGAAAAGAGAAATACCTGTTGTTGGGCTCATTTGAAAATAATTTTGGTTTTTAGTTGATTAGGTTAAATTGTTTTTGTGTTTCGAAAATCAAAAATGTTTGACAGTTGCTTCCTTAGGTTACATTGAGTAATTAAAAATAGAAAACAGTTCTCACTTTTTTAATTTTAATTATTTCTCGCACCCTGCTGTATCCACAGCAATATGGTATCTCTTTGAGTCGATGTAAGTTTGTCCTTCATAGTACCTGTGCTTATTTTAGCATACAGGCAGTAGTTCCCTGACGGACAGGTTATTGTATTTACCGTATCAACATAAGGGAAGTGAGTGCCGGTTGACCAGATTTCATTATACGCTTGTCCTGTTGACAAATTCAGCAATCCTCCTGCATAAGCCCCTGTAACGTGGCACCCGGTTTTAGCGCATTGTGCAGTAAAAATTGGCTGTATATGATTTGATAAACTCACAGGCAGCGGGCATGTATCACATGGACATGTATCACACGGAGGGGGAGGCGGTGGGTTAATGGGTTCGGGATAATCCCAACTGCAGCCGGGAAGGTTTATGAGCGAAACAAAGATCGCTGCAAAAAATACCAGGGATAATAGATCTTTGTACCAGGAATTTGATTGCTGACTGCCATCTGTAGTTTTATCTTTCTGAATACTCAATAATTTTTTCATGGTTATATGATAATTGTATTTAGTATTGGTTTTTAAGAGTAAAAAAAGATTATTGGTAATTTTATTAATATGATATTTCGCAATACGGAATATGATGCATCTCAATTATTAAATATATAAATCATGGCTGGAATTACCAATTTCGGTAAATCAACAGATATATCTTATTCCTGGTAGGAGAGCATGAAGGAAGCAAATGTAAATTCTCATAACTTATCCTGAAGGTTGACTTATTTGATATTGAGATTGAATATTGGAATATTAAATTCCCAAATATCTTAATATCTGAGAATGTCCACTTTCGGATATTGATTAAAATCCTATAAATTATTAACCACAAAGTCCAACACCAGTCCGGTACCCACTCATTTTATAACAACCATGGGCAGGTAAGTCGAATTCTTTCCCGAAACCAACTCCAGAAAATAAATTCCTTCATATCCGCCTCTGTTTAGTGTAATAGGAAAAATATTTTTACCTTGCACCAGTTGAATCTTCTCATCAAAGATGGCCTTGCCTTCTAAATTAATTACTTTTAAATAACAGGCCCTCATAACCGATGAGGTTATTTCAACGAGGAAATTGTTTTTTACCGGGTTGGAAAATATTTTTATTTCCGATTTTAAATCATTTTCCGCAATCGTTATTGGGGTTGTATCCTCGATGGTGAGCGATGTGGCATAAATATAATCTCCATCTGAACCGCCATTCCCGTTACTTGCATTAAAAGCAGCGTAAAAAGTTATCGGCTCTGTGGAAGTAGCTGGAGCTTTCCACGAGAATGTCCATGTCTGGCCATTCGGATTTGAAAGGGTAGAAGAAGAACCGGAAATGTACTGTGCTGCCGGAGGGGGTCCGCCCTGAATTTGTGTTTGGGCATTTGCTATCAGGGCGCCAGGCGTCTGCCCGTTTGATTTCTGAGGGCTAAGTTCAAATTGGAACTCGCTCAACCCGGTGTGATTTACGGTTGCTGTAATTAAATAAGTGTCCAGAGGCAAATAACCCGTACCGGGGACATTGGATGTTATGGATACGGTTCCGGTACCGGCATTAAGGTTGTAATCGCCATGGCATGCCGTACAGTTATTCCCGTCAAACGGAGAATTAGTATATCCCGGTGGGGGAGGATCAGGAGATAATAAAAGTGCAAAACTCATTAAAAATAATGCCATCAAACCTAGGGCAATTGTTTTTGAGAATAAAGTTTTTTTCTTTTTCATAATAACTATTTTAAAAGATATTAAACATAAAATGAATTGTGAAACAAAGTTACATAATATACATAATACGCAAGTTTATTTTTATTATTTATCAATATTGGAGTATGACATAATGCACTTTTAGGGTGATGCTATCCCTTAAGGTAAGGGCATCCTTTTATGGTAATTTCAGGCATCATGGGAAATTTGTCGTACACCTATTTATTGGTATCCTAAAAAAACTCATATAAATACCTGAACTTGGCAGAAACCCTTCCGGCAGATGAGTATTCTGTTTTAGAGGTTAACAGATTTTTTCTATCATATTCAAAAGTGGCCGTCTTTTGAATTGATCCTCTGGTATAATTGATCTGTTTAGTCAACCGATTGAATAAATCATATTTATAAGTAATCTTACTATTGAGTATGCTATCCGGATAATATTGAACCGCTTCTGTTAAATTTTCCTTTTCATTGTATTTGAAAACCCACTTGTAGAGGAATTTACCCATAGGATCACATTCCATTTTTTCTCTCATTTTCATCCCGTCATACGTAAAGGTGTTAATTGCTTTTAAACCTGTGGGCCACCACCAGAAATATTCTTGCATCCTTCTCCTGCTGTCATAAACGGCTGTGTTTTTGTAAAAATAAGGTCCGTTTGGCTGTTCAAAATAAACTTTCTCGGTCATATTATGATTCCCGTCATAACTCAAAGTTTCTTTATAAAAAAAACTGCTGTCCGGTTTCATCGCTGTTGTAAGAATTAAATTATTATTTCTGTCATATTCATGGATAGCAAAGAAATCCATCCTTCCTTCTTTTAAAAATATAGTTTCTTTTATGAGCAATCCTTCTCTATTAAACAATCGCACATGGTTAATATATTCCTTATCTTCTATACCCAGATGCGTGAAGATTACATATTCTGTTATACTTTGAATTTTATTTTTTTTGATGAGTTCCCGCTCTTTTTCCTGACCGGTTGTAACGGCCTGCGAACATGCCAAAAGAAGTACAGACAAGAATAATAAAACCCGGGTTCCAAGTCTCAAATTCCCCGCCAGTGGCAAGGGTCGCCAAAGGCGGCAAATTCCAGTAAGGAAATCCCTCGTGATTTTATTTCTTGGGATCTGGCTACCAGGAATTTTGGGTTTGGTTCTTTGTTTTTCTCTCATTAGAATAAACCCGGATAAAAAAAATCCCGATGGCGCGCTTCGCGCCACCGGGATGGTTATCACATATCAGATAACTTCTCAGTACTCTACATTATTTAAACCCTTCAATTGAAGATGCGTAAAATTCTTTACTTCATCTCCAAGTCCATGTTTAATATAGAAATCCTTTCTGTTAAAAGTAAACTCTCCTTCAAATTCAAAATACCAGTTGAATGTTGTGCCGGTGGAATTCCAAACCTTCTTTTTACCCTGGTATTCAAAATACATATCTACAGAATTAGCGGTTCTGACGCCCCATGGTCCCGTATAGCCCAATGCTGTATCAGCAGGAAGCGGTGTAACACGCGGAGGAACGATTTCACCGCCCTGATGTTTGAAACCGGTTTCAAGCGTGCCATGTGACAGGTAGCCCTTGCCATATTTTTCTACCTGACCGGCTGTTGCATAATAAAATGCTGTATCGCTTTGAGGCAGCACTTTTATACTATCAGTCGCGCTGACAACCTTGAATGTATCAACTTGCAATGCTTTACTTGCACACTGGCCTATTTTGTCCCTTCCCGGCTCATTGGTATTAACGGTGGAAAGCAATACATATCCCCTGAACCTTGTGTTTGCCGGAGTTGCCTCGTCAAAATAAAATTCAGTAACTTTAAATACATTGAAACCGCCAACAACAGTTAAATAGGGACTGCTGTTATTATCAAGATGCATTACTTCAAATGTGGTCTTACTATGGGATTCTATTGGTGCATACCTGGGATTGCTTGGTCCACCGCTGCCGGTATCCGCAGCGATGATGGAAATTCTAAGAGATCCTGTTGCCGCAACCGTAGCAAGATTAAGGTTTTGCGTCAAATCGGCTGATGCCATTACAACTGCATAACCTGGGTTGGTTTCAAAGTTTATGCCCTCAATCGCGGCTTTGACGTTTTGGTTTTCAGTATTATAAATTGCATATATGAAGTAATTGTTCGGAAGCAGGTAAGGGAGCAGATAATTACCGTTTATGTCAGCAATGGCAGTAGCAACCGGGTTACCGCTTACCGAGGTACCTAAATAAAGAGAAATCACTGCACCTGCGGCAATCGTCTGAACCCCGGAAAAATCCGGGTAAGTGCAATTCCCCGAAATGGCTTTTCCTCTTAACGTATCGTGTACCTGCACCGTTATGGTGTCGTGAATGGTAGTCAGATACTGGCATGAGCCGTCATCTTTTGTTGCATCCGGGTTATAATTGAGTGCATTTGGGTCGGTGCAGCCCTTTTTCTTGCATCCTGTAAGGACGCTGATTGCCATAATTCCGGCACCTGCCAGAAGAATAGCGGTGGTAAATGATAATGTCTTCATGGTTTTGTAATGTTTGGTTAATGTTGAACTTAATGTTGTTGTTATTATTCTAACAACAATTAAAAGTTGGTTTTTCCGGGACAAAGATGTCGTAATAGGCAATTATTTAGCATGACTAACGCAAGTATTAAATATGATATTACTCAATATCTGTTTAGGATTGAATTAAAATAAACCCGACAACGGACCTGGCCAAGAGGTGCAGGATGCAGGTCTTATTGCTCATCCGGAATACAAATCAGGTTAACGGGCAACTCTGAAAGTTCACCATATAAAATTCCTGCATCTTTCTCTTCATCATCATCTTCTTTATAGTACCAGTTAAACGTAACCTTTTTACCGCCTTTAAACAAAGGGGTGAATTTTTCAAGAATATCCAGAAGGTATTTTTTAGATGAACTGTTGTAGTAATCCAGTTGATAATTAATGGTCGTTTCTGTTTCCGGGTTTTGCGCATAATTATCAACCCATTCAAGTATCGGTTGATAAAACTCTGTGGCATGTTCAAGTATTGATCTCCCTTTAATTTCCAAAATGCCTTTACCTGCGTCTAAATTTACGTCCGGCTCATTAAAGTTGCCTTTATGGGTAAAATTTTCCATAATTTAATTTTCAAATTCTTACGCCAATTACACAAATATCATCTGTTTGTTCATATTGCCCTCTCCATTGTTCAATCTCCCCTTCTAATCTTTGTTTTTGTTCGTCCATATTTAAATGTTGAATATTTAATAATAGTTTCAGCAGCCGTTTATTGCTGAATTGTCTGTTTTTTTCTCCCGCACCGCCAAACTGGTCCGGATAACCATCTGACGACATATAAATGGTATCTCCTTTTTGAACAATTATCTTGTGAGTGGTAAAGGTCGGTTCTATCTTAACCTGAACCCCCCCTATGCCAAACCTGTCGCCTTTTATCTGCACCAGTTCATAGTCACCTTCGATAGTCCTCTTGAATTCTGCCGGATGGCTTGTTCCGTTTTTTGTAATTAACCACATCGGTCTTATGGCGCCTGAAAACAATACTTCTTTTTCATTCATATCAATACTGCACAATGCAATATCCATCCCATCCCTGATTGCAACTGAAGATTGCAAAGCATCCGTTTTTTGTCCCAATGCATTCACAATTCCATGATGCAGTTTCTTCAATATTTCGGAAGGGTTATCAATATTCCTTTCAATAATTATTTGATTCAGCAGGTCATTTCCAACCATACTTACAAATGCTCCCGGAACACCGTGCCCCGTACAATCGCAGGCGGCAATGATTGTTCGTTGA
The DNA here is from genome assembly GCA_016193485.1 of Bacteroidota bacterium. GTDB lineage: Bacteria > Bacteroidota > Bacteroidia > JACPRZ01 > JACPRZ01 > JACPRZ01. The sequence continues at coordinate 27,353 of JACPRZ010000050.1, read as the reverse complement.
CCTTTCAGGGCGAACCAGTAAAAATCACCGCTGACAATGTCTTTGGGTTTATACAGGATAAATATATCCGGTAAATGTTCCCGCATCTCTGATGGCTTAGGCAGGATGGCTTCCTGGATGAGACGGGCATAGCGGATACTTGCGAGCATTTCTTTATTTTTTTCTTCAATAAGTTTTTTTCTCTGGATAATAGCAGTGTTTTTATCTTCATGTTGCCGATTGGTTTTTTTCTTATTGATAAAACTTCTGTATAACAAAAATATCATGGATGATATTAAAATTATTATGACGATAAAAAAATAGAGGATGATTCTCTGGCTTTCAATTTGCGCCAGTTGGCTTCCGAGGGTTTTTTCCTGCTTTTTAATCTGGTTTGCCTGAAATTGAATCTTATCCTTTTGTCCATTTAATATTTGTTGCTGGTTTTCAATGGATATCTTCTGTCCGGCCATTTCGTTTTTTTGACTTTCAATCTCTTTTACCTGTCCGGCAAGTATTTTTGTTTTCTGGTCTAAAGCATTCTGTTGTTTTTTTGTCTCATTGACAATATCCGCAAACTCTTTTTTCAGCGCGTCTATTCTGGAATTCTGTTCAATAATGTCTTCCTTTTGCCTGTCAATAGTTGACTTTTGCCTGTTTATTTCATCCTTTTGCGATTCAACGGTTTCTTTTTCGGTCTCTAATAATTTTTCAGTTTTTAGAAAAAGGTTTTTCCAATCGGTTGATGATTTTACCGAAACGGCAATTAATTCAGGTTTTATGGTAAAACCTTCATCGGTTATCCTTTTCTCAACCATCTCATATTTCAGTTTATCCTCTAAGTCAATAAAGAAGTTGATCATAGAGGTATTGAATTCATAGTTCCAGCTTACCAATAAAATATTTTTTCCTTTTATGGCATTGAGTGTTTTCTGAATATCAAATCCGCTTTTTTTATCCGCATACAATATTTGCGGATATTTAATGCTTTCAATGTTTTCATAGAGAGCGGATACGATAGGTTTTTCTTTCACTGTCTTGGTTTCTTCCATCCAGGTTATGGCGCGCAACATGGCGGTATCTCTGCCAAGAACCCCGATTTGAAATGTTTCCAGTTCGTTTTGGTTTTTCCATTCAATATACTTGGAAATATTATAAAGGAACATTGCACGGATTTTGTACTCATCGGGCTGTTGAGCGGTTACAGGAAAAGAAGTTATCAAAGCAGCGATGACGCCAAAAAAAGGGAAACTAAATAACCATTTATTATTCATCAGAAGAACTTTTAACAGACACTCCCCGGGTCTTATCAGAAACCAATAGCAGTTTGTAAAATAAATTCATTTGTTAAACTTCCATTGCCGTCATTTAATACAGCGCTGTAATTGATTTTAATACTGAAACGGGAAACCAATTTTGGTTCCGGATATATGGTCAGTCCGGCAGTAACTCTCTGAATGGTTTTGGTATTTATGATTTTGTCAAACCCGGCTACTGCAGGCAGGTAGGCCTGGTCGTACCTGATTACCGGTTTTAAATAAAGATTCACACGGTAAGCCGACTCAACGAAAAACCCGTTTTTATTAATGGATCCCGACAAAGTATCCTGTATAGCACTTACATATTCACCCCTGAGGTTGAATTTCTTGGTATTATATCCGACATCGATGCATAAAATTGATAGATTTTCTTTGCCGTCAGTGGTATAAGGCCCGTAATAATAAGATACGCCCGATTCAATTTCGGGGACAGGCAATATTCCAATTCTTCCCCCAAAAGATTTCTTTTCATTTTTATAGTCCCTGAAATTATCGCGCATTTCTCTGATATCGCCTCCGTATTTGCCGTTTTTTTGCTCTAATCCGTTAACGACAAATAATGAATAATTGAAAGAGGACTTTTTTGAAAGCGAGAACTTGCCCCTGAGTTGGGCGCCAACTTCCGACCATACGGAAGGCAATATTTGCCAGTGGGATATGGGCCTGTCGTTTAATAAGTTGATATACTCGGGATAATAGTACTCATTAAACTTTCCCATAGGCATTAGAAATTTACCTGCCCTTAAAGTCAAAAATTTAAAAGGAGAATAATCAATAATTCCGTACCTTATTCCAAGTTCGCTGCCGGCATGTTCATACTCCATCATTATCTCGGCAACGACTTTATCCTGAATATTTACACCTAAAATCGGGTTAAAGTACTGTAAACTGAATGTGCTTGTTCTTTTCCTCCGGTTTAAATCGTATGTCCGGTACCATCCGGCTGCATATCCGTGAAGATATGTCTTGAGTTTAAGTTCTTCCAGTTGTTTACCAAATCCGCCCTTTTCTCCCGAAACCACTTTAATATCCAATAAATCGGTAAGTTCCATATCTAACAGGTTCTTCAATTTACCCGTAGCGGTCGAATCCTTTTCCTGGGCCGCAGCAATATGGAAAAGTAATTGGGATAGTGAAAAAATGAATGAAATGGAGATCGTGAAAATTATTCTTTCGATTTTCACATTAATAATTTTGAAATGGCATCCTTGCCAAAACGTTCGTAGTTGCACCTCATGAAGGATTAGGCATTGAGGAAGAGTAATGACTGATTATATTTTCCGATTCAAAAGTATTACCGAAGTCAATAATTAAATATGATAATGGACAATATTATACATGATAATTATCAATATACTTTTTTAATTTAAACAATATATTATTATCGAATTACTTACATAGGACTTTCGCAAGAATATTAAATGATGTATTTTCTTTGTGTTCTTGGTGTGTCTTTTTCTTTGTGAACTTTGTGGTTATTCATTTTTACCACAAAGAACACAAAGTTTTTCACAAAGTGCACAAAGTTTGCGAAAGTCCTATTACATACAGGTAATATGCTTAATGAACATAGGTTTGTCCGCTATCATCAGTATTTTATCGTAAGAGGGGTTACCGGAATTAAATGCAGTAGCGATCCGGGTATCGGAATAGTACTACCCAATGCAGGATGTAGGTTAAAAAAAAGGCAGCAGCCATTCAATTTGTTAACCTGCGGCCGCTGCCTTGAGAGAGAAGAAGAAAAAAGACCTGGCAGGTTTTAGAAACCTGTCAGGTCTTGATGAAATTACTGCTTAAACTTTAATGTGAATTTCGGTGCAATGGCATGAGCAATGGCTGCATTATCAAACACCCCGATACCGAAAACATACTCGGAAGATGATGATGTTGAAAATACAACATCATAACTACCGGTATTATCGGTGGGCGTCAGCGCTCTACTGTATTCAAGCACCCATCCGGTACCGGTGTGAACGCCTTTTGCGGTAATATCGCCCCTGTCGCCAACCATTGCTGATGCATAAATGCTCGGCATACATTTTGTGCCGGTGGTGGCTCCATTCCGCTGGTACTCAACATCGCTGTTCGGGTCAATGGTTCCGCCTGAATAGGTTAAAACGCCATTGGAATCAACAGCGGTAATTACCAGAGCTGTACCCGCATCAATTTCACTTTGCAGGATCACATAGTAGTTCGTCCTGTTCGGAATAAAATACTTTGGAACCGAAACCGAGGTTGTGGTTCCGGTGATCGTCAGGGTCTGCTTGTTATTTGAATATCCGCCACTGGTTTTTGGATCGGATTTCCTTCCTCCTTCCGGTTTAGGGGGGGTACCACCGTCATTGCCGAACTCGTCATTATCCTGGTACTGGTCATCAAACTGACCTGTATAATCATTTCTGACAAGTTTCCAATGCCACATGTCAATGCGTTCGGATGTGCTGTTGGTGTAATGCAATGCGGGCGCACCATAGTGGGTATTTACATCCTGCCCCTGGTGGCAACTTGCATAACATCCCTGGCTGTTAAATGATGCTACCGAATTGTTTACATTCCACAACATAGAGAATTTATCTTCATAGAAAGCATCTCTTGTTTTATTTCCACTCCCGTCAAATGTCGGCTTATTGCTTTCCTGTTTCCAGCGTTTTGTGGCGGTATCAAAATACCATGTCTGGCGGTTTTCACTTCTGGCAGCATCATTCCATTCGGCAAGAAAATAGATTTTACTGGCATCATACATTGACCTGACAGTCACATTGTATATATTACCCACATAACCGTTGAAGTAACTGTTCCCGGATGCATCATTACCAGGATCAGGAACGCTTACAGTGGTTGTCAGTTTCTGGCAATATTTCCAACCATTATCAATTGTACCGTCAATGGTAGGTCCGGTTGTAACTTTCAGCGAAAGAAGATCGGTAGTGCTTGTGCCGACAGCGTCTTCAATGGCATAGATGCAGGAGCCGTCATCTTTTTTGGCATCTACATCATAGTTTATTGCATTGGGATCGGTGCAGCCCTTCCTGCTGCAGCCGGAATTAATGGTTAATATGAACGAACCGGCAATACATGCCAGCCCTATCATTCTGATGTTCTTTAATGTTCTCATGGTAATTTTATTATTGGGTTAAGTTTTATTAATTATTATTTTTCTGCAAGGGTGCAGGTTACGGTAAGTCCTCCGCTCGTGGTAGCGCTGGCAGGGCACCATGCTTCGGAGTCCTTTTTCTTCATTTTGTCGGTATATTCTGTTGATGCTCCCACTACCGCACCGGTGATCGAATCGGTCGTGGTGCAGGTGCATGAATATTCCTTTTTACAGGAACTGAATGCAAGCGCCACAAGCACTGCACCCGCAATTATCAAATAATGTCTTGATGTTTTCATAATCTTGATTGGATTAATTTTAAATGAATAATTGGATTTAAATAAAAAACAGGTTTAATTTCATGGTAAAGAAAACAAACCTGTTCATTCATGCCAATGAGTAATATTACTTAAAAAGTAATAATTTGAACAAGAATTAGTTTGCCTTTTAATAAGTAACAGATTGAAGGGAATCAATTTTAGGGCAGAAAGAAATTTCAAGATTCAAGGTAGAGCGATGGAAAGTCCGAAACAATTTTCATCAATCCCCCGAAGTTTGTGATTGCGATATTTTTTCCGTTGGCAGAAACAAGTTTTTCATCCGTCAATCCTTTCAGCGTCCGGCAGACCATTTCTTCGGAAAGAGAGCACAACTTCCCAAGGTCCCTTTGCGACATCTTTATTTCAAGGACGCTTGCATTATTCTGTTTCTGCGCGCCATATACCGAGTGCAGAAAAAGAATGGCATCGGCAACTTTTTCGCGTGCGCTCATCCGGGCAAGGTTCCGAAGCCGGATTTCAATTTTCTGCATGGAGCGAATGTAATAGTACAAAAGAGTAACCGAAAATTCGGGATTTTCATAAAGGGCGGGGGTGATATTTTTGTTATCAATAAAACAGATGACCGAATCGTCAAGGGCGAATGAACTGAAAATGAAGGACGTCTTTTCATCCCTTGAAGGAATGCCAAAGACATCGCCTTCTTTGAGAAGGCGTACTATCTGATCTTTTTCCTGTCCTATCTCTGCAACAATAGAAACTTTTCCGCTATTGATAAAATAGACCCCCGAGGCAGCCATCCCCTGCCAGTAGATATTTTGCTTTTTGGGATAGATTCTTGTGATTTTTACACTATCTAATTTTTCTTTCCACTCCTCCGAGCAAACTCTGACCGGGCATTTGGATAACCTGCAGGAAATACATGAGTATGTTTGCCGGGGGTTCATATCAGATAAAAATCAGTGCGAGGTTACAATACAGGGTAAAAATTAAAAATGAAGTCGAACAGTTTTTTTATTGATTTTGTACAAATAAGAACGTAATAAATTCACATCCGGATTTATTGATAAATTACATAATTGAAATTGGAGGAGTGATTCGCAAGAAGAATAAACCGTTGAAGTGAAATCATAAATTCCACAACCGCGTAATATTGAAGCCGATCATTATTCCTTTAGGTCCTTTTTTCCCATCGCCTATTTTAGTGAAATCATTTGTATTAAAAACAACATCTTTCTGGCTATTCAACCCGCCATAAGAACTGAGGAATATCTGGAAAGCATGTGCACTGGTAGCGATTTCAACACCGATGCCGATATCCGGTTTCGGGTTACCGCCATCCCTTGTAGTAAGCGGATGAATATATTCAAATATCAGGGATGTCTGTGGTGTAAACTTAACCCTTCCGCTTGCGGAAACACCAATGTTGTCATTCGATAAACCTTTAAAGGTAGTAGTATCGGCAAAATTAATATGGGAGATGCTTGAGGAAACCTGGACCGAGAACATTTCATTTATTTTCCTGGCAAGGATTATTTCATGGAAAAAAGATAACCGGTGAACGAATTTATCAAAGTCATCTTTAGGACCAGCGTTAATAGCCATATCTGTATAATAGGAAACAAAGAGAGGTATATTACCTGATCTCGTCTGGCTGAGAATATTCCATTTCATGTTAAAATCCTGCAACTTATCAAAACGGGTTGTTCCGAATCCGACCTGCAATGTTTTCAGAATGCTAAAGTTCAATGCAAGCCGTGAATTTGCCGAACCAAAAATACCATAGAGGTCGCTTATCCCGCTTTCCATCGTGCCGAACCTATGGGAGATTTCAAACTCAAGGGTTTTTGCGGTAGGGATTTCAACGGTCTGGCTGTTGATCATGATGCCGCTTTCAAACGGTGATTTGACCGGACGTTTGTCTTTTTCTGCCGGTGCGGTAGTTGATGATGTAGTATCCTGTGAAAATCCGATGCAGGTGATGAGCATCAGGAAAAGAATGATAATTGGATGTTTCATGGTATTATGACAATTATTTATTAAATACGTTTACGAAATTCGAATCATAATGAATTTACGAATAATGCCAACAAATGCCTATTAATGCCTGCTAATGCCGGTTTATTATTTACAATATGGCATTAAAAATAACCTGCAAACTAAAACACATCAATCAACAATGTTATTAATTATTAAGCGCTCCCTGTTGTATCCACTTCAATATTTTAGCACGGTCATCATCATTGCATTTCAGGTACATTGTACCGCCTGTGTTTATTTTTGTATATAAACTTGTCGGTTTTTCTGTCGGGTTCTGAGGATTTACATAGGGTTTGTTCGTACCTGTATTCCATAATTCACCCCACGCAGTTCCTGCAGTAAGGTTCAGCAATCCCGATGCATAACCGCCTGCTGCGTCATGGCAATTTGCTGTTGCACATTTGGCGTCAAAAATGGGTTGAATATCAGTTGAGAGGTTTATGATAGTGTCTACACCACAGGTGTCGCATGTAGTATCACAAGCAGCGCAGGGTCCACCGCAATCCACTCCGGTTTCATCCTGGTTCTGAATACCGTCACTGCATGAAGGGGCTATCGGTTCAGGTGCATCCCAAACGCAACCCTGGGTTGTTATCATTATTACTCCGGTGAATAAAAGCAGGAATACCAGTAAATCCCGCATTGTATCTCTCCTGATGACGGATTCCGTGGCAATTTTTTTCATAAATTATTAATTTAATGATTGACAACTAAAATATTTATTGCCGGACATCAAATATTTTTCCTGAAGGAAATTCCGGCACTGCATCGCATTCAATAAACCCTTTAATACACTGCGCCAATGCTTTGTAATATTCATTTTTAGTTCCTTCAATAACTTTACCGCAAAAAGAGGGGACCCACTTAATGAAATGTTTTTGAATGAAAGTTTCCTGGTGTCTCCTGGAAAATAACGCTTTTTTCCGGTTGCCTTTGAGAAATGCCTTAATGCCATTAAAGATCAGGAAGTAAATGAATTCACATTCAACAGCAACATGGTCGGGCATATCCGGAATTTTATCGCTGTTGAAATCAAGTCCTGCATGGCGGTAAAATTCCACTACCTTCATGGTTTCATCGCTCATCAGGTATTCACTGCCGAAATAGAGTGAACTGTAAGGAGGCGCTATTAGTTTAAAGGGACCGATAAACAACCGCGAATATTCAACCAGAAGTTCGGTATCGCTCTGTTTTTTACATTCTTCTTTTAATTTACTGATTGAATCATTTCCTTCGTATTTTAATAGTGAAAAAGCACCGGCAAGTTTTTCAAATATTTTCCCGCTCCTGATTATTGAATCCTCCGGCTGACAAAGTAAAGCAGTGAAGATATTGAATACCGCTCCACGGGCCTGTTCAATACGGATATATGTTTTTTCATTCATAAACAATCCAAAATACATCTATTGTTTGCAACCATTTAAAAACCGTCATTTGCCGACAACGAAGTTGAATACAGTTGCATCATCAGCGGTCTGAAGGCGGCAGATATAGGAACCCGGTTTTAATTTGCTTACATCCACGTCAATTTTATGAGCGCCTTTCATCCGGTGTTCATTATCAATTACACGGAATACCTCTTTACCCGCAATATCAAAAAGAGAGATCGTAATGTAAGAACCGGAATCCAGGTCAAATTCGATATGCACTACATTAGTTGCAGGATTCGGGTAAGCATTTAATTTAACTATTGCTTTTGCCGGGATAACTTCCTGTACATCCAAAGCCGGAGGAATGCCGTATTTCCCAAGGTAATAGACATTCGGATCAGTACCATTTTCACCATCGGCAAGGAATTCACCGTTATTATTTTTCAGTCGGTGCACTTCATAGGTGTTCAACGCCTGGCTTATGTCGCTTGTCGGGTCATTAAGATCACCGAAAATTCTCGCATTGGCAGGGCATGATACCACGCAATAGGGTTGTTCGCCATTTTGCAGGCGGTGATCGCAGAAATAACATTTCTCTATCACATTAGAAGGCCGTACGGCTGAATAATACTGGTGAGTGTACGCATTTTTATAGGGAGGGCGGTTGTTCCCCGCAGCAGTCACCGTGTCGGCAGGATTAGTTGTACATCCGGTAATAATGGACGTGGAATTATCCCAAATCGAAAGTGTGTTCTGGTTTTTCGGATTTGCCTGCAGCACCGAATATGGCACCCCTTCGGCATCAACATCCATGTTGCTGAAAGGGCAGGCATCAATGCACAAGTGTCCGCAATCATCACCCAGGCATTTACTTTCATCGTGCATGGTAAGATTGTCCGCGTTTTTGAACAATGCATGTGGCGGGCAAACAGCAACGCAAGGAGCATCGCTGCAGTGATTACAAAGTACCGGCAACACGTGGAACTGGAAATTCCCGTTTGCATAGGAACCTGTTGTGAAGGTCACGAAATCAGCCCAGTTAAAGGTCGTGCCACCCTGTTTATAGTCGGTATTGTTTTCGGTTTTGCAGGCAAGGCCGCATGTGCCGCATCCCACGCACCTGTTCAGGTCAATTGCCATTCCGTATTTAGCCATGATATTCGGTTTTAATTGTTACTATTTTTCACAGTTTAGTATTTTGCGTTGTATTTACTGTATTTATTCGTACTTCGTATATTCGTAAAGTTTCGTATTTCGTTGATTTTACACTTTTTCAATCTTCACTCCTGTAAATCCGCCATTCCTTGCGGTACTGCCGGTGAGACGGTCATAATCATCAACCAGGATTTCATTGTTATTACCCCGACCCGGTTTTTCACTGAGGGTTGCATAATCACTTGCAAACCTGCCATACGCCCAATGTCCCTGTCCGTATGTTTTTGCAACGCACCCTGGCCTGATTCCTTCCCATAATTTTGCTTTTACCGTGATATTTCCGGCAGGTGAAGTAATTTTTACACTGTCGCCATTGCTGATGCCGAGCGTTGCTGCATCTGCCGGATTGATTTTTACACAATCTTCCCAATTAGCGTCACCCGGGTCAAGTTTTTTAAACTGGTAATAAAAAGGTGAATTCTGGCTCCTGCCTTCGCGATTATAACGTGATTTGCAGTCAATAAATTCAAACGGATAATTGACCGTGTCGCCATTACGCTTAGGCGGTTCGTAGTGAGGTACAAATGCTTTCTCACCCAGATTAGTTGAGTAATTTGCATCCTGTAGCGTTTGACTGACCGTCTTGGGTGTCCAGCGCGGTGTTGAATTTATTGCTGTTGTTGTGGCTATTGATCCTCCTAAATCACCGCTTGCATTGACCGGGGCGTTCGCTGTAAAGTCAACACCGTTAACGGTTGCAGTTAAGACAATGGTTGCTGCTGAACTTGTTACTTTGACACTATGGGCGGAGAGAATCGTGGCAGCCCAACTGTTAACAAAGTCAGTGGCTGTTTGGGTCAAACTCGTATTGAAGGTTGCAAGGTAATCGGTTCCTCCGATATTAACATTAGCGGTACCGCTTGTTCCTGTCAATGTAACGGTCATGACTTTAGCGGCAGAATCGGCTGCATGATGAAGAAGGTTTTTCTTTAATGTCTCGCTGTAAAATTCAAATTTTTTGGTAGGTGTCGGAAAATTACCGCCCCAGAGTTTCCTGAACTGGTACGGACCGCTTGATTTAACTCCTGTTGCTTTGAATTTAGCCCATGTACCGAATGGGGCAGCGCTGTAAACGGGTTGGAGGTAAAATTTAGTCGCGTATTCGGCAAATTCAGAATAATTAGTTGGCGCTGCAGATGTGTCAGGATCTTTAAACTGATTGGTAAAGTAATTGTAGAGGTTTGGAAAACCAAGTGAATTTAACTTTTCGGCAAGCATGAAAGATATTTCATTTTCCGCTGCCCGTGTATCAAAAAGTTTTGTTACTACGGGCTGCTCAATCGAGATCTCACCCCACAGGTTGCCACCGGTAGGTATAAAGGAATAATTTTCCAGACCCTCATGAGATGCCGGCAGAACGATATCGGCAAATTGTGAGAATTCTGAAGCGTGAGTGGTTACGTGAACAAAGTATGGGGCGCCATTAGGATTTGTACTTCCGAGCGCCTCTCTCCACCGTTTTGCATCGGCACCGCTAAATGCCCAGTTGCACCAGGTTCCCAAAATCATCTTTATATCATAAGGGTTGGCAGTGAGCATGTTGTTAGGTATATTATTGGTAACAGTCGCCTTCTGGACTCCGGAATCATTAATTGCCGGGAAAAACTCAGTTCCTCCACCGTCAATTTTTGTAGTTATGGGCGTGCCATCTTCATAAGAAGTGGTTGATGGCGTTGAGGCGGTGGTGGGTTTACTTTGTCCCGGATTGGGACCCCCAGTATTGTCATAAGCCCCAAGAAGACCATGGAGCGCCATAATAGCCATAGCAGTATAGGTTCCTCTCGGCCACATGGTAGGACCGTACCAAATACACAACTTTGGGGCAGCGGCAGCCATGTCTTCTGCGATTTTTTCAATAGTTGACTGCGATATTCCGGTAATGGCTGCAGCCCATGAGGGTGTTTTGTCATACAATTCGGTATTCCACCATTTTATAATTCCGGAAGTATCGATTTCAGTGAATGCCGATTCGCTTACTTGTGTATTACCTACAAACTGGGTTACACCTGTACCATTGAAATCACCGACAAATGGTTTATACCAGATTCCTTTAACAAGTATATGGTGGGCGATAGCGCTTGCCAGTGCCCCATCTTCACCGGGTGTTACCGGGAGCCACATATCTGATTTTGCTGCTGCACCGGAATAAAGAGGATCAATGGTCACCACTTTCGCCTGCTGCCTGATAAGTTTCCATTTATTAATCAGTACCGGTATTTGCCTGTTCGCGCGGAAAGGATCTGTTCCCCAGAAAACGAGATATTTTGTATTTGCCAGGTCATAATCCCTGTATGTCCATTTCCCGGCAAGAAAATAAGGACCCGTTTTTTCCACTTCGGCACACAGCGTGCTGTGAGAGGCCTTATTGGGTGAACCGAAAATTTTGGGAATGGCATCGTAGAAAAGTGGGTATGAATAGGTGTACCTTCCGCGGAAGAGAATAAATTTGTGCTTTTCGCTATTTGTGCGCAACTCAAGCATTTTGGTTGCTATCTCAGTCATCGCATCGTCCCAAGTTATAGGAATGAACTGAGGGTCAACCCCTTTACCTTTTGTAGAGTTCTGCCTTTTCATAGGCATCTTCACCCTGTCGGGACTGTATAATTGCTGAATGTTCAGATGTCCTTTCGGGCACAACATACCTGGCTGGTACATTGAATTGGGATTGCCACGTACTTTAACGGCTCTTCCGTTTTGAATAAGAACCTGATTCGGGCACCAGGTTGTGCATCCCTGGCATGTAGAGGGTACCCAAGTACCGATATCAAGTTTGGCATTTTTGGGTTTTGCCTTTCCAAAAGCATTCAGCACCGGATTAAATACCACCATTCCTGTGCCTGCAACGCCTATTGAACGGATGAAGTCGCGTCTTTTTATTTTCATGAAAATAAAAATTAAATAGTTTGATTTTTTTGAATACTTTTCTTTATTATTACAAGTTATTATTGACCGGAGTGCAAATCACTATTTTTTCTTGCCCCAAAGCAAGTAATGATTTAAAAACACTCAAATGACTTTCATTATCAGGAAAAACCGTAATACCGCAGGAAGATAATTTGCCTTATCTCATGAAAAGGTTTGATGGTAAGAAGGCAGGGTGAACTTTTCCGAATTATCAGAGGAGCCGTTTGTCGGTGGAGCAGCATGTAACTGCATTATCCAACTTATCCATATCGTTAATGTAAACCTTCCTGCCTTCTACGGTAATAAGTTTTTCAGAAACCAGTTCTGAAAAAGTCCTTGATACCTGTTCTTCCGATGTGCCGCAAAGCATGGCAATCTCCCTGTGAGGCAGTTGTGCATTAAGCAGGATTTTATTATTTTCTTTTTTGCCGCCATAAGTGCGGTAGAGATGCAAAATAGAATCGGCAACTTTTTCTTTTACATTCATGCAGGCGAAATTCCTGGACCGGATCTCCATTCTCCGCATCAAATTGCAATAATAGAGCAGGATATTGAGGGAAAATTGAGGATTTTCCAACAGCGCCTGAAATAATGTCGGGTTGTCGATAAAACATATTGCCGAATCATCAAGCGCAAATGCGCTCAGGATATAGGTCTCGTTGCTGTTAGCGCTTAAAATTCCAAGGAGATCCCCGTCAGTGGCTAACCGGACAATCTGTTCCTTTCCCTGCAATTCCTGTGAAACCAGTTTTACTTTCCCTTTGTAGATAAAGTAAATTCCGTAAATTGTTAATTTCTCCCAGAAAATGTTCTGCTTCCTTGGATATGACCGCATTTTTTTTTCTGCGGATAATTTGGCTTTCCATTCATTTGAACAGAAATTGATGAGACATTTACTGTTGTCGCACCCGGTACATGAAATATTTTCTGATTGTTTCATCTTTTTGTATGTTGGCAAATAATAGTATCAATACAGTAATCGGAAATTCTGAAAATCCAACATTCAAAAGTAGATATGCCTGCATGAAGAAAATATGTTGTTGGTCATCTCAATAGTTGATAAAAGCCGGTAATGTATTCTGATGAAATTAAAACTCCTGTGCAGCGATAATAAATTTCTTTGTTGCTATCCAGCATAGCAATAAAAACAATTCAAACCTGCCTGCCGAAGTGCAGGGTGTATCCCAAAACTAATGGTGACAACTTTTTTCTAAAAATAACTTGCACATTAAATATTTATCGTAATATTGCAATCTAAAAATAAACAAATGGGAACAACCAAGACGAAGCATTTCACGGAAAAACAAAATGCTATTGCAACAATAGCCAAAGCATTAGGCCATCCTGCAAGGATTTCCATCATTGACTATTTGTTAAAGACGGACGCTTGCATTTGTGGCGACATTGTTAATGAATTGCCATTGGCACAGCCGACTGTTTCACAACACTTAAAGGAACTGAAAAATGCCGGTCTGATTAAAGGCGATATTAACGGTAATGCAATTTGTTACTGCATTGATGAAAAATCTATCCGTAAACTGCAAAACTATTTTGCAAACATTTCTGTCAAATTAAAGAAGAAGAAAAATAAGTGTCATTAATCACAAATCAAAATTAAAATCAAATGAAAAAATCAAACATCCTTAGCATCGCTTTCGCAATATGCGCAAGTTATGCGTTTGCATCGGTTCAAACCGATATTGAAACTGCTAACAAAGCGGGAAAAGTAGTATTTCTAACTGTAACGGAAACCGGTAATCCGGATAATGTTGCAGCAAAAAAACTTGCTGCCGAGGCGCAGAAACTTTATCCGAAATCTGCTGTTATTGAAATGAACCGTGCAGATAAAGTCAACGAAAATCTGGTAACGAAATACCGCCTTGCCGGAGCCCCCGTTCCTTTAATACTCGTTGTTGCTTCAAATGGTGTGGTTGCAGGCGGAGCAAATTTTAAACAAACCACAGCCGAAAATCTTGTCGCGATGATTCCATCGCTAAAGAAAGCCGATGTTCTGAAGGCAATCAATGACGGCAAATCGGTTTTTATAGTTGTAAGCAAGAAATCAATGAAGAAAAAAGATGTTCTCAGTAAATGTGAAGTTGCCTGTGCCGAAATGAAAGATAACGCAAAAATTGTAGAAGTTGACTTTGATGATGCCACTGAAAAAAACTTCTTAAACGAATTAAAAATCACTGCTATTGGCGATACGCCCCAAACATTCGTAATAAATAGTCAGGGGCAAATTGCAGGTTCTTTTAGTGATGTTACTGATTCAAAAACATTGGTTGCAACCGCAACGAAGAAACCCGCTGGCGGATGTTGTCCCCCTGGAAGTAAAAAAAGTTGCGGACCAACTAAAAAATGATAAAAGAAAAATGGGTACTATTCACCCCCTCTGTGAAACTCTGTTATCTCAGTGAACTCTGTGTTAAAAATCCTTCAACACAGAGAGCACAGAGTACACTGAGTTACACAGAGTTAAATTGCAATGACCAATAATAATTTGTAATTTGGGGTGAATAGTAACGAAAAATGAACCTTTTCAACTTAGTTTTGCTCGAACTCTGGCATCGCAAGTCGCGGCTTATTTCAGGATTGATGGCAATTATTTTTGGCATTGCGGTAATTGTAGGCATCCGTTCCGTTGCCACTTTTTCAGAAAAAGCAGTCGCTGTAAAACTTGATAATCTCGGGGCAAATATTCTGGTGCTGCCACAGGGAGCCAGTACTGACGATTATTATACTGCCGATATTGATGCTCCGACATTTCCAGAAAATTATGTTGAACGAATTGTTACTTCCGACTTATCGGGCGTAGATAATCTTTCACCTAAATTAAGCAGGCGTGTGAAAATCGGGGAAGAAAGTTTTGTCCTTACAGGAATACTTCCTGCCAATGAAATTACCGCTAAACCGCTTTGGCAAACATCCGGTCTTATGGGCGCTGAACTTAAAGCAAGTTGTGCGCCTTCCAACACAGCAAATCAATCATTAGGATATAAAGATGAACGTTTGCAACGCAAAACCATTGACTCACTTGCCGCTGTTGATTGTTATGTGGGTTTTATTGCTGCAAAAAAACTATCGGTTGTTGAAGGAGGAAAAATTAGCATTGAGAATAAAGAATTTAATGTTGCAAAAGTTCTTCCTGAAACAGGAACCATTGATGATGGAAGAATATTTGCTCACTTACATACAGTTCAAAAACTTTTGGGAATAGAAAACCAAATCAGCGCCATAGAAATAATGGGCTGTTGCAATGCTATTTCTGAAGGACTTCTGAGTAAAATGCGAAATATCCTCCCCGACACAAGAATTACTACCATCGGTCAGATTGTTTCCACGCAATTAGAAACCAACAAAATGATGAACCAAATATCGCTTATCTTTTTAATCATCATTCTGCTTGTAGGCGGAATTTCAATCGGTAACTATATGTGGGCGAATGTGAACGAACGAAAAAAAGAAATCGGAATTTACCGGATGGTTGGTTTTTCGCAATCAAAAATTTATTCAATGCTTTTGATAAAATCAGTTATACTGGGCTTTTTCGGAGGAATATTGGGTTATATCATCGGAACATTTGCAGGAATAATTTTAGGACCGCAATTAGCGGGTATCATTGTACAACCCATTGCGGTTTTATTTCCGTTTTCAATTCTGTTGTCTATAATCATTTCAGTAATCGGCTCCCTTATACCCGCCTATCAGGCATCAAGGATTGAGCCCTATTCAATAATGCAGGAATCGTAACTATGTATTTACAGGTAAAAAATATTACAAAACAATACCATCATCACAACGGCACGGTGATTAACGCCTTGTCGGATGTTTCGGTAACGATTGAAAAAGGGAGGTTTGTTACTATAACAGGATCTTCCGGTTCAGGAAAATCTACGCTGCTTTTTATATTAGGCGGTTTATTGCGTCCGTCATCCGGGAGCATTTTTTTTAATGAACAGCCATTGCATAGTGCAGGAGACAATGCGCTTTCTGCATTCCGGCAAAAACATATTGGGTATGTAATGCAAAGTTTCTCTCTCATTCCTTATCTCACGGCAGAAGAAAATGTAATGGTTCCGCTTTCCCTTTTACAAAAAGATAAGAAAACACAAATGGAAATTGCCCGTGAATTATTAACAACAGTCGGACTATCAGACAGAATGCAGCATTATCCAAAGGAATTATCAGCAGGCCAGCAGCAGCGAGTAGCCATTGCACGGGCATTAGCAAACAATCCATCTGTAATTCTTGCCGATGAACCGACAGGCAACCTTGACCCTTCGCTTGCTTCTGAAATTCTTACTCTTTTAAAAGAACTGAATACAAAAAATGGTATTACCATTATAATGGTAACTCATAGCCCCGAAGCGGCAAAGTATGGCAATGTTAAAATACATCTGAAAGACGGTTGTGTAACGAAAACTAATTGATAACTAAAATAAAACTCAAAATTATGGACACTACAAAAATCAAACAAACCGTAAAAGAAAAATACGGTGAAATTGCTAAACAAAGCAAAGAACAAAATCAATCTTCCTGCTGCGGTACAGGAGGTTGCTCAACGGTTGATTACGCTGTGTTCAGTGAAAACTACAATCAACTGGAAGGATATGTTCCCGATGCCGACTTGGGATTAGGTTGCGGCTTGCCAACACAGTTTGCAAAAATTAAAAAAGGCGATACGGTAATTGACCTTGGCTCAGGTGCAGGAAACGATTGCTTTGTTGCACGGGCGCTGACTGGTGAAAGCGGCAAAGTCATCGGCATTGATATGACAGAAGGGATGATTGACAAAGCGCGTGAAAATGCAGAGAAGTTGGGATTTAACAATGTGGAATTTCGTTTTGGAGATATTGAAAAAATTCCGGTTGCTGCTAATCGTGCAGATGTAGTTGTGAGCAATTGCGTGTTGAATCTTGTTCCTGACAAGCGAAAAGCATTTCAGGAAATTTTCAGAATTCTTAAACCAAACGGACATTTCAGCATTTCGGATGTAGTGCTTGCAGGAAATCTTCCGCAAAGTTTACAGCAGGCAAGCGAAATGTATGTAGGTTGCGTGAGCGGTGCTCTTCAGAAATCAGAATACCTCCAAATTATTAATGAGTCGGGATTTGTAAACAGCAAAGTGCAAAAGGAAAAACTAATCACGCTTCCAGATGATATTCTTGGGGATTACCTTACTCCGCAACAGATAGATGACTATAAAAACAGCGGAGTCGGAATTTATAGCATTACGGTTTATGCAGAAAAGCCAATTGATGCCGGATGCAACCCTGAAACACAATGTTGCTGATTAAAATTTAAACTACTAATAAATTACAATTATGAACCCGACATATCTGCATTTACTTTTAAATCATTTTCCGATAACCGGGACTTTGATTGGATTTGGAATACTTTCTTATGGATTGTTTTCAAAAAGCCAGCAAGTAAAACTATTGGGAATTTTTATAATTGTAATAACTGCATTGATTGCAGTTCCTGTTTTTTTGACCGGTGAACCTGCAGAAGAATCAGTAGAAGATATTGCAGGAATTTCCAAATCCATTATTGAAACACACGAGGAAGCTGCTGAATTAGCTTTTTGGCTGATGGAAGTAACAGGACTCATTGCGCTCATTTCTGTTTTTTTTCACTATCGTAAATCGGGCTATATGAAACATTCTGTTGTTGCGACATTATTGTTTTCTGCCGTTACTTTTGGAGCCATGGCTCGTACCGGATATCTGGGCGGACAGATTCGCCATTCTGAAATCAGGAGTAATACGACAGTAATTCAAAATCAGCAAAATGAAAATGGAGAGGAAGATGATGATGACGATTAGAGCAAATAAATTTACATGAAAAACATATTAATTCTCTGCACAGGCAACAGTTGCCGCAGCCAAATGGCAGAAGGGTATTTGAGCAATCAACGAAACATCAGTTGATTATGAGGGGCAATACAAAACGGTTAAAATTTATTGACAGATTTCTCACCCTGTGGATTTTTCTGGCGATGGCTGCCGGGGTGGCAATAGGTTATTTTATTCCTGGCACAGAAAATTTCATCAGCGGTTTTCAAAGCGGCACAACAAATATTCCGATTGCCATCGGTCTGATCCTGATGATGTATCCTCCATTGGCAAAAGTGAAATACGAAGAAATGGGCAAAGTGCTCGCGCATAAAAAACTTCTGGCTTTTTCTCTCCTCCAGAATTGGCTCATCGGTCCGCTTGTGATGTTTGTGCTTGCAATAATTTTTCTGCACAACTATCCTCAATATATGGTCGGTTTGATATTGGTCGGACTTGCCCGATGCATTGCGATGGTAATTGTATGGAACGACCTTGCCGAAGGAGACCGGGAACTTGCGGTGGGATTAGTGGCTTTCAATGCCGTTTTCCAGGTGTTGTTTTACGCGTTATATATTTTCATCTTTATCACATTTTTTCTCACGAAACTTGGTTTTGCAAATAATGCAGATATAAATATCTCAATGACTGATGCAGCAATAACAGTCCTTATTTACCTCGGAATACCATTTTTCGGTGGAATGTTCTCACGGTTTGTTCTGCTGAAAATAAAAGGGAAAGAATGGTTTGAAACAAAATTTGTTCCTGCAATAAGTCCATTAACGCTCATTGCACTTTTATTTACCGTGGCAGGTATGTTTTCGCTTGAAGGCGGGTATATTATTGAACGGCCATTTGATGTTATACTCATTGCTGTTCCTCTTGCTCTTTACTTTATTGTGATGTGGATTTCAACTTTTTTCATTGTAAAAAAAATGAATGCTACATACAAACAAACCGTTGCCGTTTCATTCACCGCAGCGAGCAATGATTTTGAACTTGCCATCGCGGTTGCCGTTGCAATTTTCGGAATATCATCCCAACAGGCGTTTGCAACAGTAATCGGTCCCTTGATTGAAGTGCCTGTTATGATTCTGTTGGTTAAATTCGCCCTGTCATTCCGACAAAAATTTTCTAACAATAAAATACAGCAACAATGAAGCGAAAAGTTTATATCAGTTACGTAATTCAGGGTGACAATCATCATTCTCACTACTCAGAAATCATTGAAGTCAATGCCCCTTATTATTCATTCGCATTTGCATCCGATTCAACCACTGCTAATGAAATAATGAAATGGAAAGAACAAAAGGAAAAAACTATTTCTCTTAGTAATAGGGAACGGCTTGTTGTGACAAATTATTTTATTGTTTGAGCATTAGTTAATTTTCATCTTGTTATTCTAAAAAACTTACCCGGTGGAAATTATCCAATCATTACGAGCAACAACATCTTTTATCAATTATCCCCCACCTTTGGCGATCGCTACAATTATTTGGTAATGTTTTTACCGGCCATTTTCACGCAAATTTTGCTGATGAAACCGCAATTTATCCGCTTCACCTCCCCCAACCTAATTCCGCCCCCCTCTCCTTTTACAATGAGGGGGGACCAAGGGGGGTGGTGTGTAGCCGGATCTTTTCTTAAAACTTCGGTGTTGCCATTATCAACTTCTTCTTGTATTTGCTTTTCTTTGATTGCGGGATTTTAAATTTGTTCACCACCGAAACCTCATGAGAGCCGAGCGTGTTGCTGATGCCGAGTTTTGAGACCGTGAAATCAAATGAGTAATTCACCTGCATGTAATCGTTATGATACCCGGCAAGGATAATGACCGCATCGCGGTTGGGATAATCCGGTTTGTACCGTTTGAAAAATGGAATGCCGCGGTAAGATAAACCCACATCAAATGTGCGGTAAGTATAGTTTGCGGTAAAATCGGCCTGGTCCCACTTGCGCTGGGCTTTATAAAGGAAGGAAAAAGATATTGCACTGGTGGTTTTGTCTTTTACGTCTTTTGTCAGCCGGGAAGAAAAACCACCTTGAAGGGAATATTTCCACGGCTGAGATCCTTTGCTTTCATTAAACGCTATTGGGGGGGAATTAAGGTGGTCAAGAGAAATGCCGGCATAATAACCCTTATCGGTCAGGGAATCGTAATCTGAGAAATGGAAGCCCCACGAAATATCGGCAAATGCATGCGTCCGGTTGTCAAATACTTCATAGGTGGGACTTCCGTCATTGCGGATCAGTTGATCGGCAAAGGTTACCTTTTCAGGAACTAATTTCTGCTGAAAATAAGATACCCTTGCGCCTGAACTCAGCGATTTTGTCCTGTCAATCTGCAAATGGTAGGAATAAAGACCTCCGGCAGTAAGCGTTGAAAATGCCCCCCATGATGTTTCATCCTTCATCAGCAGCAATCCCACCCCGCTTTTTTTCTTTATCCAGTTTTTATCGTACGAAAATCCATAACTCCGGTACGCACCCGGGATACCCATCCATTGAACACGGTAAATTACAGCCGTCCTGTCATTGGGCGTCACCCCGGTCAAAGCAGGATTCAGATAAAGCGGAAAGGAATTGAATTGGGAAAACTGCGGTTCCTGCGAGTAGGCATTTAAAGTAAAAAGCAATATTATCAGCGCTTTTGTTTTCAATTGGTCTTAGGTTAATGTTTTGTTAAATATTTTCGTTACTGTTCGGGTACTCATGAGAAAACTAAAAAAACTTGCCACTAAGGCACAAAGTCACAAAGAAACACGAAGAAATCCCTGCCTACCGGCAGGCAGGTTTGTGAAACTTCGTGTCTTGGTGTCTTTGTGGCAGAAATAATCATACAACCCGAACAGTAACATATTTTCTTGATATCTTATATCTCAATATCCCAATTTCTTCCGTTTCCGTATTCTCCCTGTCCCCCGGACTCCTTGTCTCCTGTTCCCTGTCTTCCCTGTCTTCTGTTCCCTGTCTCCTGTTCCCTGTCTTCTGTTCCCTGTCTTCTGTTCCCTGTCTTCTGTTCCCTGTCTTCTGTTCCCTGTCTTCTGTTCCCTGTCTTCTGTTCCCTGTCTTCTGTTCCCTGTCTCCTGTTCCCTGTCTTCTCTTACCTTACCAACAACACCGATCCCACCTTAAAATACTCTTCCCCGGTCGTCCATTTCAGTTTAAGTTTCCACATATACGTATCCTGCTGGCACAGTTTGCTACGGTAATAGCCATCCCATCCGACAGCATGATCGGTTGATTCAAAAATGAGTTCGCCCCACCGGTTAAAAATCTGAAACAGGTATTCTGCAACATATTTGGTTATCGGGTAAAATACATCGTTATCATAGGACAGGGGATCATATACCCCCCCTGAGGATCCGGCCGCGTTTGGCGTAAAAGCGCTGGGAATACGGATTTCAATGAAGGGATCGATCCTTACTGCGAATGAATATTGCGCTGTACAACCGTATTGAGTTATCACAGTCAGCACAACATTAAATGTACCGGTATCACGGAAGGAATGTGAAGGGTTAATGGCATAACTCGTATCGCCATCTGTAAAATCCCATAAATAACCTGCGATTGTATCCTGAATAAAAGGATTAACCGAAGAGAGATTGGTGAAATTTACTATCGGATCATTGATCTTTGTGATCACCGGATCCGCTGTAAAGTATGCTGTGGGTAATGCGTATACCGTTATCGTATCAGTAAAAAGTGCCGATGATGAACATCCTTCCGGAGATGTAACAGTCAGGGACGTAAAAAAATATCCGGTATTATTAAATGAATAGACAGCGGGATTTCCGGTTATCCAACCGCCATCGCTGAAATACCAAATATGCTGGGAACCGGGAATGTCGTCAACCGTATCGGAAAATACAACTTCAAACGGAGGACAACCCGCTGTGGAATTTACATTGATCCCGATTCCGGGATTTGCATACGGAATAATTGTTATTGTGTCAGAACCCGGTCTGGAACAGCCGTCAGATACTGTAACCATAAATGTTGAAACAGAATTGATCACCACGTTGACGGAAGGAGTTGTTGCGGAGGTATTCCAAATATAATTATAGGAAGGATTTATCCATGGTAATGTGCCTGTTGTTAACGCTTCAACCGTAACGGATTCACCGGTACAAACGGTATCGTCAGTTGTTACATTGACAAGCAGGAAGTTTACATAGAGATTGACTGCTTCAGCGGTTGTACATCCCGCTGAATCAGTAACTGTCACTGTCCAGGTTTGTACCCAATAGGGTGTAACGGATATGGGATTCCCTGTGATAAATACCGAACCATCGCTCCATGAATATGTATAAGGCGGTGCGCTTCCTGTTGTTACAGCAGTAACGGTTGACGGAACACCGTAACATCCAACCGAATCAGCGCTGCCGTTAATATCAAAAGTGATATTCAATTGCGAATAATCCGATACGGTTATAGTATCGTATGCCACGCAATTATTCGAATCGGTTACGGTAACCGTATAAATACCGGCCGATATACTATCAATCAATGATTGCAAACTGTTCATTGTCCACTGCCCATTGCTCCACTGGAAGTCATAAGGGGGGGTGCCGCCAGAGGCGGAGGCGGTAGCGGAGGCGGAGGAATCGCCATAACACGTAACGGCAGTGGCAGCGGCAGTTGCAGTGAGCAGTGCAGGTTCCGTCACGACAACAGATGCAGTTGTATCACAACCAAGCGAGTCGGTAATGGTAACATAATAAGTTCCTTCTTGCAAGTTGCCCACTGTTGATTGCAAACTGTCAACTGCCCACTGCCCGCTGCTCCATTGAAAGTCATAAGGGGGGGTGCCGCCTGAGGCGGAGGCAAAGGCGGAGGCGGAGGAATCACCGAAACACAAGGTGGCAGTAGCAGTGGCAGTGGCAGTCAGTACAGGCGGTTCCGTTACTGTTACCGATGCAGTTGTATCGCAGCCCAGTGAATCACTCACGGTTACATTCCATGTCCCGGCAGTTAATCCGGTTGCCGTTTGAGAAATCTGAATGGGGGGGGGATCATCCCAGGAATAAGTATAATTACCGCTGCCACCTGTGACTTGCGCTGTTGCAGTGCCGTCATTTCCGCCTTCACAGGAAACATCGGTTTGCGTTACGGTAATGGTCAAAATCGCAGGTTCGGTTATGATAACACCGGCAACAGTATCGCAACCGAGAGAATCGGTAATTGTCACGCTCCATGTTCCGGCAGATAACCCGGTAGCGGTTGCAGTTACCTGGACAGGAGGCGGATCGTTCCATACAAATGAATAAGTACCTGTGCCACCGGTGACTGCCGCTGTCGCACTCCCATCGCTTCCGCCATTGCAGGAGACATCAGTTTGTGTAACAGTGAATGCTAATACAGGAGGTTCCGTGATTATTACCGATACAATTGTATCGCAACCCAGTGAATCGGTTACTGTGACAAACCATGTTCCTGCCGGCAAACCGGTTGCCGTTTGGATGATCTGAACCGGAGGCGGATCGTTCCATAAATAGGAATAGGCACCGCTGCCCCCGGAAGGATTTGCGGTTGCCTCACCGGTATTTCCTCCGTAACAGGAAACATTCATTATTACTGAGACAGTGGCGGTAAGCAGGGGGGGGGCAGTTATAGTGACTGTGACTATGGTGTCGCATCCCAATGAGTCGGTGATGGTCACGCTCCATGTTCCTGCACTTAAACCTGTTGCTACAGAATCAGTTTGCACAGGAGGCGGATCATTCCAGACGTAAGTATAAGTGCCGCTTCCTCCGGTCACAGTCACAAGTGCCGTACCATCGCTTCCGCCATAGCAGGAAACATCAGTTTCGGCAGTAACGGCAGTGACGGGCATGGGTTCGGTGATGCTAACCGGTGCTGAAGTGTCACACCCAAGTGAATCCGTAACTGTTACATTCCAGGTACCGGCTGTTAATCCGGTTGCCGTCTGGGAATTCTGTACAGGGGGGGGAGTATCCCATACGCAGGTATAATTGCCGCTGCCACCCGTGACTTGTGCCGTTGCCGTGGCGTCATTTCCCCCTGTACAGGAAACATTTGTTTGCGTAAAAATTATGCTCAAAACGGCAGGTTCCGTGATAAGAACATCAGCCGTAGTATCGCATCCGAGGGAATCGGTAATGGTTATACTCCATGTTCCGGCTGTTAATCCGGTAACGGTTTGCGTTGCCTGTGCCGGAGGCGGATCATTCCATAAATATGTATAAGTTCCGCTGCCACCGGCACATGTTGCTGTTGCTGTTCCATCACTGCCACCGTTGCAGGAAACGTTTGTTTGCGTGACACTAAAAGATAAAACCGGTGGTTCTGTGATCACTACCGATGCATTGGTATCGCATCCCGATGAATCGGTTACTGTAACCGAATATATTCCTGCCGTAATAGTGTCAATTATTGATTGCAAACTGTCAACTGTCCACTCCCCGTTGCTCCACAGGAAATCATAAGGGGGGGTGCCGCCTGAGGCGGAAGCGAAGGCGGAGGCGGAGGAATCACCGAAACACAAGGCGGCAGCAGCAGTGGCAGTGGCAGTCAGCAAAGTGGGTTCGGTAACAGTATCTGATCCAATGGTATCGCAACCCAGTGAATCAGTCACGGTTACACCGTATACCCCGGCTTGTATATTTTCTATTGTCGACTCTAAACTGTCAATTGTCCACTTCCCGTTGCTCCACAGGAAATCATAAGGTGGCGTACCGCCTGACGCGGTGGCGAATGCAGAACCGGAGTAATCGCCAAAACACAAAGCGGCATTGACCGTGATAGTGGCCGTAAGTTGGGGAGGTTCGGTAACTGTAACTGATGCAATCGTATCGCAGCCCAGTGAATCGGTAATGGTTACAATGTATATTCCAGCCGGAATACTATCAATTATTGATTGCAAACTGTTAACTGCCAACTGGCCACTGCTCCACTGGAAGTCATAGGGGGGGGTACCACCTGAGGCGGAGGCGAAGGCAGAGGCGGAGGAATCAGCATAACAAGCAACGGCAGTAGCAGTGGCAGTGGCAGTTAACAGTGCAGGAGTATTTACAGTTATGGTTATAGAGTCCTTGCAACCCCATGTATCCGTAATGGTAACTTTATGATTACCGGAATAAAGACCTGTGGCGGTGGCGGTTATCTGGCTGCCGGCTGATGCGCTCCACAAATATGTGAATGGCGCTGTGCCTCCCTGCTGCGATACTGTCGCTTCACCGTCATTGTACCCAAAACAGGAAACCTGAATGGAACCTCCATCGGTTGCATTAAGCACCAGGGTATCATTAAGAATAATTTTTATTGTACGGTTAATAGAGTTGGTACATCCGAGGGAAGATGTAGCGGTAAGGGTGGCTAAAAAAGTTCCGGTGTCGCTGTACACATGCCATGGATTCTGCACGGAATCATAAAAACCGTCTCCGAAATCCCACTGCCATCCAACAATGACCGATGAATCGTTAATTACATAGGAGGAATCATAAAACCAATTTGTATCGGGCGGGCAGAAAGGAGTCCATAAGGTTTGCGGAGCGACCGCAAAATCCACTACGACCTGGTCAATCGGAATATAGGGAGGAACGGGGGGGGTAGCCGGTAGTTTGCAGCCAAGCGAATCGGTGATGGATAACTGGGGAAAAGGAAATCCCGGTATCGGATAAGTGTGGACAGCGGTCGGACCCGAAACGGTATCAATCACCCCATCGCCAAAATCCCAGGTGTACTCATCAACCAAACTTGTAACGGATGAAAAATCCACGGTAAGCGGGAAACACCCGCTGTCGGGGTCAAATGTGAAAGTGCCTACCGGACCTTTCACGGTTACCATATCCGGGATCATTAATGTATCCCTGCAACCGGTGGAACTGGTCACAATGAGGGAAATGTCAAAAGTGTCGGGATAAGAAAAAGTATGGACGGGATTTTGCACATAGTTCTGAACACCATCGCCAAAATCCCATTTCCATGCGTTAATCGTATCGTTATCAATTGTTGAAAGATCGGTGAATTTGACCACAAGGGGGGGGCATTTGGTAAAAATGCTGTCCACCGTGAAAGCGGCAACGGGCAGCGGTTTAACCCGGATGGAACTTATTCCCGTATCGGTGCAGCCGACAGTGTCGGTAATCAACAGGGTAATGTTAAAGGTTCCTGTATCGCTGTAGTAATGAATAACGTCTCTCTGTGAACTTGTATCCCCGTCACCGAAATTCCACAGGTAAGTAATTCCCAGCCCCGATGATGTATTTGAAAAAACAACATTTTCATTAAGGCAGACCTGTACCGGATGAGTGTATTGCGCAAGCGGTTTTGTTACAAGCAGGAAACCTGTTTTGGTCATATTGGTTGTGCACCCGTTCGCATCGGTCACACCGAGTGAAACATTGTAATTTCCGGGGTTTGAATAGGTATGTAGGGGGTTTTGTGTGGTTCCTGCGGGCGATCCGTCCCCGAAAGACCAGTTCCATGAAATCACGACTGAAGAAGATGTTGACTGGTCGGTAAAGGTTACATCAAGAGGTGCGCACCCCGAAACGGGCGTCCCTGTAAAATTCGCCTGGTTGCCGTACGTTTTAATATAATCGGTTTTTATCAGGGTATCTTTACAACCGTAATTATCGGTTACAATAAGAGTAACCGTAAAGGTATCCATCGTAAAATAGGTATGCGGGGGGGGTATTTGCTGGCTTGAATTTGTCCCATCGCCAAAGTTCCAGTTCCAGGAAACTATGTTTGAATAGAGAGGAAGATAAGTGAAGGATGATTGCGAGAAGGAAGTTACAAAGGGAACACAACCGCCTGTAGGGTTTGCAGCAAATACCGCGGTGGGTTGCGGTATCCTGATCTGCGCATACAGAGAGTCCCTGCACCCGTTGCCATTTACAACAACGAGGCGCGGATCATAGAGCCCCGGTGTATTATAGGTGTGAACGGCATCCCATGATATATCAACAGGAGTTCCATCGTCAAAATCCCAATACCATGAATCGGCATCCCAGGAAAAGTTTGTGAATGTAACGGTAGCCGGTGTGCGGCAGATGAAAGTCGGATTGGCAGTAAAGATAGGTTTGGGAGGAAGAATAACAATAGTATCAAAAACATCCGGTCCCGGACAACCGTTATACATCGGAGTGAACCTGATGATCAGGGTTCCGGTATCCTGGAAACTGTGTATTGCCGGGGGTCCGCCATTAGAAAACGAACCATCGCCCCAGTCCCAGTACCCGTCATTAACCGGATCGGAAGAAACTACCGTGAAACTAACGGCTTCCCCATGGCACGCGACCGATTTTGTTTTATTAAGAGTATCAACCGTGGGGGGGTATCCCGCAGAT